>JABWBR010000108.1 GCA_013360405.1 Saprospiraceae bacterium
AATATACCGCTGAGAGAGTTCATGCCCAAATATCAGATAGTGTTCGGTGAGTTGGTTCCGGTATTGGGATTGACGGAGGAAGAGGCAGAGTATTTGATGGATAATGAGGAATTGACCGATGCTATAACCCAATTTTTGGAAGAGTATAATGATATTGAAGGGCAACAAGCAGCCGCCATTATTCTTCAAATACATAGGCAAGGACTGCTCACAGGGCCTTATGCTGAGTTACAACGTGATTATATTATTGAATCATTTTGGCATTTAACACCAGATCAATATGCAGAATTTGTTATTCAGTGTATTATTCTGAAGCAGCAGTGGCAAAATGCTAACCAGGGAGAAAATTGTGATAACTATTGTACTTATAAAATTGCACTTAAAGCATATTGGAATACCTTAAAAGGATATGTTCATACAGCACTAGATATTTGCGGGCTTATCCCCGTGGCTGGAGAGCCTTGCGATTTAATAAATGGAACACTATACCTTGTACAAGGCGATGGTGTCAACGTATTTTTAAGTTTTGCAGGGGCATTACCTGTTGTTGGTTGGGCTGCAACCGGTGCAAAGTATGCACTTATTTTGGTTGCGACAGCAGATGGTGTAAAAACCTTTAAAGTGGTATGGGACAATATAGTAAGTCTATTTAAGTTTCCCTTGCCCAGTGAAACATCCTTTAGGAAAATAGTTGGCGTGACTGACCCTGATTTTCAGGCTCATCATGTCATTCCTCAAGGTTTATATGGCCATCCTGCAATTCAAAAAGCAGCACAGGCGGCTAACACACCTTGGCATATGCATCATCCTAAAAATGGTATTGGCGTGCATATCAATAGGCATAATGGTTCTCACAATAATTACAACACTCAAGTAGAACTGTTTTTGAATAGTATAGATGTTAATCTCCCTCCTGACGAAATTTCTCAAATCATTATAAATAAACAAAATGAGTGGAGGATCTTTATTGATGCATCTAGCGATCACATAAACCAAATTATATTACCTTAGCATAGATTACTTTTCGGGTACAAACCAAATTATGGATTTAATCATCTGTGCTTCGCGCATTTTTCAAGCAAAAATTTGGCTTGTACCCGTTAATTTTTATTTATTTAAAATATTCCCGCATGAAATATTTTATTTTAAGTAGCGCTGTTGAAAATGTGGGCAGAGTCCCTCAATGTATTCCTAGTGTTCATTATAACTACTGGAGTGATTACTCAATATGGAATATTAATTATTGGGGAAAGATTGAATCTAATATAAAAATACCTGATAAATTTCACCTTCATCACAATGCAAGATGGACTGATTTCATCAATGATGTTTCTTTTAAAATTAATGCCGCACAATTATGCTCCGAAAAGGCTTTTGAAGTACTGTCCGGATTTCAATTGGCCGGTCACCAAGATTACAATTGTATTGTTAGTAAAAAAACTATTGAAAAAATGTATCATTTCCTATATTTCTATGAAATACACAATAACTATGTCGATTATACAAAGAGTAAGTTTTTCTACTCAAAAAATACTTTTATTCGACCTGATAAATTAGAACTTGTCGAATTTGAGAATGCTGAAGATTATCAACAAAAAAGAAAAGAAATTTACGGCCTGATGGAAATTGGTTATTACCATATAGAGCTTGTCGAAGATATTCAGCTTGATCTTTTCAGACTTTTCGGGTATTACGGTGCTATCATTATTTCTGATAGATTAAAAACAGCTCTTGAAGTAAATAAATTAACGGGGTATAGAGCAATCCCATTTGAAGAAATATCTGATAATAAAATGTTTGTATAGTTATAGCTCACCCCTGTGAAACAAGATACCAAAGATACACTACATAAAGCGTCAAAAAAGCAAAGCCGTATACGCGCGTGATATGCATTTTTCGGGTGGTGATTAGTGCAACGATCAGCAGCGTACTAGCATTAGCCCATCCAAACGTTTCGTGTGCAGATGCCCTGGCAGGCATGACAATTGAAAATTAATTGGGACAAGAATTTTATGCATATCTATGGCTCTACGGTAGAGAGGTCTTTAAGACCAGCTAAAAATTAACAAAATATAATCTATTCAGCCATAAGTTCACTATTACTAAATAGTTATCATTATCTTTCCAAATAATCTCATTATGTGTGCTATGAAAAACAAATTTTACCTCTTGATATTTTGTGGCAGCCTGCTGCAACATACGGCCATGCGGGCCCAGACAGGTTTGTTTATCGATACCAGCTTTACTGCGGAGCAAATGGTGATCGATTTTTTTAGCAATTCGTGTGCTACACCGCAGAATATCACCTTTAGCGGCGCACCCCTCTCTATGGGCTATTTCGAAGCGGCTACTACCGACTTGGGGGTGAACGCGGGCTTGGTTTTGGCCACCGGCAAGGTGGACGAACTAGCCTATCCTTCCAGTGTATTTTATAACGGCTATATAGACATTCCTCCTTATGCCGGCGATAGTGATTTATCGACAATGGCTGGATGGCCTACTTATGATGCCGCCGTACTCGAATTCGACTTGCTGGTGGCAGAAGATGGCGAACTCGATTTTCGCTATATTTTCGGCTCCGAGGAATACCCCGAATTTGCCAACACTAATTTCAATGACATTTTTAGCTTTTGGGTAGGCGAAGTGGGTACTACGCCTGAAAATATTGCCATGGTGCCCGGCCACGACTACGCAGTCAGCATCAATACCATTAATGCCGATTCCAATGCCGTGTATTATATAAACTATGAAGGCCTTGGCGGCCAGAGCGTCGTATTTGACGGGCTTACTACGCTCCTGCCGGCGTCATTCACCGCTACGGCAGGCACTTTGTATCACGTGAAAATTGCTATCGCCGATGTAAGTGATGCAGCTTTTGGATCAGCCGTATTTATCGGCACCCAAAGCCTGTGCGGCCAACTATTGGTCGTTCCGCCCGCCCTGGCGCAAGCTTCTGTTGATGACCTCACGGCCAGCTTCCAAAATACTTCGCGGTACGCTACTTCCTGGCACTGGGATTTTGGCGACGGCGCCGTTTCTGATCTACGCGATCCAGGTACGCATACTTACTCCGCTCCAGGCGTATACACTGTGCAACTCATTACACACAACTGGTGCTGTGCCGATACGCTTTCTTTTCCGGTCACTGTCGGCACGACAGTTGGCACAGAAGAAGCAACCCCTGTACAAATACACCTCGTTCCCAACCCCGCTACAGCGTATGTAAGTATTCCCGGCGACGGATCCCTGGTATTTGACTTCCAATTGGCCAATGCCGCAGGTGTGGGTTTTATGCGGGGAACCATAGCTAACAACGGCGAACAACTCTACCTCGGCGGCCTGAGCAGCGGCTATTATCTGCTGTCGTTGAAAAATGATCATTTTGCCGTCACGAAAAAGTTGTTTGTTCGCTAATTTGTGCAGATAGAGGATTGGGTACTACACGCAAATTATTGTCGAATACCGAAATAGGATTTTCCTCCTGTCCAAGGCCCGGTTTGCGCCTGAGCATAAGAGTTATCAACCTGCCAGACGGGCATCCTGCCATCTTTGTAGCTGTTTAGACTACGCTCAAATACCATTAAAAATTACAAAATGTCATTTTTTTGATTATGTGCCCTTTAATTTTCCACATTCAGTTATCCACAATGTGGAAAAAATAATTAACACAATAAAATAATTGATAATCAAATAATTAGATTAGTTATCCACATTTTGTGGAAAAAATATAAACCCTGGCATTTGCAGTTTTTCTATTTTAGTGATCGCAAATGTCGCACAACCGGGCGTCAAAACCCGGCATGCGGTCACGCAGAGAAAACGAAACCGGCACACACAGAAGGGATCCGTGCCAATTAACGCAGCAGGAACATTGTTCGCCGGCGCTCAAATGCGCCTCAGCGACAGATTTTGTATTGCCAAAAAACAAGCACTCTAAATAATAAATGATTCAACACACCACATCAACCATGTCAAACGCTAGTGAGCCTATCCTGCAGGAAAACCCCAATCGGTTTGTACTTTTTCCCATTGTACACAGTGATATCTGGTCGTTTTATAAAAAATCGGAGGCCAGTTTCTGGACGGCGGAAGAGATAGACCTCTCCCAGGACCTCACCGATTGGAACGACCGCCTCAATGACGACGAACGCCACTTCATCAAACACGTGCTGGCTTTTTTTGCCGCCAGCGACGGTATCGTGAATGAAAACCTGGCCGAAAATTTCGTCAGCGAAGTGCAATACACCGAAGCCAAATTTTTCTACGGCTTCCAGATTATGATGGAGAATATCCACTCCGAAACCTACTCGCTACTTATTGATACCTATATAAAGGACCCCAAGGAGAAGGACTATCTTTTTAATGCCATCGATACGGTACCCTGTGTAAAGCAAAAAGCCGATTGGGCGCTGCGATGGATCGGCAACGGCTCTTTCCAGGAACGCCTCATCGCCTTTGCCGCCGTAGAAGGTATTTTCTTCTCGGGGTCGTTTTGCTCGATTTTCTGGCTCAAAAAGCGCGGACTGATGCCAGGCCTCTCTTTTTCCAACGAACTGATCTCGCGCGATGAAGGTATGCACTGCGATTTTGCCTGCCTGCTCTATAACAACCATGTGAGAAATAAACTGCCCAACGGTACTATTCAGCAAATCATTACCGACGCCGTAGCTATCGAGAAGGAATTTGTGAGCAGCGCCCTGCCAGTGGCCCTCATCGGTATGAATTCCGACCTCATGTGCCAGTATATCGAATTTGTAGCCGACCGCCTGCTGGAAGCCCTGCACCAACCTAAGGTGTACGGCGTAGAAAATCCATTCCCCTGGATGGATATGATTTCGATTCAAGGGAAAACCAATTTCTTCGAAAAACGCGTGAGCGAATACCAAAAGGCAGGCGTGATGACGTCGAAGGAAAAACAGGTTTTTTCCCTGGATGAAGACTTTTGATAATGTGCTGATGTGCTAATGGGTTAATGTGCTGATTATTTTTAATTATTTAACTATTAGCAAATTAGCAAATCAGCAAATCAGCACATCAGCAAATCAGCAAATCAGCACATTAGCAAATCAGCAAATCAAAAAAATTATGCAAGTAATAAAAAGAACAGGCCGCAAAGAAGACGTTTCTTTTGACAAGATTACCGCCCGCATCAAAAAGCTGTGCTACGGACTTTCCTCTGATTATGTGAATTATATCGAGATAGCCAAAAAGGTGATCCTCGGCCTCTATGACGGCGTTTCGACTACCGAACTCGACAACCTGGCGGCAGAAACGGCAGCTACGATGGCGGCTATCCACCCCGATTACGCCCAGCTCGCCGCCCGCATCGCCGTATCAAACCTGCACAAAAATACGGACAAGTCTTTCTCTCAAACGATGAAAGATCTGTACCACTATATCGACCCCAAGACGGGCGAAAAGGCAGGCCTCATCAGCGATGAGATTTTTAATATTATCTGGAAGCACCGCAACGAACTCGATTCGGCGATTATCTACGACCGCGACTACGATTTCGACTATTTCGGCTTCAAAACACTCGAACGCTCTTACCTCTTGCGCATGGAGGGCAAGGTGGTGGAACGCCCCCAGCATATGCTCATGCGCGTAGCCGTAGGCATTCACGGCGAAGACATTGCCGCCGCTGTAGAAACCTACAACCTGATGTCGGAAAAGTGGTTTATCCACGCCACGCCAACCTTGTTTAATGCCGGTACTCCCAAGCCGCAGATGTCTAGCTGTTTTTTGCTGACTATGACTGACGACTCTATAAACGGCATTTTTGAAACACTCCAGCGCTGCGCCCTGATCTCGCAAAGCGCCGGCGGTATCGGCCTCAGCGTGCACAATATTCGCGCCACAGGCAGCTATATCAAAGGCACCGGCGGCTCGTCAAACGGCATCATCCCCATGTTGAAGGTGTTTAACGATACGGCCCGTTATGTGGACCAGGGCGGCGGCAAACGCAAAGGAGCTTTCGCCATTTACCTCGAACCCTGGCACGCCGACGTATTCGAATTCCTGGAACTCAAGAAAAACCACGGCAAGGAAGAATTGCGCGCCCGCGACCTCTTCTACGCGATGTGGATTCCCGATCTGTTTATGGAGCGCGTAAGAGACGACGGCGACTGGTCGCTGTTCTGTCCCAACGAAGCCCCCGGCCTCTTCGACTGCTGGGGCGGCGAATTTGAAGCGCTTTATCACAAATACGAACGCGAAGGCCGCGCGCGCAAAGTGGTACGCGCCCAAGACCTCTGGTTTGCCATCCTCGAATCGCAAATAGAAACGGGTACACCGTATATCCTGTATAAAGACGCAGCCAACCGCAAATCGAACCAGCAGAACCTGGGCACCATCCGCTCGAGCAACCTCTGCACCGAAATCATGGAATACACCTCCGCCGACGAGGTGGCCGTGTGCAACCTGGCCTCTATCTCGCTGTCGAAATTTGTGAAGGAAGAAGGCGTCTACGATTTCGACCAACTGGTGGAGATCACCCGAGTGGTCACGCGCAACCTCAACAAGGTGATCGATATCAATTATTATCCGATCGAGGAGGCGCGCCGCTCCAATATGCGCCATCGGCCCATCGGCATCGGAGTGCAAGGCCTGGCCGACGCCTTTATCCTGATGCGCTACGCTTTCGATAGCCCCGAGGCTCGCCAGCTCAACCGCGATATCTTTGAGGCCATCTATTTCGCCGCGCTTACCGAATCGTGCGAACTGGCCATCAGAGACGGCGCTTACGAAACTTTCGCCGGTTCGCCGGCCAGCAAGGGAGAATTGCAGTTCGACCTCTGGGGCGAGCAACCCAGCAGCCGTTGGGATTGGGCAGGTCTCAAAAAGCGCATCGTCAAACACGGCCTGCGCAATAGTCTGCTCGTGGCGCCTATGCCCACCGCCTCTACCTCGCAGATCATGGGCAATAACGAATGTTTTGAGCCCTATACGTCTAATATTTATACCCGTCGCACCCTCTCGGGCGAATTTATCATTGTCAACAAACATCTGCTCAAAGACCTCATTGGATTGGGCTTGTGGAGCGACGAGATGAAGCACAAACTCATGGCCGCCAACGGCTCCGTGCAGCATATCGATGAAATACCCCCGCACATCAAAGAGCTGTACAAAACCGTATGGGAAATCAGCCAGAAGGTTATCATCGACCTGGCTGCCGACCGCGGCGCATTTATCTGCCAAAGCCAGAGCATGAATCTGTTTGTGGAAAATGCCAATTTCGGCAAACTCTCTTCCATGCACTTCTACGCCTGGCAGCGCGGCCTCAAAACCGGTATGTACTACCTGCGGTCAAAAGCCGCAGTTGATCCTATTAAATTTACGGTTACTCAAGAAGCGCAACAGCAGGCGGCTCAACAAAAAATTGCAGCCGGGGCAGGCGCCCCCCAAGCCGTTGCCGTCGATGGCGGCACACCCAATGCGCACTCGGCTTCATACGACGAGCCGATGCCGGAGGGAAAGGTATGCAGCCTCGACGATCCTGATTGCGTGATGTGCAGCGCCTAAACTTGCTTTACTTACTGATACTTTGGAGGCCGTTTCCTAGCGAGACGGCCTCTCGTTTTTATTAAAATACTAAATGTGCTATCTTCACCGCGGTAAATATTACAATAGCAATGAATTTTCCGCAACCTATTCCTGTGAAAGAGCTGGCCGAACGCGCCGGCGCCACGATTATCGGCGACGACTCCCTCGAAGCGCTTGGTATCAACGAAATACACCAGGTGCGCAAGGGTGATATCACTTTTGTCGACGTCCCTAAATATTTTAATAAGGCCCTGCAGTCGGCAGCAACTATCATTTTGCTTAATGCAAAAGCAAAATGCCCCCCGGGTAAGGCCTTATTGCTTTGCGACGACCCTTTCAAAGTATACAACGACCTGGTGTTGTCCTGTCGCCCTTACCGGCCGCTGACGGCCGTTATCAGCGAAAGCGCCCAGATTCACCCCAGCACGGTTGTCGAACCCAACGCCGTGATCGGCCCCGACGTGGTGATCGGTCGCAATTGCCATATCCACGCCAATGTGACGATCGCAGAACACACTATCATTGGCGACAACGTGGTGATTCAACCCGGCACTGTGATCGGCACAGAGGCTTTTTATTATAAAAAAACGGCCAACGGCTACGAAAAATGGCGCTCCGGCGGACGTGTGATCATCGAAGACAATGTGGATATCGGCCCGGGCTGCACGATCAACAAAGGTGTGTCGGGGGATACGATTATAGGCATGGGCACCAAACTCGACAGCCAGGTGCATATCGGCCACGATGTGGTGATCGGTAAACACTGCCTGCTTGCCGGCCAGACAGGCGTGGGCGGCAATACGGTCATCGGCGATTGGGTGGTATTGTACGGACAGGTGGGCGTAGCCCAAAATCTGCATATCGGCGACCATGCAGTCGTGTCGGCTAAAGCAGGGGTGTCAAAGGATCTGGAAGGCGGCAAACTCTATTTTGGCGTACCGGCAGCCGACGCCCGCGTGGCCTATCGCGAATTGGCCGCCCTGCGCCATCTGCCCGATTTTCTGGCGAATTTTTATAAATGAAAGTAAATGTGTTTAGTAGGGTTTAGCGATTGGGTTTAGCGTTAGGGTTTAGCTAAACTGCGCATGCACTAAACCCTACTAAACAGGTAAGCATCCTTATATGACAAAGGCCATCCCTGATTTTCGGGGATGGCCTTCGTCGCGTAAAGCGAGTTGCACAAACTAGCGTTTGCTCACCCGCTGCGTGTTTATGATTCGACCGTTTCGGTCGTTAAGTTGTACGAGATACATACCGCGCGGCAAGTCCTCTACCCGGTATTTTTCGCCTTTCACGTAATTGAAGCGCTTGATTTCGCGGCCCAGCAGGGTATATACCGTAATTTTTTCTACCACATCATTGTCGGTGAGGTTGAAATAATCCGTAGTAGGGTTGGGATAAACCTGTAGCTCGAGCTTGTCGGACGGTCTTTTAATGTCCGCTCTGGGATTGAAAGCGATCTGCGAAAAGGCAGTCGTAGTGAGCACAAAAAAGAATAACAGGAGTAAAGTATGTTTCATAAGCTATGCATTCAACGGGATGATGAAATGTTATTGTCGGCTTTTCTCCCGCAAAATACGTTTTACCTGCTAATATTTCAAGAGGCAAGTACTCCTCTTAAATAAAATTTAACACAGTTTGGGCAATAAAATAGGAAACGGCATCGAAATGCCGGGGAGTGGTTCTCTGTTCTCTGTTCTCTGTTCTCTGTTCTCTGTTTTCTGTTTTCTGTTTGGTTAGGTAGAAACAAATCATGATTTGTCTCTACTGGCAAAGATAAGGAACGGATAACCGACAACCGACAACAGAGAACCGACAACGGACTACAACAAACTCTTAAAATACTCCACAAACAACTCAATACTCATCGAACCTTTGTCGCCGTCGCCCTGGAGGCGAACCGACACGGCATTGCTTTCGGCTTCTTTTTCGCCTACAATCAGCATGATGGGTACTTTCTTAATTTCCGTATCGCGGATTTTGCGACCTATAGTTTCGTTTCGATCGTCAACAAAACCGCGGATATCGAATTTGGCGAGTTGCTGCTGTATGTCGGTGCAATAATCGACGTATCTCTCGCTGATGGGCAGCAGGGCGTATTGATCGGGCGTGAGCCACAGCGGGAATTTGCCGGCGGTATTTTCGATCAGGATACTGATAAAACGCTCCATCGAACCGAAAGGCGCTCGGTGGATCATCACCGGGCGGTGCGCCTGGTTGTCGGGACCGATGTATTCCAGTTCAAAGCGGTTGGGCAGGTTATAGTCTACCTGGATCGTGCCGAGTTGCCAGGAGCGGCCTAAGGCGTCCTTGACCATAAAGTCGAGTTTGGGGCCGTAGAAGGCAGCTTCGCCCAGTACGGTGACGGTATTCAAGTTTGCCTCTTTAGCCGCATCGATGATAGCCGCTTCGGCGATATTCCATACCTCGTCGGAGCCGATATACTTCGACGGGTTGTTGGGGTCGCGAAGCGAAATCTGAGCGGTAAACTCGGCAAAGCCCATTTTGGACAGCACCGTACGCGTCAGGTCGAGTACGTTGAGGAATTCTCCTTTGACCTGTTCTGGCATGCAGAAGATGTGCGCATCGTCCTGCGTAAAGCCGCGCACGCGCGACAGGCCGTGTAATTCGCCGCTTTGCTCATATCGGTACACCGTGCCGAATTCGGCGATGCGCAATGGCAGTTCTTTGTATGAGCGGGGGCGGTTGGCAAAAATCTCGCAATGGTGCGGACAGTTCATCGGCTTGAGCAGAAATTCCTCGCCTTCGCGCGGGGTGTGGATAGGCTGGAAGCTGTCTTTGCCGTATTTTTCGTAGTGGCCGGAGGTTACGTACAGATTTTTGTGCCCGATATGGGGTGTAACGACGAGTTTGTACCCTCTTTTTTCCTGTTCTTCTTTAAGGAAATTGGTGAGTCGTTCGCGCAGTTGGGTGCCTTTGGGCAGCCAGATGGGCAGACCTGCGCCTACGCGTTCCGAAAACATAAACAATTCGAGTTCGGTACCCAACTTGCGGTGGTCGCGTTTTTTGGCTTCCTCCAGCATGTGGAGGTATTCGTCGAGTTCTTTTTGTTTGGGGAACGTAATGCCGGTGATACGCGTCATTTGATTGCGCGTTTCATCGTTGCGCCAGTAGGCGCCGCCTACTTTGAGCAGCTTGATAGCCTTGATTTTATCCGTATTGGGGATATGGGGGCCGCGGCAGAGGTCTACAAAGTTGCCTTGCTCATAAAAAGTGATCGTGCCGTCTTCGAGGTCTTCGAGCAATTCGAGTTTGTACTCGTCGCCCTTTTCCTTGAAGTAGGCGATGGCTTCGGCTTTGGGCACCTCCCTGCGCACATAATCGCTTTTATTGCGAGCCAGTTCCAGCATTTTTTGCTCGATGCGGGCCAGATCGTCTTCGCCGAGCTTGCGGTCGCCGGGGTCGACGTCGTAGTAAAAGCCGTTTTCGATAGGAGGGCCGGCGCCAAATTTTACGCCGGGGAAAATAGCCTCGAGCGCTTCCGCCATGAGGTGGGCGGAAGAGTGCCAGAAGGTAGCCTTGCCGTCTTTGTCATCCCAGGTGAGCAGTTGGAGCGTGGCATCGTGGTGGATAGGGCGCGAAGCGTCCCACACTTCTCCGTTTACTTTAGCTGAGAGTACGTTGCGGGCCAGGCCTTCGCTGATAGACGAGGCGACCTGCATAGCAGTTACACCGCTTTCGTATTGGCTAACCCTGCCGTCAGGGAATGTAATATTGATCATTGCGCTTATTGCTTAGAATAATTCAGGGCGGCAAAGTTAGCGCATTTCACTCAAAAAAGCCATGATAACCTTCGGTGTATGCGATTAAAATCCAAAAATTTCGCTCAGTTTATCGCTTAGGGCTTTGCCGCGCAAATTTTTGGCAATAATCACGCCGTTGCGGTCGAGCAGCACATTGGCCGGTATGGAATTAACATGGTAGTCGTAGCCGGGTTCTGATTGCCAGCCCTTGAGGTCAGACACCTGCGGCCAGTCCAGTTGGTCTTTTACGATGGCTTTGGCCCACTTGTCGCGGTCTTTATCGAGCGATACGCCGAAAACCGTGAAACCCTGGTCTTTGTATTTCTGAAAATTGGAAACCACATTAGGGTTTTCCTTGCGGCAGGGGCCGCACCAACTCGCCCAGAAATCGACCAGCACGTATTGGCCGCGAAGGGAAGTGAGTTTAAGGATATTGCCCGTGGTATCCACCTGGGCTATTTCAGGGGCGGTGGCGCCTACCGAGCTTTGCTCCAGGCGTTGGATTTTGCTAAGCATTTTTGGGATCATAGGAGAGTCGGGGTGGCGCCGGCGCATGCGGTGGGTTGTTTCGCGATAATCCGACAAGTAGTTTACGCCGTCCCAGTTGGCGATGGTGGCATACAGCGCCAAAGGTGAAGTAACATTATTTTTCAGATAAGCGGCAATTTCGCCGTTGACGGCTTTTTCCACCACCTCGTATTCTTGTTCGATTGCCTCCAGCATAGGCATATACTTATCGTCGATGGCCTTGAGCTGGGCTTCGTCGCTGATATTTTCTTTTGCTTTCCGGCGCTCGGCGAGAATGTCTTCGTATTTTTTGTCAAAAGCCGATAGCCGTTCGGAGGTCAATTTGCCGTGAAAGGCTTTGTATGACAGGTATTCATTGATATCGCCGTTGCCGGTGGCGGTGTATATACCGTCGCTGCCGGCGCCGTCAAATTGGATGGTTATATCATTGCCTGGGTTTACCGGCACCAGGAGATACTGGTTGACGTAAACCAGTCGAATGATAGTAGCGGCTTCTACGGCTAATTCTATGCGGAAAGCGCCGTTTGACTCCAGGTCGATTTCGGCGAGTTTGGTGTGGTTGTAGCGCTCAAAGTCGGCCTCAAAAATTTGCAGTTTGGTTTGCTGCTTGGAATTAGCCACTACCCCGGAGAGGGTCACTTTGGCTTGCATGATGTGAAAGAAGGCTGTACAAAGTACAATCAGGGCGAGTGATTTCTTCATGATCTGTGTGTTTGATACAAATAATCGCCCAAATTAAGCTTTATCGTGCAATTTCGGATTTCGGAATTCGGAATTCGGATTTTTTCATGGATAAATCCGCAATCCGCAATCCGCAATTAGGGGTGTACGAAGGATTAATATAGTGAAAAAAGTTGGAAAGCTGCGAATTCAAGGATCCCTTTTTTTTAGGTATGCCCTTAAGACTT
>JABWBR010000109.1 GCA_013360405.1 Saprospiraceae bacterium
AATTAGACCGAAAATCCATGAAAAAACAACTCAAAACTCGATTATCTCTTAAATTTCAAGTATTTCCTCATGCACAAAACCTAGCGGCGTGAGGTATACTATACAGGTTGTGCAGTAAAATAAGAGGAATGAGGTAGGGTAGCGTTTAGCTTTTACTATTTGATTTTTTCTCTTTTTTATTCGTCGCTTGTTATTTACCCATGTAATTTTTTGTATTCGGAATTAGGCATTTCGTTTTTCCAATAATTTTCGTAAAGAACTAAATCATACTCGTCTGATTTAACCTCCGTCATATATATAGTATCACTATCACATGAATTTATTTCAAAAACAGTGTTTGACTTAAATAAAATTTCCCCTTCAGATAATTTATCAACTATTTCAGCAATATATCTTCCATTGCTATTTTCACAAGTTTCTATTTCAAAAAAGGAAGAGTAAGCTGAATTCTTATAATTTGAAGTAGATAAGAATTGTGGAATCATTATTTTATGACAAACATAGGTTCTTAAAAAGTCAAATGCTTCATTTGGAATATTTAACCGCCTCCAAACTTTTTGATTATCATGAGAGTCAATTTTATCAAGACTTTCATTTAAATGGAATTTATAGAGTAGGCAAAATTCATCTGCTTTTATCCAGCGCTCTTCACGAAGGCCGCTATTCAATTTAAAACAAGTTGCTCCTGCATAAGCATCGATTAAAATTTTGCTACAATAATCAACAGATGAGCGCTGGTTGAATTCTTCAATTTCCTCCCTACTTGGTTCATAAAAGCGCCAGCCAAGTTTTTGATATTGTGAAACGCACCTATCTACACCTCCGTCAAGTGCTATCAATCTTTTTATATCATCAATCGATACCATTATATTTAATTGATATTTTTTTACGTAATTGGATGTTGCACTTTCAAATAGTACGAGATTCAGGAAATAATTTACGAAAATAGATTATTGAATATAGGTTTTGTATTTAATATCTAATATTGCCTTTAGGCTTACGCCCATGTAATTTTTCATACTCCTTGATGTGCTCTTTTTCAAGTCGTCTGGCCTCTTTTTTTCCAGGAATATCAAATATCAATATTCGTCCAAAGAATCGCACCCATTCAAAAAGTCGATTGAGAAAGTTTATTTGATCGCGCATACGATCGGACAGGCCGTCCTCTCCTACTGGGTCGCAACTGATTCCATACTTATAAGTATCTTCACTCTCCTTGTCTATTATTTCGTAGAGGTGATTAGGTTTCGTACTCTGATTTGAGTTATTATGGGGCATACCATTCTATTTCCAGGCCTCTTTATTACTATACGTTTCATAACTAATGGCAGGGTAATATTCAAACTTCCTCCCTGTCTTTTTCTCATAAGCTCTGTGCGCCAGACTTAACAGGGGCTCAAAACTTATTTCATCAGGAAACTCAGATGGATTGGCAGCAACATGCTCAAAATATTCTTTACCTTCTGCAACTACTGCACATCTAATATACAAAAAATCATCAACTGAAAGATAATCGTCACCTTCATTGGCCAGATAAGCATCTCCATGCGTTCTGGTATCTAGCAGAAACAGCTTTTCAGAAAGTTTATCAGCAAAAAGATAAATATTCACTATTGGCATAGCTGCTAGTTGATCTACAGCTGGAGCCATGATTTCTTCGGCATCTGTTTTTGACCAGTCAAAAGCATGGATAATTTGCCAGAATTGTTCATCGGCAAATAATTCTTTTGTGTGCTTTTTATGTGGAATACGGATTTCTATTTCAGTAGATGCAGCTATTTTTTCACTTAAATCGATAAAAAACTGGCTGTTGATGTCATTTATATTTACCTTCAGAACTGTTGTCATCGTATTTAGCGAATTTTATTTAAGACATGTTTCCAAAAAGTTACTCTACAAAGTTACAGAATTTTCGGGCTAATCCAGAAGAGAATATAGCCAATTGTCAATACGATGTATGTTATTGCTTAACATAGCAAAGGTAAGGTCTATAATTGAAGAAAGCAAGTGTTTCTAATAAAATGAAAAATTTGTACAGCAACCTACTTAAGTGGCTCAGCAAACCGTAATGCCTGTTCCAATAAGTCGGGAAGGCGGTAGGCCTATCGTGAGATATGAGCAAGGTCAAAAAACGGCAATGCCAAAACAACTACATCTTATTCTACGGTACCTCGACAAGTAGAATTGAGAGAAGGCTAGACTGGAATAGGGCTTGACTATCACTAATTGATCGTGAGTAATGGTTAATTTAGGTATTCATTCCTATAATTTTTATTTGCCATTACTAGTGCCTGCTCATATGTCCATCTACTATCTTGATTCAGTTCATGTTCAAATAACTGTTGCTTCATTATTATCGAATTCACATAGTTGGAAATCAAATTAATACACTCATCCGGTTGTTTTACAACCTGTAATTCGCTAAATCGTATTACACTCCAATTTTGATTGAGAAAAAATTCGTTTCTTTCAAAATCTGAGGAGTCAATAAAATGTATTGGGATTTTATCTATCATTGAGTATGGTTCATCTATCTCTATATCAATATGTAGGCCTGTTTTATTGCAGATATAGACAAAATCCGGAAAATATGATTTATATGGTAATTTTGGCGAAATGTCAACTTTAATTTGATTGCCAAATACATCGATTAAGTATGACAAGAATTCAATTTCATATTTTCCTATTTTAATATTATCAAAATTCCTTTCACTTATGGAAATAGGGATTAATTCTTTATAGTACAGCTGAATTTTAAAATCTTCAACCTTGTTTATGTTTTTTTGAATTATTTCATGGTATTTTTTTTGAAAATCACTCTCAATTA
Source organism: Saprospiraceae bacterium (assembly GCA_013360405.1). GTDB lineage: Bacteria > Bacteroidota > Bacteroidia > Chitinophagales > Saprospiraceae > JABWBR01. Next base: position 2,828 of record JABWBR010000109.1, read on the forward strand.
ATTCGTTTTGTCGGTTTACTTCCAATATCTTATTTTTGTATTCTTCCATTATGTTTTTATACAGATCGTCGGGGATTTTCTCTCTCACTTGTGTTACGCTAGTCTCTTCAGTTATAAAAAAATATATAAAATAAATTGTAAAAGCTAAGAACAAAAGGCTAACGCCGAATCCACCTCTATATAATGAATACATTAGCATGCTAACTGGGAAAATTAGAAGAACTATTCCCCAAATAATCCCGCAGCCATCATTTAGTTCTCTTCTTTTTACATAGTGAAAATCCAAAGGCTTTGAAGGAGGATGCAGGAGTTGATTCTTTTTTGGAAGAATATTCATTAATTCATAAACTTGATCTTTTGATATTTCTTTATTAAGAGCATGAATAATCCTAGCAGGGGTGAGAATTATTGGATATTTTTGAATGTCTTGACTTGTACTATGGTAATATCTAACTAGATTCTTTTTTATATTAAAATTATCGTTTATTATTGGCCTTGAATATCGCAACTATCTACACCTCCGCTCCTCTGTTTAAACTACACACACACCACAATAATCGCAAATAGCTCCTTATTGACTTGCATTCGCTTATCCCCAAAAGTCCGGATTTTTTCTCATAATGTCAATAGCATCAGCAGTCGGCAGCTATTGCAGCAATTGCGGAGTAGATGAAGTCTTGGCTAATACGGTTTATCTTTTTTTCGATTCATGAATCAAAACCGCCAATTTGGCAAAAGCGGGCAAGCCCCGACTAATCGTAGCTTTGATCACGCTGCCATTTTTGAAATTCCCCATTTTGGCTACATCTTCATAGCTCCAGCTGTTCTCTTCCATCATTTTTCTAAACCGCGCGGCCCAGTCTTTTTTTATCTTTTTTTCCATTACGCGCTTGTAAAATTGCCAATGCTCCTCCGACATAGAGCCCGCATCGTAGTAAATCAGCTTTACAAACGCCAGCGTCACCTCCAATTCGGAATAATAGGGGTGCTGTTCTTTTATCCAGGTACGGGTCTGGTCAATGCCGAAATTGGCAAAATCCAGCGCGATCCGGAAGCGCTTTTCCGGTTCAAAGGTATTGATTATCGCAACCTGCAATTGTGCGGCTTCTTTGCTTACATTTACTTTTTTACCCCAAAATTCCATGGGTTTTTAGATTTAGTTTTGAAGACCAGGTTTTGATGTAATCCATATTGAGCGATTCGTCTAATAGCAGAAATTTCAGGTCCTCTAGTTGCTTGTCGCTTTTTGAAATATTATACCACTGCAATTTTGAAATAACCAGATCTTCCTTGGAGCAAACATAGCACTTCACACCCCAAAAGTCCACTAGTTTGCGGCGTTGGAAGGCTGTCCAATTGTAATCACTGTCCTGATAAGCCATAAAGTCATATCGGATACCTGTTTCAAAGTCTGTGATGTTAAACAGCATGCCATGTTTTACGCTATCCATGAAGGATGTTTCGAAGCCTTTCCAATCGGGAAAGTGTTTGAGTATCGATTTTACATGCACTGGATATATTTGCAATACCAGATCAATGTCATTAGTAGTCCTAGCTCTATTGTGGTAGCTCACCGCAAATCCCCCGACAATCATGTAGTCGATTTGTTCCGATTCCAGTGCATGGACGACTTTTTGGAGTGCTTTTTCGAATATGTTTTGCATATTCAAAGTTAACATATGTTAACCAAATTTACAAATTTATTTGAACCTTTGTCAGGTTCGATAAAGGATGGTTGTTTTATAAAGCTTAGTACACGAGGCTGGTATACGAGGTAGACGGAAAGGGATAGAGAGCGGTATTTTATTTTCGACACGTCCCTAATTTCTCTGATATAGCAAGTCTTTATAATCCGCCCAATCTACGTCTATTGGGGGTGTTTTGGCTGTTTTCAATACAAACACCCAAAAACCCACAAAGGAAAAAACTTGCCAACCGGATATTCCAAATCGTCGCGGACTACATAGCTATTCGGATGCCCGGCAATTTGATCGTATGTTTTTTGCTTGCCGCCAATTTCAAATAAATATTGATTATCAACCAAAAAATCGCCTTGACTGGGGGCGGTTACGCTAAATAAACTTTGCATTTGGCTGAAAAAGAAGGTCTCCCGCAAATTGCCGGTATTCGGCGGTTCGCCCGATAATGCATAAGCCAGATTGGTATTGTTGAGGTATACTTTTTCCGGTTTTTGCAAAAGGGAAAGCCCCGCCCCGGATGCCTGAAGCAACCTGATCAATCGCGCATTTTCGAGATATACGAGGTAATTGAGAATAGTATTTCGATGTACGTCCGCTTTCTGCGCCAATTGGGTGAGATTGGGTTTGTAAGGCACATTGGCGGAGAGAATAAACAGCAATTGCAATAATTTGCGGGCATTGCGGGGGTCAAATCCTTTAAGTACAGCCATGTCGTATTCAACGACAACCCGTACCATCTGCGCCAATCGCTGGTGGAAACCCTCGGGATCTTCCCTGAAAAACGGGTAATAGCCCTGAGACAAATAAGTCCGAAAATGCGCTAATGGTCGAAAATCGGCGGGAAATAAATCCCGGATGGCGGTGGCGTTGTGGAGCAGGTCTTGCAGCGACAACGATTCAATGTTTACTATGCCGCTTAAACCAAGGTATTCGCGAAAGGACAGGCCCTGCAGTTCATACATCAGCGCCCTTCGACTTAAATCCCCTTCTTCTTTGGCCAGGTCTATTATAGAAGATCCCGTAAAGACTACTTGCAAATCGGGGAAAAAATCATACAGGTTTTTGATTTCCCGCGCCCAGCCGGGGTATTTGTGTACTTCATCCAGGAACAGCATCTTTCCGCCTTCGCGGTAAAATTGTTCCGCTACGTCTGCAAACAGGTTTTGGGTAAAAAAAATATCGTCCAGCGAAAAATAAGCAGCTTTTGCAGCGGGTAGTTGAAGTGATTTCAACCGCTGGAGCAAAAGGGTCGTCTTTCCTGTACCACGCGCGCCTTTTATGCCGATAAGTCGATTATCCCACCTGACAGTAGTATATAGATAACGGCTATATTGCGTAGCAGTGTATCTGACTAACTGTTCTGATTTTGCGAGGAGATTGTACATTTTGCACATTCATTTGTGCAAAAATACAAAAATTCTGCACATCCAAATGTGCAAAATCCAAAATAATCCCACCTCATCACATATTCCGCCGATACTGCCCGCCTACCTGGTACAGGGCGTGCGTGATCTGTCCCAGCGAACAATACTTCGCGGTTTCTATGAGTTGTTCGAAAATATTGCCGTTGGACAGGGCGGTTTGCTGCAACGCCTCCAACATCGCAGCGCTGCGGTCGGACTGCGCCCTGTGTAACTGCTGCAAAATGTCTATTTGCGCTTCTTTTTCTTCGGTAGTGGCGCGGATGACCTCGCTGGGGATCGAGGTGGGCGAGCCGTCTTTGCCCAAAAACGTATTGACGCCTATGATGGGCAACTCGCCGGTGTGCTTGAGGGTTTCGTAGTAGATGCTTTCGTCCTGGATTTTGCCGCGCTGGTACATGGTCTCCATCGCGCCGAGCACGCCGCCGCGTTCGGTGATGCGGTCGAATTCGGTCAAGACGGCTTCTTCTACCAGGTCGGTGAGTTCTTCTATGATAAACGAGCCTTGGATGGGGTTTTCATTTTTGGCTAGTCCTAACTCGTGGTTGATAATGAGTTGGATGGCCATGGCGCGACGCACGCTTTCTTCGGTGGGCGTGGTGATCGCCTCGTCGTAGGCGTTGGTATGCAGCGAATTGCAATTGTCGTAGATGGCGTAAAGCGCCTGCAGGGTAGTGCGGATGTCGTTAAACGAGATCTCCTGGGCATGCAGCGAGCGGCCCGAGGTTTGGATATGGTATTTCAGCATCTGGCTGCGCTCGTTGCCGCCGTATTTGTATTTCATGGCTTTCGCCCAAATGCGGCGCGCCACGCGGCCTATCACAGCATACTCGGGATCGACGCCATTGGAGAAGAAAAACGAGAGGTTGGGCGCAAAGTCGTCGATGTGCATACCCCGCGAGAGGTAGTATTCCACAAAGGTAAAGCCGTTGGCCAGCGTAAAGGCCAACTGGGAGATCGGGTTGGCGCCGGCTTCGGCGATGTGATAACCCGAAATCGACACCGAATAAAAGTTGCGCACTTTGTGGTTGATGAAATACGCCTGCACGTCGCCCATGAGTTTGAGCGAAAATTCGGTGCTGAAGATGCAGGTATTTTGGGCCTGGTCTTCTTTGAGAATGTCGGCTTGCACGGTGCCGCGCACAGCCGACAGGGCTTTGGCTTTTAATTCGTTGTAAACAGCGGGTTCGAGCACCTGGTCGCCGGTGAGGCCCAGCAAGAGCAGGCCGAGGCCGTCGTTGCCTTGTGGCAGTTCGCCGTCGTAGGCGGGCCGGGGCAGCCCGCGGTCGTTGTAGCGCTCCTTGAGTTTGGCTTCCACGAGGTGGGTAAGCTTGTGTTCGCGGATATAGCGTTCGCACTGTTGGTCGATAGCCGTATTCATAAAAAAGGCGCAGATCGTGGCTGCGGGACCGTTGATGGTCATCGACACGGAGGTGCGGGGGTCGCAGAGGTCGAAACCCGAATAGAGTTTTTTGGCGTCATCGAGACAGCACACGCTGACGCCCGAGTTGCCCACTTTGCCGTATATATCGGGGCGATGGTCGGGGTCTTCGCCGTAGAGGGTCACCGAGTCGAAGGCGGTGCTCAGTCGGTTGGCGGGCATGCCCAGCGACACGTAGTGAAAGCGGCGGTTGGTGCGCTCGGGGCCGCCCTCGCCGGCAAACATACGTGTGGGGTCTTCTTCTTTGCGCTTGAAGGGGAAAACGCCGGCAGTATAGGGAAATTCGCCGGGCACGTTTTCCTGCAACGACCAAAGGAGTACGTCGCCCCAGTCTTTGTATTTGGGCAAAGCTACGCGTGGGATGCGGGTATGCGAAAGCGAGGTGGTATAGGTCTGCACGCGAATGTCTTTGCCGCGCACCTGGTACACGTATTCATCGGCGGCATAGGCGGCTTTGCGGGTATCCCAGTTTTCGATGATGCGCAGACAATTGCCGTCAATATCTTTTTTGAGGTCTTCGTATAGTTTTTCCAGCGCCACCCGGGTATCGGCGTAGCCGCTTTGCTTTTGCAGCGCATCCAGGGTTTGCTGTAGCCCAAATAGTTTGCGTGCCAACTCGCTTTGTTGTGCTGCCCAGCGATCGTATTGGCGGTTGTTGTCTGAAATTTCCGACAAGTAGCGCGTGCGGCCCGGCGGGATGATGAAAATCTTTTCGCTCATACCCTGTGACTGCGCGAACTTAGATTGCAGCGGGGCGCCGGTTTTTTCTACTATTTTTTCAATAACCTTAATATAAAGCTGGTTGGTGCCCGGGTCGTTGAATTGCGAAGCGATGGCGCCTATCACGGGCATCTCTTCGAGCGGTTTGTCCCACATCTGGTGGTTGCGCTGGTATTGCTTGCGCACGTCACGCAGGGCGTCGAGGGCGCCGCGTTTGTCAAATTTGTTGATGGCGATAATATCCGCAAAATCGAGCATGTCGATTTTCTCCAATTGCGTGGCGGCGCCGTATTCGGGTGTCATGATGTACAGCGACACATCGGAGTGATCCACGATTTCGGTATCCGACTGCCCGATGCCGGAGGTTTCGAGGATGATGAGGTCGTAGCCGGCAGCCTTGAGGATCTCAACCGACGATTGCACGTGTTTCGACAGCGCCAGGTTGCTCTGGCGGGTAGCCAGCGAGCGCATGTACACACGGGGTTGGTTTACGGCGTTCATCCGGATGCGGTCGCCGAGCAAGGCTCCGCCGGTTTTGCGCTTGGAGGGGTCGACCGACACCACGGCGATCGTTTTGTCGGGGAAGTCGAGCAAAAAGCGGCGCACCAGTTCATCCACCATACTCGACTTGCCGGCGCCGCCCGTGCCGGTGATGCCAAGTACGGGTGTTACCTTGTCGGCGTGCGTTAAGGCGGGTTTTACATCTTGTTCAAAATAGCCGGGATTGTTTTCGGCTACGGAGATAAGGCGAGCCACGGCGTGGGGGTCTTTTTCGTGGAAGTGTTTGAGTTCGCCGTTGGCGCTAAATCCCACGGGGAAGTCGCATTGCTGCAACACGTCGTTGATCATACCTTGCAGGCCCATCTTGCGACCGTCGTCGGGCGAATAGATACGAGTGATACCGTATTGGTGCAATTCTTCGATCTCCTTGGGCAGGATGGTGCCGCCGCCGCCGCCGAAGAGTTTGATATGTCCGGCGCCGCGTTGTTTGAGCAGGTCGTGGGCGTATTTAAAAAACTCCATGTGTCCGCCCTGGTACGATGTGATGGCTATGCCCTGCACGTCTTCCTGGATGGCAGTATTGACGATTTCATCTACCGAGCGATTGTGGCCCAGGTGGATAATCTCGGCGCCGGAGCTTTGCATAATGCGGCGCATGATGTTGATGGCTGCGTCGTGGCCGTCGAACAGCGAAGCAGCCGTTACGATGCGCACTTTATTGGTAGGCTGGTAGGGCTTGATTTCCTGCATAAAACAACTGGTTTTGCCTGGTATAGGATACAACAACGAATGTGGGGACAAAGTTAGGAAATTACCCTGCTGCCGGGGAGATAGTCCGCTGATTTTCTATCTTGTGATATATTTTGGAAATGAAAAATGAAAAATTAATAATGAAGAATGAAGGGTGGGCGTGAGAATATTATTTTGATCAAATCTTTTGCTTTTGCGGTGACAATAGTAAAGCTGTGTCGTTATTTGAGAGAAAACAAGTCGGAATATGTTTTATCAAAACAGCTCATTCGAAGTGGTACTTCTATTGGCGCCAATGTAGAAGAGGCTAATGGCGCGCTGACCAAAAAGGATTTTATTAATAAATTGCATATCGCTTTAAAAGAAGCCAGAGAGACGCACTATTGGCTGAGGCTTCTCAATGAAACTGATTTTATTACCGAAACAGAATTCGATTCCATCCTGAAAGATGCCGGAGAATTAATTTCAATACTCACTGCCATTCTAAAATCTGCGAAGGAAAATGATAAATAGAATATTACCCAAAACCCATTCTTCCTTCTTAATTCTTCATTTTTAATTACCCAAGCATGTACGACGACATTAGCGGTATCCTACGCCCACGGGCAGAGCTGGCCTACGCACACGAACTTGAGGCTTTGGCGCAAGCCGACAAGCACCCCCGCCCCACCAACTGGCGGCTGTCGCCCTGGGCCATCGTGCACTACCTCATAGGAGGCCCGTTAGCTGACGGCACAGAGATAGAGCCCAAATACTACGGCCAACGCCGCCTTCTGGAAGTGGCCGTGGCAACCCTGGCTACCGACCGCGCCCTGCTTCTCATCGGCGTGCCCGGCACCGCCAAAACCTGGGTGTCGGAACACCTCGCTGCTGCCATCAGTGGTGATTCAACCTTACTCGTACAAGGCACCGCCGGCGCCGGCGAAGAATCGCTGCGCTACGGCTGGAACTACGCCCGCCTGCTTGCCGAAGGCCCCTCCGAAAACGCCCTGGTGCCTAGTCCCGTGATGTGCGCTATGCAAGATGGCAAAATTGCCCGCGTGGAAGAACTCACCCGCCTGCCCTCCGATGTACAGGACGCACTCATCACCCTGTTGTCGGAAAAATCGCTGCCCGTGCCCGAATTAAATATGAACGTGGACGCCCGCCGCGGATTTAACCTCATAGCCACTGCCAACGACCGCGACAAAGGCATCAACGAACTATCCAGCGCCCTGCGCCGCCGCTTTAATACTGTGGTGATGCCGCTACCGGCTACGCTGGAAGAAGAAGTGCAGATTGTAAAAAGCCGGGTAGAAAAACTGGGGCAACAGCTCGAATTGCCCGCAACAGCAGCACCCGTTAAGGAAATTTACCGCCTCGTGACCATCTTTCGCGAATTGCGCAGCGGCAAAACCGAAGACGGCCGCTCCAGACTCAAATCGCCCTCCAGTACGCTGAGTACCGCCGAGGCGATCTCTGTGATTAACAGCGGCCAGGCCCTGGCCGTCCACTTCGGCGACGGCGCCCTGAAAGCCCACGACCTCGCCGCCAGCCTGACCGGCGCTATTGTGAAAGACCCCGTGCAAGACAAGCAGGTGTGGCAGGAATACCTCGAAACTGTGCTGCGCACCCGCAAGGACTGGACCGATCTCTACGATGCCTGTAAGGCCCTGATGGAGGGAGGGTGAGAGTGTGGGAGGGAGAGAGGGAGAGAGGGAGGGAGGGAGAGAGGGAGGGAGAGAGGGAGAGATCAAAGACTAAGAACCGAGAACCGACAACGGACAACGGAGAACCGACAACCGACAACCGACAACCGAACCACATGCCCGGAATTTACCTCCATATCCCTTTTTGCAAGCAGGCTTGTCACTATTGCAACTTTCATTTTTCTACTTCCCTGAAGCAGAAAGACGCGTTGCTGGAGGCTATGCTACGCGAACTGGAATGGCGGCGTGAGGAATTGAAGGGCGAAGAAGTGCAAACCATTTATCTGGGCGGAGGTACGCCGTCGCTGTTGGATGAAAGCGAATTGCGCCGGTTGTTTGACACAATATACAAATGGTATCCCGTGGCGCCCGACGCAGAAGTAACCCTCGAAGCAAATCCCGACGACCTTACAGCGGCTAAATTGCAGGTGCTGCGCCACACGCCTGTCAACCGCCTGAGCATCGGTGTGCAGTCGTTTGCCGAAGCCGACCTCCGCTTAATGAACAGAGCCCACAATGCCGTCGAAGCCCGCACTTGTATCGAGCAGGCGTTGGCTGCCGGTTTCAGCAACCTTACCGTCGACCTGATCTACGGCTCTCCCACTACCAGCGATGCCCAGTGGGAGACCAATGTGCGTACGCTCACAGAACTGGGTATTCCCCACTTATCGTGTTATTGCCTCACCGTAGAACCCAAAACGGCGTTAGATTTTTTTGTGCAAAAAGGCAAAACGCCGCCGGTTGACGAAGAACAGGCGAGCCGGCAGTTTGAAATGCTCATGGACATCATGGAAGCCGAAGGCTACGAACACTACGAAATTTCCAACTTCGCGCGCCCTGGTTTTTACAGCCGCCACAATGCGAGCTATTGGCAAGGAGTAACTTATCTGGGTATCGGCCCATCGGCTCATTCCTTCGACGGCCGACAACGCAAGTGGAATGTGGCCAATAACGCCAAATATATCAAATCGCTGCTTTCTATCGCCCCTCCCACGGAGATATCCATACTCGAAGGCGATTTGTTTGAAAAAGAAACCCTGACTGCCGCTCAGCGCTACAACGAATACGTGATGATCTCCCTGCGCACCAGTTGGGGCTGCCGGCTTGATGTGATCAGGGCGCTTGGCCCGCGTTTTGAGCAGCTATTCCTGAAAGGCATCCGCGATTTTATCCTGCAAGACGCCGTGCAGCAGGAAGGCGAAGTATTTCGGCTTACCCGCCCGGGTAAGCTCATTGCCGACCGCATTGCGATGGAATTATTCGAGGTCTAGTGTTGGGTTAGCGTTTACCGCTAACCATTTGATGTTGGGTTAGCGTTTACCGCTAACCATTTGATGTTGGGTTAGCGTTTACCGCTAACCATTTGATGT
>JABWBR010000110.1 GCA_013360405.1 Saprospiraceae bacterium
GAGAACAGAGAACAGAGAACAGAGAACAGAGAACAGAGAACAGAGAACAGAGAACAGAGAACAGAGAACAGAGAACAGAGAACAGAGAACAGAGAACATCTTTATTGTTTATCTTTCGCGGAAAACAAAACGAAAAATGACACTCACACTACTCGATTGGAGCATCATTGGGGCATATTTTGCCGTTTCCTTACTTATCGGTCTTTTGGTATCCAAAAAAGCCGGGAAAAGTTATTCCGAATACTTCCTTTCGGGGCGAAACATGCCCTGGTGGTTGCTGGGCATTTCCATGGTAGCTACCACCTTCTCTGCCGACACCCCCAACCTAGTCACCGACATGGTAAGGAACAACGGCGTGGCTGGCAACTGGCAGTGGTGGGCTTTTCTGCTCACCGGCATGCTCACCGTGTTTGTGTACGCCAAATTGTGGCGGCGATCGGGGGTGCTTACCGACCTCGAATTTTACGAAATACGCTATAGCGGTAAAGCTGCCGCATTTCTTCGCGGTTTCAGAGCCATTTATCTGGGTGTCTTTTTCAACATCATGATCATGGCCACCGTCACCCTTGCCGCCATCAAAATCGGCGGGGTAATGCTGGGTTTATCGCCCCTGCAGACCATCCTGATCGCTTCGCTAATCACGGTAGTTTATACCTCGCTGGGAGGCTTGACGGGTGTATTGTGGACCGACTTCTTCCAGTTTATTTTGGCCATGGTGGGCATGGTATGGGCGGCTGTTTTGTTGGTCAAAATGCCAGAGGTGGGCGGTTTGCAAAACCTGTTGCAACACCCAAACGTATCGGGAAAGCTCAACCTGTTGCCCGACTTTAGCGACCCGGCGCAGTACCTGCCGCTTTTTGTGTTGCCCATTGCCATACAGTGGTGGAGCGTATGGTATCCGGGCGCGGAGCCTGGCGGAGGGGGTTATGTAGCCCAGCGCATGTTGTCGGCCAAAAACGAAAAACACGCCATCTCGGCCACCTTATTTTTCAACATCGCCCATTATGCTTTGCGGCCTTGGCCCTGGATCCTCATTGCCTTAACATCCATCATACTTTTTCCGGATTTAGCTTCACTCAAAGCCGCTTTTCCTAACTTGAGCAAAGACGTAGTTATCAAAGACGACCTGGCCTTTCCGGCCATGCTTACTTTTTTGCCTGCTGGGCTTATCGGGTTGCTCGTGGCGGCATTATTAGCCGCTTATATGTCTACGATAGCCACGCACCTCAACTGGGGCTCCTCGTATATCGTCAACGACTTTTACAAACGTTTTATAGCGCCTGACGCATCGGAAAAAAAATTGGTCAACATAGGCCGGCTATCCACCGTAGTATTAATGGTACTGGCATCCGTGCTGGCTCTTTACCTTCAAAATGCGTTGCAGGCGTTCAATATTTTGCTTCAAATTGGCGCAGGTACCGGGCTAATATTCATCCTGCGCTGGTTCTGGTGGCGCATCAATGCGTATACGGAAATCGCAGCGATGATCATATCTTTTGTGGTTGCATTAATATTCGAACTCGGCTTTTACGAAACCATACCCAGCCACTTGCGGCTTGTATTGGGAGTTGGCATCACAACAGTAGGCTGGGTCGTCGTGACTCTACTTACCCCTGCTTCGAGCCACGACAAGCTGCTCAGTTTTTACAAGCACATCAAACCTGCTCCTGGTGGCTGGCGCCCTGTAATCGACCGCGCTATTGGCGAGGGCACCCTCAAGCAGGAAGACATCGTGCCGGGTCGTCTACCCTTAGAGATTGCGTGCATGGTAGCAGGGTGTTTCCTGGTATACGGCGCCTTATTTGCGGTTGGATTTTTCATTTACAGCGATATTCCCAAGGCACTAATAATGGTAAGTGTAGCGGTGGTATCGGGATACTTTATGTTTAAGTCTTGGGGGAAGATACATGAGTAGCGGTTAGCAGTTAGGGCTTAGGGCTTAGCGGTCAGGGCTTAGCGGTCAGCCCTAAGACCTGACTGCTAACCGCTAAGCCCTAATTAACACAAACGTAACATTGGCTTACCCTCCAATTAACTTAGGCGGCGTAACTTTTGGGTCTGAAATACAGACATACGAGCCATGGCCGACTATTTTCTTTTTATAGTAATACTACTTGGCTTACTTGCCATATCCGACCTTATTGTGGGCGTAAGCAACGACGCCGTCAATTTCCTCAATTCTGCAATAGGTTCTAAAGTAGCGCCATTTAAAGTCATCATGATCGTGGCGGGTTTGGGTATCGCCATAGGCGCCACATTTTCGAGCGGCATGATGGAAGTAGCGCGCACGGGTATCCTCAACCCGGAAGCGTTTTACTTCTCAGAGATCATGATCATCTTTCTGGCGGTCATGCTCACCGATATATTTTTGCTCGACTTGTTCAACACCTTTGGTTTACCCACCTCAACCACCGTTTCGTTGATATTTGAATTATTGGGAGCGGCTGTAGTAGTTGCAGTCATCAAACTCTACCAGCAGGGGCAAGATTTGGGTAATCTGGTTAATTATATCAACTCATCGAGTGCGCTTGCGATTATTTCGACGATATTATCATCCGTAGTGGTAGCCTTTATTTGCGGAATGATCGTGCAATACCTTTCCCGGTTGTTATTTACTTATCATTTTGAAAAAAGATTAGCCAAAGTGGGCGCTATTTGGGCGGGCCTGGCGCTTACCTTGCTCACTTACTTTTTGATATTCAAAGGCTTAAAGGGAACATCTTTTATTGACAAATCAACAATTACATGGATTGGAGAGCGCACTAATGTGCTGTTGCTATGCGCATTTGCGGTATGGACCATACTGATGCAATTACTCCACTCCGCCTTTAAAATCAACATGCTGCGCATTGTCGTCTTGTTTGGCACATTTTCGTTGGCAATGGCATTTGCGGGCAACGACCTGGTCAACTTCATCGGCGTGCCCATGGCGGGTCTGGAAAGTTTTAGAATCTGGTCGAGCTCGGGCGCCGATGCAGGTCAACTTACGATGGGGCCTCTTGGCAATCCTGTAAAAGCGGACACCATGATTTTATTAATTGCCGGAGTTATCATGGTAGTTACACTTTGGTTATCCCGCAAGGCACGCAGTGTGACCGACACGGAAGTATCTCTTGGGCGACAGGGAGAAGGCTATGAAAAATTCACCTCCAACGCCGTAGCAAGGGGCATCGTGCGATATACCAGGCTGATGAGCAAGGCAATTACATCGGTAATTCCTCAACCATTAATGCAAAGTCTGGAGAAAAGATTTCAAAAGCTCGACATCCACAAAGAAAACGGCCATACACAAGAGGCGCCTGCATTCGACGTAGTGAGAGCCGCCGTCAATCTCACCGTAGCGAGTAGCCTGATAGCTTTTGCTACATCATTAAAATTACCCTTGTCTACCACCTACGTCACCTTCATGGTAGCCATGGGTTCTTCACTGGCCGACGGCGCCTGGGGGCGCGACAGCGCCGTATTCCGGGTTGCCGGGGTAGTCAATGTCATCGCAGGGTGGTTTGTCACGGCAGTCATCGCGTTTACTGTTGCCGGTCTTTGCGCGGCCACTATGTTTTTGTTTGGAGCCTATGGCGTCATCTCATTGGTAGTACTACTGGTATTAGTTGTTATCAAAACCTTTGCTTTGCACCGCAAAAAAGAACAGACAAGATCACAAGTTGCTCATTTTGAGCAATATAATGGCAATATTTCTGTTGTACAGATGATGGAAGAAACGTCACAAAATGCCGGCAAAACGATAAATTTGGTAGCCCAAACTTACCAGGATGCGATCGAAGGATTAGTCAAAGAGGACCGCGCGTTAATAAGCAAGGCCAGACAAAATCTGGGCAAGTTGAAAAAAGACAATGAAAACCTGGAATTTAAAATCTATCACGCTATTAAAAGGCTGAAAGACAAAGCAGAAAGCGGGCGTCTTTATTTAATGGTATACGACCTGGAACAGGATGCCCTGCAATCTGTCGACTTAATCGTAGAGGCTTGCAGCGAACACGTTGACAACAGCCTGCCGCCCCTTGCGCCTCAACAGGTTGACAACCTGCGAAAAGTTGCAGGGGCGCTCGACAACTATTTGCATCAAATCGCCGTTTGCCTGCAACACCTTCAATTTGAAAAACTTGACCGGTTAGCCGGCGAAAAATACGCCCTTTTTGACATGCTGGAAGACCAGCTTGCCGCCCAGTTAGAAGGCATCAAAAACAACGGCTACGGCCTCCGCAACAGCATGCTGATGTTCAGCCTAAAGCTGGAAACAAAAGACATCATCTCTATTGCCTCTCGACTGGCCGCATTGTATAGCCGGGCGCCCGAGGAAGAAAAGGTTATGATGCTGGCAGTGGATTAGTCCTGTCAATATCTTTGTCCATAGCTATCGGTATTACCATCAGGAAAATCAGGTATCGCTCGATATTCTGCCAAATACGCTTATTTTTGCGCCCAGTTTTGATTCACCCGTACTAACATAAGGGCCATGACCGAAATTTTTCACATTATTATAGACTTCATTAGCAACCTCAACGACCAGGACTTCCTGGCCGAAATGGTGCGCAAATACGATACGCTTTTATACGTCGCATTACTGCTCATCATATTTACGGAGACTGGGCTCGTTGTAATGCCGCTGTTGCCGGGCGATTCGTTGCTCTTTACCGTGGGCGCGCTTGCCGCCGCTACCAATCAGCTCAACATCTGGCTTCTCATGCCATTGATGGTAGGCGCTGCCCTATTGGGCGATAACGTAAACTACTTTGCGGGCCGTTTTTTTGGCAGGCAGGTAGTTAAACGAGAACGGATTTTTCTGCTTAAGCGGGAATATATAGAGCGCACGCAGGAGTTTTACCACAAATACGGCGGCAAGACGGTGATTATGGCGCGTTTTGTACCTATTGTACGCACCATTGCGCCTTTCGTAGCCGGCGCCGGCGAGATGCATTACCGCAAATACATCATATACTGCATAACCGGCGCTATCCTCTGGGTATTCGGCATTACGCTTATGGGGTATGCATTCGGTAATATTCCGGTTGTGAAAAACAACTTCGAAATCGTAGTACTCGGCATTATTTTCATCTCTGTGTTGCCAATGTTTTATCACTGGGCGAAGGCGAGGTTGTCGAGGGGGCGAGGGGGAAACTAGGCGACTGTAAGCGGGGGTGGTATTATTAATAAAAATAAGCCTTTATACCTTCCCAAAACATGGCATCCCTTTTGTTTTTATATTTTTCAAATTGGGAGGAGCTGAGCACCGATTGTAATTCTTTATCTTTTTCTTTTTGAATTTTCATCAGCTTGCGATACTTCGACCAATCGCTAAGCTTTGGTTTTACGACCTCTTCTTCTACTCGTTTTGAATAGCGCAAATTAATGGTATGCACCGGGGCTACCTGGTCTTTTCGCAACGCAAGCCCGGCCTGCATGGCTGAATCAATCTGATGCGTGCGATATTCCGGCGAACCGTAATGTCCGTTTTGGATATCCTTCAACGACATTTGAGCAAAGGATCCCATGCTGATAAGCAGCAAACAAGCTGTAATACCGGTTTTTGCACTGCTTTTTACGCGTGCAACTACCTCTTCAAATTGGCGATCGTATTCGGGGTGGTTAGTACCCATTATTCTATCCCAAAAATTAAAATACAGGCTGTAATTATAATGAGAATATCTGTGGTGCATGTTATGATGCGTAGGCGTATTTAACCATTTAAAAAAGCGGTGCCGGGTAAATCCGCTGGGTGAAATTTCGTAGCCTGTGTGGCCCAACACATTGAAGAAAATACTCCACAAAGTGAATAAAAAGAAAGCGGAAGCATGCACCGGTAAAACCAGGGTTAGGAGAGGGATGATAGCAAATTCGAGAACCGATTCCAGTGGATGAAAAGAAAAAGAAGTATACGGCGTAGGATTGGTTGATTGGTGGTGAACCAAGTGAAAATATCGAAATAGTTTGGGATGGTGCATCAACCTGTGCGCCCAATAAAAATAAGTGTCGTGTGCCGCAATCATAAAAAGGAGGGTAAATATATAATACGCCCAACCAAATTCCGCAATATCGAAATAGAGCTCGCCATACCCTAATTTTCGAAGAATGAAAATACCGATAGCCATACCTCCAAAAATGAACGAGGTCAGCGCCGAGTATGCAATTTCGTGATGTAACTGTGCAGTTTTAGGAAATTTCTGTTGAATTTTTCGCGACAGCCAGGCTTTGCGTTTCCATTTATAAATCAATAAAAAAACCAGCGAAGCCGGAATAGCATAACGCAAAAAGATAAAAACAGAAGTAAATAGCCAGGCAAGGCCCGGGCCGAATTGATAGCCGATATTTTCAATGACAGATCTCATGCAGTTTTTATTTTTTTTTACAAATAAAACGACATGGCCTATCTCCCGCAAACTATTTCAACGAACCGCCGAATTGATACTGTGAACAGTGAACAGTGAACGGTGAACAGTGAACAGTAAACATCAAAAATCAAAAATCACCCCCCAAATACCCCTCGACTCCCCCGATTAGCCTGGAGACATCCTGTAATCCGTATTGACCCACCAGGAGTTTTACGCCGAGTTCACTGCGGGAACCTGTTTTACAGACCAGGACGATTGTGGCCCCGCTTTGCAGGCGTTCCAACTGAAATGGCAATTCGGCCATGGGGATATTTTCGCCGCCGATATTAAGTTCGTCAAATTCGTAGGGCTCGCGTATGTCGATGAGTAGTATGTCTTTGCCTTCGTGTAGCCAGCTTCTGAGGATCTCGGGCTTTATTTCGTGCGCCATTGTTTGTGTAGCAGGTTTGGTGACCAATGAGCCGCAAAGTTGCTCATAAAAAATTAATTTTTCGATGACCAGGCCGGGTTGTTTAGGTATAGAAATTAATTGCTGTCTGTGTGCGGCCAAATCCCACAATAATAGGGTATCAATCAGCGGCTCTCCCACTCCGCTTAGTACTTTGATTATTTCGGCAGCCTGGATGGCGCCGATAATACCCGGCAAAACGCCCAACACGCCGCCTTCTTCGCAATTTGGCACGAGTTCGGGTGGTGGCGGGTCGGGATACAAATCGCGGTAATTAGTGCTGCGACGCTCACCCTCCAAGGGATAATTAAAAACGGCCACTTGTCCTTCCATACGGTATAAGGCGGCGTAGACGTTGATTTTGCCCGTGAGCACGCAGGCGTCATTTACGAGGTAGCGCGTGGCAAAATTGTCGGTACCGTCGGCAACTACGTCGTAGCGACTCACCAACTCAAGCGCATTTTCGGATAACAATGCTTCCACAAATACTTCGAATTCAACATGTGGATTAAGCGCGGCAAGGCGTTTGGCGGCGACTTCCGCTTTGGGGCGCCCCAGATCCTCGGAAGTATACAACACTTGTCGGTGCAGGTTTGACAAGCTCACCGCATCGGGGTCGATGATGCCTATACGGCCTACCCCGGCGGCAGCGAGGTACATCAGCAAGGGGCAGCCCAGTCCGCCGGCGCCTACTACCAACACCGCGCTGTTGCGCAATCGCTCCTGGCCTGAGCTGCCGAATTCAGGCAGCGCAAAATGCCGGCTATAGCGCAATAATTCGTCTTGTGTCCATTCAGCTGCCATGTTGATCTTTTTTGTTGCGTGCCGAAGTATAGGCTTCCGGGGTATCTATGTCGTGCAATATGCCTTCATTTTCAACTTCTACCAGCATAAGTTGCCCTGCATGACGCTGAATGATACCCTTGCATCCGTCGGGATCGGTATGCGCCAGGATTTCATCGCGAAAATGCTTTGAAAATAATACCGGGTGTCCTCTTTTACCATTATGAACAGGCGCCAGTATACCTGGTTGGCCATCCAAGGCGTTAAACTGTTGTATCAATAGATTGATGTGCGCCGGTTTTAAATACGGCATATCTCCCGGGCAAATCAGATAAGCTCCGGTATTTATCCCCGAAGCGCGCACACCCGCCTGAATAGAAGAGGTCATGCCCTTTTCATACGCCGGATTATATACGAAATGCACACCCAAAGGCTGCAGGACTGCTTCTACCCGCTCGGATTCATGTCCGGTGACAACCCACACTTCATCCACTTCCGATGCCAGGGCTGCGGCAAGCGTTTGTTGTAATACGGTGGAATCTCCCAAAGGCAGCAGCAATTTATTTACTGCCCCCATTCTGCTGGATGCGCCGGCTGCGAGTAAGATTAGTGTGGTCATGAGGTAAAGATAAGGGTTTATGAGGGTTTATGAGGGTTTTGCTGAATGCTGACTGCTAATTGCTAAAAACCATTATTTTTACCACATGGAACACTGGGAACTACTGCTCTTTTTTTTCGCCATTGCCTTGCTATATGCTTCGGTGGGTTTTGGTGGGGGATCGAGTTATCTGGCTATGTTGGCCTGGTACGAATTTCCCGTAGCCCAGGTGCGGCTCACCAGCTTGCTATGCAATATCGTAGTGGTAAGCGGGGGCACCTACACCTTTCACCGCCATGGGCATCTCAACCTGCGAAAAAGCTGGCCCATAGTGGCTTTTAGTGTGCCTGCCGCCTTTGCCGGAGGCGCATTACGGCTCAAAGAAGAAGTTTTTTTTACCCTGCTCGGCATATCGTTGATAATTGCCGCACTGGCAATGTGGTGGCAGGCATCGGTATTAACCCGTGAAGTGGATAAAAACCGTACCACTGCATACCGGCCCTGGCATAATGCCGTATTGGGCGGCGGCATCGGTTTTTTATCGGGATTACTGGGCATCGGCGGCGGCATTTTTCTGGCGCCTATGCTGCATCTACTGCGTTGGGACAATCCAAAAACGATTGCCGCTACCGCCAGTTTTTATATTTTAGTAAATTCTATCAGTGGCATCTTTGGGCAATTGACAGGTCCGCAGGCCAACATAAACTGGACTTATACGGTTTTCTTAATGGGGGCCGTGTTTTTCGGCGGCCTGATTGGCTCTCAGTTGGGCGCAGTATGGTGGAAGGCTTCGACCGTAAAAAAAGTGACGGCTGTGCTGGTCGCATATATTGGTTTTCAAATTTTGTTTTAAATCATGAGTTTATCCATTCTCACTTTTGGTATTGCAAAAGATATTACCGGGTCTGCTGTGTTGGAATGGCCTTATGATAAGCCTTTAACAGTGGGCGAGTTGCAAGTCCAACTATTGGAACGATATCCTGCATTCCGTACGCTGGCATCTCTGCGGCTGGCCGTCAATAAATCGTATGCCGGCCCTGATACGCCTTTGTATCCGGGAGACGAAATAGCCCTCATCCCGCCCGTCGCCGGAGGGTAAAAACCGCGGACAATGTTTGACATCCAACTCAGCGAATTGCCATTGAATCCTGATATTTGCACGTCTTTCTGCGAAGACGCCGCTGCGGGAGGTACCGTAGTTTTTATTGGTACCGTACGCAACCAAACCGCCGGCAAAGCAGTATTATATCTCGATTTTGAAGCCTACGCTCCCATGGCCGTTTCCGAAATGACCCGCCTGGCCGAAGAAGCTCACCAACGCTGGGGCGCGCTAAAAGTCTCCATCCATCACCGCACCGGTCGCGTAGATATCAACGGCATCGCCGTAGTGATCGCCGTAGCCACTCCCCACCGACAGGCTGCTTTCGAAGCTTGCCAGTTTATCATCGATACCCTCAAACAAACCGTGCCGATATGGAAAAAAGAGGTTTTTGAAGACGGAGAGGTATGGGTGGCCGCGCATCCCTAGTTTCTCCATTGAAAAATGTCATTGACTACACTGGAAAAATAGTCGATATTTTGGGGTAAACGTCAATTTTACCATTATGAAATCGATTATAGTTGGGATGCTATTAATTGTTTTGACGCTAAATTTTTCGATTGCTTTTTCCCAAAAAAGTGAGCGCGAAAAAATTTATAAAACATGGGTGAAAACATATCCTTCAAGGATAGGTATAAAAGGCTTTCTTATTGAAACTACAGATACATCAGTACTCATTGCACAATCCATTAGTGATCTTTTAAATACTTCAAGCGAAATAAGCGTTTCAACAATAAGCACCCTTAAATTTCGCAAAAAGGGCCGCCCCGGCAAAGGCGCGCTTATCGGCGCGGTAAGTGGGCTGTCAACAGGCGCAATTATTGGTTTTGCCGTGGGAAGTAAAGGCGGTCAGGATTTTAAATCCTCAGAAAAAGCTGTAGGGTTTGGAATAGCCCTTGCCATTCCCGGTTCGATTATCGGCGCCGCTATTGGCAGTATTAAAATAAAAATACCCATCAATAGAAATATTCAAAGTTATCAGCTACAGAAAAAAAAATTAGCGTCTTATATCTACTCTAAATAAAGAGTGTAATAATAAGAAGCGATTGAGTATTAAGCGTTGAAGGATTATTTATAAACCAAAAACAAACAGCCATGCCAGTCTACACCGAAGAAATCAAAAAATACGACGTAGCGTATTACGGCGGCGGAAAAAACGCCAACAATTACCCTTATCGCGCCATTATCGGGTTAAGGCGCGACGATGGCAGCCTGATCGGCGCCGCCTATTTCCACCGCAAGCCGGATACAATGCCTAATACCGACAGCCGAGGGGCTAGCGGTTATGTTTCTATTCATTACACCTGGGAAGACTATCCCCACGTGCTCGACATTTTGCGCAACGAAAAACCGACGATCTCGCGTTATGTCGACGGTTGGGAATTGACATCGATTAATACTAATCTGGAACCCGCTGGCGAGGGAGAGATATAATTATTTACTGCCTCCGGTTTTTTCCAGCAGTCGCACCTCTTTAATCACTATGTCGTGGGATAGGGCCTTGCACATATCGTAAATGGTGAGGGCGGCAATAGTAGCCCCTGTGAGGGCTTCCATTTCCACTCCGGTTTTGCCGTGCAGGCTGGCTTTGCAGGTTATGATCACCTCCAGGTTTTGCACGCGGATATCGATTTTGCAGTCTTCGAGCCCAAGCGGGTGGCATAGCGGGATTAGCTCGCCCGTTTTTTTGGCAGCCATGATGCCGGCAATAATAGCCGTTTGGAATACGGGACCTTTTTTGGTGTGTAGTTCATCGCCGGCCAGTAGCGCCATGATCTCTTCGTTGAGCACTACGATGCCCTGGGCTATAGCAGTGCGAAACGTCACGGGTTTTTCGCCCACGTTTACCATAGTGGGGCGGCCTTTGTCGTCGAGGTGGGTGAAGTTTTTCATATTATAGCGGTTAGCTGTCAGCAGTTAGGGCTCAGCAGTCAGGTCTTAGCGATTAGCTGACTGCTAAGCCCTAAGCCCTGACTGCTGGCTGCTAACCGCCAATTGTTGACATACTTTCATTCACAGGCAGCCCCAGGCGGTTTTGTTCGGCTTCGTGGCCGTCGCGGCTGCGGTGTGAGGCAGCGTTTACGATGGCGTCGCGCACCTGTTCGTCGGTGGCGCCGTTGCGCAGCAGGTCTTTTATGTTGAATACGCCGTTGTCGTACAGGCAGGTTTTGAGCATACCTTGCGGGGTGAGCCGAAGGCGGTTGCAAGTGCCGCAAAAGCTGCGCGTATAAGCTGCGATAATGCCCAATCGCCCCTGAAGTCCCGGCGCAGAATAATTCATCGAGGTAGAATGGGGCGGATCGGGTAGTTTTTCGAGAGCGGGGTAGGCGCTGCGCAGCGTGTCAATAATCTTTTTAAAATTCCACTCCCACTGCTGGTGGTGGTCGCCGGCGCCGTTAAAGGGCATTTCTTCGATAAACCGCACATCCACAGGATATTGAGCCGCCAGTTGGGCTATGGGGATAATATCTTCCGTATTGACACCCTGCATCACCACCATATTGATTTTCAATTGAATACCCCGCTCCAGCAGCGTGTGGAAGGTTTGCATCACCTTATCGTATCCATCACGGCGGGTGACCTGAAAAAACCGGTCTTTATCGAGTGTGTCCAGGCTGAGATTTACCGTTTTTACGCCGAGTTTTACCAGGTCGTCAATGTATCGATAAGTGAGCGTACCGTTGGTGGTGAGGTTTAATTGTTTGATGCCGGGAATATCCCGCAGATGATACATAAAAGCTACGATATCGGTGCGCACAAAAGGCTCGCCGCCGGTAATACGCACCTTATCGACGCCCAGTCCGGCCATGATGCGCACGATACGCACCATTTCTTCATAGGTCATCAACTCCGCTTTGGGCAAATAGGTAATACCTTCCTCCGGCATGCAATAAAAGCAGCGCAGGTTGCAGCGGTCGGTAACGGCCAGCCGCAGGTAGTTGACCACTCTGCCGTGGTTGTCGATTAATTGTGGAGCCATGGTAATGGCAAAGATACAACTAAATATGTTGTCGGTTGTCGGTTGTCGGTTGTCGGTTTGTGTTTGCCTAAAATAGCTTGACCTAAGTGAGTAAATTATTAATCAAACTTAAATTCAAGCTGGCAGGGGTTATCCAACGATTTGTTTATTGTATAG
>JABWBR010000111.1 GCA_013360405.1 Saprospiraceae bacterium
TGGCAATGTCCTTTTCATCGGAAATCAGGATGAGCCATTTATCCTTGCCTTTGCGTGATCCGGTGTTGAACTGGGCGGTATAATAAAAAGTGTACCCGTCCACGGCAAAAGAAGCCTGGATCAAGCCGTTTGCCTTGACTTTGCGCTCTATAAGCCGGGAGGTTTTGTAGATGGTCTTATCCAGCGATTGCGCCACAAGGGGCAAATAATCCTGCCAGCGGGCCCGTATGACGAGCGAAAAGTTGCTCCTGCGCAAGCGCACGAACCACTCCAGTCCGATGAATTCCCGGTCGGCCAGCACAGTGACGGGACTTGAACCGAGGTGTTGCCAGACATTCAAAAATAGGTTCATCAGCACCAGGCGTTCTGCGGTGGAAGAATTGCCCCTTTTGTTCAACGGCAGCCACAAAACCGGCACAAACACCCCGCCAGGAAGCAACAGGCCGATGAACAGGACATTGATATTGACCTGCCCAATTTTCCAATTGGTACTGTCCATGACCAGAAATACAGCCTCTCGTGTCTTGGTTAAATGGATGAGCAGCCAGGCGATGCCCACGCATATTACATCTACACTCCCTTTACAGTAGAAACGCACAAAGCGCTTGTATACAGAGTCAAGATTAAGGTTTGGGCGATTCAAAACGCTTCCTGCCTCCGTTCGGCACTTATACAGGCACACCGTCCTGCCACGAATCATGCAATGTACCAGCAAAATCAAAGTTTCAGGCACATCCTTTCGTATGCCTGGAAAAAAGGATTTAACTTCGGCCGTTGGTGGGAGTTGGTTCATAGTAGTTTCAAGTTTTCGCGAACTCAAAGTTCTACTATTTTTCCTAACTCTCACTATTTCAATTTCTTGTATCTAAAGTGTCCAGTAGTGTAAGTAGTGTATTACGAATGTTTCTTAATTGAAAATTATTTAATTTATTAGAGTATGTTTTGAAATCCAAAAGCGGATTTTTAAAAAATTGACAATCGGGTGAAAAATGGGAACTGGCCAAGTAATTTGTGGTTGCGAAATCATCAATTACTATGGTCAAAGTCAAACTCCCTTTCAGGCGTCAGCGTTTCACCAGTCTGACCAATTCCCAGTGGCAAGTTATAAAGGATTTTGTCGAAACTGGTAGAAAACGTACGCATTGTCTGCGCCGCATCCTCGATGCCATTTTCAAGTTGAACCGCACGGGCTGCCAATGGCGCAACCTTGAAAGCCCGTTCCCTTGGCAGACCGTCTATTACTATTTCCAAAAGTGGAAAAGGGACGGCACTTGGGCTGCCATCCTCCTGCAACTCGTTAAAAATGAGAGAGTCAGACAACAGAGAGCCCCATCGCCTTCAGCTTGCGCTGTCGACAGCCAAAGCGTCAAAAAAGGGGCCATGGTCAAGCTCGACAGCGGGATTGACGGCGGAAAGCTGGTCAACGGGCGCAAGCGGCACTTGGCCGTGGACTGCCTGGGGCTGCCACTTGCCATCTTCGTCTCGGCCGCTAGCATGCACGATGGCGAGGCCGGGGTCGAGTTGCTCTGGCAGTTGGACCTGGTCTCGAAACGGCTTGAACTTATCCGTGGCGACCAGCACTACGGCGGCTATTTCAAGGAATGTGCGGCCATCTACAAATGGGAGGTGGAAACCACTCAGAGGCCGGAAAGCCACAAGGGTTTTGTCCCCGAAAAGGGCCGTTGGCAGGTTGAGCGCTCGTTCGCTTGGTTCAACTTTTTCCGAAGACTGAGCCGTGACTACGAGAAAACAGCAGATTCTTCGGCTGCCTTTATTCAGATTTCATTCATCGATATCATTCTTGCAAGAATCTCAAATTAAATTTCAAAACATACTCTTAGTGATTGATTATTAATTCGTAATTCGTAATTCGTAATTCGTAATTCGTAATTCGTAATTTATGATAAGACTCATTTGTGTGGCTATCGCCATGTTTTCGCTGATCTCTTGTCAGCGCGCCCAGCAACCGGCCGTAAATGCGGCTTCAGGGCCGATAGTGCTTCCCGGGGGTGACACCCTCCAGCGGGTAGTCAAAACCAAAGAAGAGTGGAAAGCTATGCTATCCCCCCAGGCGTATTTTGTATTGCGCGAAGCCGGCACCGAACGAGCTTTTACCGGCGCTTATTGGGACAACCACGAAAAAGGCGTGTATGTCTGTGCCGGTTGCGGCTTGCCTCTTTTCGACGCTGCACACAAATTTGACTCGGGCACCGGCTGGCCTAGCTATTATCAACCCATCCGCCAGGAATATGTGAGCGGCCACGACGACAGCAGCCTCGGCATGGATCGTACGGAAGTGCGCTGCGCTCGCTGCGACGGCCACCTCGGCCACGTTTTTCCCGACGGCCCACAGCCTACCGGTCTGCGCTACTGCATCAACTCGGTGTCGCTGAAATTTGAAAAGGCAAAAGAATAAGCCCTAGTTCACTTTTTCTACCTGCTCCAGCAACCAACTCCGATTGGCCAGGGTTGTCGTGGCGCGTATCTTTTCCGCGAGGGCAGGGGCTCTGTCGCCGCCGCATTTCTGCAATTCTCCGAGCAGCGTGACAAAGTGGAGATAGGGGGCTTTTACGGCTTTTGACACCAGTTTGTTGCGGTGCAGAAAGGCTTTAAACGAGGTTAGCAAAGCCAGCAAGGCCTCCGTTTCGCTGTTTTCATAGTAGATTTTGAGCAACATGGCCTTGGCGCCGATGCTGTAGTGAATATCTGAAAAAGCTACTTTAAACAAGTGTTCCATGGCCTGTCGATATTGACCCTTGTGGTAGTGCAGGTCGGCCAGGTTGAAGTGATACGCATCGTCACGGCTGTCTTCGGGCAGCCGCCGGCTGTATGTTTGCACAAAACCCTCCACCCAATCGTAGCGACGCAGGCTGAGCCCGAGTACGGCCATGTTTTTGAAGGTCCAGGGCGATAACTTGCCGTCTTCGAGCAGGTAACCGTCTTCCAGTCCCTGCTGGTAAAGCGATACCAGTATTTCGGCAAAGCGCTGTTCGCCCAGGCGTATCTGGTGGATACAAAAGTTGATAGCGTAGTAATACAAGTCGCGCATTTCAGCAGGAGAAAAGGCAGCCGACTTTTCTTGCATTAGATTGATGAAATTTTCAAAATGGGCGGGTTGCCCGGTTTCGGTAAGTGCCAGTAGCAATTGGCGATAAAGAGCGATAGGGGGGGTATCGTCCCATGTTGATTGACCGGCATAAAGACTTACCTCGTCCAGCATGGTGAGTTGATACGCTTCGGGGATGCTGCGCTGGCGATCTGTCATGGCGCAAAGAAAATTGAGCTTGCGCGACAGAAAAAAGCGGTCGAAGCTATCGGCTGCCTGTTGCAGGTGCGGATCAAACCGCCGAACATTCTGCGACAGGAAAAACTGTTCTTCCATCTCAGCCAGCAAATACGATTGATAATAATACGGCGTATTGCGCAGAGGGGAAGCGTGTAGTTTTTCCGACGCTTTTTGCCAGGCCTGGCGGTAGGATTTTTCCAGTCGGCGCTCCACGCATGCCGATAAGAGGTAATAGTCGGGCACGATGCCGTCCTGCTCAAAACGCTGAAGGCCGATAAACGTTTCTGCCAGTTTGAGCAATCCGCTTATGAGGTAGTGAAATCGCTTGCTGTCATAGCTCTCCCCGGGAAAAGCCGCTTCATAAACGCGCTCCCGGCTCAACTTTCGCTCGGGAAAATCGCGTGCGCTTTCTCGCTTGAGATATTCGCAAAGACGAAGGAGTTCTTCCTGTTTGTTGAAATAAGGAGAAGCCGCCATATCGCGAAACATTCGCCATTCCGCTACCGAAAAGGTGCGCAGCAGCACCATTAATTTGCTGTTTTTCATGTTACAGATTGCCGTGATTTGTCAGGTACTACACAATATACTCCTTCCGCTTGACAATTTGCAAAGGGAATTGATCATATTTTTTTGATAAAATTTTATTATAAAATAAATTTAAATAATTGATAAATAGTATTTTGTAAAAAATAAATCAATATTTTTTTATTAAAAAATTTCGATAAAAGTAAAAAAAAGTAGTTGAATGCCCGTCACATGCTGCCTACATTTGTAGAGATGAATAATACGACTATGAAGCGCATGAACAAATGGTGGATAGTATGCTGGATGACCGTATGGACGCTGATTCCTGCTGCACAGGCCCAGCTATATCCCGGCGACGCCAATCACAATGGCCGGGTAGACCACTACGACCTGCTGTATATCGGCTATGCTTATGGCGCCATCGGCCCTGTGCGTCCCGCCGGTGAGATCATCTTTGTGGAGCAGTATTTGCCTTTGCTGTGGGAAAGAGATTTTCCGGGCGGAGTCAATTTCGGCTTTGCCGATGCCAACGGCAACGGTTTGGTGGAATGGAACGATTTTCTATCTGTATATACTAATTACGGCAACACGACCGACACCGTAACCGAATTGGTCATACCCGAGGGAGTTGTGGGCATTGATCAGCCTCTTACGCTTCAAACGGGTGGCATTGCCATGCAGGTTACCGAAGGATATGAACTCGATATTCCGCTTATTTTGGGCACGGAATCGCAGCCGGTGCAGGATTTCAACGGGCTGGCATTTAAGCTCGTATACAACGACAATTACATCAGTTCTTTTTCGCTCGATTTTTCGGAAAGCTGGCCCAAGGCCGACAGCGCGCTATTCTATTTTCAGCATGCCATTCCCGGCGCCGAAAACGGCCTCGATGCCGCGTTGACCCGGTTTGGGCCCAATGGCATAAGCGGCTTTGGCGAGATTGCGAAACTACACATCGTCATAGAAGACGACCTCATCCACCTGCTGCCTGCCGACAGAGACAGCACCGAGGTGGTCGTGGAACTCAAAGATATTATGCTGGTTAACAGCAACTTCGAAATGATACCGGTGGCAGGCGCACAGATGACCCTCATGGTATATCGCCCCGACGCGATTATTGCCGTTCCCGAAGTGCCGGTCGAAATTCCTTTCCATTTGTATCCGAACCCGGCAACTCATAGCTTGCAATTGACCTGCGAACTGGAATTGGATAAAGTAGAGATTTTTACCACACAAGGGCAATTGTGGAAACACCTGGACTGGGAAGGAGAAAAAACACAGGATTTATTGGTAGATGATTGGCCTGCCGGCTGCTATTGGGTGTGCGCTTATACTTCAAAAGGGGTTAGCAGGCAAAAATTACTGGTTTTAGATTAAATAGAGAAATGGCTGCCGGCGCAAAAGCATCCGGCAGCCAAGTCGTAATATGGTTTAACATTTTCAAAATTAAAAAAAAGTATGAAATCAAAACTTTTGACGCTGCTATTATCGCTTTGCGCGATAGGTATGGTGAGTGCTCAGGGCATCACCGTAAGCGGCGAAGTACTATTTGGGACGGATAGCGGCCCGGCTTCCTTTTACCCTGTAACCATCCAATGGGGCGGTCCGGCAGGGGGGGGCTCTCTCGAAGTTATCACCGATGCAGGCGGTAGTTACAGCGCTGCGGTTAATGCCAATCCGATGGGTACACCGATTTCTGTTATTGTGGTTGATTTTTGTGCCGGCATCACTTTGGCCGTGTCGCTTCCCAACCCCGACGGTTCCTATACCGCCGATTTTCACGTTTGCCAGGATGTGAACCCGCCGCCGCCGCCCGATAGTTGCGCGGCATTTTTTTACCACGAACAAACCGGCGTTAACCCTTTTACCGTTGCTTTTTACGACCTCTCTTCCGTTTTTGATAGCACAGGTATAGTCAATTGGTTTTGGAATTTCGGCGATGGCTCTTCCGGAATCGGACCGAATCCTGTGCATGATTATGCGCAAGCGGGAGATTATATCGTTACGCTCACGATCACATCTCCTAATTGCAGTAGTACCTTTACCAGCCTGGTGGCTGTCATTGATGATATTTGGGAATGCCCGTGCCCCTCTGTGTACGATCCGGTGTGTGTGGTGATGCCCAACGGTGACATCTTTGAGTTTCCCAATGCTTGCGAAGCAATAGTGTGCGCCGGTATCGATTCTTCCCAATTTGTGCCTTGTGGCTTCGAACCGTTTTGCTGGGCCAACATATACTACACAGCCGGCGGCATGGACCCCGCTGGTGGCAGCGGCCTTAATTTCTCCTTTTACGACGGATCGATAGCCTACGGCCCCATTACAGAATGGCAGTGGACCTTTGGAGACGGCAGCGCCGGCAGCGGCCCCAACCCCGAACATACCTATGCCCAACCCGGATTTTACCTGGTCACGCTCACTATTACCACCGAAGACGGTTGCACCTCCAGCACTGCGCTTTGGGTATTGGCCGGTGATTCGTGTCCTTGCCCTGATGTATATGATCCCGTTTGTGTGAATTTGTC
This sequence comes from Saprospiraceae bacterium, assembly GCA_013360405.1. Taxonomy (GTDB): domain Bacteria; phylum Bacteroidota; class Bacteroidia; order Chitinophagales; family Saprospiraceae; genus JABWBR01. Next base: position 6,337 of record JABWBR010000111.1, read on the forward strand.
CGACGGCTCAGTGTATTCGTTTAGCAACGCCTGCGAGGCACAGTGTTATGGCTATGAAGGCGATGAATTAGTGGTATGCGACAGCATCGGCGGCTGTATTTGTCCCGAATACTATTCGCCGGTATGCGTGGAGCAGATCGACACTGCCAACGGCGTGGTGACTTACCTGCAATTTGACAATCCCTGTTTTGCTGCATGCGAGGGTTTCGGCCCGGCAGATTTTGTGCCATGCGACAGTACGGTAATCGATTCTTGCAATTGCTTCCTTATTTACGATCCGATTTGTGTGACCAGCCCGGATGGTACCGTACTGACTTTCACCAACGAGTGTTTTGCCCAGTGCAGCGGTTTCGGCCCCGGCGATTATACATCCTGCGATTCTATTTATGACAATTGTTACGCTTTTTATTTTATTGAGCAAAACCCCGCTAATCCGCTCGAAGTCAGCTTTATAGACCAATCGTACAGCGCAACGGGCAGCGATATCCTGGTTTGGGCCTGGGATTTTGGCGATGGAGGATTGAGCTATGATCAGAATCCGGCGCATACGTATGCACAGTATGGTATTTATCCCGTTACCCTGCACATCATCACTGCGGATAGTTGCGAAAGCATCATCACCGAGCATATATGTATCGGCGACGGAGGATACTACGAAGGACCTGCTTGCCAGGCCATATTTTACTTTGTGCCTGATTCTTCGGGCAATGCTATGACCTACTTCTTTGCAGATTATTCGTATGGCGATATCACCAGTTGGCAATGGAGTTTCGGCGACGGTACGTCCGGCAACGAGCAGTTTCCGGTGCATACGTATTCACAGCCCGGGGTTTACGTAGTTACGCTAACCGTAAGCGGAGGCGATTGCTCCAGTAGCATGTCGATGATCATAGTAGTAGGAGAAGATATTCTTTATAATGCCGAATGCAATGCCTTGTTCGTGCCTTTCCTCGAATCCGACTCATTGGGTGCTTTTTTCCTCAACCTGTCATCTGCCGATGCGGTAAGTTATTTGTGGGATTTTGGCGATGGCCAGACCAGTACCGAGTTTTTCGTCTGGCACCAATACGCCCAGCCCGGTGTGTATGAGGTAAGCCTCACGATTACAACTGCGAATGGATGTGTGAATACTTATAGCGCTACGCTCGATTTTGGCGCCAATCTATTTATCGGTATTCCGTCTTATGCCTTAGCCAATAGCACGGAGGAGGAATTAACCGACGCAAATTCGCTGCTGATATTTCCTAACCCGACCGCCGACGCAGCTACGCTGTCATTTGAATCTACTACGGCAGAGGTATTTACGGTTGCAGTGCTCACCGCCGACGGCCGCGTTTTGCACAATGCTACGATCAATGGTACTGTGGGCCAACAACAGCATGCCCTCGATCTGGACGGCTTGCCCGCCGGTATGTACCTGATTCGCCTGCAAACCGCCCAACAGGTTTTGACGCAAAGGCTGATGAAGAGAGAGTGAGAGAGTGGGAGAGTGGGAGAGTGGGAGAGTGAGAGAGTGAGAGAGTGCTAATAATCACCCCCTCTCTCCCTCCCACACTCCCACACTCCCCCAAGGGGGTGCCCCAAAATGCCCCACTTTGTCCCTTGCGGGAAATAAAATCACTTCGTATTTTTGTTCTATTCGAATGTGATTGGTGTCATTCTAAATTTAAACAGTAGTAGAGACGCAACATTTTACGTCTCTACATGATGTATATGAATGGTAGAGGCGCAAAATGTTGCGTCTCTACCTTCAAGAGGCATTCGTTTGCCCATTTGAAAGGAACGCTTGTGTCGCCGGTTGAGCATAGTCGAAACCGGCGACAGAGCTACTAAAATCCCAAAATCGAGTCCCAAAGTCCCAAAGTCCCAAAGTCCCAAAGTCCCAAAATCCCAAAAGGTGGTTGCCGAAAAACCGGAATAGAGTAGGCGTAACTTCAAATCAATTACAGATGAAAACAATTTTTTTAACCTGGCTCGTTGCATTGATCACCCACAATTATGGCTGGCAAATTCCCATCGGGGGATATCCCGGCGGACCTCCGCAGTCCGGGCAGGCCAAAACCTCGAAGGGGGAGTTGATCCAGGCAGGCAGCGATGCATTGTTGTTACTACAAGAGGGGACGAAGATCACTGAGTTTTACGTATTGCAAGACGTTTCCAAGCCTGTCGGTGGTTTTGAAAACCAGTATTTTGACTTAACGCCGGGCGGAGATAAGTTGAGCATCGGCTTAGCTGACGGAGTGAGTATTTGTATTAAAAATGAAGGTGTGTCGAGTAAAGAACGGGTCTATTCCCAGACGTATGAAGGGGGTGGACTGGTGCACTTTCAGTTTACTGCAGATGTGGAGTACAAGCGCTTCGTAGCCTTACTACAGGAGTACAAAAACTACCAGCAGGTGCTTGGCCAGATTGATTACGAATTGCTGGTTGGCCCGGGCAATGGCGGCTCCGGCAGTCAATCCAATTCCGGTCCTCGCCTTGCTACCAACTGCGAAGGGTGTTCAGGTGGAGGTTACGGCGCAGTGGGGTGCGGCGTTTCTTCGGCCTCTTTTAGTTGTTCGGTACAATGCCCCCCTGGCTCATGGGCATGTTGTTCAGTAGTCGGAGGATGCCGTTGCTGCAGGTAGTAAAAGCAAGGTTTTCATATTGATGGCCAGGGTCGGGAGCTAAAGTGCTTCCGAACCCTGTCTTTACAAGTGGCGTTCTGCGTGGTAGGAAGACCTGACCAGCGGGCCGCTTTCTACGATTTCAAAGCCTTTTGCAAGGCCTACTTCGCGGTAATGGGCAAAGGTGTCGGGGTGCACGTATTCTACAATGTCGAGGTGCATTTTGGTGGGTTGCAGGTATTGGCCGATGGTGAGCACGTCGCAGCCGTGGTTTACGAGGTCGTCCATGGTTTGGTATACTTCTTCTGCGGTTTCACCCAATCCCACCATAATACCCGATTTGGTGCGTTTGCCGAAATCTTTGGTGCGCTGTATTTGCTCCAGGCTGCGTTCGTATTTGGCTTGGGGTCGCACTTTGCGATAGAGGCGCGCAACGGTTTCCATATTATGCGATACCACTTCCTGACCGGCACTGATCATGCGTTCGAGTGCCCACCAGGTGGCTTTTACGTCGGGAATAAGGGTTTCAATGGTTGTTTCGGGAGAAAGCAATTTCACAGCCTGCACGGTTTGAAACCATATCTCGGCGCCCCGGTCGTTGAGTTCGTCGCGGTTGACAGAGGTAATTACGGCGTGTTTTACACCCATCAGCTTGATGGCTTCTGCTACGCGGCGGGGTTCATCTTCGTCGTATTCGGAGGGGCGCCCTGTTTTTACAGCGCAAAAAGAGCAGGAGCGCGTACAGGTATTGCCGAGAATCATAAAAGTGGCTGTGCCTTCACCCCAGCACTCACCCATATTGGGGCAATTTCCGCTTTGGCAGATGGTATGCAACTGGTATTCGTCTACCAGGCTGCGCACTTTTTTATAGCTTTCGCCAATAGGCAACTTAACGCGCAACCATTCAGGCCGGCGTGCACGAGAAGTATTGGATTCTGTAATCGGCAGTTCAATCATTGCTCAAAATATAATGTTGCGGGCATTCACGCTGTGATTACCAGCGTTTGCCCAGCTGCAGGTTCAGATACAGGTTTACAAAAATAGGACTATTGTTTACGTTCGGCACTTGGGGCGATTCAACCATAATAGGTACGTCGCGAAAATAAAAGTCGACCATTACCCCCGCTTCGATGGCTTTTACAAATTCGTCGAAGGCGCCCCAGTCGAAGTGTACGGCCATTTTGGCATGACCTCCTGGCAATACCTTGACCTCGCCCAGTCCTTTGCTAAAACCCGAGGCGCCAAAGATACGCGTGATATCCAGAAACAGATCTTCGTTTGATGCGCTGTATTTTTCGCTCCGTATAAAGTAGTCATTGCCGCCGGGCTCTGAAGTACGTACCAATTCGAGATAATAGGGCTTCAGAATGCCGAGGGAAGGCCCCGCTTCGTAGCTGAGCCCCACCGCCAGTCCTTTGCGCTTGGCTTTCTCTGAAAAATACCGTTTTTGACCCCAGCCGCCGCGCAATACCAGGAAATTGTTTTGTTTGCCGAAAATAAAAGCCCGGGATACGCGGTTGGAAGAAGGCGCCGGAAAATCGAAACTCTGGCGGTATTCCCTGGTGTGTTTGAGTTCACCCAGTTCAAAATTATAGTAGTTCGTACGGTAATAAGTCTTGAGCGTGCCGATATTGACCCCCAACGCATAGCCGTTGGTCTGAAGGAATTTCAGATCAAACGTCAATTCTTTCTTATATACGATACCTTTGGCATCGTAAAAATAAGTAGAGCCTGGCTCTTGTTGAGCCAGCGCAGCGGTGGTGCAACCTAATGCAAGCAAATAGAGGGCAATTTTCTTCATAGGAACGCGAAAACTTATTTAATAATACAGGATTTTCCGCCATTTGTTCAATTCCGGCTTTTATTACGCTCCTCATCATGGTCAAGGTGCACGCAAAGACGGGGGATAGCCGCAACCAGGCTTGCTTCAAAGGTAACAGTTTAGCGATTGTGTTTAGTGCATGCGCAGTTTAGCGTTAGGGTTTATTAAACTAAACATACAGCTAAACCCAATAGCTACACCCTCCTAAATAGTTACTTTCAAAGATACAATATTTGCATGGGGTAGAAAAGTTGTTTCATTTTTATATTTTTTGGGCATTCATTCCGTTTTCACTATAACAATAAGCCTGTATGAAGCAGGATGACCCTAAATTGGTGCTGTATGCACCACATACAAGTGAGCGTTTGTCGTATACCGCTCATATTTTTTTTGAGCTACTGGTCGGCATCAAGTGCGAGATCACAACCGATCCCGATGATTTTTTGAGCCGGCAGGGGCCCAAAATTAATTATTCCAACCATTCAATCGCTGCTCATGCTTTGCATATACCCGATTCCGGATTGCTATGGGAATCTGGTGTTCGCCCTCTTGATTTGCAGTATACTGTAGTTGAGGGCTTGCCCGCGTTGTTTCCTGCTACCGGACAGGATGGCGCCTGGTCGTTCGATGTCCTGGCTATGACTTTTTTCCTGGTTACCCGCTACGAGGAATACCTTCTATTCCAACCCGATAACCACGGTCGATTCTCCGCTTCGCAAAGCGCCGCTTTTCGATTCGGCTTTTTAGAACGACCCCTGTTACACGAGTGGGCAAACGTGGTGAGAGAGCGATTGAAAAAAGATCATATTAATTTAATTTTTACTCCGCCAAAATTTTCCTGTCAATTAACTTACGATATTGATCTGGCCTGGGCTTTTAAACACAAGGGCTTAATCCGCCAGGTAGGAGGGGGGCTGACCGATATTTGGCACGGCCGCTATGACTGGGTATCGGCTCGCCTGCGCACGGTGCTGGGAAAACAACCCGATCCATTTTTTGCGTTTGATTACCTCGACCAATGTCATAGGGAGGGAGGCGATTTACCTGTGTTTTTCTTTTTGCTGGGCGACAGAGGGCGCTTCGACCACAATATTTCTCCACACAATCCAGCACTCCGTCAATTGATCCGCCGAATATCGGCAAAGTATCCCCTGGGGATTCACCCTTCTTACCGCAGCAACAGGGATTCCGGGCGTTTACAGCTTGAAATTGCCAGGTTAGAGGCTATGAGCGATCATCCTGTGGTGCGCAGCCGGCAGCATTACCTGATCCTGCGCTTCCCGGATACTTATCAGACGTTATTGGCGCATGGTATACAAGCTGATTATACATTGGGGTATGCCGATGCGCTCGGCTTCCGTGCGAGCATTGCCGTGCCTTTTACCTGGTACGACCTGAGCAGGGAAGCGTGGACGCAGTTGGTACTTCATCCCTTTCAAGTGATGGATGTAAGTCTGAAAGATTACATGGGTTTGTCGCCCGATTCGGCAATCGAACGTGTAGCGGATTTACAATCTGCGCTGCGCCGCTGCGGCGGAACGCTTACCACAATATGGCACAATAGTTCCTTTTCTGCCTTGCACGGATGGGAAGGCTGGGCCTCCGTGCACCAAATGGCGCTCGGAGGCCAATCTTCCGGCTGATTTCCTTTCAGAATAGCGCCGGCTTGTTATCTTTGGGGCAAAGTATGGCCCATGATTTTCAATCTCAGTGAGAAGGACAGTATTGGCAACCGGTTTGTAGCCGAATTGCGCGATGTCAATGTACAAAAAGACCGCATGCGTTTTCGCCGCAACCTCGAACGGCTGGGCGAGATATTGGCATACGAGATCAGCAAAACGCTTTCTTATAAAGAAATAGAGGTAGAAACTCCACTAGGCATCGCCCGCACGAAGGCGCCCGCTGATCCGGTCGTGCTAGCTACTATTCTGCGTGCCGGGCTTCCATTGCACCAGGGTATGCTCAATTATTTTGACGATGCCGGCAACGCTTTTGTGTCTGCTTATCGCAAACACCACAAAGACGGCTCGTTTGAAATCAACCTCGAGTATGTGTCCTGCCCCACACTCGACGATTGCGTGCTCATTCTTATCGACCCTATGCTGGCCACCGGCGCCTCTATGGGCATGGCCGCCAAGGAGTTGTTCAATTACGGCAAACCAAAAAAACTGCATTTTGTTACCGCTATAGCCTCTACCTACGGCCTGGAACACATCCGGCGTTTATTCCCACAGGCAAACGTATGGATGGGCGCCCTCGATGAAGAACTCACCGCAAAATCATACATCGTGCCCGGCCTCGGCGATGCCGGCGACCTGAGCTACGGAGCAAAGATACAGGAGTGACGGCCTTGGAACACCTCTGTTGGTGACGTCGGGGGAACACCCCGGGAGGCGACGGCCTTGGAACACCTCTGTTGGTGACGTCGGGGGAACACCCCGGAGGTGACGGCCTTGGAACACCTCTGTTGGTGACGTCGGGGGAACACCCCGGGAGGTGACGGCCTTGGAACACCCCTGTTGGTGACGTCGGGGGAACACCCCGGGAGGTGACGGCTCAGGATTGGAATGGTATAGTAACCGCGCCACGCGTCACCTCCCAAGCTACTCCCCGGCCGTCACCCCCCGAGCTACTTCCCAAGCCGTCACCCCCTGAGCTACTCCCCCGCCGTCACCCCCCGGGCCACTTCCCCGGCCGTCACCTCAATACGACCAAAGGTCGTGCTCAAAGTTAAACAGCGACTGTTTCAACAGGTCGGCTTCGGTGAGCAAATCGACGCCGCTGAGATAATCCGCCAGGCGACGGTCGTGGATATTTGTTTCTTTCATAATATAGCTATCGAAGCGCCTCGTCTCGAAGAGGTCTTCCCAGGTCATCATCCCGGAGGGTTGCTCGAATGTAGGCGCTTTGTGATGCGATAACCACTCCCGGCACTCGGGATAATACACCCAAAACAGCGGTCGCTCGTATAAAAAATTACCGTTTTCATCGTACTTAACAAACAAGGGCGCTATACCCAATATGCGCACTTTCATGGTGGAGTATTGCTTGTCGAAATACCACAACTCTTTGATACGGTAACGCAACACTTCTTTGGGGTCGTATTCGAGTCTGACAACCTGGTAATACGCCATACCGGTTTCAGGATCGTTGACCAGTATGGTATCTACCTGATATAATTGCGGATATAAATCAGCGGTGTCGAGCGGAATACTAAAATCGTCGGTTTCATTGCTGTAAGGCGTGATAGCCCCCTCGCGGATGCCATTCTCCAGCAATTTTACAAAAGGCAACGGATCATAGGAAAAAGAAAAATTCATCGTTTGCCGGCTGTCGATCACGCGCCAGACGCGTTTTTCCCAGATGATGTCGGCTTCGCGCACAGGGGCGTAAGCCAGCGGCTGTTTTTCGGTAATGATGGTGCGGCGAACGACGTCGTCGATTGGCTGGGCCGTTGCGCAAAATGGGCTTCCTATTGCCCAGAGACATGCGCAATACAGGCCCCGTTGGAGCAAGTTTTTCATGAGTAACAGATTTTTCCGTGAAATAAAAATCCTGCTATTTGCGCAAATGGACAGGTGTAAAGCGAATATGAAGGGATAACGACGAGATTGTGTAAAAGCTACACATCGCGCAATAATTTAACGCTTTTTTGTGCTGGTCAGCATAAAATATAAATCGGAAATGCCTTTGGCCATATTATCCCAGGAGAAGCGCTGTTTCCCTTTTTGGACGCCCTGGGTGAGCTGCGGGCCGCGCTGATGCTGGTAGAAATCTAATATGGCGTCGGCAATGGCAGCTGCTGAGGTATCTACTACATACCCGGCTTCGCCGTGTGGCACGATTTCGGGTAATCCGCCCACCCGGGTTACTACCATGGGTTTGTCGAAATGATAAGCCAGCTGGGATATACCGCTTTGGGTGGCCGATTTGTAGGGCTGTACCACGAGGTCGGCCGCACCAAAATAATACCTGACGGTTTCGTGGGGTATGAAATCGGTGCGCATGACCAGCTTGTCGCGTATGCCAAGGCGGTCAATTTGTTGTTTATAAGCTTCTTCGTTGCCGTAAAACTCGCCGGCTATTATTAGCTTGATATTGAAAGCCGCCAGGCGCGGGTCGGCCATGGCGTCGAACAAGAGGTCGAGCCCTTTGTAATCGCGGATAAAGCCAAAAAATAACAGATAACGCGGCTGTGCGTCGAGTTGGAGGTGTTGTAAAGCCTCCGTTCGCGCCACTTTGTCGCCATAATTGTCGTAAAGCGGGTGGGGGATATACCTCGTAGGTTTCTGCGGCGCAAAATAAGCGATATCGTTTGCCACGGTTTGCGACATCGCGATGAAGGCGTCTACGGCCCCGCAGAAATAACTCGTAAAAAGCGTGTCGCCCGGGCGTTTTTCGTGGGGTATGATGTTGTCCGCCAACGCGATCGCGCGGGTATGGCCGTTGCGGCGCGCCAATCGCAGGATAGTGCCCAGGCAAGGGCCCATCAAGGGCAGCCAATAGCGAACTACGATAAGATCGGGTTTTTCAAGGGCGAGGAGCCTGCCTACTTGCCACCAGTTCAGCGGATTGACGGCGTTGATCAGTGTGCGGATTTGTACGCCCTCGGGCGCCGGGTCGCTTGTATATTGTGTTTTGCCCGGAAAGAGAAAATCAGGATATTGAAGGCTGTAAGATATGACCGTGACCTGGTAACCCTGCAGGCTCAGTTCTTGCGCCAGCCGTTCGCTGGAAGAAGCAATTCCCCCGCGCAACGGATGCGCAGGGGAAAGCAGGTATATGCGTTGCAGTCTTGTCATATGAGTCCCCTGCGCTTAAAATCGGCCACCACCGTATGGAAGATGCGGTTAGCCAATGCATTGGCAATCAGGTAATAAGCGCTGATCATCACAATAAGCGTGATAGGTATCACCATGATAAATGAAAGCGCTATCACTACCAGCAGCATGATATACGCAATGCGCAAGGGCCATCCATTATTGAGCCGCCAGTGCACCAGGCTGCGCACCCGCCGGTTGAACCTTTTTTCCGATTTGCTCATCGTGGGGTGGTCGGAGGGGAAGATCAGGCTTTTCAGTATAGTAAACAATACCTTCCTGATGCGGGACTGGATGGGGCCGCGTAGGGTGCGCAATTCTTGGTAGGTTATTTTTTCAAATACCGGGTCGGGCAAGGTGCCGTTTTCTTCATCTTTGTGCGAATTGGCCTTTGTTATATTCAGGTCGGGGATTATGGGCAGGTAATCCACCCCGTCTTTAGTGTATACAAAGCGCTGATACATAGTACTATTTGGGGTCCAACCCTCAAAAATAGGGCATTCGACGCTCAAGATCTGGTCGCCGGCCATTACAAATGCGTCTTTGGTGCTGATAGTGAAGTGCTTGCGCAAAAAACTCTGACAATTTTTTCTACCCAAAAAGAAATCGTGTACCCGGAATTTTTTGCTAAAAAAACCGCCAAAACCACCTAAAGAGCCGCAGGCTATAGCGTATTTTTCTTTGACTTCTTTTTCTACGCCGTTTTCCACCACTTTTCTGCGCCTAACCGGAAAAATCATGGCACGGGTATGCTCTTTGGTGAATCCTTTGGATAATTCGCTTTCTTTAAGCATGGCCTGGCGGCGAAGAGCGCCTATAAGTTGGGTACCGATGTCGAGTACGGAATTCAGTTCGGTTTTCAGCGCTTCGTCCGTGTTTTCCTCAAAACTGGGGAAAGGGTCGATCATTAAAATGGCGTAATTTTTAAAAGGAAAATAGTCTACGCCTCGATCTACTACGACTTCCTCGGTTGCCAGGTCGGCTTCGTTGCGTTCTTCCAAAACGCGAAGCACTTCGCCGAAGGGTTCGTTGTTGATCGTGCCGCCGTCTACTGCGGTGAAATCAAATTTTTCGGGAATGATATCCCAGTTGATATTGATGTCTTTGCCGAACATGCGTTTCAAGTGCGCTTTGATATAATTGCGCGGCGTATTCATATAACGGGACCGGAGGCCTATCGGAAAAGCGCCGGTAGCTTTGGCGCATTCCATGAGTTGTGTGCGGGATGCCTCTGATTCCGGGTCGAGTTTGAACAGGTGATCGGCATGGGCCTCGGGGTTGATGCTAAAGTGGGCAATGCCTTTGTGCAGGTACATTTTGAAAGCGGGTACGGGGTCGGCCTCCTGGTTGTTTTCGCCGTTATCTGCTGAGCCGAAGTTTATTTCGATAGGCACACCGCGCAGGGTACAGATCGTCAGGATGACTTCCAGGTCTTTGGAAATATAGCTGGGCCAGGAGGGGTCTCCCGGCTTTTTATTGACTTGAATGGATTTTGCCTTGTCTGCAATGGCATCGATGGGATTGGAGTTGAGCAGGGAGGGGATGCTGTTTTTGACGATGTCGTCGTTGAGCAGCATCTGGCTAAAAGTAACCTGGTCGGCTCTCTTGCCGCCGCCGTCATTGAGGTTTACCCAACTGTCGTATAGCTTATTGCCGGAATGATTGTCGGCGGGTTTGCGCACGGGATTGACGCCTTCGAACATCGCCAGCGAAGTAATAGCGGCCGTCATGCCGCCTGCGGAGGCGCCTCCGAGTACTTCGATCACTACATCGTGCATAGGAACGGAGTTGTCGTAGTCTTTATGACCAGCGCCAAGCTCTCTGTTTTTCTTTTTTGCCTGCTCCCAGCGTTCGAGTGTTTCCAGCAAATAGTCCATCACGCCGGCCGTATAAGCGCCTGCCGAAACGGCGCCGGCCATAGCAATGCCAATGCGGAATTTGTTGTTATTCATGGCAATATGGGTTATGTGTTAATAAAATAGTTATTTCCCGTAGGCAGGGGTATGCGGATTGAGTTGCAGGCGAATGCTCAGCCCGGGTAGAGGGGCGCCGCTGAGCTGGTGGGTAGCCGGCGCCGGCTGGATGCGCATGCTGAGGTCGTCGCTGATGTCAAAATTTCGCAAATGTGCGTCGGTAAATGCTTCGATGCCTTGCAGGGCGTAGACGAGCACGATACCCACATACGACAACTGCGTGTTCTTATCGTACTTGTCGCGCAATATACGAAGTGTACGCGCATTATCCAGCGTGGTGCCCGACCATTCGTGGTCGAGGCCGTCTAATTTTAGCGCCAGGGCTGTTTTGAGGCGCCTGTACCGTCCTTGGTTGTAATCGATGCTGTAGACGATGCCGGCAAAAGCGCCGTAAACCAGCGGCAGTTTCCACCAGCGTTTGTTGTAGATCTGACCGCCACCGGGAGCAATGGACCATAACAGCGCCTTCTTGGGCACGGGCCATTTTTCCGATAGCGTCAATGTGTCTTTTACAGGGGGCAGGGTGTCCACCGGGGGGGCTTCCTGGGCCCGGCAGGCTGCGTGGAATGCAATGATAATCGATATGATGACGATGCGTCTTGATAGAGACGCAGAATTTTGCGTCTCTACATTGCGTCTCTGTTGTCCTTGAAGAGACGCCATGCATGGCGTCTCTATTGTTCGATACATTTGAAAAATTCGTTCAATTCATCATGCGAATTAAAGGGGATCACGATCTGACCTTTGCCGGTAGTTGCATCTTCGAGGCTCATCAGAATTTTTCCGGAGCCGAAAAAAGCCCTGAAATCGTGCAGCATACGCTGGTGGTCTTCTGATAGATTGCCTTTAGACGGTGTAACGGCAGGCGTCGTTTTGCGGGGTTTGGTATAGTCGCGCGCCAGTTTTTCGGTATCGCGCACGGAGAGGTCTTTTTTCAGCACCTCGTCGAGAGCCTGCTTTTGGAGCAGTTTGTCTTCGATGCCTGCCAGTGCACGGGCGTGGCCCATAGAGATGCGGTCTTGCTTGACGGCTTCCAGCACTTCGATATGCAGGTCGAGCAGACGCAGGTAGTTGGTCACCGTGCTGCGTTTTTTGCCTACGCGTTCGGCGAGTTGTTCATCCGTGAGGCTGCATTCTTCCTTCAGGCGGTGGTAGGTAATGGCAATTTCCACTGCGTTGAGATTTTCGCGCTGGATATTTTCGATCAGCGCCATTTCGAGCATGGCCTGGTCGTTGGCAATGCGGATATAGGCGGGGATTTCGGTGAGCCCGGCAATTTTCGAGGCGCGCCAGCGGCGTTCGCCCGAGATGAGTTGAAATTCGTGGTTGCTGAGGCGCCTGACGGTGATAGGCTGTATCAATCCATGGACTTTGATGGATTCCGCGAGTTCCTGGAGGGCTTCTTCGCTGAAATCCTTGCGCGGCTGGTCGGGGTTGGCTTCTACCTGACCGATAGGAACCGTAGCAAAAACGCTCGAGAATTCGCGCACGACCTTCTCAGGGTTATCCTGGATTTCCTGGTCTATTTTCGGAGAAAACAGGGCGTCGATACCCGAGCCCAGTTCTCTTTTTCCTACTTTAACTAATTGTTTTGCCATATGCGTGCTATTAATCTACTTCGCCGGCTACCAGGTGGTATGCCTGGGTGGGGTCGTTATTTTTGGTTAAAAATTCAACTGCCAAATTGAGGAAGTTGACGCTGCCCTTGCTGCCTGCATTGATGAGTACGATGGGCATGTGCATGTTGGGCGCCTCGCTGATGCGCGAATTGCGGTGTATGACGGTGTCGAATACCTGGTCTTTGAAGATCTCGCGCACCTTGCTGACCACCACATTGGCCAGTCGAAGGCGGGGGTCGTACATCGACAGCAAAATACCCTCGATTTGCAGTTCGGGGTTGAGTTGCCGCTGCACTAGTCTGATGGTGTCCTGCAACTTGGATAGTCCTTCGAGTGCAAAAAATTCGCACTGAACGGGCACCAGCACGGCGTCGGAAGCGGTAAGCGCGTTGACGGTGATCAGGCCCAGGGAGGGCAGGCAATCGATGAAGACGTAGTCGTAGTCGCCTTTTACTTTGTCTACAATTTCTTTGATGACGTATTCCCGGCGCGGGCGGTTTACCAGCTCCAACTCGGCGCCTACCAGGTCGATGCTCGACGGCAGCACGTGCAAATTGGGGGTGTCGGTTTCGTAAATTGCATCGCCGGGTTCAAGGCCTTGTATCATGCAGTCGTACAAGGATGTCTCGGCATCTCCCGACAACACGCCTACGCCCGAAGAGGCGTTGGCCTGCGGGTCGGCATCTACGATGAGCACCTTTTTTTCGAGTATGGCCAGGCTGGCGGCCAGGTTGATCGTTGTGGTCGTCTTCCCGACGCCGCCTTTTTGATTGGCCACGGCTATTACCTTACCCATTGCAGTAATGCTTTGATGAACAAATAATTAGAAAAAATTACAGCGCTATACTTTCCCCAATGGCAAGCAAAAGTAGCTTTTTTCCGCTATCCTGAAAAGCCTTTTTTGCTGCATCGTGATCTATTTTAATATATCCAAAGGTATCGTAGTGACAGCCGACCGCTTTATGGCAGCTGATAAAGTCGCAGGCAATAACGGCATCGGCATAGTGCATGGTAAAATTGCTGCCTATGGGCAAAATAGCCGCCGTGAGGGGCGGGCAGGTGAGAGGCAGCAGTTTCATATCCATCGTCAGCGCCGTATCGCCGGCAAAATACAGGCAGCCTTCTTCGTTCCAGATGACAAAGCCGCCGGGATTTCCGCCGTAAGTGCCATCGGGCAATACGCTGGAGTGGACGGCATTCACGTATTTGACCGTACCGAAATCAAACTGCCAGGTACCGCCGTGGTTCATGGGGTGGCCTTTGAGTCCTTTGGCCTCGTACCAGCTCACAATTTCGAAGTTGGATACGATAGTAGCATGATTGCGTTTGCCGATCTCTTCGGCGTCGGCCACGTGGTCGCCGTGGCCGTGCGACAGCAGGATGTAGTCGGCCTGGATGCTTTTAATATCTATATGCCGGGCTAGTTCATTGCCTCGTATAAAAGGATCGAAAAGGATGTGTTTACCCTTGGTAGTCAGGCCGAAACAAGAATAGCCGTAGTATGCGAGTTGCATATTAAGCTGTAGTTTATTTGGGTAAGGTAAATATTTTTGCCCACATGGTTATGAACCATTTTGGCATAAATGATATTATACTTCGCGTCGCAGAGTTTTGGGTATGATCCAGGCTCGGACGCGAAGGATAATACCGCAAAGCCGGAAAAGTTATGCATATAACTTGACGGCGTGCGGTATACTTTAGCGCGCAATAGTAACAAAACAAATGATCACAATCATATCAGGCACTAACAGAAAGGGCAGCGAGTGCCTGCAATTTGCCAAAAAATACGCGGAAATATGCCGTACGTTGACTAACGAAGAAGTGAAAGTACTTTCGTTGGAGGATGCGGCCCACGACTGGTTTCATCCCGATATGTACGAAGCGTCGCTGATGTCGCCCAGCCTGATTGCCCTGCAAGACGAGTACATGATCCCGGCTGACAGGTTCATCTACCTCATCCCCGAATACAACGGAGGTTTTCCCGGCGTGCTCAAATTGTTTATCGATGCCTGTTCGGTAAGACAATACGATGCCACGTTTAAAGGCAAAAAGGCTGCTTTGGTCGGCATTGCTACCGGCCGCGCCGGCAACCTTCGCGGTATGGACCAACTCACCGGCGTGCTCAACCACGTGGGGACGATAGTTTTACCTAATAAACTGCCCATTTCGCGCATTTATTCTATTATGAACAAACAAGGAGAAATCGTGGATATGCCTACGCTGAAAGTCATGCAAAGACAAATTGACGAGTTATTGGCTTTGTGAATTGCCGATAACCTAAAGATTTTCACTTTTTCACAAACACCTGCGTCCTCAAAACCTTACCTTGCGTAAGCCATTGTGCCACATAACTACCGGGAGGGAGTTGATAGATAGGCAACACATACGCTGAGCCAATCGGAGGTCGGGTTGGGGTATAGGAGCATGGCGGGAGGCTCCTGGGAAGCGGCCTCTTCCACTGGAACTAAGCCGCAGCCCGGCACAAGACAGCCTTGTGCATCCAGCCTGAGCAACCAGCCCTGTTGGGGAAAGGAGTCGGCGTAGTTGTTAACTGACTGGCCGCAAAGGATAAACCCGCCGTCGGGCGTTTCTTTGATGTCGTACAATTCGTGAAAAGGGAAATCGGTGCCGATGGGAAAAGCGTAGTGGCGATCCCAGATGCTGTCTCCCAGGGGGGATACTTTGGATACGCGGCCCCAATATATGCCGTTGGTAGGTGTAGTGCCTATGCCGGAAAGCCCTGTCGCCACGTAGCCGCTGCCATCATTACATGCGATGAGTTTGTTGAAATTGGTCTGATTGGTATAAAACGGATTGTACAACTCCCAATCCCATTCAAGCTGCCTGTCTGCATCCAGTTTAAATATGTAGTTTCTCCATCTCAGCCCGTGATAGTTGGGATTTGTGGAGTCTTCCCGACCCTTGGAAGTTGCCACTAAGATACTTCCATCGGGTTCCTGATACAAACCTTTAGCTTTGCCCAGCAATGAATCGAGCGGAGAGAGATACTGCCAAAGGATTTGACCTAACGTATCGATTTCAAATAGCCAGGTTTGACTGATATAATTTTGGAACACGATCCCTGAGTTCGTCTTAAGGCCGCCAACTAAGTAATTATTGTTTATAGATGGTATGATGCTCCCAGCCCAGTCGTATAAATTTCCACCCAAGCTGTTATTCCATGAAATAACTCCGCTTTTATCCATACAGACCAGAGAAATATTTGACTTAAGACCAATAGATTCAATATCGCTGGCTACCACAAATTTATCTGCTGTAATAGCCATACCTTGAGGAGAAATAAATGTTTTTGCAGGATAATAATAATTAAAAAAGGGAAATAC
>JABWBR010000158.1 GCA_013360405.1 Saprospiraceae bacterium
CAGTTGCGTAACTCAATGTATCTGCTGGGATCTTTCAGCATTATTGCCCCTCCTGTGTTTAATCCTGTATTATTGTCAAATCGGCACCTGTGAATAATAAACCCTCCTCCCAACGGGCTTTCTCCCTCCTTGTATATCGCCCCTCCGTACGTCACCGCATAATTCCTGTCAAATACACAGTCCTCAATCACCGGGTCCGCCCAGCGGTTTCCTCCCACGCCGTAGCAATAAATACCGCCACCTAACCGGGCCGTATTCAGTAAAAACTTACAGCGCCGTATTCGCGGCCTGGCATAAGGAAAATCCGCATTGACATCTACAAACAGCCCCGCTCCAATATTATAAGAATAAATATAAGGTTCGCCTGGCGTTTGATAAGCAAAACCCCGCGTGATGGTAAATCCGTCGAGCGACGTATTTTCGTCCGTGCCCAGGGTATACACCACGTGCATGCTGTTATCTGTGCTGTCCGCCGGGTCGCCGATCTCTCCGCTCAGCACCGTTTCGTAAAGTTCCGGGTTGCGTTGCCATTCGTACCATTCCGTGCCGTTGAAGCCCCCCAGTATCGTCACGCCGATGCGCAGTTCAAACGATTGGGTGCGGTCGTCATCATCTGTGGGGTGATAAATGCCCTGTGCTACCCAGATCGTGTCGCCGTATTGGGCTATGGCAATGGCGTCTTGTAAGTTATGAAAGGCATCTATCCAGTTCAACCCATTTTCCTGGCTGCCGGCTGCGTTTTGGTCGACGTAGTAGCGCGTGTTGTCGCCGTTTTGTCCGCTAGCTATTATTAAATGAAGTTGGAAGATTATAACAGGTAGTAACCTTTTCATAATGACGGGATTATAGGGGGGCTAAGCGGCGTCTCCCGACTCCATCAGGGTAGGAAACGCCGCTTGGCCGTTTAATTTACTTTGATGATATTTCCTGTGTACAATTCGTTTCCGATTGTAACGCGGTAGGATAACAGACTGCCCTGTAGTGCGGAAGTTGAAGCAAAAGAAATAGTGTGAATACCAGCGCTATAGCTGCCGGAAGAACTGAGTGACCCGTTAGAGCCGTCCAGTAATTGTATAGTCATGTCTGCGGCCTCTCCCAATTCCACATCAAAAGCGACAGCGTCGTTGGTGGGATTGGGATACACACTGAGTACTTTGTGTTTGATTTCTTCAGCCTGTACCTCCAACGCGAGCGATACCTCCTTGAGATTTAAATCCGGATCGTAAAACAGATTTTCGATGATGGTATGATCGAGTTCGATGTAGTCCGCGATATCGCAAACCTGCCTTAACGCTTTCACATGCAGTTTAAACAGCGTTTTGGTCGTATTATTCAGTACTATCGGTGAGCCCGCATAATCTATCCACATCGTGCGCAATTCTCCATCGTTCAAATTCGCTGCGCCGAAATTATCAGGGCTAAACGGACTCACGTCGCCCTGGTTATAACCCAAAACCTGGACGGCCCCTTCGTCAAAGCGAATGCCCATCTGGTAGCCGTCTATTTTGCCCGGCGCATTGGCTTTGACTAATACAACGGCTGTCTGGCCGGTCTCCAGACAAGTATGCGGATCTGCAGAAAAGGTATATCCATAGTCTTCGTTTAGCATTGGCAGCGATACAGCCGCATTAAAATTAACATCGCCAGTTTTAATTCCTCTGAAAGACCAATTGGCCGACATGGACACATCGGGGTCGAGCAGATTGAGTGTGATATCATCCAGATAACTCTTCCCAGACGGACTTTGTGAAGCGAGGTAGGTTCTGTTGCCTTCCGGCGAATACCACATGGCCGTGAACGGGTTATTGTCAAAATAGGGCTCAAACATAAATTGGGGGTGCAACACATATTCGGGTAAAAATCGCCAGGAGGGTACTTGTTGAAAACTGCCTATACCTAAAATTACTTTTGTAATAATTGCCAAATCCTGGGTTGTAATTAATCCATTATTACTAATATCTGCGGCAATCCAAGAGTAAGGTCTCTCTAATTCTTTTACAGCAAGAATATGTCTTCTGATTTCTGCAACATCAATAACAGTAACCCCATTATCATGTTCAAAAATACCTCCTGTATTTCCTTGCAACAATTGCCCGATTGTATAGTCCTCATCTTCACTGAATTGCCCGGTACACTCCGTAACGGTATACTCTCCTGCGCTATTAGTTATTTTAGCGCAATTCTGGCTGCTACTTTCTTCAAATACGTTAATGCGAAC
>JABWBR010000112.1 GCA_013360405.1 Saprospiraceae bacterium
CTTTTTTTGGTGGTACACTAAAGGTACGAAGTGTGGGCGTACTTTCACCAAAGCAAAAAAACGTCGGATTGATTTAACGTCAAACTGAACAGCCTAAGTATAAATGTGTATGACAAGGCAGAATTACTCCATCTGGAAGCGAAGGCAATTCGCGAAAAAATTCTGGGAAAGGAAAGTGTGGATTATGCAAATAGTTTGAGCAACTTATCTACGCTCAATCTTAACAAGGGCAATTATAAGGAGTGCGAATCGCTTTGCCTTGAAGCAAAGACCATCAGGGAAAAAACACAGGGCAACTCACACCCTGATTATATGACCCCTCTTGGTATCTTGGCCCGCTTATATACCGTTATGGGGAGTTATGAGAAAGTTGAACCGCTATACGTTGAGCTATTTCACAAACAGAATGCTTATGCAATACAGGCTTTAACTCACTTATCAGAGCGGGAATTGAACAGATTTATAATTAGATTTTCCGAAATAGAAGACCAACTGCTGTCGTTCGCGCTGAAAACCAGAAATCAAAGTAACCCCACTTCACGGTTATGTTATGACAATAGTTTGTTCAAAGGGTTTTTGCTCTATACCTCCAGTCGAATACAACAGCTGGCAGCATCAAATCCGACTAATGTCGAAAAATTCAACCAACTTAAATCCTGTCACCGCCGCTTAGCCCGCGAATACGCCAAACCCATCGCCGAACGCAAAGACGTGGAAGCGATGGAAACCCAGGCCAATGACGTAGAAAAAGACCTGGCCGGCACGGTAGCCGGCTACAGAGAGGCCATTCGACAAGTAAACTGGCAGGAGGTGCAGCAACAACTCCGTCCGGGAGAAGTGGCGATAGAGTATGTCCATTACCAGTATTACAACCCCAATCCTACCGACAGCGTTATGTACGCTGCCCTACTCCTGCGGCCCGGCGATTCGCAACCTGTATTTGTTCCGCTGTTCGAAGAAAAACAACTCCTGTCGCTGCTTTCCAAAGACGAAGCGACGAGTAGCAGCACTTTTTTTGCACAAGCCTATAGCCGGGGCATAACGCCGGCCAAACAGGAAAACTACCAGGGGCTGTATGAACTCGTCTGGCAGTCGCTGGATACCTTGCTGACAGGAGTAAAAACGGTGTATTACTCCCCCAGCGGGGCCATACACCGCCTCAATCTATCGGCGATTGCAGTAGACAAAAAAAGCACGCTGACCGATCGCTACCAATTGGTGCGCCTGGGAAGTACCCGCTCGCTGGTGGTGGCCGACACCATCTCATCGTATGCCGATAACTCGGCAGCGCTTTTTGGCGGCATCGTATATGAGGCAGATACTACTACCGTCGAGAGGGATAGCACCGACCTGCCGGTCAACCTTGCCGGCAGTTTGTCGTTTGCCAATGCCGAGCGTGGAGTAGATCAACGGGGAGAAAGCTGGGGCGCATTAAGCGGCGCAAAGGACGAAGTGACCCGCATCGACAAATTGCTGAAATCCCGGCATATTAAGTCCCATTTGTGGTCGGACCGGGAAGCCACCGAGGAGGTTTTCAAAAACCTGGGCAAAACGGAACCGTCGCCGCGTATTGTACACCTGGCCACCCACGGTTTTTTCTTTCCCGACCCCCAGGCAGAAATCCATAGCCACGGGCTGGGCATCCAGGATCCCGTGTTCAAGCTATCCGAGCACCCGATGATCCGCTCCGGACTGGTATTGGCCGGCGGCAACTACGCCTGGAAGACCAGCAAATCGCCGCACCCGGATGGCGAAGACGGCATCCTGACAGCTTACGAAATTAGCCAGATGAATCTGTCGAATACGGAATTGGTGGTGCTGTCGGCCTGCGAAACCGGCCTGGGCGATATTGAAGGCAACGAGGGCGTGTACGGACTGCAGCGGGCTTTCAAGATTGCCGGGGCGAAGTACCTCATCATGAGTTTGTGGCAGGTGCCCGACCGGGAGACCTCGGTGTTTATGACCCGGTTTTACGAGCATTGGTTGGAGGAGCGCCGGCCCATCCCCGAAGCCTTTCAGCAAACTCAGCAGGAGATGCGCCGGCGCTTTCCCAACCCTTACCAATGGGCCGGGTTTATTTTGATGGAATAGGGCGATTATTTTTTCCAACCCTCAAATTTGGTATACTCGCCGGGATCGTATAACCCGCTTCGGCCCATGTTAAGCTTCAAATATCCTTTAGAGACATCGATAATGACGGTAGCACTACGGGAAGTATAATAATTGGAGTCAATGGCTTTAAATTCGTATTTCCCGGTTTCCGAAGGCTCGAAAACAAAGGTATTCCCCCAAATATCTCCGCCTTGACTTTTTAAACTAAACTGGACGTGGTTTTCGTCGATCTGGTAAACGACTACCGTGTCGGCACTCACGTTTACGGTATTCAGTACCCACTCGTTGTGCAAACCTTAAATTGAATCCCAGTGGTAAATGCTTTGGTTTTCGACATGGGTGGAAGGGCCTACGTATTCGCCCAGTATATCCACTAGCATGGGTTTGTAATCTTCTTTTTTGCAAGAAGAAAATAAAAACACTACCACGGCCAGCAGGCCAAATAATTTGATGCAGGATGTCATGGCTGGTTGGGTTTTTCTTATTTATATCCAGCCGCGGCATTCATTACACCATGGTTTAAAGAAGATTGAAAATTTTTATTAAAAAAACCGACAACTGATAACCGACAACCGATAACATCACCCATCAACGAAGATGGTACTCCTTCCGCAACTCCTGCTCATTTAAAACCTTCACCTTGCCGGTTTTGAGGTCGTAGAGCATCGGCGCCAGTTGCACTTCGCCGGAAGCTATTTTATCGGCGAGTATCGGGTGATCGTGGCGGAGTTGGTCCACGCCGTGCAGCACATTGGCGGCGATACAGGCGGGCAGGTTTTTGCCTATTTGGGCTACCACGGCTTGTTCTTCGGCTTCGTGGGCGATCGTCTCCACCAGGTCGGCGATATGGCCGGGGGCTTCGCCGCCTTCCACGAAGGCTTTGACGGCGCCGCATTCGGTATGGCCCACCACGGCGATCAGCTTGGCGCCGAGGTGTTCTACGGCGTATTCCACGCTGCCCAGCTCGATATCGCTGAGCAGGTTGCCGGCTGTGCGGATGGTGAAGAGGTCGCCGATGCCTTCGTCGAAGAGGATTTCGGGTGATACGCGGCTATCAGAGCAGGTGATCACCACGGCAAAGGGGTGCTGCCCCGAGGCGGTTTCTTTCACCCGCGCTGCCGTCTGGTGGGGGTGCCACAGATCACCGCTGACAAAGCGGGCGTTGCCGTCGAGCAGGCGCTGCAATGGGGCCTGGCTATCTAGAGTTGTGTGATCGGGGCGCTGACAGGCCGCCAGAAACAGGGCTATTGCCCCTATTGTGAAGATGCGAAACGGTTTCATATTTATTGTTCTAATGAAGAGACGCAAAATTTTGCGTCTTTACGTTGATTGTATTTCTTCCAAAATGGCATGCGCGCGGTCGACGGCAGGGGAGATGTGCGGCAATACGTTTTCGCTGCCGACCATATCTATAAGCCCCGATTTGTCGAGTTCTTCGCGTACGTGGGGTTGCACACCCGACAATACGATCTTGATTTTGGCGTGTTGCATGCGTTTGATGAATTCGCGCAGACTGTTTATGCCCGAGGCGTCTACGAGCGATACCTTTCGCATGCGCAAAATGAGCACCTTGGGGTTTCGCTCTACCACGCCCATCGTCTCTTTAAACTTATGCGCCATGCCGAAAAACAAAGCGCCGTTGATCTCGAAGACCTCGATGCCTTTGGCGAGTTTGTATTTGGTAATGGCAAACGGGTCGTCCGATTCTTTACCTTCTACCTGTGGACCGGTGATCTGCTCGATGCCGCTGACTTTTGACATATTGTACATAAACAGGAATACCGACATCATGATACCCACTTCGATGGCAATGGTGAGGTCGAATACGACGGTGAGGAAAAAGGTGGTGAGCAATACCGCTACGTCGGAGCGACTGCCTTTTAACAGCGCCTTGAAGGTATGCCATTCGCTCATGTTGTAGGCGACTACGACCAGTATGCCCGCCAGACAAGACAGAGGAATGAGTTTGGCCCATTGCCCGGCAAACAACATGATGAGCAGCAATACGACGGCGTGGGTCATACCCGAGATGGGACTGCGCCCGCCGTTTTTGATGTTGGTAGCGGTGCGCGCAATAGCGCCGGTGGCCGGGATGCCGCCGAATATCGACGAAGCCATATTGCCCACGCCCTGGGCTACGAGTTCCATATTGGAGCGGTGGCTGCTGCCGGTCATGGCATCGGCCACCACAGCCGATAACAGGCTTTCGATGGCGCCGAGCAGGGCGATGGTCAGAGCGGGTTTGAGCAGGTTTTGGAGCGTGTCAAAATCGAGTGCGGGTATCGACGGCGCCGGGATGGTATTGGGGATATCGCCAAACCGGGAGGCGATGGTTTCTACGGGCAGATTGAACAACTGCACTGCCAGCGTGCTGAGTATGATGGCGAATAGCGATCCCGGGATTTTGGTTTTGAAGTGGGTAAATAGCAGCGACAAAGCGATGGTACCCACAGCAATAGCCACCGCCCAGGGATTAATAGAATCAAAATGCGAAAAATAAGCCCACCATTTTTCGTGAAAATGGGTGGGCACGCTGTCCATTTTTAAACCAAAAAAATCTTTAATCTGCGAAGAAAAAATGATGAGCGCGATACCGCTGGTAAAACCCACGATGACGGAATGCGAGATGTATTTGATCACGCTGCCAAACCGGGCAAACCCCATGATAATGAGGATGATGCCCGCCATAAAGGTGGAGATGATCAGCCCGTCGAGGCCGTATTGCTGCACGATGCCGTATACGATGGGTACAAAGGCCCCGGTCGGCCCCCCTATCTGCACCCGGCTGCCGCCTAATACCGAGATTAAAAAACCCGCGATAACGGCGGTCACCAGGCCCTTGTCGGGCGTAACCCCCGAGGCGATGGCAAAAGCGATGGCCAGCGGCAAGGCCACTATGCCTACGATGGTGCCGGCTGTGAGGTCTGCCTGCAATTGTTTCCAGCTATATCCTTCTTTCAGGACGGAAACCAGTTTTGGTGTAAACATAATTGTTGAAAGTTTATGAAGGGTTATGAAGGGTTATGAAGGGTTATGAAGGGTTATGAAGGGTTATGAAGGGTTATGAAGGGAGGTTTTTGATGGTGAATGTCGGATAGTTAATTGAAAATCAATAATTAAAAATTAAACATCAAACACTCCCCCCAGCTGTCCGGCGTTGAAACACGGCCACATACACCAGCCAGGCCAGCAACATAAATACGGTAGCTGCCAGCAAAGGCAGGCGCACGTCGATAGCGTTGATATAGCCGGCGATCAGCGGGGGTATGATTTGGCCCAGCGATTGCATCGACTGGTTAATGCCCAGTATTTCGCCTTGTCGCTCGCTGCCTGCCTGCATCGAGATCACCGACGTCATATTCGGCGAGGTGATACCCTGGAAGGTAGCGATAAGGGGGTTGATCAGGTAAAACCAGATGGCTTTGTCGGGTACCAAAAGAAGCCCCAGCGCGAGGCTCATTCCGAGGATGCTCACGTTGAGCAATTGCGCGGAATGAAAGCGGCGCGCGAGTAATCTCACGGTCAAGCCTTGGGTGATAGCCAGCCAGATGCCTATCCAGGCATAGAGTTGGCCGATTTTGAGTTCGGTAAACTGAAACTTTTGGATCAGGTATACCGAAAAAAATTGGGTGAAGAAAGAGAATCCTAACGAAAGCAACAATACAACGCTAAAGATGACCCGAAGGTTGGGTATGGCGAAAGATTTTGCCACATTGCGAAAACCGGTAAACAGGCTTAGCTTCGATTCGCGACGCTGCTGTAAGGTTTCGCCAAAATTGAAATGTACAAAAGCGATGTTCAATAAGGTAAGCGCCGCCGTAAACCAAAACGGCGTAGCGTGGGTAAACCACGAGACCACCGCGTCGTCGGCCAATACACCCCCGATAAACGGACCCAGGATAAAACCCAGTCCAAAGGCCATGCCTACCAGTCCGAAGTTTTTAGTGCGCGATTGCTCGTCGCTCACATCGACGATAGAAGAGAGGATCACCGAAATATTGCCACCGGTGAAGCCGGGCAGCATGCGGCTGAGGTAGAGCAGCCAAATGTTTTCTTCATAAATCGCCAGCGCAAACAGCACATAACCGACCATGGTACCCAACAACGAGATCATCAGCACGGGTTTGCGCCCATAGCGGTCGGATAGCGAACCCAGCAGCGGCGCCCCGAAAAATTGCATAAACGGATAGGCTGCAACCAACAAACCATACAAGATAGAGCGGCTCGCTTCGCTTACCGATGGATCGAAGAGGGAGGTGGAAACATCGAAAAACAAAGCCGGAAAGACGGGTATGATGATCCCAACGCCCAGCATGTCTATAAATATGGTAAGAAAAATGGGCAGTATCCTGGATTTATTGTCTGGCGTGGCAGGAGGCGTCATGGCAAAAGCGTAATTTTGAATATTGAACGCAAGTTACGCAAGAAAAATTCACCAATCATGAAATGGTCGCTCCGCATAGCCCGCTTCGCCGGCATTGATGTTTTTGTTCACTGGACATTCGTATTGCTCATCACCTGGATTTTACTCACCAACCTCGGCGCCGGCCGCAGCCTGGATGAAAGCCTCTGGAGTATCTGGTTTGTGCTGTCGCTTTTTGTGTGCGTGGTCTTGCACGAGTTTGGCCATGCGCTCACGGGCAGGCGCTACGGGGTAAAAACCAAAAATATCGTATTGCTGCCCATCGGCGGAGTAGCTAATATGGAAAAGATGCCCGAAAAACCCATCCAGGAATTGTGGGTGGCGCTGGCCGGGCCGGCTGTTAATGTGGTCATTGCGGCGATTATCGGCGCGATATTGTTTGCGCAGGGCAAAATGCAACTGCCCGCCGACCCCAGCGGGGCCATCAATACCGGCAATTTTATGTTCAACCTCTTTGTGGTCAATTTGTGGCTGGTGATTTTTAATATGATACCCGCTTTTCCCATGGACGGCGGCCGCGTGCTGCGCGCCCTGCTGGCCATGCGCTACGACAAGGTGAAGGCCACGAATATCGCCGCCAAGCTGGGGCAGATTCTAGGCATTGGTTTTATCGGATTGGGCCTGGTTTACAACGTTTGGCTTGTATTTATCGGCATTTTTATTTTCCTCGGCGCGGGCAATGAGGCCAGCTACGAATCCACCCAGGCCCTGCTGTCGCGCTACCGCGTAGCCGACGTGCTGATGCGGCAGTTTACTACCCTGCACGTCTGGGATCGCCTCGACAAAGCCGTGGCACTATTGCTCAACGGCCAGGAGAAGGAGTTTTTGGTAGAAGATGACAACCGCATCGTGGGCGTGCTCACCCGCGAGGATATTATCAGGGGGTTGCAGCAATCAAATACAGATATCACAGTGGGCCGTATTGCCAAAACGGAGCTCGTTCAACTCAGCCTGGATATGAGCCTCAAAGACGCCTTCGAGCAGATGGCCAAAGCCGGCATCGCCATCAGCCCCGTCTACGAAAACGAGGAACTGGTAGGCGTCGTCAACCAGGAGAATATTATGGAATTGCTGATGGTGCAGGAGGCGATGAAAGGGAGTCAGGTTTCAGCACTCAGCACTCAGCACTCAGCAGTCGGCGATCAGAACAAAGCAGCTGACAGCTAAGACCTGATTGCTGTTAGCTGACTGCTAATCCCTACTTCCCCCTGGCAAACAAATATAACATCCGCTCGGGGTGCCCTTCCAGCAGGCCGGAAATTTCAGCCACCATCGAATCGGGGGTGATCATTGAATAGGTGATTTTGGTGGGGAAATCGTGTTGCGGGTTTTCAAAAACAAGCACGTTATTTTTGTTTGAGGTCAATTTGAACGAGGTGGGTTTATCCTCATTTTGACCGTATACAATGGGAATATAAAAAATATCACCCCCTCTTTTTACCAGCGAAATATGCTCGCTGACCACAGTATCCTGTTCGCTCAAATAGCCGCTTTCGCCGCTGAGCAGGGTATCGGATGCCAATCGCCAGTTTTCGAAGATGACGCCCTCTTCCGAGCTGAACTTCCAGGAGCCGATTAGCCATTGCATAGCTGCAAGCGGGCTTTCCTGCGGCGCGTCGGGGCTTTGACAGGAGCTTAGGGCCAAGGCTGACAATAATGCAGGAAATATGATATCATATTTCATGATGTAGAGGATTTGATGAGTAAACAGTGAACCGATCAAGAGCAGTTCACTGTTCACAGTTCACAGT
This sequence comes from Saprospiraceae bacterium, assembly GCA_013360405.1. Lineage (GTDB taxonomy): Bacteria > Bacteroidota > Bacteroidia > Chitinophagales > Saprospiraceae > JABWBR01. The sequence continues at coordinate 8,287 of JABWBR010000112.1, forward strand.
TCACTGAACTACCACCTTCACCCCCGCCTGCCTTGTCCCGCTTTGCAGGCTCAGCCAATAACAACCGGCAGGTAGCTCGCCGGTGTCAATGCGGTGAATTTGCTCGCCGGGGGTAATGCCAAGTTCGGTAGTATACACCAGTCGGCCGAGGGCGTCGTGGAGCATACATTGGGCCGTACCTGCTTCGGGCGCCGAAAAACGCAGCGATATCTCGCCGCCGGTCGGGTTGGGGTAGACGGTCAGCGGCATTTGTCCGGCGGGATTGTCTACGCCAGATACCTGGTTGACGGTGATCTGCACAGTAGCCGAGATGCTTTGAGCGCCGTCGTTGTCGGTGGCGCGGGCTTCGATCGAGAAAACGCCGTAGGAAGGTACGCTGTAGATCCATTCGTAGGGCGCTTCGTTGTCAATGCCGACTTCAACGCCGTTGACCCAGAAGGCCACGCCGGTAACCTCGCCGTCGGGGTCGGCGGCGGCGGCTTGCAGTGTGAGGACGGGCAGTTCCGATACTTCGAATACGGCGCCGTCGAGCGGATTGGTCACCGCCACCTCGGGGGCGATATTGGGCAGTGCCTGGTCGTTCATTTGGATATTGTCGACAAACAGGCGGTTGCCGTAGCCGCCGATGTTTTCGAATTCGATTGTAATAATTTCACCCACAAAATCCGACAAGTCGACCTGCTCCTGCCGCCACTGCTCGCAACCCGAGGGGCTGAATGCCGAGCTGACGGGCGTGGGCACGGTGGCCAGGTCCATGTTGGACTTGTTGTACAGGGCTTTGTGCGAGCCGTCGCAGCGCCGCACATTGACGCGCAATCCGTCGTAGTTGTTGCCATCGTAGGGCGCGTAGGCCACGTCAAAAAGGAGTTGAGCCGTTTCCATCTCCCGCAGGTCGAAAGTGGTGCGGAAATAATCGCGGGTAAAGCTGGTATTGACGTTGTAATTGTCGATCATAAAGCTGCCGCCATCGCAGTTGCCTTCGTCGCTGAGGGCCCATGCTGCGTCGTCGCCGTCGGGGTTGTCGACGGTCCAGGGCGTTGGGTCTGCGCTGAAGGTTTCTTCGTAGGGGAGTATGGGTTCTGCTACGACAACCTCAAAGGTAGCCGTATCGGCGCCTGCGGGGTTTTCGGCGATCAACGTGGCGGTGTACGTGCCCGGATTGGCATAGGCCACCGCCGGGTTGGCCTCGGCAGCTGACTCGGGCTGTCCGCCGGGGAACAGCCACTGGTAAGTCGTGACGCCGTTGCGGCTATCGTCCCGAAACTGGACGGCGCCTTCGGGGCAAAAAACGCCCTGCGGATATAGCGCAGCGGCTACCGGGGCTTCCGCAAAAGCTTTTACTTCAAAAGGAAAATAGCCTTCGGGGGCCACAATGGGGCGGCGTTGCACCTTGCCCGATACGGCCGTGGCTTCGATGTAATACTGTACGGTTGTACCTGCGGCCTGGGCGGGAATGGCAGCGGTATAGGTGTCGGCTTCAGCCGATACTATCATGGGTATCCCAATATAAGGCTCGCCTTCCGCCGTGCGGTAATACAGCGTGGCGGAAGCAATTCCGCTACGGTGTTTAATAATAGCTTGTACCGGGTATTCGCCCTCGGTGACGTACGTATCGCGCAATCGCGGATGGGCAATCCACAGCGGGTCATGCACACCCACCGATTTGGTAATGCAGTGAATAGCGCCGAGCGCCGAGATCATGCCGTCGCAGTCGATGCCCTGGATATTGTACCCGGGCAGGTTTTCGCGATAAACGCGCAGCGCCACCGTATCGTATTGGGGGTCGTAGATCGGTACGATAATCGTTTTATTCACAAAAACAGAATTTGTAAAAGTGCGGTACACGCCTCCGTTATCGGGGTACAGTCCGGTAGTGCCCGGCGGCATCGGTAGGCGTTCTATGCGGTAATTATTGCCGAAAGGCGTCGTAAAATTGCGGCGCAGGTATTCGATATTGGCTTCGATTTGGGGGCCGTCGGCGATGCCTTCAGGGTATTGGCCCATGAGGATCGTCTCTTCGTCAATCACTCGCATATGCATATCCAGGTGGTGGATGCCGTCGTAGGGCAGCTTGCGGAATTTGACGTATTGGTTTACACCCAAAAAAGTATGGGCCACAGAGTCGATATAGCGTTCCGATTGGCCGGAATTTTCTTCGAGCAGCAGGTCGGAGGAAAAAGCGGTGCCCATGCCGTCCACCAGGTGGTTGCCGCCGGTATGTACCAGGGCGTAGGGTGGGGCGGTAGCTTCGTAGATGGGCAAATTGAAGTGATCAGCAATAGCTGAAGGTACGGCGTCGTCAAGGGGCCGGGGGCGGTTGTATATCCAGTCGGCGATAGCCAGGCTGTCGATGTCGTTGAGGTAGATCGTCCAGGGTCCGTAATCGCGCACCCACACCGAATTGCTGGGGGCTTGTACGATAACCACGCTGTCGAGCGGGATATTAGAGAGCGTGAGCGCATTGGTGACCTGGGCCGGGTTTTGGGATATGATGAACACCTTGCATTCATTGACGGCATGGCGCACGATTTCGGTGAGGATAGCGGGGTAGCTGCGCCAGGTGATGATGAGCGCCTGTATTTCTTCCCATTCCCCCATGGTGCGCACCGGACTTGGAGGCGGTTCCGCGAGATTTTTGGCAGATTCCGTATGTCCGGCGATATAAGAGGGCATTCGTTCCAACTCATCCAGCGTGCGGTGGTGGGGTAGGGTTGGGGTTTGCGCAAAAATTTGCGCGATATAGGCGGTTGTCAACAGCAGGGTAAGGAGTATAATTCTTTTCATGCCTGTAAATTTGCGTTTTTTCAAAAAGGCCATTAAAATTATAGAAAATGGGTAAACCGGCCTGGCTTTTAAACCATTTTAGTATTCTATATGCTAAAAATAGCTTACCATCCTATATACAAATACGACTTGCCGCCGGGGCATCGCTTCCCGATGGTCAAATACGAATTGCTGCCCGAGCAGTTGTTGTACGAAGGAACGGTGAGCGAGCGCCAGTTTTTTCAGCCCGAAGGGCTAACTGAAGAAGTCCTGCTACTCACGCACGACGAAGAATATTGGCAAAAATTAAAAAACCAAACTCTTACCGCGAAAGAGATCAGGGGCATCGGCTTCCCCATGACGCCCCATCTGGTGCAGCGCGGCAGGCATATCGCCAACGGCACGCTGCAATGCGCCCTCTACGCCCGTCAATACGGCGCTGCGCTCAATATTGCCGGGGGCACGCATCACGCTTTTAGTTATAAGGGAGAGGGTTTTTGTGTATTTAACGACATCGCCATCGCCGCCAATTACCTGCTGCACGAAGGACTGGCTTCGCGCATACTGGTTATTGACCTCGACGTACACCAGGGCAACGGCACCGCGCAGATATTCCGCCACGAGGCGCGGGTATTCACTTTCAGCATGCACGGCGCGAAGAATTACCCGGTGAGAAAAGAGCAAAGCAGCCTCGACATCGGCCTGCCCGACGGCGCCGACGACAACCACTACCTGCGCATCTTGCGCGAAACGCTACCCCGCCTGTTCGACGATTTTCAGCCCGACATGGTGTTTTACCAGTCCGGCGTCGACGTGCTGGCCACCGACAAACTGGGCCGCCTCAGCCTAAGTCTGGCCGGCTGCAAAGAACGCGACCGCTTGGTACTGCACACCTGTAAAATCAACCACGTCCCCGTAGCCGTGAGCATGGGCGGCGGCTACTCCGACCGGCTCAGCCTGATTATCGAGGCGCATGCAAATACGTACCGGGTGGCGGGGGAGGTGTTTTGAGGGAGTCGGTTGTCCCTCTACCCACAACATCAATAAACCACCACCTTCCCCCCGCCCACAAGCGCTCCTCCGGCTTCTACCCGCCAAAAATACAACCCTGCGGATAGGCCTGAGATGTCTATGCGCT
>JABWBR010000037.1 GCA_013360405.1 Saprospiraceae bacterium
TTTATTTTATTAAATTAATTATCAGCACATTAACTCATCAGCACATCAGCACATTAACCCATCAGCACATTAACCCATCAGCACATTAACCCATCAGCATCCCGACCTCCTTCCAGTCGGTACGGGACTCCCTACGGTCGCATCAGCAAATCAGCACATCAGCAAATTAGCAAATCAGCACATTTATGTTGGAAATCAACATTACAAACATATCAGACTGGGAAAATGCCGCCGCCCAACTCATCACCTGGGCCGGCGAACGCCGAAAATTTGCCTTCTACGGCGAAATAGGCGCAGGGAAAACCACCTTTATACAGGCCATTTGCCGGTATCTGGGGGTGGGCGATTACGTGGCCAGTCCCACGTTTGCATTGGTGCACGAATACGCCGGTAGCGGCGCCCAGCGCGTATATCACCTCGACCTGTACCGCCTGCGCAACATACAGGAAGCCCTGGATATCGGCATCGAAGAATATCTCGACGGCCCCGATTATTGCTTCATCGAATGGCCGGAACTCATCGAACCCTTGTTGCCTGAAGATATCGTGCGGGTAAAAATCGCCGCCGATTCAAATTCCCACCGAAAAGTTGTAATTTTGTAAGCCTGACGAAAGCCGGGAGCAAAAGCAATGAAGGGCTATGAGTGAAAAGAAAATACCTATTCCCAAAGAATTTACGGAAGCCAGTCTGCAGCCGCAATCAGAGATGTTGCAGGTAGAAAATAGACAAGGCAAATTGTATATCGGTATTCCCCGCGAGGTTACCCTGCAGGAAAACCGCATAGCCCTTGTACCTGCCTCGGTGGCTTTGCTTATCGCCCACGGCCACCGCATCGTGGTGGAGACCGGCGCCGGGGAGCGCTCCAGCTTTTCCGACCACGACTACTCCGAGGCCGGCGCCGAGATAGCCTACAGCTCGGAGCAAGTTTACAAGGCCGATATGATCATCAAGGTGGCCCCGCCTACCCTCGAAGAGATCGAGTGGATGCACCCCAACCAGATCCTGATCTCACCCCTGCAATTGCCTATCATCAACGCCGATTATATCAACAGGCTGCGCCAGAAACGCGTCATCGCCCTGGCGATGGAGTATATCAAAGACGAGTCGGGCGCTTTCCCCATTGTGCGCATTATGAGCGAGATGGCCGGTATTAGCGCGATGCTGACGGCTGCCGAACTCATGACCAAAACAGGCGGCGGTAAGGGTATTTTGCTTGGCGCAATTTCGGGTGTGCCCAGCGCAAAGGTAGTGATCCTGGGCGCCGGCGTGGTAGCCGAATACGCTACACGCACCGCTCTCGGCTTCGGCGCGGAAGTGCGTATTTTTGATGATAATATTTATAAATTAAAACGCATACAAAGCCAGGTGGGTAGACCGCTTTACACGTCTTCGCTCAATCCCATCTATCTGGAACGAGAGCTACTCAATGCCGAGGTTGTCATCGGCGCCGTGCACTCCGAGTCGGGCCGCACACCGGTGATCGTTAGTGAAGAAATGGTGACGAAAATGCGCCCCGGGGCTGTAATCATCGACGTGAGTATCGACCAGGGCGGCTGCTTTGCGACTTCCGAGGTCACTTCGCTGCACAAACCCACTTTCATCAAACACGGGGTGATACACTATTGCGTGCCCAATATGGCTTCCAATATCTGCCGCACGGCTTCTATCGCTGTAAGCAATATCATGACGCCCCTGCTGTCGCGCGCCGCCGGCGCCGGCAGTATTGAGCATATGATGTTTTCTAATCCCGGCCTCCGCCATGGCGTCTATACCTACAAAGGCTGCCTGACGAATGAATACCTGGGCCGGCGCTTCGCCATCAAATCCACCGACCTGGAGTTGTTGATTACGTCTAATCTTTGATGGTAGTTAGCAGTTAGGGCTTAGGGCTTAGGGCTTAGGGCTCAGCGGTTAACTAATTGCTAAGCCCTAAACCCTAAACCCTAATACCTAACCCTAGGTATCCCCCTCCCTAATCTTAGCATTCCTCTTTCCCTCACATTTCGGTATTGGCTGATTGGTGAGAAGCGCTTAGCTTTGTCTTTTGTTTAGAATTAATCTAATTTAAATTAAAACAAAAAAGATGAACCACCTACGCGCCTTATTTCTGCTGACTGCCATTTTGGTAGTCGTTTCCTCTTGTAAAAAAGATGAAAACGAATACCCTATACCCGATTCTTACAACTTCGAAAACGTGAGTTATAGCGGCCAATTACAGCGACTGGCCATGCTTACCGAGTTGAAGTCCTACCTGCAATCGGCCAATACGCCGGGTACTGTGCTCAATGCCGACCGCCTGCAGGCCATGTACGCCAACAATGCAGCCGAAGCCGGTTGGGCCGGTAGCTATGACGCGAGCAAGCAACTGCGCGACAAGACATTCGAACCGCAGCGCGCCCTTTTCGACCAATTGTTAGCTGCCATAGCCGCTGCAAGCGCATCGACGCAGCCCGCAGCGTCCGGACAAGCCGGGGTGGCCACCACCAGCGATGGCGCCAAACGCTACCTGCTCAACGAAGGCGGCGTGGAACTGGCCCAGGTAATCGAAAAAGGACTGATGGGGGCCTGTTTTTACTACCAGTCTACCGCCGTCTACTTCGGCGCCGACAAAATGAATGTCGACAATGAAACCGTGACTCCCGGCGAAGGCACCGCCATGCAGCACTCCTGGGACGAAGCCTTCGGCTACCTCGGCGTGCCCATCGATTTTCCGCTGAATACCTCGGGGCTATACTTCTGGGGCAATTACGCCAACCAGCGCAATACCCTGCTGGGCTGCAACGATAAACTCATGGACGCCTTCCTGCGAGGCCGCGCCGCCATTAACAACAAAGACTACGACACCCGCGACAAAGCTATCGCCGAGATCAGGGAAAACTGGGAACTCGTGGCCGCCGCTACCGCCATAAGCTATCTCAATACGGCTATTGCGCGTTTTGACGATACAGCCGCCCGCAATCATGCGCTTAGCGAGGCCGTAGCCTTCATTTACAGCCTGCAGTTTAATCCCGATAAGCGCATCGACAATACGCAAGTTGCCGGCCTGCTGGCCACCATCGGCGGCGACTCCGATTTTGTGCAAATAAATTTTTACCAGACAACCGTCCTGGCCCTCCAGTCGGCCAAAAATACCCTGGCCGAAAGTTATGATTTGGAGCAAATGAAAGATGAATTGTGAGTTATTTAAATACAAGCGACCATGAATGCAATCAAAAGTCTATTTACAGCTCTAGCGCTAATTGTACTTATCGGTAGCGCCTGCAACGACAACAACCAATCGCCCTGTGTGAGCGAGCAGGACCAGTCCGCCGTATTCCAAAACATAGCCGACAACCTGATCATACCCGGCTATGACGACCTGAATACCAGGCTGGCTACCCTCCAATCTGCGGCCCAGGCCTTCACTGGCGACCCCAGCACGCAGCAACTGGAGGCCCTGCGCAACGCCTGGAAAGCCGCTTACCTAAGCTGGCAGCGCGTAGCGCAATACGAATTCGGCCCGGCTGAAGAGCGGCAACTGCGCGCCTTCCTCAACGCCTTCCCGATCGAAACGGCGGCCGTGGAAACCCAGCTCAACTCGGGCAACTTTGTCTTCGACAACGCGGAGACCTTCGACAAAGGCTTCCCCGCCCTCGACTACCTGCTCTACGGCACAGGCGCTACCGATGCCGACATCCTGGCGCGCTACAGCACCGATCCGCTGGCCGGCAACTACAAAGGCTACCTCACGGCCGTTGCCGCACAAATGCAGCAACTCGTCAGTGAAACCTTGCAGGCCTGGACCGGCGGCTTCCGCCAGACCTTCATCGCCAACACGGGCACCGCGGCGGGCGCCTCGCTCAGCCTGCTCATCAACGCCCTCAACGAACACTACGAACTCATCAAACGCGACAAACTCGGCATCCCGGTAGGCGCCGTTACGCTCGGTTTTCCCAATCCCGACAAAGCGGAGGCCTTCTATGCCGGCATCTTCGCCGAGCTGGCCCTCGAAGCGCTGCGCGCCTCGGAATCGCTGTACCTGGGCCGGGCCGTCAACGGCGCCAACGGAGAAGGCCTCGACGACTACCTGCAGCAAGTAGCCGCCAAACAACAGGGCCAGGACCTGCACCAACTGATCGTCGACCAGTTTGAAGCGGCTATCGAGGCCCTGGAGGCCGTCCCCGACCCCCTGTCAGAAACCATCGCCACCGACAAAGCCCTGGTAGAAGCGGCTTATGTGGAAGTCTCGGAACAAGTAAGGCTGCTCAAGACCAATCTGCCTTCGCAGACTTGCATTGCCATTACGTATATCGACAACCCCAGCGACTCCGACTAAGATGAATCACCCGCTTGTACACCGGCTGCTTTACCGGCCACTGCCCATCGCGCCGCTCGTCACCTTCCGCATTCTTTTCGGCGGATTGATGATGATCGGCGCGTTGCGCTTTATGCAAAAAGGCTGGGTAGAGCGCCTGTACGGCGAACCGGTTTTTTTCTTTAAATATTACGGTTTTGAATGGGTGGAAACCCTGGATGTACCGGGCATGTACGCCGTATATAGCCTCATCGCGCTAAGTGCAGCGGGCATCATGCTGGGGTTTGCCTACCGTTGGAGCGTGCTGCTGTTTTTTCTGAGCTTCAGCTATGCGGAGCTGACCGACGCTACCAATTACCTCAACCACTACTACCTGGTCATCCTGCTGGCTTTTCTGCTTTTCTTTATACCCGCCAACCGGCGTTTTTCTATAGATACCCGCCTGCGGCCTTCCCTGGCGCTTACCCATGTGCCGGCCTGGACCATCCACCTCCTGCAATTCCAGGTCGGCATAGTCTATTTTTTTGCCGGCTTCGCCAAATTGAATCCCGACTGGCTGTTCAAGGCCATGCCCCTGGCGGTGTGGCTCCCCGAAAAAGCCGGCATTCCCGTCATTGGTCCCTTGCTGGCATTGCCCGCGGCCGCATTCGCATTCAGCTGGTTCGGCGCCATCTACGACCTGACCATACCTTTTTGGTTATTTATAAAAAAAACTAGACCATGGGCCTACGGCGCAGTCGTAGTATTCCACGTACTCACCAAAATGCTGTTCAATATCGGCCTGTTTCCCTTCATCATGATCTTCAACACCCTGATCTTTTTCCCTGCAAGCACCCACCACCGCTGGCTAAAATATCTCGGCTACCACCCCGGCGAACCCTGTATAAAAGAACCGACAACCGACAACCGACAACCGACAACAACCCCTATCCTCCTTGCCCTTCACATAGTCATCCAAGTGTTAATCCCCCTGCGTTTCCTCTGCTACCCCGGCAACGTACTGTGGACCGAAGAAGGCTATCGCTTCGCCTGGCGGGTTATGCTGGTAGAAAAAAACGGGTATGCCACCTTTTTCGTAAGCGATGCGGCTACGGGGCGGCGCACCGAAGTCATCAACAGCCGGTTTTTGACGCCTTTTCAGGAAAAACAGATGGCCATACAGCCCGATTTTATACTACAATACGCCCATTTTCTGGCCCGGCATTACCGGGAGCGCGAAGGATTTCAGCAGCCGGTGGTGACGGTAGATAGCTACGTGGCCCTCAATGGCCGCCCCAGCGAGCGGTTTATTGACCCCGGCATTAACCTGGCGGATGTGCTTGATGGGTTGGGGACGAAGAAGTGGGTGCTCAGGTACTGAAATGACATTGATTTATTAACCACAGAGTTTCACAGAGTACACACGGAGTTCCACCGAGCTAGATTCTGACTCTGTGAAACTCTGTGAAACTCTGTGGTTAAAAAAAAACGTACAATCACCAAGAATATGAAACATATAGTCGGCTTACCGTTACTTTTATTAGTATTAGCAAACGCTCAAGCCCAATCTCCTCTTATAGGCCGTATCACCGACGCCGTAACCGGCGCCCCCCTGGTAGAAGCCTTCCTCCATTTCGAGGAAGCCGGCCGCACCATCACCACCGATGGCGAAGGGCGCTTTGAAGTAATCGGATTGGCGGCAGGCGCCCACACCGTATCCCTTTTCGCCGAAGGCTACGCCACCCGGCAGGAAATAATAAAAGTCCCCGATACCATTTCAAGCTACTATTTTACCCTGCAATCCCTCGAATACGACATGCGGGTAGTAGAAGTAGCGGCGGTCAGCAACAGCGGCGGCTGGCGGCGCTTGCGCAACGTAGAAGGCATGGCCATTTACGCCGCCAAGAAAAACGAAGTCATCGAGTTATCGGGCGTCATGGGCAACCTGGCCGCCAACAACGCCCGGGAGATCTACAAAAGCATCGCAGGGCTCAACATCTGGGAAAGCGACGGCGCCGGACTGCAACTGGCCATCGGTGCGCGGGGGCTCGACCCCAACCGCACCTCCAGCTTCAACACCCGCCAAAACGGCTACGACATCAGCGCCGACGCCCTGGGTTACCCTGAAAGCTATTACACCCCACCCACGCAGGCTCTCGAGCGCATAGAAATCGTACGCGGCGCGGCCTCCCTGCAATACGGCCCTCAGTTTGGGGGATTGCTCAACTTCGTCATGAAAAAAGGCCCCCGAGATAAAAAAATCGCCTACAGCACCGACAATACCTACGGCGCCTTCGGCTTTTTGAGCAGCACTCACAGTCTGGGCGGCACCGTGGGCAAACTCAACTACTACACCTTCTACCAATACCGGCAGGCCGAAGGCTGGCGCGCCAACAGCGAATTTGGGCAGCACACCGGCTTTGCCAATTTAGATTTTACTATAAATGAAAAACTAAACCTGGGACTGGAAGTCACCGCCATGCACTACCTGGCCCAACAACCTGGCGGCCTCACCGATTTTGAATTCGAAGCCGATCCGCGCCTGTCCAAACGCGCCCGCAACTGGTTTGCCGTCGATTGGAAACTGGCGGCCCTGACCCTCAACTACCGCTTTTCGGACGCCACCAAACTCAACATTCGCAACTTCGCCCTCATGGCCGGCCGCGACGCCCTGGGAGAACTGGGTCCCATCAACCGGCCCGACCCCCTGCGCGAGCGCGACCTCGTGGCGGGCCGCTATCGCAATTTCGGCTCTGAGGCTCGTATCATCCACCGCTACGACCTGGGCGGGTTTACTTCCACGCTGCTCACCGGACTGCGTTATTACCAGGGTTTTACCCACAACCGCCAGGGTAATGCCGACAACAGCGCCGAACCCCGCTTTGAATTCCTCAACCCCCTCGACCTCGAAAAATCGGAATACCGCTTTCCCAGTCGCAACCTGGCCTTTTTTGCAGAAAACCTGTTCAACCTGAGCAATCGCTGGAGCCTCACGCCCGGCTTGCGCATAGAATACATCCGCACCGCCGCCGAAGGTTATTTCAAGCAGCGCATCTTTTCGGGCAACCAGCTCATCTTCGAACGGCGCTACGACGACACCCGCCTGCAGGAGCGCGGCTTCATCTTGCTGGGGTTGGGAACCGGTTACCGCACCGGCGCACAAACCGAATTATACGCCAACATATCGCAGAACTACCGGGCCATCAACTTTAGCGATCTCGCCGTAGTGAACCCCAACCTGCTCGTCGACTCCCTGATGAAAGACGAGCGGGGTTACAACGCCGACCTGGGCTGGCGCGGCAATTTCATGGACGACCGCATCCGCTTCGACGTCAGTGCTTTCTACCTCCTCTACCGCGGCCGCATCGGGCTGGGCGAAAAAGAAGTCACCACCTACTTCTCCGACTCCATCCCGCTCACCAGCACCGTGGCCTATCGCACCAACATCGGCGATGCGCGCATAGTAGGACTGGAAGCCTACGCCGAAGCCAACGTCTGGCGCCTGCTCGACAATCGTGCCGAGGCGCCCTCGCTGGTCGTCTTCCTCAACGGCAGTGTGTTACAGGGCCGCTACCTTTCGGGGCTGCCATCTGCTGTGGGCAAAGAAGTAGAACTCATCCCACCGCTAAATCTCAAAACGGGGGTATCCTTTCAGTACAAAGGCTGGCGGGCCGGTTTCCAGTACTCCTACACCCATCGCCACTACAGCGACGCCACCAATGCCGTCTTCGTAGCCGACGCCACCCGTGGCATCATTCCGTCGTACGGCGTTGCCGACCTCTCGGCGGCTTATACCTGGAAAAAATACATCCTCAGTACCGGCATCAATAACCTCATGGATGCCGTCTATTTCACGCGGCGGGCCACGGCGTACCCGGGGCCGGGCATCATTCCGGCGGAAGGGAGGCGGTGGTATGTGGGGGTGAGGGTGATGTTTTGATGTTTGATGTTTGATGCTGAATGTTAAATAATTAATTAAAAATCAATAATTAATAATTAAAAATTAAGCATCAAGCATTAATAATCAAACATCAAAAATCCAACATTCAACATCAAAAATCACCACTGCCTCGCCTGATGCGGATACCTCACCACGTACTGCTCCTTGATCATACGCAGAAGCTTGGCGCGCAGCTCGTCGACATTTTCTTTGGTAATGGCGGAGATAAACACGTTGTCGTGGCCAAACTGGTGTTTGAGGCTACCGCGCAGGCCTTCTTCGATCTCTTCTTTGGCTTCGTCGTCGAGGAAGGGGTCGTAATAGAGTTTGCGGTAGAGGTCGATTTTATTAAAAACAAGCAGGGTGGGTTTGTCGATCGTGTCGAGTTCTTTGAGGGTTTGGTTGACAGTGCGGATATGGTCTTCGTGCTGGGGGTGGGCGATGTCCACCACGTGTACGAGGATATCGCTTTCGCGCACCTCGTCGAGCGTCGATTTAAAGCTTTCGATCAGGTGGTGGGGCAATTTGCGGATAAACCCTACGGTATCCGACAAGAGGAAGGGCACGGCCTCCCAGGCGATCTTGCGCACGGTGGTGTCGAGGGTGGCGAAGAGTTTGTCTTCGGCGAAGACCTCCGATTTGCTCAGCATGTTCATGAGCGTCGATTTGCCCACGTTGGTATAGCCCACCAGTGCCACCCGGATGAGTTGTTCGCGGGTTTTGCGCTGGGTAGTATTCTGGAGGTCTATTTTTTCGAGTTTCTTTTTGAGAAAAGCAATTTTATCGCGCACGATACGGCGGTCGGTTTCGATCTCTTTTTCGCCGGGGCCCCGCATACCGATACCGCCACGCTGGCGTTCGAGGTGCGACCACAGGCCGCGCAGTCGGGGCAGCATGTATTGTAGTTGTGCCAGTTCTACCTGGGTTTTGGCCTGGGCAGTCTGGGCGCGACTGGCGAAAATATCGAGGATCAGGCTACTGCGGTCGATGATCTTTACCTTGAGGGTTTCTTCGAGCACGTTTACCTGCTTGCCGCTGAGATCGTCGTCGAAGATCACCATGTTGATGTCTTCGTTTTTCTCGATATAGGCCCTGATTTCTTCGAGTTTGCCGCTGCCGATGAAGGTGCGGGGGTCGGGATGGGGTAGTTTTTGCAGGAAACGCCTGGTCGTGGTAGCGCCGGCGGTAAGGGCAAGAAATTCCAGTTCGTCGAGATATTCTTCTACCTGCGGCTCCGTCTGGTCTTTTTGGATTAAACCCACCAGCACGGCGTATTCCGTATTTTTCTTAAGTCCTTTTTTCCCTTTTTCTCCTATGTTCCAGCCGGATTGCTTCATATTTAGGTGTTGTTTTTGAGTTAGGTTAGCGGTAAACGCTACCCCTATTTTCTAATCACCCTGTCACCTTGTCACCTTGTCACCTTGTCACCTTGTCACCTTGTCACCTTGTCACCTTGTCACCACCGAGGCGGTGAACGGTAAACGTTCACCCTACGTGGTCGTCACCTTGTCACCCACCAAGAATAACACCCCAAAAAGAATATTCGTTTCATTTAGACAGCCAATGCACCGGGTTGAGGTGTTGTTTTTCCTTCCACAACTCGAAGTGCAGTTCTTTTTTGCTTCCGAGGCTACCGATGCGCTGGGCGGCGTCGACGGTTTCGCCACGGCGCACAAATACGTCTTCCAGGTTAGAGTATACGGTATAATAGTTGCCGTGTTGCAGGATGACCAGGTTTTGATAGCCGGGGATAAACTGCGTGCCGGCGACTTTGCCGGCGTAGACGGCTTGTACCTCTGAACTGCCACCTGCCTTGATGTCGATACCGTTGTTAGTGATCTCGATACCTTTGAGGGTGGGGTGGGCTTGTACGCCAAACGAGCGCACTACGGCGCCTTTGACTGGCCAGGGCAGGCGGCCTTTGCGCTGCACAAAATCGCCTGAAATAGGGTCTTCGGCTTCGGGGGCGCCGGCGCTGAGGGCCTCTGTAGTGCGCGCGGCTTTTCGCTTGCGGGCCATTTCTTCTCTGATGATGGCTTCTATAGATTCGTTGAGGCGGTTGTGAGCTTTTTGCTGGCGGTTGAGTTCAGCAGCCAGACGGCTTTCGTCTTTGTTAAGGGTTTTGAGCATGCGGTCTTTGTCCTGCAACTCCCGGTCGAGCAGCAGCGTTTGGCTTTGCTGGGAGACAAGCAGGTTTTCTTTTTCTTTTTTGCGGGTTTCGAGTTGTGTGGCTTTGTCGCTGAGCATTAGCTGAGTCTCCTGGATCAGCCTGGCTTGTTTTTCGCGATAGCGGTGGTACTGCCTGATATATTGCCACCGTTGAAAAGCCTGGTTGAAGTTGTCGGAGGCAAACAAAAACATGACCAGGGTATTGCCGGTGCGGTGCCGGTAGGCGGTGCGCAGCATTGCGGCGTAGTCGGCTTTCAGGCGGGCGATGTCGTTGGTCAGTGACTCGATGACTTCGTGGGTGCGGGCTATGCTTTCTTCGGTGTAGGCGATTTCGTCGCGCAGGGTTCGGATGAGTTGCTGTCGCTTGCCGATTTGTTTTTGGAGCGTGGCGAAGCGCTCGAAAGTAGCCGCTTTGTTTTTTTGCGTGGCTTCGAGTTTTCCCGAGGTTTTTTTGATATCCTGGATCAATTGTTTGCGCTTGTCTTCCAGCTCTTTTCGGTTTTGGCCGAAACCAGGTAATGCCAGCAGGCAGCACAATAAGGCGATCCAGGTGGTGTTACTTAATTTCATTTCATTTTACGCGGGTGTACCGATCGGGAATATCAAAGCGCATATCCAGTGGTTTGTCGATTTCAACTTCCGAAAAACGCACTTCTACCTGGACTTTGCCGGTAGCGCTGCTTTGCATTTCCATATTGCGAAGATAAGAAAAATCCTGCCGGTCGGTCACTTTTGCATATTCTTCGAGGCCCATGCTCACGCTGCGGCGCTCGCGCAGGTCGTTGAAATCCATTTTTTTGAGCTGGCGCTTGTCGGCCGAGAGCCAGTAGTGGTTCTCCATGCCTTCTTTTTCGCCGAAGAGGTGGTAGAAGGGCAGTTTGACTTCTGCTTGCAGGTCTTTGGTGGTAAAAAAAAGCGGGTTGCCGAGCAGCAGGGCTTGCAGGGTGGCCAGGCTGGCCGGGGCGCTCACCTGTTTTTCGAGGTACTTCAGGTCGCGCACAGCATATTCATTGTTGATGCGGTCGATGATGTACACCGAGTCGGGGGTTACCTGCACGCGGGCGATCTCAAAGCCCAGTTTTTTGATGCTGGCCCAGATCAGGCTGTCTTTGCGCATTTTGATAGAGGCGTTCACTGACAGTTGCTGATTGCCGTCGTTGAAGGTAATCTTGGCTTTGGCGTCGAGCCAGTCGGCTTTTATTTGTCCGGCCAGTAGCGCTTCCATGAGTTGGCTGGGAGAAGCCTTGTCGAGGTTGCCGGTGCGTGCCGAGCGAGTCGTATTGCAGCTACTGCCCAACAGCGCGGTGATTCCGATCAATAACAAGAAAAAGGGAGAAAAGCGAACGCGTATCATTGGCCTGTGACGAGTTTAATTTTTTTATCTAGCGAGTCGGTACGGTTGCCGCTGTCGCGCGATCTGATCCAATATTGGAGGGCGCCGCCCGTGTCGTTTTGTTGAAAAAGCAGGTCGCCGTAGTGTTCGAGTAACATGGGGTCGTTGGGGGCGCCGGGCAGGGCTTTGTCGAGCCATTGGCGCGCTTCGGCGTACGATTTTTGCTGAAAGAGCAACCAGCCCTGGGCGTGCTGTGTGAGCGATTGATTGGGGGCGATTTCCTGGGCAGATTCGGCCAGCGTGGCGGCTTTGCCGAGTTTGTCGGCACGGCTGGCGAGGCAAATGCTGTAGAGGCTAAGCACCTGAGCCGATTGCGGGTTGATTTTCAAAGCCGCTTCGAAGGCATTGTCGCCTTCTTCGTAGTTGAGCAGGGCATAGTGGGCCAGGCCCAATTGCACCAGGATATCGAGTTTGAGATTGGTGTCGTTGCCGGCCATGAGGAATGCCTGGTCGAGCACATCGGCGGCCTCGTTCATCTGGCCGTTTTTGCGGGCGGACAGGCCGTTCATGTAATACACAAAGGCCTTGTTTGGAAAAAGGTCGATGGCTTGCTCCGAAACCCGGGACAGCGAGGTAAAGTCGCGCGATTCAAGGTAGATGCGCATCAGCTGCTCCCACACGAGGTAAACGCTTTTGTCGAGTTGCAAGGTGTGCTGGTATTTTACCAGTGCATTGCTGTGCCTGCCGGAATGGTAGAGCAGGTCGCCGGCGGCGGCAAACACTTTGGCCTGCGTGGGGTGTACGCGCTCGAGGATGTCGGTGAGTTCGAGGGCTGCATCTGCCAATGTAGGGCTGCCGGTTTGTACTACTTTAGTGATAATAGGTAAAAGCTTACCCATTTTGAGGTCGATTTCGACATCTGCCTGTTCAAAAACGGGTTTGAGCGATGCCAGGTATTCGTTGTCGTCGCTTTCTTTTACGTCGGCGCCGGCGATGGCGAGGTTGGCTTTGGGGTCGCTGGGGGAGATGGCCAAAATATCGCGGTATACCTGCATGGCGCTGTTTTTGTCGCCGAGTTGTTCGTAGTAACCCGCCAGCAGATGGCGGTAGGACGTATTTTTCGGAAATGCATTCACCAGTCGTGCCAATTCCGCAGTGGCTTTTTTGGTATCGCCGATGCCTATGTAAAGGGCGTGTTTACGTCGTACGATTTCTTCGTTGATGCCCGTGCGGGCTTCGAGGTTTTCATATACCTCGATGGCGCGATTGACATCGCCGGCTTTGACCAGAAAAAAGGCCCATTTGTAATAATAATACTCGTTGCCGGGCGTCTTTTGCACAAGCGTTTCGTATACAGAGGCGGCTTCTTTGTTGCGGCCGGCTTTCTGATACACATCGGCCAGCAATTTCTGGTACCATTCGTTGTCGGCATCGTTATCGACTGCGATTTTGAGATAGCGGACGGCCTCGTCCCAGCCGCTCCTCAAGTCGTAAATACGCGCCAGTTCGTAGGCGGCAGCGTGATTGCGGGGGTCTTCTTTCATCACGTCGTTGTAGCGCGTAATGGCTTTGTCGTAATTGCCCAGCAGTTTTTCACGGTTGGCCTCGATAAACATCTGCTGGAGCATGACCTGCGATTCGCTGACGCGTTCCTGGGCAGGCAATACCGCCGGAAAAATTACGACTAAGGATAACAGGGCGTGTAAAAACCTCATAGTGTATTGTTTATAAAAAGTTTTTCAGGTTATACTTTCGAGTAATCTCCCAAACTCAATTTGGAGCTTTCCCCCTGGTAATCTACACTATTGCCAATCATTGAATGCGTCAGGTTGGCATTCTGAATGTTGGTTTCGTTCTGAATTATGCTATTGCTAATAACGGAATGAGCAATGGAAGAATTGCTTCCCACCGACACATAAGGCCCGACTACCGAGTTTCGCACTACGCTATTGTCGCCGATATAGCAGGGTGGCAGTATGATGGCGTTTTCGACCTGGGCGCTGGGCGATATCAGGGTTTCCTGTTGTTGTTTTAATTCGAGCATGCGGCGATTGGTATGCAGCATATTGTCTTTGTTGCCGCAATCGAGCCATTCTTCGATATAAGCAGGGCGAAAGGCCAGTCCCCGATCGCGCAGCATTTCCAGGGCTGTAGTGAGTTGGAATTCGCCTTTGTCTTTGATGTTGTTGGCCATCATTTCGTCGAGGGCGTCGCGCAGGCGATCTGCCTGGCGCAAGTAATAGATGCCCACGATGGCCAGGTCTGAGACAAAGGAGGCCGGCTTTTCTACAAAACCTGTGATCAGGCCATTTTCATCCTGCAAGACCACGCCAAAAGACGAAGGGTCGGTCACTTTTTGCAGCCAGATCACCCCTTCTGAGGCGGGATCGAAAGCAAAGTCGGCTTTGAACAGCGTATCAGAGAAGGCGATGATGCAGTTGCCTTCCAGGCTGTTTCGGGCGCAACTGATGGCATGGCCCACGCCCAGGGGCTCGTCCTGGTAATAGATGGCGCAACGGGCGCCCATTGCGGCGGCTACTTCCTGCAGCTTTTGCTCGGTCTCGGGCCCAAATGCGCCGATTATGAAGGCGATTTCTTCTATCTTGTCCTGTAGCGAGGCAGAAAGGTCTTCTACCAAACGCTGTACCATAGGCTTACCCGCAATAGGCAACAATGGTTTGGGAACAGTCAGGGTGTGCGGGCGAAGTCTCGACCCTTTACCCGCCATGGGTATGATTATTTTCATGCTGTACAATTAGTAATTAGCACTTAGCAGTTAGCACTTAGCAATTAGGTAAAAGAAGCTGATAGCTGACTGCTAACCGCCAACCGCAAACCTACAAGCTTTCCCCGTTCTATGGAACCAATTACAAGGTGTTTTCGTTTTGAGGCAAGGTGTTTTATCGCAGTTTTTTTCAAATTTGCATGTTGGGGTGGGGTTTACTCCCCATCTAAAATTTTTTTTAAATAAAATTTCCATTGGAAAAAGGAATCGTAATCAAATCGACGGGGAGCTGGTACCAGGTAAAAACCGGTGACGGGGTGGTATGGCAGTGTCGGATCGTGGGCAAATTCCGCCTCGAGGGCATGAAAATCACCAACCCGGTGGCAGTGGGCGATGAAGTGGAGATGACCCCCGAAAACGCCGATGAAAAACAGGGACTAATCACCCGCATTTTGCCCCGCAAAAACTACGTGGCCCGGCAGTCGCCCCGCGCCAAACACGACCTGCATCTGCTGGCCAGTAATATCGACCAGGCCCTGCTGGTGACTACTATTGTGCAACCCAACCTCAAACTCGGCTTTATCGACCGTTTTTTGCTGATGACCGAACCGCAGAATATTCCGGTTATTATCGTTTTTAATAAAATAGATATATACGACGAGGAAACCCTGGAATTGGCAGAGGCGCTGTGCGGTATTTATGAATCTATCGGTTATACTGCGTTGACGGCGTCGGCCCGCACAGGGCAGGGCGTCGACAAGCTGAGGGAATTGCTCAAGGATAAAACCACCCTGATCAGCGGCCAGTCGGGCGTGGGCAAATCTACGCTGGTGAACCGCATCCAGCCTAATCTCGAATTGAAAACGCAGGAGCTATCTGACTACTCGGGCAAAGGATTGCATACTACCACTTTTGCAGAAATGCATACCCTCGATTTCGGCGGCGCTATTATTGATACGCCGGGCATCAAGTTGCTGGCTTTTAACAACTTGCAACCCGCCGATGTGGCCCACAATTTCCGCGAGTTTTTTGAGCTCACCGAAAATTGCCGATTCAGGGGCAGTTGCCTGCACCGCAACGAACCCGGCTGCGCCGTAAAAAAAGCCGTGGAAGCCGGGCAAATCAGCGAAATCCGATATATGAATTACCTGGGTATCCTCGAGGAGATCGAAGATCAGAATTACTGGGAAAGGCATAAGGATATGTAAATGCAGAATAATTTTGATTATGAGATATTTAGATAAAATATCAACCCCAAACAAAAGAAACCGACAACCGACAACCGACAACAGAGAACATCAATAATCCACCTCCATATCGTAATCCCACGTATCGAAATATAGGTTCCCGCCGCGCCATTCCACTTCGCCGCGCTGGAAATCGACGGTTTCGCTGCGGGGAAATACTTTGGCCGGGAAAAACGGCCCCGAAAAGTCGTCGTTGACGATGAAATGCCAGGCATCGGCGCCGCCGAAGAAAAACAAATCGGCTTCGGGCACGAATGTTTGTTGGCGGTTGAGGTCGGGGTCGACGGGGACCCAGCCCGGGCCTTCAAAGTATACCTCGGCCCAATCGTGCAGGTTCAGATTACCAGGGTACAACATCCAGCCGCTTTGCCATTTGGCGGGAATGCCGTTGTAGCGGCATAAGGTGATGAATAACAGCGCTTTGATGCCGCAGTCGCCGCGACCGTTGCGTATGCAGTAGGTAGGGATATTGGGAATGGTGGAGTACTCCAGCGCGCTGGTCCAGGGAATGTTTTCGCCTATCCAGTCGAATATCAGTCGCGCTTTGCGCACGGGGTCGGTTTCAGTACCCACTATTCGCGCCGATAATTGTTTTAATTCAGGTGTAAATACAATGTGGCTTTCACGTTCGGCGGTGTAATAGCGGTATAGATCCGAGGAGCTGTCGTATGGCTTCACTGCGCCGCCTTCCAGGTTGAGCCATTCGTCGTAGGCGGTGTAGGCTACTTCGTATTGGAAGCGCGTGACCGAATCTTTTACCGCCGTTTTTTCCATATAGATCGTGCTGTGGGGATAAGCCGGAGGCGCCACCACATAGTGGGCTTCGGAGGCGTCGAGCAATTGTACGGCGGCCTGCCGGTTGTGGCCGCTGCGGGGATAGGGGAGCCAGGCGCGCAGCATTTCGCCGGCGGGCACGGCGTTGGCCTCCACGGTAAGCGTGTAGCGCAGCCGCATCTGGCGGGGCTGGGCTATAGGCCGGTCGCTGCCTGCAATATACTTGTATGCGATGGGCAAATACCCGCTGAGGTATTCACCCAATTTATCGGCGGCTTTGCCATCCACCGCTTCCTTGCGGGCACGGGCTTCTTTGTCGATGCGAAACAGGTTCCATACCGCATTGCGAAAATAGCGTTTTTCGCCGTCGATGATGCGGTTTTCCAGGGCGCCGGAATTCTCCCAATGCAATAATTGTTTTTCGTTTATATCAGGATAATATTTTGACAGCGTCCGCCGCACATAAGCCTCGTCACGGTTAAAATCAAGGCGGATGCGGTCGAGTATGTCCGATTGCAATTGCCATTCCCAAGCGGTTTGCGGTGAAAGGTTTCCAACGGCAATACCCTCTCTGATCAATTGCTGCGCCTGGGTAAACTGCCCCTCCGCTATGGCCCGGTCGATAGCCGGGTTGCCGGTCTGGGCATTGATGCCGACAATTGATATATGGCATAGCGCTATATACAATAATAGATTTTTCATGGTACGTTATGGTATTGATGAAAGCCTCGGAGCTGGTGTAGGACTGTACGACTCGTGCGCAGCTTCCTTGTTCATAAAGTCATAAAGCCGTACGAGTCGTACAGATACAGTCGCAAAGCCTCAAGTAGCCCCTACTTCCCTACCGCCTCGATGCGCCGCAAAAACTGCGTAGCCGTGCCGGCGTCGACTTCCTGGATTTCATAGGTCTCGCCGTCGTCCATTTTGAATACGAGTTCTTTGGATTTCAGGCCGCGCAATGCTTCCAGGAATGCAGGGTTATTGGAGGTCACGCTGAGGATGCCTTGTTTAAACCCAAAATAATAAAACTGCTCGCTGGGCGACTTGAGGTACAGATACAGGCGGTCGTCTTCGTTGGAGGGCATCTTGATCTCCAGGAAGCAGGTCACCATTTTTTGTACCAAATCTCCGTTGATGCTCATGAGACCCACGTTTTTGTCGGTATTCACAAACGACTGGTAGTCGATGTCCCATTTCATTTTTACCCTGCTGAAGAGGAAGGTGTAAGGGTTGTATTTTTTGGGAATATCGAGGAATCCCGAGGTGATGCCGTCGATGGCTTCTTTCATTTCTTTGTCGTTGGGGAATATATTGGCGGCGGCTTTTTTATAAAAATCGATATCGGTAAGGTAGGTGATGATATTGCCGCCGAAGCTCGACGACATGATGTCGTTGGTCACGATTTTTAATAACGCCTCGGGTACGATGAGCTTGATGCCGGTCATGAGCTCGGCGGTGACGGGCGCGGCTTCGATCGCAGGCCCGGGGGGCATCGGCATGGGCATTTCAGTAGAGTCGGTGGCCATAGAGTCGGCAGGCATTTCTTCTTCGGCGAGCATCATGAGGCCGTCGTCGCTGCCTTCTTCTTTTTCTTTCTCTTCGGCTTCGGGCGGCGGCGGCAGGAATTTTGTCTGCGCAAAGCCCGCAGCGTCTACTTTGATGTATTTGAGCGCGGTGCCGAGGTTGAATTTGCCGTTGGCTTCTATGGTGCCGTCATAGTTTTTGAAAACGAATTTGTTGCCGATGTCCTGGTTGCGAATAACCCGCGAGGAGTCGCCGAAGGTAAAGGCGTCCAGTTTATTATCATAAATAAATACGCCCTTGACGGGGAATATCTGGCGGTCTTTGCGGAACAATAGCGGCATCATGGCGCGGGGGTAAATCCTGGCCTGTTCTTTGCTGAGGTACAAGCCGGTAAACAGCGGGTCGCCGTCGTAGCTCTTGGGTTCGTTGTAGCGGATGGCGAGATTGCGCTTGTCGCCTTCGCTGCTCACGGTAAACCAGTATTTGTAGGGCAGCTTGTCGGCATTCAGCCGGGCGAATCCTTCAAATTTGAGGTTGCGCGATTCGGCGTTGAGGTGGATGGTACCCTGGAATTGGGTTTTGTAGTCGATATAAAAATCGTCTTTTTCTTCAACTTGCCCTGTGGCGCGCGTCACGGTGCGTTTTTCGGTTATGCTGCCCTTGCCTACGGGCTGGCCGGTGATATTTTGAAGCACGATGCGCTGCTCGCGGTCGCCCACGTTGTATTCGTATTTACCCGTAGCCGTGTATTCCCGACGGCCTTTTATATCTACGGTAGCCTCCTTGATGACGTGGTATTTGTTGGTGGTATCGGCTACGATCTCGGCGTTTTCCAGTCTTTTCATCAGTCCGCCGGGTTCGATTTCCACTTTGCCGTCTTTGGGGTAGATGAATGCGTCGGCTGATACCACGTGGGGAACGCCATCTACTTTCAGCTGACTGGCTTTGATATCGTAGAAGGCCGCCTGTCCTTGAAAGCGAAGCGAATCCTGGTCGGGGTCGATAGACACGAAGGTACCGGGTTTATTGGGATCAGCTTTGAAGTTGATCGTTTCCTCTTTCATATCCCACTTAAACTCGTTCATCGAGGTCACATACTTGTTGTACGGCAGGGTGGTGACGAGAAATTCGTCGTTGGCCTGGAAGTTGCCGTTTTGTTTGTCGAAGTCAACATAGCCGTTTACGTTGGCGGTTTGCAGGGCCAGCTGGCCGGCGTCTGCGGCTTTGATGCTCACGTTCATCGTATCGGCTTTGGCAGAGAAGGCGCCGAAGACGAGTTGTTTGGAGCGCAGGGTGGCCTTGTCCCAGTCCAGGTCGCCATCGGCGCGCAGGCCGCCGGGGGTAAGGATCAGGGTGCCTTTGAGTGTATGATTGTTGGCGTTAAACATGGCAAACGGCGCTTCTTCCGAGCGGATATACATGCTATCGCGGTAGGGGCGCCAGTCGAGTTTAACGTTGATACCCCTTACTTTGGGCACTTGTACCGCACTGGCCCGGTCTTCCTCCAGGTTAAAGCGCTCGGCGCTGGCGAGCAATTGTTTGGGTTTGAAGATGATATCCTGTGAATTCACCGAAGCGCCCAGGTATTTGAGGTTGCCCTTGCCCAGGAAGCCCATATTACTCAGGTCGATATCGCCGGTGTAAACCCCTTTGCCGCCGTATGCGGGATAACCCTGTGTGGGTGTTTTGGTAGGAAATCCCAACGACTGGTCGTCGCGCAGGACCAGGGTTTCTTTGAATTTCGGAAAAATCTTGGCAGAATACATGGTGCCCTTAAAGCGCAGGTCGCGCGCCGTGATCTTGTCGAGGGCATTGAGGTTGAATGGATCTATTTCAAAATAAAAAGAATCGCGCAGATAAGCGCCTCGCTGGATGGCAGCGGCATCGTAAAATACGTACGATTTGCCCTTGCTTTGGAAGGAGGGGAACATTTCGATGTCTTCCCTACCCGACTTATTCGAAGGCGCGTCGATGAGCAACACGCCGTGCAGCTGCTCGATACGCGAGCCGATGGCAAACGCGATGGGGTTCTTCTGTTTGTCGACTTCGCCGGTGGGGATGTATATATCGAAAAATCCGATAGAGTCCATTTTGACCTGAAACTGGTCGTATTCGAAATGAAAATTCTCACCCGTAAAAATGGAAAAACCAGCAAATAACCTGCCGTTGAGGTCCATATTGCGGTTTTTCTTCATCACCAATTCCTCTTTGTTGGGTATGATCGCCACGCGTTGTTTGGGACTGAATTCGATATTTTTGACGCCCCTGACCTTGATGGTGTTGTCTTTCAGGTCGAGGGTGGCATTGATATCGGGGGTGGAGGAGTGCAACTGCAACACATCGTAATCCGTTTTTTCCTGGTCGGCATACACGTAGTGGAATACCTTGGGTTTGAGTTCGACGAGTTGCTTATCGCTGTCGTAGTTGATAAATCCCTGGGAGACAAGATCGTACAAAAGACTTTGAATATTATCTACCGTAAATTTGGAGTTGATCCGCGAGGCGATCAGGGTTGCATCCAACACGTTGGTACCCAGGTCTTCGGCAGTGGCCTTCATGATGGCCAGTGGGTTTGCGGTGGCGATATTTTGGATGCGCTGGTAGTCTGATTTTTGAAAATATTCGAGCGATTCGAACAATACGTCGCCTTTGCGGGAAATTGCGATAGAGGGCTTGCCGATAACAATAGAGTCCTTGTCGACATAAGCCTGGATATTTTCCGTCTCAATATTCACCTGGTGCATGGAGCTGAAGAAAGGGTTGCGGTCGCTACCTCGTTGGCCTCGTGCGAGTTGGATTTCTTTGCGGGGGATTTCAAAGCGAAGGTTTACTGATGGGTGGTAAATAGAATCCTTACCCGAATAAATAGTGGCTGCCACGCGTTCGCCTACGATACGCTCGCCCCGGCGGATAGTAAACAATTCGGAGAAGCCCTTAAAAACCAATCGATCGCGCAGATCAAAGAGCGTAATAACGGCTTTATTTTCTTTGCTGCCGAAGCCGTATACGGTGGTGCCGTGCAGCCTGAAACCGCCTTTATAGCTGATGCCCTGGCCGATATCCTTTATTTCCAGGATTTGCTGGTAAGATTCAAATCTCGGATAAGAGCCTTCGGTGAGTTCGTCGGTAGAGATTTTGTCGCTCAGGTCGCCTTCGATAAGTTTACCGCCGAAATATTGCGGATAGCGCAATTTTGCCTTTTTGGCTTCGTAGAGGCTCCGGTTAACGTCAATGGAATAGTCGGTCAATTCGACATAAATCTCGGGGCCCAGGCCCAGGCGTTCCCAGCTTACTTTGCCGCCTTTACCTTTCCAGGTCATGTCTACCGGGTAAAATTTGCCCGTAGTTTGGCGCACGAAAATAGAATCTTCCTTGCGTGCAGCCATCAGGTCCATTTTCTCAAACTCCAGAATAGGGGCCTGTTCCTCGTATTTCCACTGGTATTTGTCGGATAGCGCCCACCAGGCCGTGCCTGAAGTAGAATAGCGCAAAGCGCCGTTTGTAAAAAATTCGTTGGAGAACTCCAGAAATTGCTGGAATGGTTTCACTTTGCGGCCTTCCAGGTTGGTCAGCATGCTTGTAACTACCTGGTGCCAGGTATTAAAATGCTGGGCGGCGTTGGGCAGTTTTTTGAGCGAGACCAGGGCTTTGAGGTATTCGCTGAAATAGGGGCTGGCCGTGAGGCGTTGTGCCAGCATGGCATTGCCTACAGCCAGTATCTGCAGTTTTTCTTCATTGGCAAAAAGTCCGCTTTTGAATGTTTTTTCAAATTCGCGGTAGGTATCTTCAAGCGCTTTTTGCTTGCTGGAAGTCATGTAGGTTTCCAGTTGCGCAATAAATTCGCCTTCGTTTTCCGAAAATTTATCGAGGCGCTGAGCCGTCAGACACAAGGGGGCAGTCAGTAGCAGGCCCATCCACACAAGGAGATAGATTTGTTTCATTATATAGCGATTTTCGATTTCGGATTTCCGATTTCGGATTTCGGATTAATCCAGGTTCAATCTGCAATCCGAATTCCGAATTCCGAAATTTCCTAAGATTTGTCCATGACAACTGCCGCCCACGCCCCCCTATGCCGGCTCTCCGTTTTCCGGAAGCCCTGGGATTCGGCTTGCGTGGTCACCAGGTCTTCATCGGTTTGCAATACTCCGGAAATCAACAACACGCCGGGTGATGCCGTCATGGCATATAACGCGGGGAGGGATTCCAGTATTACATTTCTATTAATATTAGCAAGGATCACGTCGTAAGGGCCCGGACCCACCGCATCGAGCGTACCGTGAAACACCCTGATGTCGGGGGTTTGGTTCAACCGGGCGTTTTCGATGCTATTTGCTGCCGATTCTTCTTCGATATCGACGGCGTCGACCAGGGAGGCGCCCATTTTCGCGGCGAGGATGGCCAGTATGCCCGTACCGCAGCCGTAGTCGAGCACGCGGGCGCCGGCGAGCGACAGATTTCGCATGGCCTGCATCATCATATACGTGGTTTCGTGGTGGCCGGTGCCGAAAGCCATCTTCGGGTTGATTACCAATTCGTATTCCACCCCTTGCGAGGGCTCGTGGAAGTCGGCTCTGACCCCGCAGAAATCGTCTACGACGATGGGTTGAAAATTAGATTCCCAAACGGCATTCCAGTTTTGGGCAGGAATAAACGTTACCGCATACTGAAAAGGCCATTGTTGTTGCCATTCCGACAATTGGGCTGCAATAGCCTCCTGGTCGGTATCCGGCTCGGGGATAAAAGCGTGCAGGCCTTCAGGGGTTTCTTCGAAGGTATCGAAGGGCAGTTCGCTGAGCATAGCCAGCAAGATATCGCGATATGGTTCCGCGATAACGAAGTTATATTGGTAGTAGTTCAAAGCAATTTTTTTATCCTTCCGCATTGATATGCGCCCGGTATTTCAAAGTAGACGGCGCCACGCCCAAATTTTCATCAAAAACCAACTCCGGAAAGGCCGTACGTAATCCGATACGGATCATAGCCAGGTGGTGCACCGCATGGTCGTATGCAAACATCAGTTCGCGACCTATCGAAGAGAGCACAAGCGGCCTGCTCTCATCCGGTTGCGAGGAAAAATCCGCCAGCACTTGAATAGACTGTTGCTCTTGCAGTGTTTCCACTTTTCCGGTAATCTCGATGAGTGCGTGAATCGCGTACCCCGGGTCGGTCTCTACATCCGTTTCCCTTTCGCGGTTGGCATAGTCGACAATCCCCATGCCCGTATCGCGAAGCAGGCAACGGTAAAAGTCGATGATATGCCTCACGTGTTGCCCCAATGTAGCGCCTTTGAATATGTCGAGCGGCCTTGCATAATCCGCGGCATCTATCTCCTGGAGTAAATCTTTGATTTGAGACGCCATGGTGAGCGTCGCTTCTTTGCAATTCATTATGCTAAGTTGATGTGCTAATTTGCTAATGTGCTGATGTGCTAATATCTTTTAAATCAGCACATCAACACATCAGCACATCAGCAAATTAATCAAACCACTCCCCCTTCCGCCGCTTTCAGGGTATTGAGCAGCAGCGACATCACCGTCATTTGACCTACGCCGCCGGGCACGGGGGTAATATACGACGACTTGGGCGAAACGGAGGCAAAGTCCACGTCGCCGGTAAGGCGGTAGCCTTTGGGCAGCACGGGGTCGTCTACGCGGTTCATGCCCACGTCGATCACCACTACGCCTTCTTTCACCATATCGCCGGTAATAAAATCGGCTTTGCCGATAGCGGCGATGAGGATATCGGCGCGGCGGGTATGTTCGGCAAGGTCGCGGGTGCGGCTGTGGCAGATCGTCACCGTAGCATCGCCGGGGTAACCTTTTCTGGACAGCAGAATGCTAATGGGTGTGCCCACGATATTGCTGCGGCCCACTACTACCACTTCTTTGCCTGCGGTGGGAATATCATAACGGCGCAGCATCTCTACAATGCCGTAAGGTGTAGCCGGCAAATAGCAAGGCAGGCCCTGGGCCATCCTCCCGAAGTTGACGGGGTGAAAGCCGTCTACGTCTTTTTGGGGGTCGATAGCCAGCGTGATGTTTTCTTCCTTGATATGCTTGGGTAAGGGCAATTGCACGATAAACCCGTCTATATCTGCATTATTATTGAGGTCGCGGACGATCTCCAGTAATTCAGCTTCGGTGGTAGTAGCCGGCTGCCGGATGAGGGTAGAGCTAAAGCCGGCGGCTTCGCACGATTTCACCTTATTGCGCACGTATACCTGGCTGGCGGGGTCATCGCCCACGAGTACGGCCGCCAGGTGGGGTGGTTTTAGTCCATGAGATGCACGGCGCACCGTTGCGGCGGCCAATTCCTGCTTGATCGTCTCTGCCAGCCATTTGCCATCGAGTAATTGCATGTCGTGATGTAGTATGTGAATAAAGCGCAAAGTTAGGAAGCAGGTATCTAAAGATTTGTCGTACAGACTAAAATTATTATTATAAATAAAATGCAATAGCTCGTACGAAAAAAATAATTTTGCACAAACAGGCAAAACAAAGTTATATGAGAAAAACTTACACCTATTTACCATACTTTTGTTTATCTTTGCACAAGATTCCTTCTATTATCTCCAACAGACGACCGCCCTTAACATTTCAAGCAAATTAATGCTATTGGATAAATTTCGCCCTTGCCTGTTCGTAACGAACAGGGATGCTTCGTTCAATGTGTCACATTCAATAATTACATCTGGTTGTTAAAATGTTGCAAATGACAACACACTACAAATTGATCGCCTTACTGTTGGCGGTAACTTCCTGGAGCCTGGGCGCTTTGTCGGCGCAGAATTACATCATGAACGGCAATCCGATAAACGATTGCAGCGGCTTTTTCCTTGATAGCGGCGGCAATAACGGCGGTTACGGTCCCAACCAAAATATTACGACTACGATTTGCCCCGACGGTTCTACCGGCACGCATATCCAATTGTTTTTTATCAGCCTGGCCCTTGGAGCAGGTGATGACCTCTGCTTTTATGATTCCATGGTAGCCGTACCTGGCAACGAGTTGTCTTGTGCCAGTGACTTTTTTACAGGCCCTCCCTTTATTGTACAGGCAACAGCGGCTAACCCCAGCGGATGTTTAACCGTCGTGTTTACGTCTGACGGTACCGATGAAGGCGCCGGGTGGAGCGCACAAATGGGGTGTATCGCTGCCTGTCAGACTATTCTGTCTGATCTGGTAAGTTCCAACCCTGCTGTTGCGCCTGCCGATACCGGTTGGGTAAATGCCTGCCCCGACCAACGTATCTATTTCAACGGACAGGGCTTGTACCCGCAAAACGGCTTGATTTATAATCATTCTGATTTTACGTCTTCTTTTGAATGGAATTTTGGCGATGGCGTAACCGCCGTGGGCCCCAACGTGTCGCATACCTATGACGAGCCGGGTGGTTACGTCGTACAACTCACCATTACCGACCAGTTCGGCTGCCGAAGCTCGACTTTCCTCAACCAACGCGTGCGGATTTCTACCCGTCCCGACTTCATTATCGGAGGTACTCTACCCGCCCAGATCTGTGCGGGCGACACGATTAGCCTCGACGCATCTATTAATACCATGCAGAATGCTTCCGAAGTATCGGTAATCCCATTATCCGGGAGCTTCCAGTCAGGCGGTGCAGTCTCCGACTCATTGCCCCTACCCGACGGCACGGGCGCGGTTTATGAAACCAGCGTCAACCTGACCAGCTTTTCGCCAGGCCAGGTACTCACCGATATCAATGACCTGACGAGCATATGCGTCAATATGGAGCACTCCTGGATGCACGACCTCGACGTGCTACTCCGATGCCCCGACGGTACCACCGTGATATTGCAAAACCAGGAATTTATCGGTAACCTCGTCTTCCTGGGCCAACCCTATGAGCTCGACGATTTTACCAATCCCAACCCTCCCCTACCCGGCGTGGGCTGGGATTATTGCTGGACCGCCGCCGCCCAATACACCTGGACGGAGTACACCCAAACTTTCGACCCCCCCACCCTGCCCAGCGGCGATTATGCCTCGTTTGAACCGCTCGACAACCTGATAGGCTGCCCGCTAAACGGCGAATGGACGCTTATCGTACAGGACCAATGGGCCTCCGACAACGGTTGGGTTTTTGAATGGAGTATCAATTTTAATCCGGCTATCTATCCCGAACTTGAGGTGTTCACGCCCCAAATAGTGGACTATGCCTGGCTTTCAAATCCCTCGGTGTTTTTCCTCACGCAGGATTCTATCTCCGCTTCCCCTCAAAACGCAGGAACTGCCAGCTATATATTTTCCGTTACCAACGACTACGGCTGTACCTACGATACTTCGCTGCAACTGGTTGTACTGCCCGAAACGCACCCCGACTGCTACGACTGTCAGCAATTGCTGGCGCCTGAAGACGATATTGTGATTTGTGAAAATGACAACGCTCCTTTGGATGTAAATGCCAACGTGCCCCTGCAAACCGCCGTGACTTTTGAGGCTTATCCCAATTACCCGCTGGGATTTTCTAATCACCCATACGCCAATCCCTACTATTCGCCCATGAGCGTGAATAGTATCAGGCCGCTAACGATCACCAATGCGTCTACCCAAATTGTGTCGGTTTGTGTAAATATTAGTACCGATTGGAACAGCGACATGCGACTATATCTTCGGGCGCCTTCCGGACAATTACTCGAATTGTCGACCAATAACGGCGGCAGTAGCGACAATTATACCAATACTTGCTTTACTACGGCCGCCGCGCCGCTGATTAATACAGGCACCGGGCCCTTTACAGGCAATTTCCGCCCCGAGGGCAACTGGACCGTGCTCAACGGCGCAACGGTGAATGGTACCTGGCAATTAGTAGTCTCCGACGGCTTCGGCATCAACGAAATGGGTAGCGTCAATTCCTGGTCGATTACGTTTAATTCAACTAATGTGATCACCTACAACTGGACACCCACTGCCGGGTTGAGTTGTACCAACTGCCCCAATCCTGTGGCCGATCCCAACAATACCACCAGTTATATCGTGCAAGCTAGTGATAGCTACGGATGTACAGCCCGCGATACCATCGTGGTGGGTATCATCAACAACCTGCCCGCGCCTGTGGTAATTTGCCAGCCCACTGCCGACGGAGAAATTACGTTTAGTTGGTCACCCATTGGCGGCATCAATGATTACGAAATCAGGTATACGCTCAATGGCGTTACAGGCCCCTGGCAGGGTCCGATTTCCGAACAGGTCTATGTCGTGAACGGCCTCCAAGTCGGCGACCAGGTCACGCTCGAAGTGCGCGCTAATACCGGCGGCGCATCTTTAAACTGCGTGGTGGACGTTGGTTCGGCTACCTGCGATTACGGCGCCTGTACGCTGGCGGGCAGTGCCAATAACCTGCAGCCTTCCAGTTGCTTCGGCATAGCCGACGGCGCGGCTACTATCGTCGCAGCAGGCGGTACTTCTCCTTACCAATACTACCTGGATGGATCACCCACCAGCACATTTAACGGCGTATATAGCGATCTCAGTCCGGGAGATCACTTTGTAATTGTGCAAGACATCGATGGTTGCCGCGACTCGGTATTTTTTGCCATACAACAACCCGCCCAACTTACGCTGGGACTGAATATTACCCAAGCCGTGAGTTGCTTCAACGGCAATAATGGCGTTATCTCCGCGTCCGCACAGGGCGGCAACGGCGGATTCACCTACACCTGGAACGGCGTCTCTTCCGGCGCCAATAACGTGCGCTCCAACCTGGCGCCCAATACGTACCAAGTAGTGGTGACCGACAGCGAGGGTTGTACGGCCTCCGCCAATGTCAATTTAGTCAATCCGGCACAGTTAACCCTTGCCATAGACGACCAAAACCCCAGTTGTTTCAATACCCAGGACGGGCAGGCTCTTGCCATCGCTTCCGGCGGTACCGGCCAGCTGAATTATTCGTGGACTTCCGGCGCCCAGCAGGCGCTGGCCGCTAACCTGGCCGCAGGCAACCAGTGTGTGACGGTAACCGATGCAAGCGGATGCACGATCACGGATTGCGTTAACCTGGTGGCGCCCCCGCCACTTGTCATTACGTCGATCACTTCCACGCCTGTAGATTGCAACGGCAATAATACCGGCTCGGCTATGGTGAGCGCAAGCGGCGGCGCCGGCGGATTTTCGTATCAATGGGACGATGCCCTGCAACAACTCTCCAGCCTGGCCCTGTTCCTTGAAGCAGGCACGTATATCGCCCAGGTTACGGATGCCAACGGTTGTAGTGTAACCGGCTCGGTAGACGTCCTTGAACCCGCAGCGCTGGCACTGAATGTGAATACCATCGCGGCACTGTGTTTTGACGGCGCTGACGGACAGGCCACCGCTGTCGTGTCGGGAGGCGTCACCCCTTATACCTATCATTGGAACAACAACGCTCCTACGCCTACGATTAACGGGCTGACGGCCGGCACGTACGCCATTACGGTAACCGACAATAACGGTTGCGAAATACAAAGCTCGGCCAACGTGGCCGAACCAGCCACGCCCGTTTCTGTTGCCGTTACCCAGTCCTTCCGCAGTTGCTTTGGAGAAGGCAACAACGCCGCTACGGCTATAGCCAGCGGCGGCACGGGCAACTTCTATACCTACGCCTGGAGCAACCAACAGGCAGGCGCTACCGCTTCCGTTTTGGCGCCGGGCGTCTACTCAGTGACCGCCACCGACCTCAACGGCTGTGCCGCAGATACCAGTATCACCCTCGACGACTGGCCCGCCTTCGGCGCCAATATCATCGCCAACCAGCCTACCTGTTTCGGCTATAACGACGGCGAAATGGGCATCAACCAATTCAGCGGCGGCGCCGGCCAGCCCAACGAAATTTCCGATTATACCTTCTTGTGGAGCAACGGCCAGGGCGGCCTTACAGCACAGGGACTCGCCGGCAACAACTCTTATTCGGTTACGATCACCGATCAGCAGGGCTGCTTTGGGGTAATCTCCCGATTCCTGCCCCAGCCCTCGCTTATTACTTTCGAAATTGAACCCGCTGCAGTTGGCTGCTTTGAAGGCGCCGACGGCACAGCTACGGTCACCAATATCCAGGGAGATGTGGGCGGCTATACCTTCCGCTGGGATTCCAATGCCGGCGGTCAGACCGGCAGCACGGCCACCGGCCTCGCCGCCGGCGCGTATACAGTGACGGTCACCGATAGCAACGGATGTTTTAGTTCCAACTCGGTACAAGTAGACCAACCCCCTGTTCTCGCCGTCAAACTGGAAGCGGAAAACAACAAATGCTTCGGCGGCAATTCGGGCGAAATAACCAGCCTTATTACGGGCGGCGTGCCGGGTTATACCTATCAATGGTCGAACCAGCAAACCGGCGCCAACCTGTCGAGCCTTACCGCCGGCGATTACCAGGTTACCGTAACCGACGCCAACGGCTGCGAGGCTACCTCCAGTATTGAAATCGAGCAACCCGATCAGCTCACAGCTACGCTGTCGCCTACCAATGCCGATTGCTTCGGCTTCAAAGACGGCTCCATACAAGTTACACCGCAAGGAGGCACACCTCCGTACCAATATAGCCTCAACAACCAGACCTGGAGCGGCAGTTCGACACTCATCGGCCTGGCTGCGGGCAACTATACCGTGTATGTGCAAGACATCTACAATTGCACATTTTTTGACGACATAAGCATCAGCGAACCGGCGGAGTTCACTGTTGACGCCGGTCCCGACATCCATATTACGCTGGGCGACAGCATCCGTCTGTTGGCCAACGCCTTCAACAACAACGGTCCGGTTACCTTTACCTGGTCGGAGCCCTACGAAGGTACACTGAGCTGCACTACCTGCCCCGATCCGCAGGTGAACATCCAATACACCATTTCTTATGAATTATACGGCGTAGATGCCAATGGCTGTGACGATACCGATATTATTCACATATTTGTCGATAAACCGCGTATCGTGGCGGTGCCCACCGGCTTTTCGCCCAATGGCGACAACCTCAACGACCGGCTGTTGGTACACGGTCAGGAAGGCACCCAAATCGAGCTGTTCCAGGTATTTGACCGCTGGGGCGAGCTGCTCTACGAAGCCCGAAACTTCGCCGCCAACGACCCTAACGCGGGTTGGGACGGCTCCTTCAAAGGCGAGATGCTCAACAGCGGCGTATACATCTGGTTTGTGCGCGCCGTTTATATTGACGGCGAACGAGAAACATTTAAAGGAGAAACCACTTTGATCAGATAACATCCATTGATTTCATCATTAGCCCTGTGTGGCAAAAAACGTAAGCTTATGCGGTTTAATTCTACGCACACCAAAGTAGGTCAGTTTTTGGCAATAGCCTTTGTAATGATGACGGCTCTTGCCACGCTACCCCAAGCCCAGGCTCAGGATACGCGTTTTGCACAGTTTTATGCAGCCCCCCTCCAAACCAACCCCGCCATGATCGGCGTATACGAAGGCCAATGGCGGTTTGCTGCCAACTACAGGACTTTATACGCCAGCGTGCTCGCCAACAAACCCTTCCGTACGATGGCCGCCAGCTTTGACGCGCGCCGCCGGGTGATGAAAGGCGACTACGTGGGTTTCGGCCTTAGCGCCGTGCGCGATCAGGTGGGTACTTCGCAATTCAGCCAAACCCAGGTGATGCTGGGCGCTTCGTTTATGAAACAACTGGGCGGCGGGCGTTATTCAAAAAGCGACCAATACCTCATAGCCGGCGCGCAACTCGGCTTTGGCCAGCGCAGCTTCAACTGGCAGGAGTTGTGGTTCTCCAGCCAATACGACGGCGGCAATAATGTCATTGATTTCGGCTCCGACTCCGGTGAGGGCTTTGCCGACCGCAATTCCAGGCAATACCTCGATTTCAACGCAGGCCTGCTCTGGTATGCCATCGCCGATGACAACCTGAGTATCTATTTTGGCGGCGCCCTACACCATATTAATACGCCCAACGTGTCGTTCCGCGACCTGCCCGACGAAAAGCTGTATTCCCGTTGGGTGGCCCACGCCGGCGGCGAATTGCCCCTGGGCGACAACCTGAGCGTGCTGCCGGCAGTGGCTGTGATGAAGCAAGGTCCCTCGTTCAGCACTACAGCAGGCGCCAATTTCCGCTATACGAGCCGCGACTGGCGCGAGGTAGCCATCCGCGCCGGCGGCTGGGCCCACGTGTCGAACCAACTCGACAAAGGTATGACCATGGACGCCGTGATCGTCTCCGCCATCCTCGAAATGGAACGCTGGAACCTCGGCCTCAGCTACGATATTACTACCTCCAAACTAGCATCCGTCAATAACTCCCGAGGCGCTTTCGAGGTGTCACTGATCTATACGCACCCCGAAAAAACCCGGTTTAAGGTGAATTGTCCGAAGTTTTAATGCAGGTTCTCTGTTGTCGGTTGTCGGTTCTCCGTTCTCCGTTGTCTGTTCCTTTACCTAACCAAACAGAGAACAGAGAACAGAGAACAGAGAACAGAGAACAGAGAACCCACAACAGAGAACATGTCCCACGCCCAAATCAAGCAACTCATCGAAAAAGGCAAGGTTAAGGAAGCACTCGAAGCTATGCGCAGCGACTTCCCCGACGCTATCCTATTATTAGCCCAGTGGAACAAAGGCGAAAAAGACCATCTGCTAGGCTTGACCGATAATTCGGAATGGGGAAAGATTTACATCAAACTGACCTACGCCGCACTGGCCCTACTGTCGGAAGCAACGCCTGAAGTGTCCCAAGCGAAACCTGCTGAGCCCGTATCCGTTCAATCCCCCCCTAATACCTTGCGACTGTTTTTATCGTACGCCCGCGCCGACGCTGCGCTCAAGCAGCGCTTCGACGTGCACCTGGCCGGATTGAAACGCAGCGGCAAGATCAGCACCTGGAGCGACCCCGATATCGAGCCGGGCGCCGATTGGGCGCTCACCATCAAACAGCAACTGGCCGACGCCGATATTATCCTGCTTTTGGTGAGCCCCGATTTTATGGCATCCGACTATATCTGGGGGGTAGAGATCGAAGCGGCTATGCAGCGCCACCGCGAAGGCAAGGCATTAATCATTCCCATCTTCCTGAAAGATACAGTCTGGCAGGACGCGCCGTTTGCCAAGCTACAGGGGCTACCCCGCGACGGTAAAGCCGTGAACCAGCACCCCGATCCCGAGCCGGTATTGGCTACCATTGCGAAAGAAATCCGGACGGCAATTGATAAAAAATTAGGCGCATAGGGGGGAGGGAGAGAGGGTGAGAGGGGGGGATCGTTGAATTCGCGTAAATAACAAAAGGGCATCCCGAATGTATTCATCCAGGATGCCCTTTCTGTTTAGCTGTCAGCAATCAGCAATTAGCTTTCGGGAAGCTGACTGCTGACTGCTAAGTGCTGACTGCTGTTAGCTGATAGCTGACTGCTATTCCGACTTCTCGTCCTCGTTGCCCAGTTGCTCCTTCAGTTGAGAGAACACGTCGAGATCGCCGAGGGTTTCCTTTTCGATCGAAGACTGTTGTTTCTTGACAGCTGTGCGAGTTTTCTGGCGCTCGTCCGTTTTCTCCTTCTTTACATTCTCGTCGGCTTCGCGGCGGATGTCTTCCAGATAGCGGAGGTGCGATACGAGGATGCGCTTGTCGTCGCGGTTGAACTCGATCACCTTAACAGTGAGCGTTTCGTCCACTTCTGCGAGCGAGTTGTCTTCTTTGCGGATATGCTTGATCGGTGCGAAAGCTTCGAGGCCGTAGGGCAGCTGCACGATAGCTCCGCGCTCGTCGCGGCGCAATACCGTAGCTTCGTGGTAAGAGCCCACGGGGAATACATTTTCGAAAGTATCCCAGGGGTTCTCTTCGATTTGCTTGCGACCCAGCGACAGTTTGCGGCTGTCCTTGTCGATATCGAGCACCACCACCTCGATCTTCTCGCCTACTTTCGTAAACTCAGAGGGGTGCGAGTAGCGCTTCGTCCAGGACAGGTCGGAGATGTGAACCATACCGCCGATACCGTCTTCCAGTTCCACAAATACGCCGTAGGGAGTGAGGTTTTTCACCTCGCCAACGTGGCGGCTGTTCAGCGGGAACAGGTTTTCGATCTCGCTCCAGGGGTCTTTCGACAATTGCTTCACGCTGAGCGACATCTTGCGGTCGTCGCGGTCGATAGTCACCACCTTTGCTTCGTACTCCTGGCCCAGTCGGAAATATTCGCGGGCATTGATAGGCTGGTTGCTCCAGGTCACTTCCGACACGTGGATCAGGCCTTCTACGCCCGGATAGATTTCGAGGAATGCGCCGTAATCTTCGATATTGACGATTTTGCCTTTAACCACCGAACCTTCCTTGATCGTAGCGTCGAGCACTTCCCAGGGATGGGGCTGCAGTTGCTTGAGACCAAGAGAAATACGCTTTTTGTTTTCGTCGAAATCGAGTACCACCACATTGATCTTCTGGTTGAGTTGCAGCACTTCGCTAGGATGGCTGATGCGGCCCCAGGAGATATCGGTGATGTACAAGAGGCCGTCTACGCCGCCCAGGTCGAGGAACGCGCCGAAATCGGTGATATTCTTGACGAGGCCTTCGAGAACCTGGCCGCGTTCGAGGCTGGCGATAATAGCTTCGCGTTGTTCGGCGAGGTCGCTTTCGATAAGCGCCTTGTGCGATACCACCGCGTTTTTGATGGTTTCATTAATTTTAACCACCTTAAACTCCATCGTCTTACCTACGTATGAATCGTAATCGATGATGGGTTTGATATCAATTTGCGAGCCGGGCAAGAAAGTTTCCAGTCCGCTGCAATCGACGATCAAGCCGCCTTTCGTTTTGCTGATCACCGTACCGCGGATCACCGTGCCGTTCTGGTAAGAATCGACGATGCTTTCCCAGGCGCGCAACAGCTTGGCCTTGCGGCGCGACAACACCAGCTGTCCGCGGGTGTCTTCCTGCTGCTCCACGTAAACCTCGATAGCGTCGCCGACTTTGATGTCGGGCATATCGCGGAATTCGGAGAGGGGCACCAGGCCGTCCGATTTGAAGTTGATATCGAGAACCACATCGCCGCCGTTGATAGCGGTCACACGGCCTGCCACGATTTCGTTTTCGAATACGGAAGTCAGCGTAGCGTCATATTGCTCCAGGTACTGATCGAATTGATCTTTCGGATAAGCTTTGCCGTGTTTGGTGCTGGTAGCCCAATCGAATTCGTCGTGTGCAGAACCGACTATTAACTGCTCCAGGGGCAATTCCAGATCTTCTTCTTCTACCTCTTCTTCTTCAGTTTCTTCCACCTCTTCTTCGGCAGACATCTCGGCAACAGCGGGTACTTCCTCTTCTTCATCAGCTACCACGGCTTCTTCTTCTTCAGCTACAACTTCTGTTACTTCTTCTGCGGCAGCCTCTACGGGCGTTGCTTCGTCTTCTGCAACGGGGGTGGGAGTCTCTTCTTCTGTATGAAGGGGCTCGGGCGTTTCCGCCTCTTCTTCTTGTTTTAAGTCCTTGTCATCCAGCATTGAAAGAATGCTTTTTTAGGTTAAGAAATATTTTTAGCGGCGCAAAGGTAAAGCTTTTTGCCGGAACTGGAAACATTTCTTCCTGTAAATTGGTCTATTATTGCAATTGCAAAATTTGCAGGATGAACTCCCCATAATTACAAATGTTTCGCAGTAATTTTAGGGGTATTAACATAATCGTCTAAAACCTAACCTGAAATGAGTGAATCGCGTCCCTGGTTGAAAAATTACCCAAACGGCGTTCCTGCCAATATCAATCCTGATGCGTATCCCACCCTGGTGGCTATGTTGGAAGAGGCATTTGGCAAATACGGCTCAAAGCCCGCTTTTTCGTGTATGGGCAAGACCATCACGTTTGCCGAATTGGATGTGATGTCGAGGGCTTTTGGCGCGTATTTGCACAGCCGGGGGCTTGAGCCCGGCGACCGCATCGCCATCATGATGCCCAACCTGTTGCAATACCCGGTAGCCCTTTTCGGGGCATTGCGCGCGGGGCTTGTAGTGGTCAATACCAACCCGCTGTATACGCCGCGCGAGATGTTGCACCAGTTTAACGATTCGGGCGCCAAGGCCATCGTAATAGCCGAAAACTTTGCCTCCAACCTGGAGAAAGTGATGCCCGACACGCAAATCAAGACGGTGATCATCACCAGCATCGGCGAGATGTTGGGTTTCCCCAAAGGCGCTATCGTCAATTTTGTAGTGCGCAAGCTCAAAAAGATGGTGCCGGCCTATCGCATTCCCAATACCGTAACGGTGAGCGAGGCCATCCGCAGCGGCAAGAAATTTTCAATCAAACCCTTTGACAACAATCCCGAAGCGCTGGTCTTCCTGCAATATACCGGCGGCACCACCGGCGTATCGAAGGGCGCCATGCTCACCAACCGCAACATGGTAGCCAACATGCTGCAAATGCGCGCCTGGATGATGCCCTGGCTCAAAGAAGCCTCTGAAGTAGCTATTTGTCCGCTGCCCATGTACCATATTTTTGCCCTTACGGTAAATTGCCTGGCGCTCTTCGGCATCGGAAGCCTCAACGTGCTGGTCACCAATGCCCGCGACATTCCCTCCGTTATCAAAGCCATGAAGGATTTCCAGGTTTCCATCTTCCCGGGGGTTAATACTTTATTCAATGCCTTGCTCAACCACCCCGATTTTTCTTCGGTCAACTTCAATTCGCTGAAGGTATCGGTCGGCGGCGGCATGGCCGTACAGCGCCCCGTGGCCGAAAAATGGCAGCAGGTCACCGGGTGTTTCCTGGCTGAAGGCTTCGGCATGACCGAATTATCGCCGGTAGCCACCGCCAATCCCTTCCGTGACGGGCGGCTGGGTACTATCGGCGTGCCTATCCCCTCTACCGATGTGCGCATCGTGGACGAAAAAGGCAAGCCCATGCCTGTCGGCGGCGTTGGCGAAATACAAGTAAAAGGCCCGCAGGTGATGAAAGGCTATTACAACCGCCCCGACGCCACAGCCGAAAGCATAGTAGACGGCTGGATGTGCACGGGAGATATCGGCACAATGGCCGAAGACGGCTATTTCCAGATCGTCGACCGCAAAAAAGACATGATCCTGGTATCGGGTTTCAATGTGTATCCCAACGAGATCGAAGAAGTGGCTATGAGCCACCCCAAAGTATTGGAGGCCGCCGCCATCGGCATCCCCGACGCTAAGTCGGGCGAGGTGGTCAAGTTGTACATTGTAAAAAAAGAAGGTTCG
This sequence comes from Saprospiraceae bacterium, assembly GCA_013360405.1. Classification (GTDB taxonomy): domain Bacteria; phylum Bacteroidota; class Bacteroidia; order Chitinophagales; family Saprospiraceae; genus JABWBR01. Next base: position 36,151 of record JABWBR010000037.1, read on the forward strand.
CTGAGCGAATCCGAATTGCTCGAATACTGCAAAACCAACCTGACGGCCTACAAAGTGCCCAAGTCGATAGAGTTCCGCAAAGAATTGCCCAAAACGAATGTGGGTAAGATATTGCGCCGGGCGCTACGCGATGAGGCGCTGGCGAAGGGTTGATCTCCGGGTTACCGGTCAGACCGTTTGAAACGGTCTGACCGGTACTAGATTACTCCGGTTTCTCCTCCTCCGCAGGCGCAGCCGGCGCCTCCTCAGCAGGCTCAGTCGCTGCCGGTGCTTCTTCGGCGGGTGTTTCTGCAACCGCTTCGGCAATAGGTTCTTCAACAGGTGTTTCCTCCGCCGCTTCAGCTTCCGCTACAGGCTCTTCTACTGCCGTTTCAGCAACAGTTTCTTCCTCCTGTGCTTCTGCCACCGCCTCCTTAGCTTCCTGCCAGGCCTCCTTGATATCTTCCACCGCATTTTCCACGGCTTCTTCTACCTTGTCGCCTACCACTTCGGCTACGGCTTTCACCGTATCGACGGCGTCTTCGAGGGTTTCGCCGAGCGTGGTGCTGATGGCGCCGAGCAGGCTGTCCTTTTTGGGCTTTTTCTTGCCTTTTTCGGAAGAAATAGCCTCGGCGGCTTTGGCCAGTTTTTCCTCTTCGGCTTCTCTGGCTACGGCGGCGGCTTTAATTTCCTGGGCGATTTTCTCCTGGGCGTGTTTTTTGGCTTCTTCCAGTTTGTCGCGTTCGGCGCGTTTGGCGTCGCGGTCGCGTTGCTGGGCGAGGCGTTTTTCCAGGTCGACCCGGGTGGTATTCATTTCGTGGAGCTTCTCCTCTTTGGAGCGGATGCGCTCTTCGATCATTTTGATTTTGGCCTGGCGGATTTGCGCTTCGAGCTGTCCGTCGGTGCTGGCGATGCGGCGATTTTGGAAGTCGAGTTCTTCGCGGTCGCGACGGATGGACTGCTCCATTTTATCGATGGCCGAAACGAGCCCGTCGAAGCGGCGCTGGAGGCGCTCGCCGGGAGAGGCTTCGCCGCCGCCGCCACCACCGCCGGCATGGCTTTCTTCGCGCTGTCCTTTGGCGCTTTTAAAAGCGGAATCGAGGCGCTCCCATACTTTGGAGCGGTGCTCGCGGGTAAACTCCGCGTCGCGAAATTCGCGCTGGAGTTCTTTGAGTTTATCGAAAAGGGGCTGTAGGCGAAGCCCTTCTTTTATTTTATTTTCAATTTCTTCCAATGTGCCGAAGAACCGCGCCATGTTGTCTTTCGAGCGGCGCTGAAAATCTTCGTCGAGTTTGTTGCGCATTTCTTTCATGCGCGTAAACAAGGCATTCGTATGGTCGCGAAGCATATCGGCGTGTTCGCGGAAGAGGTTGCGTTCTCTGACCTGCACCTGCACTTTGTCCCAAAAATTCTTCAGCCCGGCCCATAACTCGTCGTCGAATGATTCGAGTTTTTCCACGCGCTCTTTGAATTCGGCGAGTTCGTGTTGATAAGCTTCGCTGAGTTTGGTGGAAAGCACTACAAAAGCCCATTCGGTTTGAGCCCGCAGGATCACATCGCTGCGTTCTACTTTCAGATCTTCGGGCAGCAGGCTTTCGGTGATGGTGAGTTCTCTTTCCGATTTGGAGAAACCTTCGGGGAATTCCAGCGGTGCATCGTTGCGCCAATCGTTCATCATCTTTTGGCTAAACTCTTCGGTGGCTACCGATTCCGGGAAGGTATACACATCGACCTTGTTATCTTTAGGCCTCAATTCCAGTGCAATCAGTACACGTTCGTCCTGGGCGTTAGTACCCCATAGTACAAGTTTGGTCTTCATGTCAATTCTTCTTTACGCTATCAAAGTATGCTGTTGTTAAAATAAACCGTTGCTGTGTAGTACCCTTCAGCGGATGATAAACGCAGGTAGCCATCCCTCCGAAGATGGGTATTTCTTTCAAAAATACGAATTTACAAGGTAAAGCCGTAATTTTTTTTCTATGCCGGCGTAGCAGCGTGTTGCCCCACGAGCTTGTTGGCTACCAGATAGGCAGCGATTTGTACGGCATTGGTGGCTGCGCCTTTGCGCAGGTTGTCGGCCACTACCCATAGGTTGAGTCCGTTGTCTATCGATTCATCGCGGCGGATGCGACCCACAAATACCTCGTCGCGGTCTTTGGCAAACATGGGCATGGGGTATTGGTATTGGGCGGGGTCGTCGAGCACGACTACTCCCTGGGTTTCCCGCAGGATATGTTTCACCTCTGCTACGTCGAACGGTTTGTCAAATTCGATGTTCACCGATTCGGAGTGGCCGCCGTGAACGGGTACGCGCACGGCCGTTGCCGTTACGCCTATACCATCGTCGCCAATGATCTTTCGTGTTTCGTTAACGAGTTTCATCTCTTCTTTCGTATAGTCGTTGCTCAGAAACACGTCGCACTGCGGGATACAATTCTCAAAAATGGGATAATGATAGGCCATTTCGTCTTTTTGAGGCTCGAATCCTTTCTTTTCCAACTGGTATTGCTTGACGGCTTTCATGCCGGTGCCGGTAAACGATTGATAAGTAGACACCACGACCCGGCGCATGTGATAGCGCCTGTGTAAAGGCGCCAAAGCCATCACCAGTTGGATAGTAGAGCAATTGGGGTTGGCAATGATTTTATCGTCGGTGGTAAGCGTGTGGGCATTGATTTCGGGCACGACGAGTTTTTTGTCGGGATTCATCCGCCAGGCCGACGAGTTGTCGATGACGGTAGTACCAGCCGCGGCAAATCGCGGCGCCCATTCCAGCGAAGTACTTCCCCCGGCGGAAAACAGGGCGATATCGGGGCGCAAAGCCACAGCTTCTTCCATGCCGACCACGGTATACTCTTTTCCCATAAAACTAACCGTTTTACCTACCGAACGCTCGGAAGCTACGGGGATAAAGGTGGTGACCGGAAATTGGTGTTCTTCCAGTACTTTGCACATGACGCCACCTACCAGGCCGGTTACGCCAACTACTGCTACTTTCATCAGCGAGTTTTTTTTTATTAAAATTAAAAAACTGCCAAAATCGGCGGGGCAAAGATACGCGCATTATCCCTTTATTGCTATCTTCGGGAATAGATAGTTTTTTTGTAACAGTTTAGCGTTAGGGTTTGGTGCATTCGCAGTTTAGCGTTAGGGTTTAGTGCATTCGCAGTTTAGCGTTAGGGTTTAGTTAACTAAACATACAGCTAAACCCAATCGCTAAACCCAATCGCTAAACCCTCCTAAACCATTTTGTTTTTAAACCTTAATCCAAAAACCTATGAAAACGACATTCCTCGTCGCCGGGTTACTCCTGGCGGCACAAGGCCTATTGGGCCAACTCACCGAAAATTTTTCCGACGGCAATTTTGAGGAAAACCCAACCTGGAACGGCTCAAACGATAAGTTTAGCGCCGCCACACAGGTATTGCAACTCAGCGACAGCACCCCGGCCAATAGCAATACGGCCTACCTGTCGGTGGCGGCGCCGACTTCCTCCGCCGCGCTTACTACCTGGGAGTTTTACGCCCGCCTCGAATTTGCCCCCTCTACCAGCAATTATGCCCGGTTTTATCTGGCCGCTTCTGCAGCCGACTTGTCGGCGCCGCTCAGCGGGTATTTTGTCAAAATCGGCGGCGCTTCGGGCGATGTGGATGCCGTCATCCTTTGCCGCCAGGATGGCGATAATGTGGTGGAACTTATCGAAGGCGCGCCGGGCAGCGTGGCCGCGCAACCCGCCCAGGCCCGCGTGCGCGTTACGCAAACCCCCGGCGGCTTGTGGTCGATGTGGACGGATACCGGCAACGGCTTTACGCTCGAAGGAGAAACACAAGACGCCTCCTACCCTATGGGACTTTATGCAGGTGTGTACTGCCGCTATACCAGTACCCGCAACGAACACTTTTTTTTCGACGATATTTCTATCGGCCCGCTTTATGCCGATACTACGCCGCCGAAGTTGGTGGCGGTGAATCCGGTGCATGCCTCGCAACTCGCCGTCCGCTTTGACGAGCCCGTGGCCGCTGCCTTTGCCGGTCAGGCGGCGTTGTACGATGTGAGTCCGGGCATCGGCGCCCCTCTTTCTGCCCTGCCCGACGTGGAGGATCCTGCGGTGGTGATCCTCGAGCTGGCCGCGGCGCTATCAAACCTGGGGCAATACACGCTGGCCATACAAACGATGGCCGACCTGCCGGGTAACCTAAGCGGGCCTTTAAGTTTGGAATTCACCTATTACCAAATCTCACTCGCACAACCCGGCGACGTGCTCATCAACGAGATCATGGCCGATCCGAGTCCTGCGCTGGTACTGCCCGATGCGGAATACGTGGAATTGCACAACCGCAGCGACAAGCTGATCGATCTTGGCGGTTGGCAAATAGCAGTGGGGGCTAATTCCCGTGTCCTGCCCAGCTTTTTATTGCAACCCGGCGCTTATGTGCTACTTTGCGACGAAGCTGATGCCCCCTCATTTGAAACGTTTGGCGCCGTTTTACCCGTCAGCGGTTTTCCTGCACTTACCAACGGTGGCGCTGTGATCAGCCTGATCGATACCTCGGATGCGGTGATCAGCCGGGTGGCCTACCATGCCGACTGGTACGGCGATGTTTTCAAAGAAGACGGCGGCTGGTCTTTAGAATTGATCAACCCCGCAGCCCCCGCCGACTGCCCCGGCAACTGGCGGGCGAGCCAATCAGCTTTGCAGGGAACACCTGGCACGGCTAATTCCCTGTTGGGCGCCGACTCCGATACTACGGCGCTGATATTGGAACGCGTATTTGCGACAAGCACAACAGAAATCACCCTTGTTTTTAATAAATACCTAAATACGGCAATAGCCGGCGATCCCACTTTATATGAGATGGAGGGACTACCGGTAGCGGAGGCGATTGTATCCAACAACCAGGTTTTGCTGTTATTAAACGCCCCTTTGCTGGCCGGACAGGTTTATACGCTTTTTATGAGCCCCGAGCTCTGCGATTGTCTGGGCAACAAGCTGTCGGAAAGAGACAGTGCGCGGCTCGGCTTGCCGGAGCCGCTCCTTGCCGGCGACCTGCTCCTCAACGAAGTCTTGTTCAACCCGCAAACCGGCGGAGAAGATTTTGTGGAAATATGGAACGTATCCAATAAAATTATCAACCTGTCGGGATTGAGGCTGGCAAACGCCATCGGTACTGCTAACCGAGAGGCAGTTATCGGCATTGACCACCTCGTTTTTCCGGGCGAAGCGGCTGTAATTTGCGCCAACCCCGACGATTTGTTGCTGCGCTACCACGTGCCCTACCCCGAGCGCCTGGTAGAGGCCGAATTACCCACGCTTGAAGATAACCAGGGCAATATCACCTTGAGGATGGGTTTGCTCACCATTGATTCTTTCGATTATACCGACGACATGCACCACCCGCTGTTGGCTTTCGATGACGGTGTTTCACTGGAGCGGCTGTCAGTTGGGTTACCCACCAACGAGCCTGCCAACTGGCATTCGGCGTCGGGGTCGGTGGGTTTTGCTACGCCTACCTACGAAAATTCGCAGCGCCTCACGACTGCCCTGCCTACCTCTGCGAAGCTGCAACTTGCCACCGAAGTATTTTCTCCCGACGGCGACGGCGAGGAAGACGCCCTGCTGGTGCAGTTCCACGCCGACAACCCGGGCAATGTGATCTCTGTGGAGGTCTTTGATGTGCAAGGCCGCCCGGTAGCCCCCCTCGCCCGCAACGAACTGCTGGGCGCCGAAGCTTTTTTCAGGTGGGACGGCGTGGATGCCCGCGGCGGCCCCGCCCCGGCAGGCATTTATTTCGTGTGGGCCCAATGGTTTTCTCCCGATGGCAAGGTGGAAAGCGACAAGAAGACCTGTGTGCTGGCGAGGCGGTGAACGGTAAACGTTCACCCTACATGGTCGTCACCTTGTCACCCAAATTTCCTATCTTTGCGGCATGGCGCGAATACTTGCCATTGACTACGGCACCAAACGCACGGGCATCGCGGTGAGCGACCCTTTGCAACTAATTGCGGGGGGGCTTGAAACCGTTTCTACTTCGGAGTTGTTCCCTTACCTGGACCGATATTTGTTGCAGGAAAAGGTAGAAACCATCGTAGTGGGCGAACCGATGTATCCCGATGGGAATCCTGCTCAGATAGCCCACCTGGTAGTGGGGTTTGTGCGGCAACTGCGAAAAAAATATCCGCAAATCGAGGTGGTGACCTGGGATGAGCGCTACACCTCGGAGGAAGCCAAACGCATCATACTGCAAAGCGGTGCGGGCAAGAAAAAGCGCCAGGACAAATCACTGGTCGACAAAGTGAGCGCGGTGCTCATTTTACAAGATTATATGGAAAGCAAAAGATAAATACTGTCATGATTTTGCCTATTTATGCTTACGGTCAGCCGGTACTTAAAAAAGAAGGGCAACCGATAGACCGCGATTATTCCGGATTGGAACAATTGATCGCCGATATGTGGGAAACCATGTACCATGCAGAGGGCGTGGGCCTGGCAGCGCCCCAGGTCGGGCATTCTATCCGGCTTTTTGTGGTCGACACTGTGCAAATGATGAAAGAGGGCAGTGACCTGGTGGGCATCAAAAAAGTATTTATCAATGCAGAAATAGTGGACGAAGAGGGCGCCCCCTGGGAATACGAAGAAGGCTGCCTGAGCATTCCCGACATCAGGGGCGACGTGGAGCGGCTACCCCGAATCCGGCTGCAGTATCTCGATGAAAAATTCCAGTCCCACGACGAAGTATTCGACGGCATGAACGCGCGCGTCATCCAGCACGAATACGACCATATCGACGGTATCCTCTTTGTAGAGCACCTCAAACCCCTGAAAAGGCGGTTGATACAACGCAGGCTGCAAGCTATCAAAGAGGGAAAAGTGCAAGCCGATTACCGCTTGAAATTTGCTGTCAGGTAGGCCAGCGCATCTTGTCTAACTCCTCTGCCCAGGGGCAGAACAGGTACTCATCGTAATCTTCTACGATCTCCTCCCCTTGTTTGATATCTCGCAGCGCGACCGACACCAGCGGAAACGCGTCGATCGGCGTATGTGAATTGGGTGATTTGCAATGATTGACGTACCTCACGTTGTCGAGACACAACACCAGCGCGTCGACCTGGGGGGCGTAATACGAATAGGTAGCCAGCACATCCCAGAAATGCGCTTTCAGGGGAGCGTGATCCGACAGTAAAAAATTGTGATATTGGTCGCGGTTAAGGAGCAGCACGTTTTTATCTGCTTCGCCTTTCCACCATATCGTCCCTTTGGGGATATCCACTTTGGCAAACACGCCCAGTCCGTGTATTCCGCTTTCTCTTACTTCCGTAAAATCATAAGCCATCGACGTTGACGACATTCGTTGAGACAGTTTGTGGGTAAATAAAGGCCCCAAATCTATAAAACTTTTATTGATGCTTTTTTGCCAAAAAACTGCACAAGCTTCCTAATATTGTGCAAATCCCGCAAAAAGGCCTAGTAATCACCTAAAAAGAACACACAATTATGCGCAAAACGAGCTGGTTAACCCTGGCTTTGTTGCTTTCGGGCACCATTGCCATGGCGCAACTCAAATCACCCGATCAATTTCTGCCGCACCGCCTGGGCGAAACGTTCACCCCCCACGACATGCTGGTAGATTACATGGAACACGTGGCAGCCAACAGCTCCATCGTTCGTTTGACCCGCTACGGCCTCACCAACCAAAAGCGTCCCCTGTTATTGCTCGCTATTTCTTCACCCGAAAATATGGCCAGGCTGGATGCCATCCGCCAGAACAACCTGCGCCGTGCCGGCTTGCTCGACGGCAAACCCGACCCCAGTCTCGACGTGGCTATCGTGTGGCTCAGCTTTAGTGTGCACGGCAACGAAGCGGCAGGATCCGAAGCGTCGATGCAGGTGGTATACGACCTGGTCAACCCCGCCAATACGCAATCCGCCGGCTGGCTAAAAAATACAGTCGTACTCATCGACCCCTCGCTAAATCCCGACGGCTACTCGCGCTATAGCCACTGGTACCGCAACGTGGCCAACCTCAAACCCGACCCCAACCCGCGCGCCCGCGAGCACCGCGAGCCCTGGCCCGGCGGCCGCGTAAACCACTATATGTTTGACCTTAACCGCGACTGGGCCTGGCAAACACAGGTAGAATCGCAGCAGCGCATCAAAATATACTACGACTGGATGCCCCATGTGCACGCCGATATACACGAGCAATTTTACAACAACCCCTATTATTTTGCCCCTGCCGCACAGCCTTATCACACCTTCATTACCCAATGGCAGCGCGATTTCCAGACGCAGATCGGCAAAAACCACGCCCGCCATTTTGACTCCAACGGCTGGCTCTATTTTACCCGCGAAGTCTTCGACCTGTTTTATCCCAGCTATGGCGATACGTATCCCACATACAACGGTTCTATCGGCATGACCTACGAACAGGGCGGCCACAGTCGCGCAGGCCGCGCTATCGTTATGCACAACGCCGATACGCTCACCTTGAAAGACCGCGTGACGCACCACCACTCTACTGCCCTATCAACTGTTGAGGTATCGTCGCAAAACGCCGCGCAACTCGTCAAAAACTTCGACGACTATTTTACAAAATCGCGCAACAACCCGCCGGGCATTTACAAAACATATATCATCAAAGGCTCCAACCCCCGCGGTAAACTGCTGGGATTGTGTGAGTTGCTCAAGAAAAACGGCATTACCTACGGCAAGGCCGAGACGCCCGTGTCGGTGAAAGCCTACGACTACCAGACCGGCAAAGAAACCACCGTTAAAATAGAAGCCAACGACCTCGTAATCAGCGCCTATCAGCCGCGCGCCATCCTCACGCAGGTACTGCTCGACCCGAACTCGGAATTAGTGGACTCCAATACCTACGACATTACCTCGTGGTCTTTGCCCTATGCGCATGGCGTAGAGAGTTATGCAACCAGCCAGCGTATCAACGTAAAAGCCGGATACGACCCGGCTGCGCCTGCCGCCCTTGTCGCCGGCAGCAAACCTTACGCCTACCTGGCCACCTGGAACGCCATGAACAACGCCCGCTTCCTGTCCGAAGTACTTCAAGGAGGCGTTGTCGTGCGTTTTGCCAGCACAGGTTTCCGCCTCGAAGGCAAAGCATACCCCGCAGGCACCCTGGTAATTACCCGGGCCGACAACCGCAAAAACGAGCAATTTGACGAGGTAGTACAACGCGCTGCCCGCAGCCACCAGCAGGAAATTACCGCTGTATCTACGGGGTTTGCCGACAGCGGCCGCGACCTCGGCTCGGATGCCATGACCCTCGTCAATACGCCGAAAATCGCCGTTTTATCGGGAGAAAATACTTTCGACAACGAATTCGGGCAGGTGTGGTACTACTTTGAACAGGATCTTCGTTACCCCCTCAGCATCTTTGACGCCGGCGAACTCAGCGGCCTCAACCTCAACGATTTCAACGTGCTGGTTATGCCCGAAGGCCAATACAACCTCGACGACGCCACCCTCGACAAACTCAATACCTGGATCAACGGCGGTGGGCGCCTTATTGCCGTAGGTTATGCCGTCTCTTCCCTCGAAGACAAAAAAGGATTTAGCCTCACCACCTACGCCACCGAAGACGCCAAAACCAGCGCCAGTAAAGCCCGCGACGAAGATATGCTCGCCCGCAGACTGATGCGCCACGAAGACCACTCGCGCGACTGGATTTCGGGTTCGAATCCGGGCTCTGTGTTTAAACTGCGCCTCGACAATAGCCATCCACTCGGCTACGGCCTTCCCGATTATTATTTTTCATTAAAAACAAATAGCCTGCATTACCAGCACCTCAAAGGCGTGTCTAATGTGGGTACTACCGGCGAAGATTTGATGATATCAGGTTTTATCGGCTCCAAAGCCAGGGCAGAACAGAAAAACACCACCGTTTTCGGCGTGCAGCAAAAAGGACAAGGCGCCGTTATTTACATGGTAGACAACCCCCTATTCAGAGGATTCTGGGAGAATGGCAAGCTGTTGTTTAGCAATGCCGTGTTTTTTGCGGGGAGGTAGGCGGTTGTCGGTTGTCTGTTCTCCGTTCTCCGTTGTCCGTTCCTTATCTTTGTGAGTTATACTTAACAGAGAACAGAGAACAGAGAACAGAGAACAGAGAACAGAGAACAGAGAACAGAGAACAGAGAACAGAGAACAGAGACCGCCAGGCTGGAGATATAGGCCAGGCCGGTCATAAATAGAAATTGTATCAGCGGCCATTTCCAGCTTTTCGTTTCGCGTTTGACCACGGCCAGCGTGCTCATGCACATCATGGCAAACACATAAAAAATCAGCAACGAGGCGGAGGTTGCCGGAGTATAAACGAGTTCGCCGGTGATGGGGTCTTTTTCTTTTGAAAGGCGGTCGCGCACGGTAGCTTCGTCGTCGGCGCCGCCCAGGCTATAGATCGTTGCCATCGTGCCTACGAAGACTTCGCGGGCGGCGAAAGAAGTTATCAGCGCAATACCGATCTTCCAATCGAAGCCCAGCGGGCGGATGGCAGGTTCGATAGCCCGGCCGAGTTGTCCGGCAAAAGAAGCCTCGAGGCGATTAGCGGCAATGAGATTATCGCGCTGGTGTTCGTCAAAGCCGTATTGTTCGGACTGGCGCCGGGCTTCCTGTTCAGCCGCAGCCATGCTGCCCGGAGGGCCGAAACTGGCCAGCGCCCATAGCGCTATAGAGATTACGATAATAACCTTGCCCGCTTCAACCACAAAAGTCTTGGATTTCTCCCATACGGTAAGCCATATATTGCGCATCAACGGAGCGCGGTATTCGGGTAATTCGAGTAATAAAAAACTGCGTTCCCTGGATTTTAAAATCCATTTAAAAACGATGGCAGCCAGCAGGGCGGCGGCAATGCCCAGCAGATAAAGCCCCATAAATGCCAGCCCTTGCAGGCTCAACACCCCCCAGATGCGTTCGGGAGGCACTACAAATCCGATTAAAACGGTATACACAGGGATACGAGCCGAACAGCTAATAAAAGGCGTGACCAATATAGTGATAAGCCGTTCTTTCCAGTTGCTGATCGTGCGCGTGCTCATAACCGCAGGAATAGCGCAAGCGCCACCCGAAATCATAGCCACTACGCTGCGGCCGTTGAGTCCGAAAACCTGCATAATGCGGTCGAACAAAAAAACGGCCCGCGCCATATAGCCTACTTCTTCGAGTAGGGTAATGAGAAAAAATAAAATAGCAATTTGCGGTACAAATACCACGATACCGCCCAGACCCGCCAGCAGGCCGTCGGCAATCAAGCCGCTCAACCAGCCTGCGGGTAGCCCTTCGCGAACGCGCTCGGCTAAGAAAGAAAAAGCGGCTTCGATGGCATCCATAGGATATGCCGCCCAGGCGTAAATAGCCTGAAAAACGAGCAGCATGATGCCGAAAAAGATCAGCAAACCCGCTACCCGGTGCGTCAATATGGCGTCGAGGCGGGTAGTCAGCGCTCCTACATTTTCTTTTACACTCAAAATCGACTGGCGCAGCAAAGGCGTAAAGCGATCGTAGCGATCCATCGTCTCCTCCACCTGGCTGTTGAGGCTTTGAAAATGTTGCGCTGATACTGTGTTTGCTACCTGATCACGCTCAGACTTCGACAAATGCGAAAGCCAATTGTAGTGGTGAGCAGTGAGCAAAGCCTGATATTCGTTGAGCGAGGGAAAATATTGCTGAACTTCGCGGGCGATCACCATTTCTGCGGGCGACAAGCGGTAAAACGACGATGCCGGAGCGGGTGCGCCATTTGTTGCCCAGTCGGCGAGTAGTTGCTTCAAGAGGTCGATGCCCTGCCCGGTGCGTCCACTGATAACTACCACCGGGCCGCCGAGTTGTGCCTGTAATCGCTCCACGTCAACCTTTACCCCTTCTTTTTCCGCTACGTCCGACATATTGAGCGCTAAAATCAGCGGGAGACCCAAGTCCATGAGCTGGGTATACAGCAGCAGGTGCTTGTCCAGCTTGGTCATATCGGCTACATATATAATAGCATCGGGATAATTGCGGTCGCCGGGATGGGTGAGCGTTTGCACCACGATACGCTCGTCGTCGGAATGGGGATAAAAACTATAAGTGCCGGGAAAATCGACGAGTTGGATAGTCGTATCAACGCCAAGGGCAACGAGCCCTGTTTTTTTATCGACGGTAACGCCGGGAAAGTTGCCCACCTTTTGGCGCATGCCGGTGAGCTGATTAAAAACGGAAGACTTTCCGCTGTTGGGATTGCCTATGAGCGCTACGGAACGTATCGGCGTCATTTCATTACGATGCATGCAGCTTCTTCTTTGCGCAAAGCAATGAGTTGGTTGTCCACCTTAATATACAATCCTTCGCCCCAGGGAGAGAACCGCAGCACGTTTACCATGCTACCCGGCAGTACCCCCATGGCCATGAGTTTAGCTCCGATTTCATTGCCGGCATAGTAGGCTATTTGGCCGGTGGCGCCCGGTGCGCAGTCAGCTAGTCGCTTTCCTATTTGGCTTGTTGCTACCACGTCGCTTATTTTGATTTAATCTAATTAGACCTCGTATGCTGCGAAAATAGCAAGTTTTACAGTACCTGAAAGCGATAAAAATCACGAAAAGGAAAAATTACCCAAACTTGACGAAGGGAAAACAAGGATTAGGTACCTGGAGGATACCTAATACTAGGTAGGTTGTCGGTTGGCGGTTATCAGTTGTCGGTTCCTTATTTTTGCCAGTTACACTTTAACAGAGAACAGAGAACAGAGAACAGAGAACAGAGAACAGAGAACAGAGAACCGACAACTGACAACCTACTTCTTATCCATCCGAAGCGTAAGCTCATTTTGTCGTTCGAGGGCGGCTTCGCGCAAATGCTGGAGGAAGGGTGAGGCAAAAATAAAATTTTGCAGAATTTGGTTATCGCTGCGCAACACCTCGGCTTTATCGCCGCGCCAGGCGATTACGCCTTCGTGGATCAGGATAATATTATCGCCGATTTCCATTACCGAGTTCATATCGTGCGTATTGATAATGGTCGTAATATTATTCTCAACAGTAATGCTTTTGATCAGCTCATCTATCACGATAGCTGTTTTGGGGTCGAGTCCCGAGTTGGGTTCATCGCAAAAGAGATATTCGGGCTGCATCACAATAGCGCGGGCAATACCCACTCGTTTTTGCATACCGCCGCTTATTTCCGAGGGGTATTTTCTGTTGATGCCGGGAAGGTTGACGCGCTCGAGGCAATAATCCACCCGGCTCAGTTTTTCCTTTTTGGTCATATTGGTAAACATATCGAGCGGGAAGCGGATATTTTCTTCTACGGTCATCGAATCGAACAGGGCGGAAGCCTGAAACAGCATACCCACCTTCATGCGAATAGCGCGTTTTTGTTTTTTATCCAGACTAAAAAAGTCCACATTATCATACCACACGCTGCCACTGGTGGGCGAAATAAGTCCTACCAGTAATTTGAGCAGGACGGTTTTCCCGGCGCCGCTTCGTCCAATGATCAGGTTAGTTTTTCCTTTTAAAAATTCGGAAGAAATACCGCGAATTACTTCGTGGTCGTCAAAAGTTTTGAACAGATTTTCCGCTCTTATCATGGCTTGGATGGCTTATCAGGTAAACAAAACGGCAATTACATAATCTGACAACAAAATCAAAATATCGCTCAACACCACTGCGTTGGTACTGGCCCTTCCCAATTCGATACTACCCGATTTTACGAAATAACCCTGATAAGCAGGAACCGAAGTAAGGATAAAGGCAAATACCACTGATTTGATAAACATCAGCATGATATTGCGTTCTACAAAAAACGAGCGTACGCCTTGTACAAATTCGACATGCGAGAGCAATCCGGTGGGCACCGATGCGGCATAACCGCCGATGATACTGATAAAAGCGGCCAGCGCCACCAGCATGGGGATAACCACGATAGAGGCCACCACTTTGGGCATAACCAGGTAACCCGACGTATTCACGCCCATGATCTCCATAGCGTCGATATGTTCTTTTTGCCGCATGCCCCCGATTTCTGCGGCGATATTGGAGCCTACTTTGCCGGCTAACACCAGGCAGGTAATGGTGGGCGCCAATTCTATGATCGTACTGTCGCGAACGATATAGCCGATATAATACTGGGGTACCAAGGTGCCGTCCAACTGGTAGGCAAACTGTACAGCGGTAACCGCGCCGATAAAGATAGAGATAAGCCCGACGATGATAAGCGAGCCGATCCCGATATCGTTCATTTGGCGCATGGTTTCCTTGTAGTACATATAACCCTTTTCGGGGCGGGCCAAACCTGTGCCCATCATGGTGAGATATCGCCCGAAATGGTATAGAAATCTGGAAAACAACATTCGTTCAGCAACTTGTTGAGGGGCAAAAATAGCGCAATTTGCGCATACTATGCTTATCTTTGATAAGTTAAACCTGCTACTATTTCTGATGAACATCGTGATCACCGGCGGTACCAAAGGTATCGGGAGGGCTATCGCCGATATATTTGCTACCCGCGAACAGGGGCGCCTGGCTATTGCCGCACGCACGGAAGCCGACCTTCAGCGCCTCTCCGCTTCTTTTGCCGAGCACTATCCCCAAGTGGAAGTACTTGCCTGTTGCACCGATCTGGCTTCGGAAGCCGGCGTAGATCGCTTTGCGCAATTGATATTGCAACAATGGGACCATATTGACGTACTGGTGAATAACGCCGGCGCATTTATCAAGGGCGGCATACTTGAAGAACCCGACGACGCACTGGCTCAAATGCTGGCGCTCAACCTGGTAGCGCCTTACCGACTTACCCGCGCCTTGTTACCCTTAATGCTGAGCCAGGGCTACGGACATATTTTTAATATAGCCTCGATAGCCGGCCGGAAAATCTTTGCAGACAGTGCCGCTTATACGATCAGCAAACATGCGTTGATGGGATTTTCCGGCGTATTGCGCGAATGGCTGAAGACCCGCCAAATCAAGGTAACCACGGTGATGCCCGGGCACACCTGGAGTCAATCCTGGGAAGGCAGTACCCTGCCGCCTCAACGTATTTTGGCAGCCGAAGAAGTGGCCCTTGCCGTGTACAACGCATGGAAAACCGCCCCCGGCACTGTAATCGAGGAAATTACCCTGCGCCCGCAATTGGGCGATTTGTCGTAGCCAGCCTATCGTATGATCTTAGCTACTTCGAAGTGCATGCCGTCGAGTCGCGTAAAATGTCCGCCCCAATAAAAACCGTGTTTGTGGGCAATTTTGACCAATTCGCGCACCGAGCCCTCCTGCCCTATGAGCGCGGGCATCCGGCCCAGGCCGTTCCAGGGCACGTTGATGTCAAACGCAGTGCCAAAGGCGTGGTTGCTCAGCGTGGTTTGGCTCCCCCTCACAAATCGGGCTACATAAGCGCCACCCCAGCTTTTTATACGGCCTATCAGTTGTTGTTGTTCCCATTCGGCAAACATGTCCTGTAATTGCTTGGCGGCCAATTTGTGGAAGGTAATAGAGCCGCTCGAAGGAAAACCGGTAACGCCCACCAATTGCGGAATAGCTACTCTTACCAGGTTTTTTGTAGCCCAATCTCCAGTCACTATGATATCGCTGCCATTGGGGGCTGCCTTATACGTAAACTTGCCAAACAGTTTCTGCCTTTCCGCATTGCTAGCCAATGGCCTGAAATTGGGTTTGCCGGGGTATTCGCGGGCTTCTACGCTATTGTAACCCGCAAAAAAAGCTTTCAAATAGGTTTGCTCCCCCACGATCCCGTCGCCGGTTAATCCATTTTTCTGCTGAAAATCAATGGTCGCCTGGTTAGTCTTGGGGCCGAATTTACCGTCAGCTTTGATAGCAGTGTAACCTAGTCCTAGAAGGAAAAACTGCCAGCGCGATACTTGTGCTCCGCTTGAGTTGAGTCTAATGGTTTGCATAAACTACGGGTTTTGGTAGTATTTAACGCAAGGCAAGTTACATTTTATACTTTGGGACTACAAATTATTGATGTTTGATGTTGGATGTTTGATGTTCGATGTTTAATGTTGGATATTATATGCCGAATATTATATGATTTTTATACATATAATGTATTAATAATCAAACATTCAACATTCAACATCAAACATTATTATTGCTGCTTCCACGTCTTCATCGCAATAGAAAGGGAAATCGAGGGTGACTTAAGCGAAACCGCAGTTTCGTCAAAAGTAGGGGCGCTCCACTTAACTTTGGGGTTATTTGAAAAACCATAAGGTTCTGTCGGAATACCCAGCGTGTTGGCGTCGAGGCGGCCATTGCCGTTGAGATCCTGAAAGACGGCTACGGAGTAGCGCCCGTATGCCAGCGCAGGCACCTCCAGCCTGTATTTATCACTGCCCGAATAGGGAAGTATCTTTTCGAAAACGCCGCCGCTTTTTTTCTTAAAAGCCGTTTCGTTTTGAAATACGGCTACGTGTATATTGCCCCGTTTTTTTACATCGGCTTCAATAGAAATAACCAGACTCCCTGAATTATGTGAATTCCCAAGGGCGGCGGTAGCGATTAGAAAGGCGAAGAGATAGTGCATGTTGTGGGTTGTGGGTTGTCGGTTATCCGTTGTCGGTTATCCGTTCTCTGTTGTCTGTTATCCGTTGTCGGTTATCCGTTGTCGGTTATCCGTTCTCTGTTGTCTGTTATCCGTTCCTTAACTTATCTTTGCCGGTTAAACTTAACAGAGAACAGAGAACAGAGAACAGAGAACAGAGAACAGAGAACAGAGAACAGAGAACAG
>JABWBR010000038.1 GCA_013360405.1 Saprospiraceae bacterium
ACGGCGTACCGGTTGCTCCTACGTCCGTGTCAAGCAGTGTTTTCGTAATTTTTATTTCTATAAGCACATTGTCAGGATTCTGGATCAGGTTGGACAAATTGTAGAAAACCTGACAGATCGTGTTCTGCTCGTGAACAGAAAAACTATCGATATTCGTATAATCCAGTACAAAAAAGCCGGCATTTGGGCAAAGGCCCTGTTGCGTCAATGTCAATTCAGAAGCTAAATAGGGGTTGCCGAAGCGGTCATAAGCCACGATAACCGAATCGGGATGTACGGGCGTCAGGCGTTTGATCTCGCCGCAGCGCAATTGAGCGTACAGCGAATAGTCGAAAGGCATCATAACTAGCACGAATAACATTAGTAGATTCCGCAAAGGAGGGCGCCGGCGAGCAGCAATTGACAAAATAATATTACCCCCCCCCCCTCAAAAATTTGAAATAATCTTTCAATCGGTTTCATACATTTTCTTTTTAATAGTTATATAATAAGCTGAAAAAAGTCTAATACAAACAGACACGGCCGCTAACGATTATACCCCTTAGCATTTAAATAATACCCCGCATAAATGACGATCAAGACAAACACATACCCGTTTCGGTGGAGAGAAACGGAGCACTCCTTTAATTAATAATTAGTGTAAGGTAGGTTAAAAATCTTAACAAGTCAATAGCATTAACCTGAAATGGCATGAAACCACATTTCTACTACAAAAAACGGGGCTTCTACCACAACAATTTAAGCGACGCCACAATAGTAGCAACGATAATAAAATACCTGAATTCCCTTTCCGGGATAAGTCTCACTGTTCGAATACCGATATAAATGCCGAGCGCAATGGCCGGAATGACGGCCAGGTTGAGTAAAATGCTCTCCTTGTTTACGGTATGCCAAACCCAGATGTGAAAAGGCAGCTTGAATAGGTTCACCAGAAAAAAAAACCAGGCGGCAGTGCCGATAAAGTGGTCTTTTGAAAGGCGGCTGCTAAGCAAATACGAATTTAATACAGGGCCGGCTGCATTGCCGATCATCGTACTAAAGCCCCCCAGCAGGCCAAAAACCCAGGAGAAGTAGCGGTTGCCGGTGACGCGCGCCGGGAGCCCCCGGAATTCCTGCCATAGCATAAGTGCCAGGCTGGCAAAAACGATGACGGCTATTAGTTGTGAAAAAAGCCTGTCATCAGCCCAATACCCTACCACAAGTCCGAGCAATACGCCCACCGCAGCAGCGGGGAGTAAGGCCCAAATATGCGCCCATTGCGCATGTCGCTTGTAATAGATCACGGCAAAAGCGTCGGCAAAAATCAGCATGGGCAATACCAACCCTGACGAAGGTTTACCCCCAAAGATAGCCGCCATGATAGGCACCGCCAGCATGCCCACGCCGCTGATACCAGCCTTGGCCATGCCGATAAGCATAGCGCCGAAAAAAAGCCATGCCCAATTGTCGGGCGATAGATCAGACACGCTCATCGGCACAAGGTAAACATTTGGAAGGCACAGGCATTTTACATTAATAGATAAAATATTACGAATGGCTAATCTTCAGCAACTGTTTCTTTGGCGCTTCCCATTATTATTTATCTCTTTGTGGCTATTCACCAGTAGCTGCCAAAAAATGAATGATACTGTCCGCGTTATTGTGGATAAGACTTTTTTGTTTAATGACCTGCCCTCCGCTTCTGCCCTGTCGGTAAGCGGCGATAGTATTTATGTAGCCGGCGACGATACGCCGGTTTTGTATCAATTGGACAAGACTTTTCGGCAAGTCGGCAGGTTTTTGCTTTTGCCCCATTTTGCCGGCCAACAACGCATCCCAAAACCACAAAAACCCGACCTGGAGAGCATGGCCGAAGGCTTCTGCGACGGTCAACCCTGCCTGGCCCTGTTTGGCTCCGGCAGCCTGTCGCCGCAACGCGATTCGATGTATTTGTTTTTTCCCGGCGCCCCCGATAGCACCCAGGTGTTTGATGTGAATTTTTTGTACCAACAAATTCGCGAAAGCGCCGCTATTACCGCCGACGAACTCAATATAGAAGGCGCCGTTATTGCCGGAGAAACACTGCACCTGTTTAACCGGGGTCGCAACTTTGTGGCAAGCCTTTCCTGGCCCCAACTGCTCAAGTCTCTTTATCAAAAAACCAATATCTTTGATTTAAAAGTGGTTATCAGCCCCGTGTCGCTACCCACTCATCAAGGCGTACCAATGGGCTTTTCAGGCGCCACGTTGGCGCCGGGCACAAATTGGGTGTTGTTTACCGCCACTGTGGAAGATACGGATAATTGGTATGACGACGGCGAAATACTGGGCAGCTATGCAGGCGGGCTTTACCTACCCGAAAACGGCGCCGCCGAGATAACCTGGCTGGCGCCCGTTACCGATCACAATGGAGTTGGTGTGAAGGATAAAATCGAGTCAATAACCTGTTTGCATACCGATGTACAAGGCTATTTGCATGCGTTGGCCGTCACGGATAATGACGACGGCACGTCAAAGTTGCTGAAAATCATCATAAAAATGAACCCCTAATAGTGCCGGCCGGTCGGCTCTACTCTTCGAGAAAAATACCAAATAGCGGAAATAAGCAATAGCACGCCGCCGACTGCAAGCATATAACTGGCTTGGGTAAAAAACTCAATCCAACTGAGATTGGGGCGGCCGAAATCTTTAAAAAAAAGTATGGCCACTGAGCCCAGATATCCGAAAGCATCGGCTACATAGATAAGAAACCCGGCGTTGCTTTTGTAGCGAAAAGCGGCTATCATGCGATCAAAAAGGATGCAGTTGTACAGGATATAGGCCATATACAATCCCAGGCCGACAAGCACCATCCACAGTGCGCCGTTGAGGATGCCGTTGCTAAAAAGCAGGGTACTCGCCCCAACCAATACGGCGCCGCCCAAAATGAGCCACAGGTATACACGGAGCGCCCTGCGATTGTCTTTAACCCACATAGTGGCGCCTACCATAAGCAGAACTAATAGGGCTATTGGCGTTTCTGATGCAGTAAAAATATAAGGTTTGCCGTCAAAGCCCAATGCCGACCAAATCTCGGCGGCAAAGTTGTCGCGAAAATCGCGATAGGCTGTTAGCAAGGTGTAGAAAGCGATGAGCAAGACCAGCCCGGGAGCATAATTGCGAAATAAGCGGACGCGCTCCTGGCCGGTCATGGGTTTGCGCTCAGTGCGCAAGTCAATATCTTCTTGCGTAGGCGGCGGTATTTGCTCGAGCAGAAAAGCAAACAAAAGCAAGGGGAGAATGAAAATAGCGCCCGTAACAGCGGGCATCCAAAATTCGCTAACCCCAAAATGCAGCATCAGCCATTGGCCGATAGACTTGACGGCGCCCGAAGCAATGATAAAACTGGTACTTAGTCCGGCGCCCAAAATTTCAGTAAATCGCCGCCCTTCCAGATAACTAAAAACGATACCCCAAATCATACCCAGCGGCAAGCCGTTAAATAACATGAGAATGACATTCCAGGGCGCCGGCACAATAGCAAAAAGCAGCAACGCTACTTCTGCCAAACCGATCAGTAGTAGAAATAGAACAACCCTGTAATGGCTTTTTAATTCGGAGATAACTTTGATGCCTATAAATTTCGACAACGCATAGCCGACTACCTGGCTAATGACGAGCGCACTTTTGTAGGCCAGCTCGTCGCCCCAAAAACCAATCCCTTCATAAGTGGCCACAGTGAAGGGTTTGCGAAAAGCGTACATACAGAAATACGCTCCAAAAGCCGACAAAGTGGCAAACAGGATGAAAACGCTGTCGGGGGCGCGTTGCAGGTAGCGTTTGAGCATGCAAGTATTGTTATCCGGCGTTCAAAATAGCGCTTTTTTCCAGCATTAGGGCCGGCAGTTCGGCCAGACTGTCCATGAGTCCGTCGTTTTCCCACACTTCCAGTTCCTCGCGGGTATGCGAGCCGCTGGTGACGGCGAGGTTGAGGCCCACGCCGGCCAGTTTACCCTCCTGCAAATCGGAGGGCGTATCGCCGATTTTCACTACTTTACGGGGATCCTCGATATCGAAAATTTGCATGGCTTTCAGGATCATATCGGGGTGGGGCCTGCCTTTGCCGCCGGTTTCGCTCGGCGTCAGCGAAAGATCGATAATAGAATCGGCATTGCCCAGGTAGTTCTCGTCGAGGTTGTGATCCCAGCCGAGGCGCTGGAGGATGATATTAACCACTTCTCGGTAAAAGCCTGTGTTGAGGGTTATTTTGACACCTTGCGACTTTAGCCAGGCAAAGGTCTCGATGGCAGCTATAGTGGGGCGCACCGGGTGTGTGAGGTAATGGGTTTCCAAAATTGTTTTGAAAGCGGCAAAAGTAGCTTCTACCTTAGTTTCAAATTCGGGATGGTTCTTGCCGATGTATTCATCCCACAGCGTTTCGATGACTATTTTTTTGGGAATGCCATGCATGGCATTGATGCGACTTCTTGTGGCCTCAAGTCCGGTTTGTACGGCAGCTTCATAGAAGCAATCTTCTACTTCGTGGTTGTCTTGCACGGTGGTTCCGGCCATGTCGAATACTACTAGTTGATAGGGAAGCATAGGTGTCAGGATTTATTGGAACAAAAATAACAGGCTGTTTTTTGGCAAATGCACGGCGAGGCATATTTCACACAAAAATAAAACCCTGTTTACACTGCTACCCGTAGCTTTGTGGGTATAAAAATCGCTGTTATGAACGACCAGAATTGGGATGTAGCCGTTGTGGGTACTGGCATTGTAGGGCTGGCCTTGGCCTATACCGCTGCCAAAGCGGGTTCGTCGGTCATTATGTTTGAACGCCACCCCCGTGCGATAGGGGCTACGATTCGCAATTTCGGAATGGTGTGGCCGGTAGGACAACCGCTCGAAACCTTCGAACGCGCCATGCAGTCGCGCGCCGTTTGGCTCGAACTGGCTGAAAAAGCCGGCTTCTGGGCTGCACCGACGGGCATGATGTGCGCAGCATATCACGACGATGAGTTGGATGTGCTGGAGGAGTTTGTGGAAACAAGAAAAAATAACGGCTATGAGATTGAACTGCTCAGGCCCGAAAAAGCGCTTGAAAAAAGTGCTGTAATAAACCCGGCGGGGCTCAAAGGCGCCTTGTGGAGCGCCACAGAAGTCAATGTGGATCCCCGCGAAGCCACGCTACGCATCCACCGTTATTTGCAGGAAGCGATGGGAGTGACCATTCTTTATGATACGGCGATTACCTATATCAACCACCCCTGGATTGCAGCCGGCGATGAACAATGGTATGCCGAACGCATGTACGTATGCAGTGGCGCCGATTTTGAAACGCTCTACCCCGAAATATATGCAGCAAGCGGCATCACCAAGTGCAAATTGCAGATGATGCGCACGACGCCACAGCTTGCCGACTGGCAATTGGGACCCACATTATGCGCCGGACTTACCCTGACCCATTACGGCTCGTTTGCGCATTGTGAAAGCATCCACACCCTAAAAAAGCGCTTTGCCGCCCAATTGCCCGCTTACCAGGAGTGGGGTATTCATGTGCTAGTATCTCAAACCAGCAAAGGGGAAATCACTATTGGCGACAGCCACGAATACGGCCTTGACCTGAGCCCTTTCGACAGCGCCTATATCAACAAAATGATCCTTGATTACCTGTCCAATTTTGCCGCTTTTCCGAATATGCAAATAGGCGAGACCTGGCACGGCATCTACGCTAAACTCCCCGGGCGCACGGAATACGTAGTTGAGCCGGAAGAAGGCGTTACGATTGTGAATGGGCTGAGCGGGGCCGGCATGACCTTGTCGTTTGGACTGGCGCAGGAGATATTAAAGACGTAGCCGGCAAAGAACTCACAATCCACAACGAATCCCCCCCCTATCACCAATTAAATACCAGCGAAGCAGCCACGTGCCTACCCGCTGCATTCATACCCGATCCGTGGTAGCGATAATCAGCATTGAGTATGTTGTACAGCCCGGCGCGAACGGTGAGCCACTTCCAGGTGAAATCGCCGTAAGCATTCAGGGTTAACCAGCCCGGCGTGCCGTTGGGGTTAATGCGGTTGTCGCTTTTGTCGCCGGCGGCCAGGCGATCCTGCTCGGCAGCAGCCAGTGACTCAAGGGCAAACTGCCATTGTTTGGCCTGATAGGCGAGCGACAATTGCCCAAATAATGGCGAAATTCGCCGCAAAGGCTCGTTTTGGGTGAGGTTTTGGCCGTACTGCCAGGAGAGGGCCGCTTGCATCTGCCAGTGCCCGGCAAACAATACTTTGATATTGCCTTCTATGCCTTGTATGTAGCCCTTTTCTACGTTTTCTTTGCGATAAACGGGATATCCCGCTATGCTGTCGCTACCGACGCGAACCCGGGTGATGAGGTCGCGCAATTCGTTGCGAAAGACAAAAGCTGCCGCTTGTACCCTGGCTCCGGTATGCCGCCATCCCAACTCGTAGTTATAGCTTTTTTCGGGTTTCAGATCGGCAGTGGGGATTTCGTAGCGAAAATCGACGATGCCCAGACTACCCAGATCGTCGATATTGGGTGCGCGAAAGCCGGTATTGAAGTCAATAAACAGATTATCTTTTTTGTTGAGCCGTCGCAATATGGAAGCATTGAATACAAATGCCGATGGCGTAAGTTCTACGTTGCCCAGGGTTTCATCGGTCAGGTTTATCACAAAGTGATTGTACCGAAGTCCCCCCGAAAAATCCCATTGCCCGGCTTCCCATTGATTTAAACAAAAGAGGGCAAAGCTCGTAAAAGTGGCGTCATCGGGATACAAACCACGTTTTGCTACGCTAGTACCCGATTGGGTATCCAGGTCATGGCGGGTACTGCCCACGCGGTCGGCGTAAAGCTCGAGTCCGGTGGTGCTGCGCCAGAAACGGGTGGGCGTAGCAACAGCCTGCACGGAAGCGCCCCAGGAGTTTACCTCATCGGCTTCTTTGCGCAGGGTGGCGCTGCCGTTTTTTTGGCTTTCGCGTTGTTCTTCGGTTTGATGTAGGGAGACCGTGGCTGTTACCTGCTGCAATAAGTTGGTATTGGGTTGCCAGGCCAGCCGGGCATAGCTAAGTTGGCGCTTTTGCAGGGCAAACTGGTTGAGGGCAAAATCTTCGAGCTGAACTTTGTGATAAACCGGCACGTTTGATTGTTGAAAGGTTTGATGGGCAACATTGAGTTTTACCTCATCGGTAAACTTCCACTGGCCTTTCAGGTCGAAAGCGTATTCGTCGTAGCCGGAAGGCGACTGAACGCCGGTTTTCCCGCCGCCCACCAGGTCGCCGAAACGGCGCAGACTTCCGCCCGCCAAGAAAGCCAATTTCCGTCCCGATATGCCGCCTTGCAGATGCCCGGTTTTTTCCATGTCGCCGCTGCGCCATTGCGTGAGCAGTTTTAAATGGGGTTTGCCGTCCGGGGCTAATTCGTCGATGCCCTGGGTGAGAACGTTAATGGCGCCGCCCAGCGCGTCGGAGCCGTATGTTACGGAACCTCCACCCTTCCACACTTCTATTCGCTGAATGCTGAAGGGATCAATGGTGTTGAGGTATTGGTTGGGCCCATAACGGAAAGTGGCATTGCTGAGGCGAATGCCGTCGATGAGCAGCAGGGTTTGGTTGCCGGTGAGGCCGCGCAAAAAAGGAGAACCTCCGCCGTGGTTGGTTTTTTGAACAAAAACACCCGCCGTGGCCATCAAAGCTTCAGGTGTAGTGCGCGATTGCTGTAGCGCGATGGTTTTTGAAGTAAGGCGCTCGATGGATGCAGGCGTATCCTTGAGATACACTTCGGCGCGTTGGGTAGTAACGATAACCTCCTGCAATTGGAATCCAGGTATGGTGTCAACAACGGCGGCATCCTGTGCAATGATGGTTAAACAAGTCGCTAAACATGTTAATGTCAATAATACTCTCATCGTTTTATTTTTTAACGACAACCGACAACAGAGAACCGACAACAGAGAACCCACAATGATTTCACTCATTTTTATGTTGCTCGTAAAATGATTTGCGCTGCTCGTTTTCGTTATCCAATTTAGGGCCCTGCATTATTTTTTCCCAATTAAAAGTTCTTTTATAAATATCAAGCGCTTTTTGAGGTATAAAAATGGCGGGGTCGGCGGGGTCCAGCGTATAGGGTGTGAAATCGGGCCTGTCGGTGAAAAAATCCTGCAGCAGGGAAGCCGTGAGGTCGTAGTGGTTTACGTAATCGATATTAAGCAAATTGTACAAGGTTTTCAACAAACTGCCGAAGTTGGCGTGGGTGTTCGACACATACCCTCTTTTCACATAGGGCCCTGCCAGCAATAGTATCGAGCGGTGGGCGTCGATGTGGTCTACGCCGCCTTGGGGGTCGTCTTCGGTGATGATGACGAGCATGTTTTCCCAGTAAGGGGTGCGACTCAGGAAGTGCAGCAAGCGGCCCAGGGCCAGGTCGTTGTCGGCCATATAGCTCTGCAAATAGGGATATCCTGCTTCCGGGCGGGGGTCCTGGCCGTGGTCGTTGGGCAAAATCATGGTGATCAACTGCGGCATGGTATCCTTTCCGTTGAGCCAACGGCGGGTAAATTCTTCCTCAAATTGATCCATTCGGTATTGGTCGGGCACATTCATGTTATATCCTGGATAATGTCGGCTGGTGCGGTCGAAGAGGGGTTCGGGCAGGGGAAAAACCACCGAGTGGCGCGCGCCAAAAAGCGTATCGTACCACTCTTCCGAAGAGCCGGTGTATTCGTTGGCCTGTCCAAAATTGTAAAAACTGATGCGATGGCGGTCGAGGTTTTCCCATAGGCCGCCGCGTTCGTTGTAATCTTCGGGATCCATAGCGCCAGTGGTACGCGGAAAGCGGCGGCCGGGGGCGCTTGAAAAAGGCTTGAATTCGGCACTCACCTGCGAATTGGCCTCCACATATTCGTTGGGGATGGTGCCCACCATCCAGTGGTGGCCGTGGATGCTGGCGTCGCTGTCGCAATAGAAATTATCGGAAAACGCAAATTGACGGGCAATTTTGAGGTGGTTGGGCATTACGTTTACGTTGGGTCGGGCATTAAGCGGATTTATGCCGTTAGCCACCACTGTTTTTTCACCAAACCGGGCCAGGCTCGCATCGCCTTTGCCTTGGGGCAACTGGCCCAATACTTCGTCATAGGTGCGGTTTTCTTTGGTGACGTATACGATATGGCGGATGGGGCTTTTGCGCAACCCCGGCAATGGCGGCAATGGATTTGAACCGTTGTCGTCGATGACTACTTCGCGAAAGGTATTCTGGACGACCTGCCGGGTATAGGCAGCCAATTGAGCGGCATCGGGCATGTCGACAATCTGGAAGGTACCTAACTGGATGTCGCCGATGTAAGTACCCTGGGGGGGCGCCACAAAATTTTTGCCGCCATTGGGGCCCGCGCCATAACCGCGGGCAGAGGTGATAAAGATTTTTTTGCCGTCATTCGACACTTTAACCCGGGTAGGCATCCAACCTGTGGGGATATAGCCTTCCACTTTTTTCTTTTTTATGTCAATTACGGCTACAGCATTGAGGCTGAGGCAGGCCACAAAGAGCTTTTTCTCATCGGGGCTCAACGCCAGTCCGAAAGGCATGATACCCCGGTATTCGTCGAGTTTGGGATGTATAACAAGGGGGATATTATCCACGATACGTCCTTTTTTCGTATCAATAACCGCTACGAGGTCGTTGGAGGCATTCGTCACATAAGCAAATCGCTTGCCGACAGCCACAGAGTTGGGGTGTGCGCCGCCCACTACTTCTTCATCGTCGATGAGTTCTCCGATTTGATAGCCTGTTTTTAGTTTGTGGGTTACTATATTTTTTTCCAAATCTACCACCCAAACACTCATGGCTTCGGGCGCCAATGGGCTGCCAAGTCCGGGCACTTTCCTGCCATCGGGCAATACCACGCCTTCTTCGGCTTCTTTCGAAGGGTAGCCGTAGGCTGCGTATTCGAGCATTAGGGAATCTTTGTTTTGGGGCGTTACGCCGGGTACCAGCGGGTATTCAAACAGGCCCACATTGGCCACAAAAGCCTTGCTGCCGTCGGGGCTCAACGAAATTCCGAAAGGGATGCGACCCACTTTGATACTTGCTATTATTTTTTCGGTTTGTAAATCAATTTTAACCAGGCGGTTATTCGCGCGGTCGAGAGCAAGCAGTTGGTTTCTGCTGCCGTCAAAAGCAATATCGGAGATATAACTGTCTTCGTATGGCTTGCCGCCAAAAAGTCCGTCGATGCTAATGGCTTTGAGCTTTTGTTTTTTGTCGGCGTCAAAAAGGACAACCGTTCCTTTATCGCCGCCGCTCAGCCAGGCGCGATGACTGCCGGGTTCAAAGGCTATCCCCATAAAGGAAGAACCCTCCACCACCGGCGGTATTTTGCCATCGTAGCTCGGTATGCGAACGGGTTCGTTGTTGCGAAGATCTACCACGGTCACCACTTCGTTGTGCAATACCAGGGCAATTTGCTGATCGGAGCTCACCGCCAATCCATAGGGCGCGCGGTTGATGGTGCTCACCTTGCCGGCCGGCGTCACATACCGGCCGCTTGGCAACACCGAAGCGCCTGCCGGGTCTATCTGGCAATATTGCCCTGTGCCGGGCACCTGCAGCGTAGTGATTTTTGATTGCGAATATGTGGACGCGATATGTATTGCTACAAAAAGAAAAGATAAAAGAAGTCGATTCATAATTGTGTGAGATAAAATGAGCGGCTAAGTTGGGCAATTAAAGTTAGCGGAATTTGAACGTTTTATTAAGTTTAAACCCACATTATCCAATTAAGCGGTCTTCAACTTAAATTGAGGCAATAAAATTCAACACAGCGCATGAATCCACGTTTTTTTCTCTTATTGTGTGCATTAGCTTGCACGCAATTTGGCATCAGCCAACCCTCATCTAAAGCTTTTGACAAGAAATTGTACGAAAGGCTAAAAGCTCAACTCATTCAACTGCCCAACCAATGGATGCTGACTCCGGCAGGCGAAAAACAACAACCGCTGGGAGACCTGCCCCTGCAAATTGCGGTTTCCTCCAACGAACAGTGGCTGGCCATAACCAATAACGGCGTTAGCGCACATACAATTCAATTGTTCCGTGCCAAAGACGCTACCCTGAGTAGCGAAATCGCTATCCCCAAAGCCTGGTACGGATTGGCATTCAGCAAAGACGCCGGCCGCTTATATGCTTCGGGAGGTAACGACAATGTGATCGCTGTTTTTAAAAATGAAAACGGGAAACTCGCTACCGACGGCGTCATCAAACTGGGCGAACCCTGGCCGAAAAACAAGATTTGTCCCGCCGGACTGGCACTCGATGAACCCGCAGGCCGATTGTATACGGTGACAAAAGAAGATAGCGCTTTGTATGTGTGTCAATTAGCAGAGCGTACTTCCGCTATGCGCATCAAACTGGAAAGCGAACCCTTTGCCGTAGCCGTTTCGCAAAAAAGAGCCGAAATTTACGTCTCTATCTGGGGCGGCCGCACGGTGGCTGTTTTTGACAAAAACAATCTGACCCGAAAACCCGATATCCAGGTGGGCGAACACCCCAACGAACTAATGCTAAATAAAAATGAAGACCTGCTTTTTGTATCCAACTCACTGGATAACTCCGTGTCGGTTTTTGACCTGGCAAACCGCAAAACACTTGAAACGCTTAATACCGCACTTTTCCCCGACGCCCCCAACGGCTCTACTACGAATAGCCTTGCACTCAGCGCCGACGAACGCACGCTTTACATCGCCAATGCCGACAACAACTGTCTGGCTGCTTTCGATATAAGCGAACGCGGCGAAAGCCGGCCATTGGGCTTTATTCCCACGGGCTGGTACCCCACCAGCGTGCGCAGCGCCAGGGGCAAGATATGGGTTGCCAATGGCAAGGGCATGTCCTCGCTGCCCAACCCCCAAGGCCCCAGCCCGTTTCATAAAGATAAGGATGAACGCGCCGCACAATACATCGGATCCTTGTATTACGGCACGCTTAGCCGCATTAAACCGCCCCAAAAAGGAGAATGGGGGGCTTATACCAAGCTCGTGTACGAAAACTGCCCCTACCACAAAGAAAAAGAACTGCTCGCCGAAGGTCAAGCCGGCAATCCCGTACCTAAACGAGTAGGCGACCCCTCTCCCATCAAATACGTGTTTTACATCATCAAAGAAAATCGCACCTACGACCAGGTGTTGGGCGACATGCCCGAAGGCAACGGCGATACTTCGCTGTGCCTCTTCCCAGAGAAAATCACCCCCAACCAACACGCCCTGGCACGGGAATTCGTGCTGCTCGACAACTTTTACGTCGACGCCGAGGTAAGCGCCGACGGCCACAACTGGAGTACGGCGGCCTACGCCAACGACTTCGTAGAAAAAACCTGGCCCACCAGCTACGGCGGCAAAGGCGGCAATTACGACTATGAAGGCACCCGCCGCATCGCCTTTCCCAAAAAAGGATTTATCTGGGACTACTGCCAACGCGCCGGCGTGAGCTACCGCACCTACGGCGAATTTGCCGACGACTTCAAAGCCAACTACGAAACCCTTGAGGGGCATTTTTGCCCTAATTACTCCTCCTGGGATATGGATTACCAGGACATCCGCCGCGAGGCCGACTGGGCGCGCGATTTTGACAGTCTACTGGCCATCAACCAGGTACCCCTCTTTAACACGATTCGCTTTGGCAACGACCACACCTCCGGCATGGCCAAGGGCGCCTATTCGCCCAATGCCGCCGTGGCCGACAACGACCTGGCGGTGGGGCGTTTTATCGAACACTTATCCAACACGCCAATCTGGAAAGAAAGCGCCGTTTTCATCCTCGAAGACGACGCCCAAAACGGCGCCGACCACGTAGATGCCCACCGCAGCATTGCCTTTGTGGTGAGCCCCTACACCCGGCGCAAGTTCGTAGACCACACCATGTACTCCACCTCCTCTATGTTGCGCACCATGGAGCTCATCCTTGGCCTGCCGCCCATGAGTCAATACGACGCCGCCGCAACGCCCATGTGGCGCTGCTTTACTTCTACACCCGATTTCACCCCGTTTAAAGCCCGGCCTGCCGGCGTATCGCTCGACGAGCGCAATGTGGCCGTCAACAAGCTCTCGAAAATCTCCGAAACCTTCAACCTGGCCGAAGTAGATGCCGTACCCGACCGCCTATTCAACGAAGTACTCTGGAAAGCCATCAAGGGCGAAGAGTCGGAGATGCCGGCGCCAAGAAGGGCGGCGTGGGTGAAGGTGGAACGAGAAGAAGAGGAGGAAGAGGAGGGCCGATAGATAATTACAATGCGGGTTACTTCCATATATTGACTTGACTTTTTCACTTAAACCGGAGATATTCGCAGTAATTCTGCCCCCCTGGACAGCGGAATAACTTTTAGCCAAGTTTTAGCGTTATAAAATAAAAAAGGATGAGCGCAATTAACATCAATCATACATTGGTAGAAACCTATCTGGCATTACTAAAAAATCTAAGCCCGGATGATAAACTGGAGTTGATTGCTCTGCTATCTCAATCAATGAAGGTTCAGCAGCCAATTGAGCCAACTTTTAAAGCCCTCTTCGGCGCTTTTCAAAGTGATAAGTCTGCTGAACAACAAATTGAGGAAATAAGACAATCGAGAGTGTTCAACCGAAAAATCGAGGAATTTTGAAAAAGTATTTATTAGACACCAATATTTGTATTTATTACCTCAATGGAAAATTCTCACTGGATACAAAAATCGAGGAAATAGGATTAGATAATTGCTTCGTTTCAGAAATTACAATTGCCGAGCTCAAGTTTGGCGCAGAAAACAGCCTGTATGTTGAGCGAAATCGCCAGGTTGTTTCAAGTTTCCAATCTAAAATCCAAATAATCCCCATCTTTGGCGCGCTGGATTTCTATGCCAAAGAAAAATCGAGACTTCGGAAATCAGGGATTAGCGTTGATGAATTTGATTTATTGATAGGCGCTACGGCTGTTACTAATGGCCTAATAATGGTAACCAATAATCAAAGTCATTTTAGAGTGATCGATAATATTGAGATAGCAGACTGGACAGTCAAAGTATAACTATCCCAAATTTTTCCTGTGTGCTGCATAAAAAAAACAGCCTGCCCCGGAGATCTGTAGGGCAGGCTGATGATGTACTAAAGCGTTAACCAAACTCTAATTTATTCCTTGATCAACCACATTTCTGCGTTGATATCGTCTTCGCCGCCGAATTGGCGATCTACCGCTTCATTGTAGTTGGTCGTGTTGGTATTTCGTTCTGAAGCGGGATACTGAAAGCGTTTGGGAATACGACCGCCGTTGCCGGTGCCTACGCCCACCAAAAATTCAGGAACACCCGTGCGGCGCTGATTGTAAAAGGCTTCCCAACCTGAATTCTGGAAAAAAGCCAGGTATTTCTGGGTTAGGATCTGCTCCAGGCCGTCGGCGTTATTGCCTTTGTAGGCTACCTCGACTTGTGCCAGGTAGGCGTTAATAGCCGTTTGATCGGTAATTTCATAAAAATTCATACTGGCCGTAATACCCTTGCGGTACCAATCGGCAGCGTCGCCGCTTACCCAGCCGCGGTTGATAGCTTCGGCTATATTAAAGCATAACTCGGGATAACCGATTTGGATGCAGGGTTCGGGGCCTTCGAATGTGCTGTAATAGCGAATCTGATCGATGAAGCTGTATTCGCCGTTGCCCGCTTTGAAGGTCATGTCATCGAGGCTTTCACCAGAGGAAGCGCCGATGTAGGCAGCAAAGTCGTATTCGGTTAAGCCTTCGTCCAGCTTCTTTTGCGCCGGGTCAGCTACCACAAAGGTACGGGGGTCGCTCAGTGCAGCCAATGTATTGAGATACGTGGCGCTCATATTGTAGCGGCCGCTATCAAACCCACGGGTGCCCGGATTGTTGGGATAAAAATTAACGGTGCTGTTGTAGTAGTACTGCATATTGTCGCTCAAGCCCGTCATGATGGGAAACTCAGCGGGGTTGTTCAGCACTTCGGCAAATCGGCCTTTTACATTCAAATCAGGGTCGTTGGCGTGTTTGCTCAGGTGGATCAAGACGCGGAGTTTGTAGGTATTGACTACCTGGCGCCACAATACGAGGTCATTGCCCAAGTAGATGTCGCCTGACAACGAGTTGTCGCCTTTGTTGATCGTCATTTTGAGGATATCATTGGCTTCGTCAAGCAGGTCGAGCGACTGAAGGAATACTTCTTTTTGCGTATCGTACACCGGCGTGGTATTGTTGATACCCTGTAGCGCTTGCGACATGGGAATATCGCCGAATTTTAGCGTCATACGAATTGCAAAGTAGGCGCGAAAAAATTTGCCCAAGCCGCCGTAGGGGTTGACCTCAGAACCGGCCAGCTTTTGAGCTTCCGCTTCCATTTGCGCTACATTGATAAGCGTCGAGTAGTCGAATCCGGCAGTCGTCCAGTTGTATTCCTGGTTGCCGTAGTAGTTGTAGTTGCAGCAGTAAAACTGGTTCCAGCGCTGTACTTCATTCCATGAGTTGTCGAACATGTCGTTGAGCACACCCTGAAAAATCAGCGCCGGAGGCGCGGTAACGGGCTGGTTGGGATTGATCTGGAGATCCTCGAAAGGCTGCTCACAGGCATTTACCCCTAGTAAGAGAACAAAAGAAAGAAATAGATATTTTAAAGCTCTCATTTTTCAATCATTTAGAAAGTGATGTTCAAATTGATGCCATAGCGGCGCAGCGTAGGCGATTGCAGGTCGGAATAACCCTGTACGCTGTTAGGGCTGGTGGTGCCCGTAAATTGTTCTACGTCTACGTTCTTTTTCTCGGCGAAATACAGCAGGTTGCGACCTACCAGCGAGAGGCTGGCGCCGCGGATAAAACCACCTTTGAATTTGCTGGCAGGAATAGAGTAAGTAAGCGTTACTTCGCGCAGTTTGCCAAATGTGCGCTTCATGAGGTTAGACTCTTCAGCAGCATAATAACGGCTGATCCAGTCCTGAAGGAAGGTAGCAGTAGTGTTGGGTGCAAATTCGAGCTCGTCGTAATTGGTGATGTTGCCGTCTACATCGTATTCGGGGGCAACGCCGTTTGAGATAACCATACCCGGGCCTACCCACGACTTGATACCCTGGTAGTCCTGGTAGCGAGCCTCGCCCATTTCGCCTTGAACCGTCTCGATGTGGCGACCGCCGCGGAAGGTTTGGCGCTGGATGTAGTTGATGATGTTGCCGCCGTACCAGCCGTCAAACTGGAAGCTAAAGCCGATGTTTTTGTAGTTGATGCGGTTGGTTACACCCCAAACCCAATCGGGGTTGGTATAACCCAGGAATTGCGGTACCGGGTTGCGAATAGGACGACCGCCGCCGTCGTTGATCAACTGACCGTCGGGTGTTCTGATGAATGCGCCGGCGTAATAACCGTCAATGCGGTCGCCAACTTCGAGGAATTGGCCGAGTTTGGTAACACCGGGGTAAATTTCATCGAGGGTCTCGCGCCAGGTGCTCCAGTTGAGTGCTATATCCCAGTTGAAATCGTTCTTTTTAACCGGACGTACGTTGAGCACCAATTCCCAACCTTTTTTGCGGGTTTTGATACCGTTTTCCAATGCCGAGCCATAGCCTGAAGCTTCAGATAGCGGCAGGTTGAAAATATTGGGGCCGTCAGTAGCATTGAAGTAGGTTATGTCAAAGCCGAGGCGGTTGTTCAAAAAGCGGGCGTCGATACCGGCTTCGTAAGCCGTAGAAAAGCTGGGCTCCAGGTTCGGGTTGACAATGGTGGTCGGTGAATAAGCCGAGGGTTGGTTGTTGTATGGGAAGCCGATCGAGTAACCGCTGGAGTTGATATAGTTGGGACCTTCATACGGCGAATAATAGTCGCTGCCGTAGTCGAGTACGTCGCGACCGGAGAGCAAATAGGCGGGCGGAATATCCGAGCGCGTCAAACCGCTACCCACATACGCATAAGAACCTCTCAGCTTGAGCAGTGAGATAGCGTCGGGCAAGTTAAGCATTTCTGACAACTGCAAGCTAAGCGAAGCCGACGGGTAGAAATAACTGTTGTTAGAAGGAGGCAGCGTAGAGTGCTTGTCCCAACGGCCTGTAATAGAAAGCGTAACGAAGCGGTCATACGTAATATCTGCAAAGCCGTAAGCGCTGAGTACGCGCATATCGGCATTGTAGTTGAATACCTGACGCGGGTTGAGCGAGTTGTTCAGGTTGTACCAGCCCGGCACGTTGAGGTAATCGGTGGTGGCGTAGCTGGAATTGAAAGTGAACGTGCGCAAGTTGCCGCCGAGCGATGCGCTGATGTTCCATTTCGACGTCACGTCTTTGTCGAAAGACAACATGAAATCGGTGTTGTTTTCAAACAAGTTGCGGCGGTCTTCGCGGTAGTCGCCTTTGGCTTGTTCGCGGCCGTATACCGTAGCCGAGTAGGGGAATTTTTCGTCCCTGAACAAGTCGTAAGAAGTAACCTGGGTACGGCCCATCAACTTGAGGTGCGGCGTGAAGCTGTAGGTCAGCGAAGCGAAGCCGTACACGTCAGTTTTGTAATGGCCGCGCAGCCATTCGTTAGCCAGGAAGTGGGGGTTGTTATAGCGGGTATATTCGGCATAGATTTGCTGTATGCCTTCTTTACCGGGCTGCCAGTAATCGCGCATATCGTCGATGTCCCAGTCGGCGCCGCCCCAGATAATGATGTTGTAAATCATCGAGTTGGGGCCGTATTGCACATCGGGGAAATTGTCGGTAAACTGCCTGTTGTAGTTTATAGCGCTTTCAAAGCGAAGGCGGTCGTTGAAATTATAGCCTGTCGTCATGTTGAAGTTGCCGGTATTGAGCTGCGTGTTGGGCACAATCCCCCCCTGGTAGGTGTACGTACCCGAAAAACGGATATCGTAATTGTCGCCGCCGGCAGAAACGGCCAGGTTGGTAGTTTGTAGTATACCGGGGCGGAGGAAACGCTCGAGGTTGTCAACGCCGCGAGCCAACCAGGGTGTAGCCTGGCGCTCTCCCGTAATGGGATCTACCGGGCTGTCGTATTGCGGGATGAGCTGACCTTCAAACTTTGGCCCCCAGATATCGTAGTCGGCATCGTACAATCCGCCGCCTTTTCCATCAACAAACGAGTAACGACCGTGGTCGCCGGGGCCGTATTCGTATTGCACTTCCGGGATCGTGAGGAAGCCGCTTTCGATCATCGTAGAATTGTTGAGTTCTACCTGAAAGCCTCGATTGTCTTTCGTACCGCGTTTGGTAGTGATCTGGATAGCGCCGTATTGCCCACGGCTGCCATAAAGTGCCGAAGCATTGGGGCCTTTCAATACCGTGATTTTGTCAATGTCGTCCGGGTTGATGTTCCAGGTGTCTGATTGAATAGGCACACCGTCAACAACGTACAGTGGGCGGTCGCCGCGAAGCAATACAGAAGGCCCGCCGAGCAATTCGGCAGAGGCGCCTACCGTAAGACCTGCTACCTTACCGGTAAGCGAGTTGATGGGGTTGGGCTCGCGGGCTTTGATCAAATCGCTGCCCTTCACGTCTTGTACCGCATATCCTACACGGGCTTTTTCTTTTTCGATACCGAGTGCCGTGACTACTACTTCGGTAAGCTGCTTCGCGTTTTCAGACAAGAGGATGTCCAAAAAGGTTGCGCTGGTCACATCGACAGTTACGTTGTCGTAGCCCAGGAAGGAAACTTCTACTTCCTTACCCTCTTTGGGCACATTCAGCGTAAA
Organism: Saprospiraceae bacterium; assembly: GCA_013360405.1. Classification (GTDB taxonomy): domain Bacteria; phylum Bacteroidota; class Bacteroidia; order Chitinophagales; family Saprospiraceae; genus JABWBR01. Next base: position 18,683 of record JABWBR010000038.1, read on the forward strand.
TGTACCGTCTAAGTCAGTGGCAGTACCCGAAGTAGTGCCTTTCACGAGGATAGTAGCGCCCACAATCGGTTCGCTTGTTTTGGCGTCTTTTACTACGCCGGTCACCGTTTTTTGCGCATGCAAGGCGGGAAGTTGGAATAGCACTGTCAGCAAGCCGACGGCTACGCATTTCCATGCCCATTGGGCAAAGACTTGTCGTCTAAGTTTCATAATTTAGTGATGTTTAAATTAACCAATTTCCATAGCCGGAACAGACAAGCGCTGTACCGGCTATTTTGTGTAGCAAAGATTGGGAGCCCAAACACGGAATACTACAAGTGCCTGTTTAAGATTTGATGAAGTTTCTGTGAAGCGAAGATGTTAAAGGACATGCATCGACAAAAATTGCAAAACATTGATTTACAAATACTTATTTCGATTTATTTTTTTATGGGGTTAAAATTAATTTAATAACTGCGTTACATTAAATCAGCGAATTATTTACCTAAGTTTAATCCGTGCGATAACCTGTCATTACCGCAATAGTCCCACCTTTGCCAGACTTATACACTAAGAGTATGTTTTGAAATTTAATTTGAGATTCTTGCAAGAATGATATCGATGAATGAAATCTGATTAAAGGCAGCCGAAGAATCTGCTGTCTTCTCGTAGTCACGGCTCAGTCTTCGGAAAAAGTTGAACCAAGCGAACGAGCGCTCAACCTGTCAGCTGAGGCCTGAAAGGGAGTTTGACTCATTCGGACTGTGGATTTGTTAAAAAATAATTGATTTATAACAACTATGCAGGTTTTGGGGCATAAATATCCTGCCGCCGGACTTCAGCCCCTCCGGCTAATCCCCTTTTTGAATAAAAAATTTACATTATATGACCCCAACTATTGACAATTCGAAGAATTAGTTTTACTTTTGAGTCACGTTTTGAGATGAAGAATTATCGGCTATCCTTTGGGGATTCTCTCCCCGTTTTCCAATATCACATACCAACACAACGATTTTTCATGCGCTTAGCCATTGCTATGTCTATTGCAATCGGCTCAAGTCGCTCAAGATATGGCCGTTCTCGGCGCGCTTTGCAGATTATCGGGGGGTAGCTGCAGGGATGAGTCGGAACGGCCAAAATGAAGACTGCTTACGTGGTCTTAAGAAGTGAGCAGACCGGTTCCTCTGGGGGGTAGAACTGTGTCGACGCTCACTTCTTTTTTTTATGGGGTGAATGGTGAACGTTCACCCTACGGTTTCACATCTACCTCGATGCGCTTATCGCGATTGGCCAGCTCCCAGCTTGTGTGGAAAATCAGGCGGGCGATGGTAGTCATTTTGTCAAACATGATCTTGTCTACGTCGTCGGTAGTGCGGTGGTAATCTTCGTGCACGCCGCTGAAGTAAAACACGGCAGGAATACCCCTTTCGGCGAAGTTGTAGTGGTCAGAACGGTAATAAAAGCGGTTGGGGTCGCTCTCGGCGTTGTAAGTATAATCTAAAGCAAGTTTGGTGTATTTTTCGTTGGCGGCCTCGTTGATTTTGTGCAACTCGGTGCTGAGGCGGTCGGCGCCGATGACGTAGATGTAGTTGGGATCGTCTTTGTGTTTTTCGTCGGTACGGCCTACCATGTCTACGTTGACGTTTACTACCGTGTTTTCGAGGGGAAAGACGGGGTTGTTTACGTAGTATTGCGAACCCAGCAGTCCCTTTTCTTCGCCCGACACCAACAGGAAGAGTACGCTTCGGCGGGGCCCGATGCCCTCATTTTTCGCGGCGACAAAAGCCTGGGCGATGTCGAGTACGGTGGAGGTGCCCGAGCCGTTGTCGTCGGCGCCGTTGTATATGTCGTCGCCGCGCTTGCCCAGGTGGTCGTAGTGCGCCGATACGACGACGATCTCGTTTTTGAGGTCGGTGCCTTCTACGTATCCCAGCACGTTTTCTCCTTCGAGGGTGCGCACGCGCTTGCGCTGGGTGATTTCGAGGCTACAGGGCAGGGAGATCGATTTGGATTTTCCTTTTTTCTGAATACGCTTACGGGCTTTTACCACTTCCTTAAACCGGTCGCCGACGATTTGCCGGGCCAGGTCGGAGGTGATAAAGAGGTTGTTGGCGTATCGGTCGCCCGCATTTTCGCTTTGTCCGATCTGGAGACTGGTGCTCGTAATCGATTTGCGCGCCTGGGCCAGGTTGGCTTTGAAGTCGGTGTCGATAATCAAGACGGCCTTGGCGCCTTTGGCTTTGGCAAGCTGCAATTTATGGCGTACATCGGTACTCCATTTGGACACGCCGCGCCCGCCGGTGGCCATCGAGAGGCTATCGGCGCCAAAGGGTTCGCCGCCATATACCAGGATGACTTTGCCCTTTACATCAGCGCCCTCGTAGTCGCTGTAATGCTTGTCTTCAATCCCGTAGCCCAGAAAAACGACTTCATCGGTCTTGTAGGCATCCAGGTCGCCGTTTAGGTTGGGCAATGCGTAAAAATCCCACAGGTGGCGGGGTTTTTCGTCGTTTACCGCGAGGTTGATGCGATCCCAGTTTTCGGAGATGAAGGATATTTTTTGGAAATAGGAATTATCATCGCCAATCTTGGGCAATCCGTAGCTTTCAAAAACCGAGGCGATGTATTGGGCGGCTTTGCGCTGTCCTTCGGTGCCGGTTTCGCGGCCTTCGAAGGCGTCGCCGGCGAGGATGGTGAGGTGGCGCTGGAGGTCCTGGGCATCGATGGTCTCTGCCAGTGCCTGGACCACCTCGGTAGATTGCCTTTGTTGCAATACCTTGAGGTCGGCCTGGGCCGGGCACCATGTAGTAATGGCCGGCAATGCCAGAAGAAGTAGCAGTTGTTTTTTCATGTCGGGTGGTTTGAATTAATTACAAGCTATTTTGGCTACGCGCCGGTCGTGGCGGCCGCCTTCAAAATCGGTATGCAGGAAGGTATTTACCATAGCCTGAGCTGTTTCGAGGCTGACAAAGCGCGCAGGGATGGCGAGCATATTGGCGTTATTGTGTTGTCGGACCAGGGCGGCGAGTTCTTCCGTCCAGCACAAGCCCGCCCTGATGCCCTTGTGTTTGTTCACTGTGATGGCCACGCCGTTGCCGCTGCCGCACAATACGATGCCGAGATCGGCCCTGCCTTGCTCCACGCTATCCGCCGCGGGATGCGCAAAATCGGGATAGTCTACCGATTCTTCAGAGAAAGTTCCAAAGTCGAGCACAGCCATACCCTGCTTGACGAGCATTGCTATTATGGCATCTTTGTATGTGAAGCCGGCGTGGTCGCAGCCGATGGCAATGGTCTTGAATGACATTGGATTATTCTCGGGTTACGAGGAGGTTGTCGGTTGTCAGTTGTCGGTTATCCGTTCAAAACAACACAGAACTGACAACCGACAACCGATAACACACCTGGGTTAATTCCGCAGGCTATCCGGCATCTGCGGAGCGGTATCCTCCAGCAAATGGGGGCCGAACATCTCTTCCAGTTTTTTTACAAAATCGTCGTCTTTGGCTCTGCGCGCTTCCGTGAGGATATTTTCCATCGTCTGGTAGGCGAGGCGGTAGTCCTGTTCGTAGCTTTTCAGCGTATCTGAATCGAGCGAATCGAGGTATTCCAGGAGGTCCTGGGTATTGGCGGCCAGGATTTCCAGATGCGGCTTGGCCTTGTCGTAGGCTTCTGCCTGGAAATACACGGCCAGCATATACATGGCGCGGTAGTCGTAAGGGAAGTTCATATTGGGATATACCTCGAAGTACTTGTCGATCAGCTTGATGGCTTCGTCTTTTTTGCCTTCGCGCAGCAATTCAAAAGCGGTGCGACGCATGGAGAGCTGGATGCTCTGCACGCTGGGCAGGTAGCTTTTATCAACATACAATTTGTACTTATCGAAATTGCCCCACTTGAATTTGGTCATCACATTTTCGTACACCTTGTCAGCTGCAACCGATCCGTTGCCGATCATGCCGTATTGGGGGTCGGTAACGCCGCGTTTGGGGGTGATTCGCAGACCAAGGCCTTCCAATTGCATAAAATCGTTCATGCCGAACATCTTGTCGTCGCGGCAGGTAACGGCGAAATAGATCGGACGCTCCCACAGGTTAGACGCGATGATATCCAGTACGGCGAGGTCGTCTTTGATCAATTGTTCGCCATCGATACGCAAGGGGATGCGATCCACGATGGTATCTTGTTCGGTGATCAGTCCGGCGGCGATAGCCTGTTGCCTATCTACAGGGAGGAACAGGTTTTTGGACGGCAGGTAGCTTTCCAGGGTGCGGCCGCGGCCTGCCGACAGCGGGTGGTCTTCACCGACGAATTGCAGTGCCGATTTCAGCGACATTTCCTGGTCGGCGCCGCCCGGGTTGTAGTAGAATACCTGGTTGCGCTTGCGGCCCCGGTATGCATCTGACGGGATTGTCATTTTGATGGGCGCCGAGTTATTCACCTTGCGGCGCAGCAGGTCGATATACCAATCGACGGCAATCAGGCTGAGGTTGACTACGCGCACGTCGGTGCGGATGCCTTCTACTTCCTGGGCGTACCACAGGGGGTAGGTGTCGTTGTCGCCGTAAGTAAAGATAATGGCATTCTGCTCGCACGAATTGAGGAAGTTGCTGGCGTAGTCGCGAGAGCCTTTGTGCAGGCGGCGGCTGTGGTCGTCGAAATTCTCGAAGCCCATCAGAACCGGGGCTGTCAGCACCAAAGCGGAAGCCAGCACGGCCATCACAGGGCCGCTACCTTGCAGGCGGGTGCGTGCAAATTCGGCAATAGCCAGCACGGCCATGCCGATCCATATACAGAAGGTAAAAAATGAACCCACCAATACGTAGTCGCGCTCGCGGGGTTCGTTGGGGGGCTGGTTAGAGTATATGATAATACCGATACCCGTAATGATAAACATGCCGAGGATAGCCATTGCATCTTCAGAGCGGCGGCGGAAGTGAAACAGCAAGCCTATTATGCCGAAGAGGAAGGGCAAGCCGTAATACTTATTGCGGGCCGGGTTTTCCTCTGCCACTTTGGGTAATTCGCTTTGGTTGCCCAGGCGCATGGCGTCGAAAGCTTTGATGCCCGTTATCCAGTGGCCGCTCGACTTATCCCAGGGGGCAAAACCCTGGTCGCCGTTTTGGCGGCCTGCGAAGTTCCACATAAAATAGCGCCAGTACATCCAGCCGATCTGGTAGCGCATCATATAGCTGATATTATCGAGCCCGCTGGGGCGACCGGGAGGCAGGGCAGCTTCGGGGTTGAGGCCCATCCATTGCTTGTAAGAATCGGGGCGGTTTTGGGTATTGTCGCCCATACGCGGCAGCAATGTTTTGTCGCTGTCTTTGTACTCCAGGGTGATCTTATAGTCGGTGTATTCGTATTTGTCGCCTACCCGGCCGTAGCGGTCTTCGATTTTCGTATCAATAGGCTCGGAGTTAAAGTTGGGACCGCGCAGCAGTGCCCGTTCGCCGTATTGTTCGCGGTTGATGTAGGGTATCAGGCGCATGGCGTCGGTGGGTGCGTTCATATTCACCGGCGGATCGGTATTGGCGCGTATCACGACCACTCCTATTATTGAGAACGAAATAGCCAGCAATGCCGCGCCGATCGTCAGATTCTGAATGGCGCTATTTTCCCTGATGTGGGCATAACGCAATAAACCGACAATTACGCCGGCCACGATGAGCAGGGTAGGAATAAGTCCGGTATGAAATGGCAGACCGAAGGTATTCACCATCAGCAATTCCATTTTGCTCCACAACACCGGTATACCTACGATGATCAGTTTTTGGGTAGCTACAATAAGAAGTACGCCGACAGCGGCGGCGGCGGCCATTCCCAGAAAGGTATGGTTTTTATATTTTTTAAAATAATAAAACAGTGCCAACGCGGGGAAGGTGAGCAAGCTCAGCAAGTGAACGCCGATAGAAAGGCCGGCCACATACACCGTGAGCAACAACCAGCGGTCGTGTTGGGGGTTGTTGGGCAGGCTGTACCATTTTACCGTAGACCACAAGGTTAGTGCGGTAAAAAAGGTAGACATGGCGTATACCTCGCCTTCTACCGCCGAAAACCAGATGGAGGTGCTAAAAGCGGTAGCCAAACCTGCAACGATGCCGGCGCCGGCCAGTGCGATATCCTGTCCGCTTTCCAATTCGTTGCCGCGGCCTGCCAGTGCCAGGCGTCCCAACATGATGGTGATCCAGCAAACCAGAGCGGCAGTTAAAGCGGTGCAAATGCCCGACATGAGGTTGACGGAGAAGGCGATGTTTTCGGGGTTGTCAGAAACCAGCGTAGCCACCCAGGTAAAAAGGCGGCCTACTAACACGAAAAAGGGAGCTCCCGGAGGGTGTACTACCTGAAGTTTGTAAGCGCCGAGGATGAATTCGCCGCAATCCCACAAACTACCTGTCCGTTCTGCTGAAAAATAATAAACCGTCAGGGCGATAGCAAAAACGAGCCACCCGGCGATTTTATGCAATAAGTTAGATGATCCCATTGGGTAAAGGTTTTCGAATGTCGATATGTGCTGTTTTATAAGAACTGCAAAGGTAAAAAAAATTTTCAGAGCTAATCTTTGGGTAAACTTTGATAGATCGCAATAAAAACCAGGGCCATTTTCATGGGCAAGTCAATGCTGGGGTCGAGTTCGTCTTCGATGATCCAGTCGCGGGGATCGCCCTCCCAGGCGGTATAGATGGAAAAATAGCCGTGGTCGGAGTCTCTGATAGCCCACAAGTCGCTCGTATTGCCATAGCGGCTGCTGAGGGTAAATTGCTGGTCGTTATCGGAGATACGCCACTCGCGAAAATCGCCTTTAAAGAGGGTTCGCGCCGAGATGATGCGGTTGTCGCCCCTGATCTCCCATTCGTTGGGGTCTTCGTTCCATTTAAGTCTGATTTGGCCGGTAGATTCTCCCAGGCGGTATTCCCATTCGGCCCAATTGTCGAGGTTGATCCAGCGCAGGCGCAACTCGCCGGGTTCTTCTTCCTCTTCGGCAAAAACGATCCATTCGCCGAATGAATCGCTCCAGCGGGTAGCAATTCCCGATAGTTGTTGTGCGCCCAAGCTCGATGTAGTCATGAGCAATAAAGCTAACAGGCAGGTTTTGTATGTCATTGCGTCGAATGGTTAGTAAAGAGCTTGTACAAGCTCTAGTTAAATAACGCATTTTCAACGACAAATGTACGTAACCTGCTACAATATCCCTCTATTGCGCAGGTAGAGCATGAATAAGGCGAGCAGGAAAACGGCGGCAGCCACCCCGATTTGTATCCATTGGGCCTGGGCAACCTGTATACTGCTCTCTACGTAGTGCGGATTAGGCAGGTTGGGCGAGCCTACGCCGAGGCGTTGTTCCCAATTGCCGGGATCGCTGTTGTCGAGCGTAGGTAGCAATAAGCTGATAGTAAAGACGGTATCCATTGGCGGCATGTCGTAACCAATACTGTCTACTGCCGCGCCGAGGCTGGAAAAAAGCGCGAGGGTTTCTTTGCGTTTGTGGAGGCCGAAGCCGAGCCCGCCGATCACGTTGTATGCCTCCGGGAAATTGCGGATAAACTTGCTGCCGTCGCGGCAAACGACCAGGTAGTCTTTGGGCGCGATCCGCACATCGGGGAATATGAATTCGTTTTTGCCGTCGGTGAGCACCCAGTTGCGCAAGGGCACTTCTTCGTCGCTGTGGTTGTAAAGCTCTACCCAGTCGCCGGTGCGCTTGTTATTGGCGCAAATTTCGTTGATCATGACTTTGTTGGCGAGGGGATCTTCAAAACGTTCAAAACGAGCTTTGATGAAGTACTTTTTTTGCCGGAGCGAAAGGGTGAATTCGCGACGGTCTTCAGAAACCGGCACGCCCTCCCAGCCGGTAAACCGATAGCCATAGTCGGGCACGGCTTTTATCGTGATGGGATAGCGTTCGAAGTATACCCCTTGAAAATATCGGTCGCGCACGCGCACATGGTCGTTGATTAAGATAGTCCCACCAGTGGCGGCCAGGGCTTCTACCTGGCGCAGGGCGCCGGTATTGAATTTTTCCATGAGGTGCATGCGCACATAACGCGGGCGCTCTTGCGCGAAAGTGCGCAACACATCTACTTGGTCGTTCCACCTGGATGCGCTCAGATTCCAGCGTTCAAGGTGCCGCGGCATCTCGGGTTCGAGGTTGAAATAAAAATCGTCGATGCGGTTTAGTACCCGGTCTACGGCAAAGGTGGTATTGAGATGGTCGGCAAAGCGATTTACGAAGTCCGTTTTAAATTGTTTGTTTTCGAGCAATTTGCGAAGCAAAAAAGTGCTCCATGGCGGATTGGGCCAATGCGGGCCGTTGGGGGCGGTGTGAAAAGCCAGGCTATTATTTCGATAGGCTTTTTTCGTCTGCAATCCGAAACCCCAATCGGTATCGTAGAGTATCCATCGCCAGCGACCGCCGGGCGTGCGGGGCCGCCAGTATTTAATATTACCGCCGGCATCCTGGTTGTCGTAGAATATCTGCGCGATCTGGTAGTCCATGAAGTTGTCTACCTCCATCAGTTTTTGCACATAGGCGTAATTGGCGGAGTCGCGTAGTCCTTTTTTTTCTATAAAAGAAAGCATGTGCCGGTAATGGCGGCTACTGCCCCGGCGCACAAGTCCTTTGTGTTCGAGCAGGTCGATGCTGTCTTTGTCAACGTCGTGGTGGTCGGCGATAAAAAACCGGTTGACCTTTTCACGGATATTGTAGATACCCCAGTATTTGCCGTTGATATAGACGTGTACGGGACGATAGGCTTGTTTGTCGATATCGACTTCGTCGAGCAGGCCGGTCATGAAGGCGTCGCGAAAATGCGTTTTGCCAAAATCGCTACCGCTGTTGCGCAGCACCATGAACTTGATATCCTTGGGACCCTCTTCGCCAAAAAAAGGATGGTCGAAGCGCGATTCGCCGAAGCGTTTGCGGGCTACCAGGGCCAGGGATTTCTGGGGGAAAAGCCGGCTCATACCCCCGAAGAGGCGCATACCGGTGAGGCTGCTGTGCGCCAGTTTGCCGTCGCTTTCAAAAATGTCGATGTGAACCGGGATTTCTTTGCGGCTCCAGAAGTTGGCGCCGGGCTTGTGCCAGAGGGTGTCGCGCACGGCGGCGCCTTGCATAAATAACCCTTTCTGCGGATCGAATAAAAACTCGTCGGTTACGCCGATGGATACGACGGGAAATGTGGTAGCGGGTTCGTCAATCAGATAAGTTTGTCCGCATAGCAGGCTTTTTTTGCCGTCCAGATAGGCTACGGCGCGCACCACGCCGGTTGTGGAGACGTAAAAAGGGCCTTCGTAAGTCAGAGACCGGGGCGAGGGCACGCTGCCGTCGAGGGTGTAATAAATCGCAGCACCCGGACAAATGAGTTTCACTTCTACGCCTTGTTCGTAAAAACCACCCTGCGGCGCAAACAGCAACTCGAGCGGCGCGTCGCCCTGCCCGGGTTTGCTAGGCTGTGCCACAGCGTAGAGGCTGAGCAGGGCCAATAATGCGATTAAGGTGGTTCTCTTCAAGGTGTCAAATCGATTTTTGGTTAACGACTTTTTATTGTCGCCTTGGGTGTATACTATCTTAATGGGTGAAAAGTTACAATTATAGACGCAATTCGTATAGACTAGTAACAATCTTTGCCCGGAATCACACTATTTTTGATGATAAACGACGATTATGTCCAAATACGTATTCCCGGAAGGATTCCTCTGGGGCGCCGCTGCATCGGCATACCAGACGGAAGGTAACAACATACACAACGACTGGCACGACGCCGAGCGAAAAGAACAGCAAAAGCCCCCCGGCAAACGCCGCCTGGCTGAATGCTGCGGCGACGCCTGCGACCACTGGAACCGCTACGAAGAAGACTACGACCTGGCTCGCGAAATGGGTATTCAAATGCATCGCCTGTCGATAGAATGGTCGCGCATTTTTCCCGCCGAAAACGAGGTCGATCAAAGCGCTATCGCCCAATACCGGGCTATGATGGAAGCACTGCACAGCCGGGGTATCAAGGTGATGTTGTGCCTTCACCATTTTACCATTCCACGTTGGGTGCTTGCCAAGGGCGGCTTTGAAAAGCGTCGGATGTTTGTGACCCACTTTGAGCGCTATCTACAGACTATCGTGCCGGCGGTCGGCGACCTCGTCGACTACTGGCTGCCCATCAACGAGCCCAACGTGGTGCCCCTGGCCGGTTTTTTCGGCAAGCTGTTTCCTCCCTTTAAAGCCAATTTCCTGGCTTTTGTGAAGGTATACCGCACCTTTTTTGCCATGCACGCCAGGAGTTACCGGGTGATCAAGGCGCATTTTCCCGAGGCGTCGGTGGGCGTGGCGTTTGCATTTATGCACTTTCAGCCCTACAACCCCGCTAATATGCTGCACCGCTGGGGCGCTGCTTTTGCCAACCGGGCGGCCAATCTTTGTTTTTTTGAAGCCGTAAAAACGGGCCGCATCGGCTTCCCGCTCGGCCTGGGCGATTCGATACCCGAGCTGCGCGGGGCCATGGATTTTGTGGGGCTCAATTATTACACTACGCTTTACATGAAAGGCCTGCGGCCCATAGAGAAAAAGCCGGGCGACCTGGTCACCGATATGGGCTGGATTTTATACCCCCAAGGCATCTACGAAATCCTCCAATACCTGGGACGCAGCATTGACCTGCCCATTATCGTCACCGAAAACGGCGTGGCCACTTCCGACGAAAATTGCCGGATTCAATACCTCGAAGCACACTTACGCGAGGTGCACCGCGCTATGGAGGAGGGCGTGCCGGTAAAAGGCTATATGTGCTGGTCGCTGACCGACAATTTCGAGTGGCAACACGGCTACAAGATGCGATTTGGATTGATTCACGTGGATTTTGCTACACAAAAACGCACCATCAAGGCAGGGGGAAGGTGGTATGGAGGGGTAATACGGGATAATGGATTGTTGATGTGTGATGTGTGATGATGGATTGGAAGTTTACCTGCTAACCTATTTTTCCGATGCTATCAATTTTACTTTTCAGTTTGTCATAAGACACACTACTTGTCAGGTTTTGAAGCGATTTTAGTCCTATAGTTTTTCTTTCCTCACCGAGCGCTGAAGTAGGAAGAACATAAAACTCCCATTGATCAATACTGAGGGGATTTATCGATTCTTGGTTTTTGTGTTTAAGCAAGCAAAAAACGTAGACATCTACGTGTCTTTTTGACTCTTTTGCCATCTCATTTGATTCCTTATCCCAGGCTTTAGATGGTTTTATTGAAAAAATGATATTTGAGTAATCCTTTTGAGCCCAAGATTGTATAAAGGCAGAAGATTTGACCTCGATTTTTATTCCATTTTGGGTTTCAAGGTCAAAAGCTCCCCATTCATTCCTAATATTATTTTTCACAAGATCTAAAGCAGACGCAACGATAAATTCAGCAAAAATACCCCGTGTTGCATTACTCAATATATCAGAAACGCTCCATCTCCAAAAATCTAATAAATTACACCCAATTGGTTTTTCATAATAAGTAAGGATTTCTTCTCCTGTTTTTAAGGTGGCTTGTATTGATTTCAACTGCTCATTCATATCGCTGCATTTAATGGGACCGATAATTTTAGGACCTAAAATAGAATGAAAAGAGAGAGGCAAGGTGATCCCTCCCTCTCTCCTTCCCTCCCTCTCACACTCAAACTTTGGCGATCCCTAGCCTATCGCTGCAACACTACCCTGCCGATAGCCAGGCCTTCCTGGTACTGCACCTGCACCATATAAACACCATTGGGCAGATGAGCAAGGTTAAGTGAAACCTGGCGGTTTTCTCCGGTAAGGTTTTGCTGCCATACCTGGCGGCCTTGCGCATCCATTACCCGGAACCTGGAGGCGCCGGCGTTTACAGGCAGGTCGATTGTCAACTCGCCGCTGCTCGGGTTGGGCTGCAGGGCCAGTTTTTCGGCTTTAGCCTCATTAGTTGATTCCACAATGAGGAAGACGGCTTCAACCGGCACGCGTTCGCTTACGCATTCGGAGTCGGGTTGTTTGATTTCCCAATTGTAAAAGTAGTAGTATACGTCGGTGCCGAAATTGGCTTCGTTGATGCTGAGCACGCCGGGTGTCACATAAGGATATGTCACCGTAGCGCCGTTGGTGCGCTGCAGTCGGGGGCTGTTGTAGCCGAATGCGTTGATATTCTGATTGGTATTAGTGGTCAGTTTCAATCCGTCGGCAACGGGCACTGCAAAGTTGAGGTCGAGTACGCTCTCACCCATAGGAATATTGACGGTCAATGATTGCAACACGTTGTCGGTGGCATCGCGCAATTCGATGATGCGGTCACCGGGGGTGTCGGTGTATACTTTGACGCTTCGAAGCGTAAACGGCGTATAACTGTCGAACCAGAGCTCTCCGTTAAACTGGTTGCCGCTGTACTGCGAGTTGCCCGTGTGTTCGGGGGCGCCGCCGAAGTAAAGGGGGCCGGGGTAGAACTCGGGGTCTTCTACGTAGTAGGTCGTTGTTTCTGTCAACAAAGGTATAATCAGCGTATCGTTTTCAGCCAGCAAATTGCCGCCCACAGGCGCGTCGTACCAGCGGGGCGCATCGCCGGTAGCGGTGAGGATGGCCTCGGCAGGTTCGTTGATGATCGTATCCGTTGTTATTTCGGGCGCAGGAGCGGGCAGTACTTCTACGTGGATAGTGGCAGAGGTGAAATCGCTGCACAAACCGGGCGTGGTGACGAAATAATCACCCGTGGTCGCTGCGGTTATCACAGGCGTAGTCTCGCCTGTCGACCAGAGGTATGACGATGCGGGGCCGGTACTGATGACCACGCTGCCGCCGGCACAGAAAAGGGTGTCGCCATCAGCGGCAATATCGGGTATAGACACCGGATCGACCGTAATGACTACCGGCGCCGAGGATGCCGAACAACCGGCTTCGTTATAGGCTATCACGCTGTAGCTGCCTGAAGTGGTAGCCACTATGCTTTGTGTGGTTTCGCCATTCGACCAGAGGTAGGAAGAAGCTTCGCCGGCGGATAGTGTCAGGCTTTCGCCCGGACAAAATACGGTGGGGCCATCGTAAGTGACTGCGGCGGTGGGAGGCACGCAGTTGCCTTCCAACAACGTGAGGAATTGGTCGGATGTGATATTGTAATACGTATCAAAAGTGCCGCTGGGCCAGCGCACAGTCATGGAGTCAATCATCGTGTGGGCGCCCAGGCCGAAATGCTGGGTAAATGAATTCATAATGCCGTAGCTCTCTCCCGAACGCACTTCGCGAACCTGCACGCCCCAAGGACCGTAGATGGAGAGTTTGGCGCCGATGCCGTTGCGGTTGCTGGTATCGCCTACCAGGGTAACGGCCAGGAAGTGGTTATCGTTGTCGGTGGTATTCAACCACAATACATCGGCGATATTGCTGGGCGTGGTGTATACTTCGGCGTAACCTCCGTAGATATCGAGCAGGCCGTCGTGGTTGAGGTCGCCCACGGCAAACGATTCCATTTGGTTATTATTAAAAATACCTTCTACTTCCGTAAAAGTTTGGTCGCCATTATTGTGGAAAAGGTATTGGGCGGTACCCGATACGAGAATATCCACCCAGCCATCGTTGTCCATATCGCGGAAAATGCCCTGCAGGGGTAGGCCTCCGACATCAAGTCCGCTGCTTGCTGTAATATCGGTGAACACGCCCGTGCCGTCGTTGAGCATCAGCATGCTGGGCACGTCGTGGTTGGTAATAAAGCAGTCGAGGTCGCCGTCGTTGTCGATATCGCCGAAGTCGGCAGTCCACGATTGGGCGCCAATTTTGAGGTTGGCGGCTTCAGCGGCTTCGGTGAAGTTGTTGTTGCCGTCGTTGACAAACAGGGCGTTGATGCGACGGGGGTCGGCGGGGTTATTCACGCCCTGGCGGCACTTGGCGATATAGAGGTCGAGGTCGCCGTCGTCGTCAAAGTCGGCCCACACGCTGCCGTAGTTGCCCGAATTGTCAGAAGCCGGCACTGTGGCCATATCGATCCAGTCGTCGGCGGTGGCGAAATTGCCGGCGCCGTCGTTGCCCCAGATGCGGCTTTCGCCGTCGTCGTGGCAGCCGAAGGCATCCACCCAGCCGTCGTTGTTGATGTCGGCGAAATTAGAGCCCTGCACAAAAAGGGTGGCGCCGGGCAACAAGCTGGAGGTGTAAATAATGGAATCCGTACCGGAGGCTTTGTACAATTTCATACCATCGTAGCGGCCGCCGGTGAGAATATCGTTTAGTCCGTTATTGTCTACGTCGGCAATACACAAACTCCACTGGCTCATCGTGGATACCTGGCCGATGACTACGGTGTTAAAACCGCTGCCGTCGGGGCGCTGGTATTCTACCGTGAGTATGCGGCCGTTGCGCAGATGGGCGATGTCGTCAAAGCCGTCGCCGTTGAGGTCGGCCACGCCGATAGCCACTCCGCTGTAGGAGTTGGGTTCTGCGAATAATTGGTTGGAGGCGCTAAATGAGACTTGCGCATTTAGTCCTGCCACACTTGCCATCAGGCACAAAAACAAGAGAGTACCTATTTTTTTCATGCACGGGTTGTTTGTTAGCTGAAAAAGGAAGGGTTGAAATTAGGAAAAAAGCAGCATTCCAAGTTGTAAATCGGACTATCGTCGGCCAGGCGACGGGAGGGAGTGTGGGAGGGAGAGAAGGAGGGAGGGAGAGAGATTTTTTTCAAACCGCAGATTGCGTATCTTGCTACCCACTTTACGGCCTTATGCAAACAGCTCCAAATATCGATTTTTCAGCGCTGACGAACGACTTTGACGGCGACCTGCTCGACGATCGACTCTCCCGTATATTGTATGCCACTGATGCGTCTATCTACCGCGAAATGCCGGTAGCCGTGGCTTATCCGCGCCATGCGCAAGATATCCGGCGACTTGTAGTTTTTGCCCGGGAGCATAACCTGGCGCTCATACCTCGTACCGCAGGAACCTCCCTGGCCGGACAATGTGTGGGCAACGGCATCGTAGTAGATGTGTCGCGTTATATGAATCAGATTTTGGAGTTAAATACCGAAGAAGCCTGGGTGCGGGTGCAGCCCGGCGTAATCCGCGACGAACTCAACGCTTTTCTGCGGCCGCATGGCCTTTTTTTCGGTCCCAATACGTCCACCGCCAGCCGTTGTATGATGGGGGGTATGGTGGGCAATAATTCGAGCGGTACTACTTCTATCAAATACGGCGTGACCCGCGATCACGTGATGGAATTACACACCGTGCTCAGTGATGGCAGTAGCGCCGTATTCGGCAGCCAACATGCGGATGTTTTTCACCAAAAGCGAAAAGGCGACACGTTGGAAAGCCGGCTTTATCAACAGATCTTTGAAGAATTGAGCGACCCCGGGCGCCAACAGGCAATACGAGCACAATACCCCAAACCACACATCCATCGCCGCAATACGGGGTATGCCGTTGATTTGCTGCTGCAGTCGAATATTTTTGATAAAAAAGGCTCCGATTTCAATTTCTGCCAAATGCTGGCCGGCTCAGAAGGCACCCTGGCGTTTACAACCGAAATCAAACTCCACCTCAACCCACTCCCACCGCCGCAGGAGGTATTGGTTTGCGCGCATTTTAACTCGCTCGACGAAGCGCTTCGCGCCACGATCGTGGCCATGCAGCACCAGCCCTACGCCTGCGAGTTGATGGACAAATTCATACTCGACTGCACCAAAGAAAACCGCGAACAGCAGCGCAACCGCTTTTTCCTGGAGGGCGACCCGGCGGCGATCCTCATCATCGAATGCCGGGGTGAGACCAGGGAAGAAGCCACAGAAGCCGCACAGGCCTTAATCGCCGATGTGACTACCGCCGGCTTCGGCTATGCCTTTCCGCTCGTCTTCCCGCCCGATGTGCAGCGGGTTTATGCCCTGCGCGCCGCAGGGTTTGGCGTGCTCAGCAACGTAAAAGGCGAAAGCAAACCCCTCGAATTTGTGGAAGACACGGCAGTCGACCTCCCCGACTTGCCCGCCTATATCGCCGAATTCCGGCAGCTCATGGCCGGTTTTGGGCAGCAGGCGGTGTATTACGCCCATGCCGGCGCCGGCGAATTGCACATACGCCCAAGCCTCAACCTCAAATCCGCAGAGGGCGTGCGACAATTGCGCGGCATCGCCGAGGCCTCAGCCCGGCTGGTCAAGAAATACCAGGGATCGCTCAGCGGCGAACACGGCGACGGCCGCGTGCGCGGCGAGTTTGTGCCGATGATGATCGGACAGGACAACTACGAATTCCTGCGCCGCATCAAACAAACCTGGGATCCCGCCGGCATCTTCAATCCCGGCAAAATCGTCGACGCGCCACCGATGGATACGTCGTTGCGCTATGTGCAGGGCGCTCCCCCGCCGGCTGTCGATACCGTCTTCGACTTCTCGGCTACCGGCGGCTTATTGCGCACCGTAGAAAAATGCAGCGGGTCGGGCGATTGCCGCAAGCTGCCCCACGTGAGCGGCGGCGTGATGTGCCCCAGCTATATGGCCACCCGCAACGAAAAGCACAGCACCCGCGCCCGCGCCAACGCGCTACGGGAATTGCTCACGCGAAGCCCGGAAAATCCGTTGGCACACGATGAACTCTATGAGGTGATGGACCTCTGCCTCTCGTGCAAAGGTTGCGCTTCCGAATGCCCTTCGAGCGTGGATATGGCGGCCTTGAAAGCCGAATTTTTACACCATTACTACCAACAAAAAGGCGTGCCCTGGCGCACTCGCGCTATCGCCCATATCGACCGGCTCAACGCCCTGGCGATGAAATTTCCTCGCCTAAGCCGGTTTGCGTCGGGCAGTACCTTTACCGGCGGGATGCTCAAACAACTGCTGGATATACACCCTTCGCGCAGTCTGCCGCCCCTGCATCCTTTCACTTTGCGGCGATGGTACGACAAACACCATTTCGACATACAACCCAAAGGCGAAATCAAGGGGCGGGTATTTTTCTTTTGTGATGAATTCACCAACTACTACGACGTAGACACAGGTATCAAAGCCCTGCAATTGTTGGGGCGACTCGGCTACCAAACCCTGATCATAGATCACGCGCCCAGCGGCCGGGCCTACCTGTCGAAAGGTTTGCTAAAGGAGGCGCAACGCATGGCCCAAAAAAACATAGCCACTTTCCAATACCTCATTTCGGAAACTACGCCGCTTATCGGCCTGGAGCCATCAGCCATTCTTAGTTTCCGCGATGAATACCCTCGCCTGGCTGAGCCGGCCGACCGGGAAGCAGCCAAAAAGTTGGGACAAAACGCCTTGTTATTTGAAGAATTTATTGCCCGCGAGGCCCAGTCAGGGCGCATCACTTCCGGTAGTTTTACCGACGAGCCGCGGCAGGTATTGCTGCATGCACATTGCCACCAAAAAGCGCTGTCGGATGCCGGGGCTTCGGCTTTTGCGCTGAGCCTGCCCGCTAACTACAGCGTACAACTCATCGCCGCGGGTTGCTGCGGCATGGCGGGTTCTTTTGGGTACGAAAAAGAACACTACGACGTGAGCATGCAGATTGGAGAGTTGGCTTTGCTGCCTGCCGTGCGACAGGCCGCCGCTGCCGCCATTATCGCTGCCCCGGGTACCAGTTGCCGGCATCAGATATTTGATGGAACAGGCAGGAAGGCTTTGCACCCGGTGGAGGTGTTGTGGGGGGCGTTGAAAAAGTAAGCATAATTTTAGTTTTTTGCCTTGACCAACTCACAAAATATACGTACTTTTGTAAATAAAAAATCACGTACAATGTCTAATAAACTCACACTCCACATTGAATCACACATAATAGAAGAAGCAAAGGCCTACGCAAAATTAACAGGCAGAAGCCTTTCAGATATTGTAGAAGAGTATTTGAAATCTTTGTCTATCGCTAAAAGTGCCAAAGTAGAAGAAGACATAGATCCACTGGTTAAATCGTTGTGGGGCTCTGTTAAACTTCCCAAAGAGGAAAAAAGCTATAAAGAATTACTGCAAGATGCCCTTATCGAAAAATATATCCAATGAGCAGAATATTTTTAGATACAGATGTCGTCATTGATTTTCTTACGAAGAGGGAACCTTTTTCCGGAGATATTATGAAAATTTTCCAACTCGGATCGAAAAAAAATATTACATTAGCTATCTCCTCACTATCAATAAGTAATGTATATTATATTATTAGTAAAATAGAAACAACTCAAAAAGCCTTAGAGAAAATAAAAGTACTATTACAAATTATTGAAGTACTAAACGTGGATGCAGATATAATCCATCAAGCTATCAACTCAGGGTTCAAAGATTTTGAAGATGCTATACAACATTACTGTGCAAAAAAGGCGCAGATTGACCTTATTATTACCAGAAATACGAAAGACTACAAAGCCAGTGAATTAGCAATTTTGACTCCGTCCGAATTTGTCGTGAAATACGATTTCACATAGAAGTTCAAAAAACCCGTAACTTCACCGCCCAATCGAAAAAGCCTGTTCATGACAGCAAAACCGTTGATAGAATGCGTGCCCAATTTCAGCGAAGGCCGCGATATGGGGGTCATCAAACAGATCACCGACGCCATTGAAAGCGTAGAGGGCGTGAAGCTGCTCGACGTAGACCCCGGCAAGGCCACCAACCGCACGGTGGTCACCTTTGTGGGCGAACCCGGACCGGTAATTGACGCCGCCTTCCTGGCCATCAAAAAAGCCGCCGAACTCATCGATATGCGCGGCCATAAAGGCGAACACCCCCGCATGGGCGCCACCGACGTGTGCCCGCTGATCCCTATTGCCAATATCTCGATGGAAGAGACCGCCCGCTGGGCGCACCAACTGGCGCAACGCGTCGGCGCCGAACTGGATATTCCCGTTTTTATGTACGAAGCGGCGGCTACCCGCCCCGAGCGCAAAAACCTGGCTATCATCCGCGCCGGCGAATACGAAGGGCTGGCCGAAAAACTCAAGTTGGCCGACTGGCAACCCGATTACGGCGCCGCCAAATTTAATCCCGGCGCCGGCGCCACCGTGATCGGCGCCCGCGATTTCCTGGTAGCTTACAACGTTAACCTCAACACCACCTCCGAACGCCGCGCCAACTCGGTTGCCTTCGACGTGCGCGAGCAGGGCCGCGTAAAACGCAAAGGCGACCCCATCACCGGCGAGATCGAACACGACGAGCAGGGCGAACCCATCCGCATACCCGGCATGCTAAAAGCAGTTAAGGCCATCGGCTGGTATATCGCCGAATACGGCATCGCCCAGGTATCGATGAACCTCACCGATATCCAGGTTACCTCGCTGCACGCCGCTTTTGAGGCCTGCTGCGAAAGCGCCGCCAATCGCGGCATGCGCGTCACCGGCTCGGAAATTGTAGGCATGGTACCCAAAAAAGTGTTGCTCGACGCGGGCCGCCACTTCCTGCACAAACAGGAGCGCTCGCTGGGCGTTAGCGAAGAAGAACTCATCAAAATAGCGGTGCGTTCGCTGGGTCTCGACGAATTGTCGCCCTTCGACCCCCGCAAAAAGGTGATAGAATACCAACTGGAAGACGCAGCCAATCAACGACTTGTGCGAATGAACCTGCGCGAGTTTGCCAACGAAACCGCCTCCGAAAGCGTGGCGCCAGGCGGCGGGTCTATAGCCGCCTATGCGGGCGCCCTGGCCGCCTCGCTGGGCGCCATGGTGGCCAACCTGTCGTCGCACAAACGCGGTTGGGACGACAAGTGGGAATTCTTCTCCGAGTGGGCCGAACGCGGACAGACGCTGAAAGACGACTTGCTGCATCTCGTCGATGAGGACACCCGCGCCTTCAACACTATCCTCGAAGCCTTCCGGATGCCCAAAGAAACCGACGCCGAAAAGACCGCCCGAAAAGCAGCCATCCAGGCAGCCACCCGCTACGCCATCGACGTGCCGTTTAAGGTGATGGAGCTCTGCTCGCAGATATTCCCCCTGCTCAAAGCTATGGTAGAAGAGGGCAATCCCAACTCGGTGACCGATGCCGCCGTAGGCGCCCTTTGTGCCCGGGCTGCCCTGCGAGGCGCGATGCTCAACGTACAAGTCAATTCCAGCGGCCTCCACGATAAAGACTACGTAGCGCATATCCTGGAACGCTGCGCCTCCCTGCAAAAAGCCGCCGACAGTATGGAAAGCGAAATCATCGAGATATCCCAGCAAAAACTATTGGGCTCTTAAAGCGTATACCTAATTATGAGCGCCACCTATACCATCAAGCTGCCGCAATTTGAGGGGCCATTCGA
Source organism: Saprospiraceae bacterium (assembly GCA_013360405.1). Lineage (GTDB taxonomy): Bacteria > Bacteroidota > Bacteroidia > Chitinophagales > Saprospiraceae > JABWBR01. The sequence goes on from JABWBR010000038.1 coordinate 38,865, forward strand.
CCTCCTATTGTTTTTTATCGAACGTGACGAACTCGATATTTACGATATTCCTATTTCCAAGATTACTAACGATTTTCTCGATTACATGCACCATCTGGAATCGCTGAATATCGACCTGGCCAGCGAGTTTATCCTGGTGGCCGCCACGCTCTGCCGCATCAAAGCCAAGATGCTGCTACCCCGAAAACCCCTTGACGAAGAAGGCAACGAAATAGACCCCCGCGAAGAGCTGATTATGCGCCTGTTGGAATACAAGCGCTACAAAAGCGTGCTGGATGAGATGCGGATGCTGGAAGACCAACGCGCCGAAAAAAATCCGCGTGGCAACGTCTCCCGCGAATTGCAGGATATCGCCACCCGCGCACTGGTTGACGTGGAAATGGAGTCGGTTACGCTGTTTAAGTTGCTCAAAGCCTTTGAACGCGTCATGCAGCGCTTTGAAAATACCAACCCCACTACCATTCACCAGATCGTCCAATATAGTTATTCGATAGAAGAGCAGCAGGAGCATATTTTATCAAAAATAAAAAAAGGCAAAAAAACGGGTTTCAGCTCTATTTTTAAAACGTGCCGCAATCGCCTGCACGCGATCATTACGTTCCTGGCCCTGCTGGAATTGCTCAACCTCCAGAGGCTTGCTATCATTGTAGGCGAAGGTTTTAATAATTTCTGGCTGGAACCTTTCGAAGAAGAGGGGGAGAGTGTGGGAGAGTGAGACCTTGGGATTATTAGATCAGCGAACCGCCGCCTACCGACCGCTAACTTCGGCACATACGAGAAAAATTATAAAAAATATTTCCCCATGGATTTTTTAACCGCACAATGGAAAAAGCTGGCAATCGCCAATTTTGAAGTAGATCCCGGTGTACTCGCGCCTTTTATACCCGCCAAAACCGAACTTGATCTCTGGAACGGCTCTTGCTACGTGAGCCTGGTGGGTTTTATGTTTTTAAATACCAGGTTAAAGGGTTTTAGAATTCCATTTCACGTCAATTTTGAGGAAGTCAACTTGCGGTTTTATGTGAAATACAACGACAACGGAAACTGGAAAAGAGGGGTCGTTTTTATTAAAGAAATAGTACCCAAACCCGCCATTACTTTGGTAGCCAACCTAATATATAAGGAGCGCTACGAAACCATGAAAATGGCGCACAGCTGGAAGAAAATTGAAAACGATTTGCAGGTAGAATACCGCTGGAAATGCAAAAATAAGTGGCAAAAGTTAAGCATAGTAGCCGATCACACACCCCGCGAAATGGCCGCCGGCAGCGAAGCCGAATTTATTACCGAACACTATTGGGGGTATTCGAAACCAGCCGGTGACAAGACGGTTGAATACGAAGTCCACCACCCCCGCTGGAAAATATTCGATATCAAATCATTCGAACTCGATGTGGATTTCGGACTGGTTTACGGCAATACCTTTTCTTTTTTAAACCAACAAACTCCCAAGTCGGTCATGCTCGCAGAAGGATCTGAGATTGAGGTGATGGATAAAAAGTTGCTATGACAACTTTCGACATCCTCTTCGAAGACGACTGGCTGGTGGCTATTAATAAGCCCAGTGGAATTCTCGTGCACCGCACCGGCATCAGCGAGGATACGGTGTTTGTGTTGCAACTGCTGCGCAATCAACTGGGCCTGCGGGTAAATCCCATTCACAGGCTCGACAGAGGCACTTCGGGTGTGCTCCTGTTTGCCAAAACACAGGAAGGCGCCAGGGAAATGGGGACTGTATTCCGTGAAAAAACGGTGAAAAAGGAGTACGTCGGTATCGTTCGTGGGTTTATCGACGAGGAAGGGGTAATCGACTATCCTATTGTAAATTACCCCGGCGCGGAAGGCCTTGAGGCCGTGACCGTCTATCGCCGGCTGGCGATGACGGAACTACCGGCAGCGGTGGGCAGGTACGCTACGGCGCGTTATTCCCTGGTGTCAATAAATCCGGAAACGGGCCGCTGGCGGCAGATCAGAAAGCATTTTTCGCACCTGCGCCATCCCATTATCGGCGATAAGAAACACGGCGATTTGCACCACAATAAGTACTTCAGCGAATCGCTGGGCATTTCCCGGTTGCTATTACACGCCCGGGAACTCAGCCTCACCCATCCCTTTACTAACCAAACTATCGCGATCGTGTCGCCCTGGGATGAGATTTTTGCGAAAGCGGTAGCGCTTTTTGAGGGCTGAGATTTTTTTAACCACAGAGGCACACAGAGTTTACACGGAGTTTCACAGAGCCAGATGTTGACTCCGTGCAACTCCGTGTAAACTCCGTGTAACTCTGTGGTAAATAGAATCATGCTTGCACAACTACCTAAATACAAGACATACAGGCGTTGGTACTTTCGTCTCCCTCACAAACTGGAGGCGCCCGTCCTCCCCAATGGTGAACAACACCAGGTTATCCGTATTTTGATTGGCCACCAGCAGATGACGCCCATCGGGGACCACGGCAAAATTGCGCGGAAATTCCCCCCGCACCGATTCATGACCGATAAACTGTAAACGCCCGTCATTGGGGTTTACCGAAAAGATCGCGAGGCTGTTGTGCCCGCGGTTGGATGCATACAAATAGCGGCCATCCTCGCTGAGGTGGATATCGGCGCACCAGTTTTTGCCGTTGAAATCGGCCGGCAGGGTATTCACACTTTGCTCGGGACTCAGGGCGCCGTTGGCGGCATTGACTGACAGTACCGTCACGGTGGCATTGTGTTCGTTGAGTACGTAGGCCATCGGATAGCTGGGGTGAAAGACGAGGTGGCGAGGGCCTGCGCCGGCAGCCAGGCGAGCCTGAAGGCTATCGGGCAGCGGATCGAGGCGGCGCTGCTCCCGGTTGATGCTATAGGCAAAAATGCGGTCGGCGCCTAAGTCGGGCACATACAAGAAACGCCCATCAGCAGAAGGAACGACCTGGTGCGGATGTGAGGCTTCCTGTTCTGGGCGGGGGCCCGTGCCGGTTTGGGTTACTACATGGCAGGCCGGTGAAAGTTTGCCGTCTGATTCGAGGGGGTACATGGCCACTACGCCGCCCACATAGTTGGCTACGAATACAAATTGCCCTTGTTGGTCTACCGCCACATGACAGGGCGCAAAGGCGTGGGTAGACTGGCGGCTCAATCGCGTATAGCTGCCGTCTTTGGCGCGTTCGAATACGTTGATATGGCCGGTGCTGTCGTCGCCGGGGCCGGTTTCTTCCACGGCGTAGACGTAGTGGCCGTCGGGGGAAGCCGTAATAAACGATGGGTTGACCAATCCGGTGATGGTAGGGCCGGGGGTCAGCTCGCCGCTCAGGGCGTCCATGCGATATTGGTAAACCCCCTGGGCTTTGCCGTCTACATGGCCTTCTTTTTTGGTGTAAGTACCGATGAAGAGTTTCATGTCAGTGGTTTTGCTTTCGGGCTTTTTGCAGCCGGCCCACAGGAGTAGCAGGGCAAATGGGAGGATTGTACGAATCATAATGACTCTGTTTTACAACGATGATACAAAGAAAGAGTGTGGGAGTGTGGGAGTGTGGGAGTGTGGGAGTGTGGGAGTGTGAGAGAGTGAGAAATTTTCAATGTTCCCTCCCTCTCTCCCTCTCACACTCCCTCCCTCATACTTTGTATTAATCAAGGTTTAATCGTCTTTTTCAGTTCCTTCACCGCGGCTTCCAGTTGCTGGTCGCGGCCTTTGCTCACGGCGCCTGGGTCGTTGGGAGTCTTGATATCGGGCTCCAACTGCGTATTTTCGAGATAGGCGCCGTCGTTGCCCACCATGCCTACCTGAGGAATGCCAAATACCACCCCGTTTTGCATCGTCTCCCACCATACGGCGGTGCCGGTGCCGGGTACTGGCATACCCACCAGTTTGCCGATTTCGAGGGCTTTATAGGTATAGGGGAACATATGCGCGTCGGAGTAGTTGCTTTCGCTCATCACTACGATAGAGGGTTTGTACCATTTAAACTGGGGTTCTGATCCCAGATTTTGCTCGCGGGGCATCAGCGTCATATACTTTTTGCCGCTTAGGAAAGTAGCGAGGTCATCGTGCAACCAGCCGCCGCCATTGAAGCGGGTATCCACTACCAGCGCTTCTTTGCCGGCGTTTTTACCCAGGGCTTCTTCGTAAACGGTGCGGTAGCTTTGGTCGTTCATACCGCGCACATGCACATAGCCGATCGTGCCGCCCGAGAGGCTGTCGACCAGGAAGCGGCAGCGGTCTACCCAGCGCTGGTAGCGCAGTTCATTTTCTTCGCCCTGTGATATGGGCTTTATCACCGTTTCCCAGCGTTGTCCATCGGCGGGATTGAAGAGCGACAGCAGCGTGTTCTGGCCTTCCTTGCGGTTGAGTAGCGAATAATAATTCGTTTCGGGGGTGATTTCCTGGCCGTCGATTTTTTCGATGATCACGCCGGGTTTGATCTTGGTATCGCTTTTGGCGGCAGGACTTTTGTCCATTACCTCCTGCACTTTGAGGCCCTTGCCGGTATACGACTCGTCGTAGAAAACGCCGAGGGCGGCGGTTTTGTCGCCGGTTTCCACGTTGGGGCGCCAGCGGGCGCCGGTGTGGGAGGCGTTGAGTTCGCCGAGCATCTCGCTGAGCATCTCGGCAAAATCGCGGTTGTTATCCACGTGGGGCAGGAAGCGGGCGTAAGTGTCGCGGTATTCTTCCCAGGTTACGTCGTGCAGGTCTATTTTATAAAACTTCTTCTGTACCTGGCGCCAGGCGTGTTCAAAGAGGTGGACGCGTTCTACGGCTTCGTTGAGCACCATTTCGCCGTTGATGCCTACATTGCTGCGTTTACCGCCTTCGATTTCAACTTTCACGATACTGCCATCGGCAACGAAAAACAGGTTTTTGCCTTCTTTATCGAGGGTAAGTCCGCCAGCGCCGTTGGCGCCGAGTTTGAGCAGCGTTTTGGTTTCGCGGGTGCGCAATTCGGTTTGCCACAGGTCGAAGCCTTTTTCAAAGCGGGCTAAGTAAAACAGCTTTTCGCCGTCTTTCGACATGATGGCGTCGTTGAGGCGCGAGGAGTGCATCGTGAGGCGCAACTTGCGGTCTTCTATGCCTTTCAGGTCTATTTTGATCGGATCGGGCAATTTTTTGGCCTCGTCTTTTTTCTCTTCTTCTTTTTTCTCGCCATTCTCTTTCTTTTTGCCCTCTTCTTCTTTTTCCTTTTCTTTTAATAAATCAAAATCTTCCTTACTCAGCTTAAACCTGTCATAGTCTTCCTGGTTAAAAAACATGCCGTACACATCGTATTCGCCGCCCCAACTGGCGTCGTTTTTCATGCCGTCGCGGTCGGAGAACCAGAGCATCATTTTGCCGTCCATCATCCATCGGGGGTTATTGTTGTTGTAGCCGCTTTGGGTGAGGTTGGTGATGGGCTGGCCGCCGGCAGCGCTCACAAGCCCGGCCTGGCTGATCCACTGCTGGTTTTGGAGGAAGTTGACCAGGAACCACTTGCCATCGGGCGACCATTCGTACCATTGGTCGCCATCGGAGTAGGAGTAGTTTTTATCGGCGCCCATGATCTCGCGCACTTTTTTCGTTTCGGTGTTGACCACTTTCAGAATGGTGCGCTCTTCGAGATAGGCCACTTCTTTGCCGTCGGGCGACCAGGCCGGTTGGAATTCTTCGGCGGCGGTGGCTATCACGGCTTCTTCTTTGAGCAGCGTAGCGTTGAAGAAAAAGCTTTCTTCTGTGCGGGCCAGGTTGGTGCGGTAAATGCTCCAACTGCCGTCTCGCTCGCTGGCATACAGCAGAGAACGGCCATCGGGGCTAAAACTAAGTGAACGCTCCTGTTCGGGCGTATTGGTGATGCGGCGGGTGGTGCCTTTGTCGACCGAGCTGGCAAATACTTCTCCGCGAACGATAAACGCTACTTCTTTGCCGTTGGGCGAAAGGGCAAATTCAGAGACATTGCCGCTGATCTTTTCAATTTTTTCGGGGTTATAACGCCCATCGGTGGCGATGAATACCGTGATGCGCTCCGGTTTTTGGCCTTCGCGCATGGTATAGAGCTCGCCATTAAAAGAAAAGCACATAACCCCGTCGCTGCTCGACGTCAGATAGCGCACCGGGTGTTTGTCGTAGGTAGTGAGTTGGGTACTCTTGCCGGGCGTTTTGATATTCATTTTAAAAATATTAAAACTGCCCTTTTCTTCGCTCAGGTAGTAAATATCTTCCTGATTGGGTGCGAAGACAGGGTTGCGGTCTTCGCCTTCAAAAGTCGAAAGCTGGGTGTATTCTTTTTTATTAAAATCATACATCCATACGTCGCGCGTCACGGAAGAAGTGTGGTGTTTTCTGAACTCATCTTCGTAGCCTTTGCGGTCGTGGAAGACGATCATATTGCCTTTTTTGTTGTAGCGCGTCATCTCCGCGGGCGTGGTGATCACCTGTTTTTCGCGACCGCCTTTCACCGGCACGCGGTACAATTCGGGCAAAACGCCGGAGGGGAATTGCTGGTTGGCCGCCGCATCGAGGCGCGAAGAGGTAAAGATCACGTATTGGCCGTCGGGACTAAAGTCCGAAGGCATATCCCCCGAGGAGTGATAGGTGAGTCGTGTGGCGGCGCCTCCGGCGGCGGGCATCACAAATACGTCGTAATTGCCGTAGCGGTCAGAGCCGAAGGCGATGGTTTTGCCGTCGGGCGACCATACGGGCATAGCGTCGTGGCCTTCGTGCAAAGTCAACGGTGAGGCAGCTCCACCATCAGCGGCAACTTTGTACAAATCGCCTTTGTAGGAGAAAACGATGGTTTTGCCATCAGGGGAGATGGCCGGGTAGCGCAGCCATAATGCTGCTTCCTGGGCCTTGAGCGCAGGCGAAAGCAATGCCAGTGCACATAACAGCAGGTGTGATTTCATTGTTGAGTCGGTTAAGTGATTATAATGGTTAATAGAAAAACGCAATTATAGCTCGTGCCGCCAAGTTTTGGGCATGACCCTGGCTCGGGCGCGAGCTATAATACCGCTAAGCAGGAAAAGTCGTGTACGTGACTTGACGGCGTGCGGTATATGATGATGGCAGGCATAAATGGAATATTGCTAATTCTATACCCCGCTTTTGGCAGAGTTCGCCGCCCGAGCCTGGATCATGCCAAAGCTTGGAGGCGCAAGGGATAAATTAACGAGTATTTTTGGATATTTTCAAAAGAAAGAAGCTGTCGAAGTGAAAAAGATACCGAACCAAGCTAAATAATCAACGCCTTAACTGGTTTATTCCCCGACCCTCACCACCTTCTCCGTCTGCCACACCCGGCCCTCTGCCTGTAAGGCGATCAAGTATAACCCCGGCGGAAAATCTGTGAGGTCAACCTGCGCCTCCATGGCGCCCTGGGCGAGTGTCTGTTGCTGCACAGCCTGTCCGCGGGCATCCCACACCCTAAGCCGCGGCTGGCGCCAGGGTAGAGGCT
>JABWBR010000159.1 GCA_013360405.1 Saprospiraceae bacterium
ACCGGAGGAACCTATCCCGGCAGTAACAATGAGCACGGCGTGGTATATATCAACAACGGTTCTATTTTATCCAAAGCAGTTGTCGCCGTATCTACCGAATCGCAGGGGCCTTACTGGCAGCCTTATGGCGGCGGCGCAAACTGGGGTCTGCATTGGGGCGGCATCATTTATGCCGAAGGCAATGACGAAGACGGCCCGGTGACTTTTTTTGCCAACGGCAAAGGAGTGGGAATCCAGAAATTTCCGCATCCGAGTATTGCCAATCCGACACAATTCTATCCAAGCAGCAATAATTTTCATAAGTGTTTTTTTGATGACAATAGAGTGGGTATGTCAATATGGGATAGTGACGAAGTTAGCATCACTTCAAGTACTTTTGAAGATTCCGAACAAGCGTGTATCATGGGAATTGATTTTTCTGGATCCATTAGCGATTGTACTTTTCGTACCAGCCTGACAGGAATAGAGGCCAACTATACTCCTAATGTCATATTGCCCCATGATCTTGCCGTTGGCACAGAGAATGGCAATATATTTGAAGAATTGACTTATGGCGTAATCACCCGTAGTGCACCTAGGTTATCGGTGAAAAATAATGATTTTTCAGAGGGAATTGTAGGTGCGTATTTATTGGGAGAAAGTGAATATGATATTTCCGCTAATATTTTTTCGAATTACTGGTATGGAATTATTGCTAACCAAGCAACGAACATTCACAACGGGTATATAAGTTGCAATACATACAGTAACATTCGTTATGATGCAACATTGGCTTGGGGGAGCAATAATAAACTAATCTTTGAACAAGAAACTTACGATCTGCTAGAAAGTCGCAATTTTCATATATTGCAACAAACCGATGGTACCTTTGGCAGTATTAATAGTTCGCAAGGTTTAGAGAATTCCCCGGCATTTAATCTTTTCTCGGGTGATGAAAATATTATTTCAGATCTGTTTTCTACTCAATATTTCATCTACTATGCACCTGGTGCTAATGTAACGACTATGTATCCCTATTTAATTCCGCGCTGTGACGTAGGCTTAACCAATTGCACGGGAGGTGCCCCGAATAATTTTTTCAATAGTATCCAGTCTTTATCTTTAGAGGCCTATAATGACGGCTGCCTCGACCTTCCGGGCGTGGGGGACCTGGCCTCCGAAGCCCCTTGCATGTCTTTGGGTTGCTTAGACACCCTCAACACCGAAATTGCCAGCCGCAGGGCCTTGATCGACGACGGCGATCCAGAAGGACTGCTGTATGCTATTGCCAACGACGCCAATGGTACGCAGACCTTCAACGACTTGCGCACGGCCAGCCCCTACCTGTCAAACGAAGTCCTCGAAGCTATGCTCGAAAGCGGCATGACTACGGGTAAAAAAGACAGCTTAGCCAAAATCAACGCCCCACTGGCCTTTATCCTAATGGCGCTTGCAGAATCCGAGTTTTCTGCTCCGGCTTATGCACACATAGAATACCTGCGGGAAACTCAAGGCGTTTCCGCTATGGAAATTCTGCAGAGCGAACTGAGCGACTTGGAACGCCGGCGCACAGGCGCCATTGACGCCATGGTGAAAGATCACATCAATAAACTCGAAATCGGCGCTGCCGATACCCTGCTGATGAACGAGGGGGAGCTAAAAAAACGCATCGGGTTGAAGTTCTATACCGGCGATCTTGAAGCGGCGCAAACCCTGCTCAATACCCTGCCTGCTGATGATTATCGCGCGGTGCAACAGATCAATATTGATCGCTTGGAAGAGGGCAACGACTACGAACTGGAAATCGCGGATGCCGAAGACCTGGAGGAGATAGCCGCCAAGGTTTCTCCCGAAGCTGCATACGCCCAGGCACTCCTGATCCTGCTGCGTGGCGATACCTTTGCCCTGCAACTGCCCGAGGAAGAAGAAAGTCTGATCAGGCCGCACTTGCCAGGGGTACAGTCTGTGCTGTCGCCTTCTGTGCTGAAAATACAACCCAATCCAACGCGGGGACAAGTAGAAATTACCCTTCCGGCAGACATACCAGCCTCGGAACAGCAGGAGGGCCGCCTGGAAT
>JABWBR010000039.1 GCA_013360405.1 Saprospiraceae bacterium
CCAGGTATCACAGAAAAACAACGAACGCAACGATAGTCAAAAATCACTTGAATAGCCAAGTAGGCGGTGTAAAAAAGAAAAGCCGCTAACTCCGCATGGTCGTCCATGCCGCCTCAGGGCTAAGGAATGGAAGTGGAAGGCGGCACGTCGTCCATGCCACAGTTAGCGGCAAAAAGAGGGTGTTTAAGAAAACCAGCGGAGGCTTGAAAAAAAGAGAATAGCCAGGCGGCAGTGGGATATGCTGATAGAAAAAAATAGCCAAGCGGGACTTTGATATATCATTGAAAAATAGATATATTTGAGCAACAAGGAATACCAAGCGATACTTACGAATAGCACTGAAAAAATAACACGAGGGCCAAGCGTCACAGAAAAAACGCGACAGCTAAGCAGCATAGAAAAACAAGCGCTACGATAGCCAGGTATCACAGAAAACAACGAACGCAACGATAGTCAAAAGTCACTTGAATAGCCAGGCAGGCGGTGTAAAACAGAAATGCCGCTAACTCCGCATGGTCGTCCATGCCGCCTCAGGGCTAAGAAATGACCGGGGAAGGCGGCACGTCGTCCATGCCACAGTTCCCTGAAATTAAAATACAAAAAAGTAACCCCAAAATAATTAATTAAATTAAAGTATTTATTATGATAGATTTAACTGGAAAATTAAAAGAAAATCAAGATAATTACTCGATTCTTCAATCTGCATTAGATAAAGGGGGAAAAATACTCTTGCCACAAGGTCGTTTTCCTGTTTATAAACCTTTATTTGTAGGTGTGAACGGAACAACTTTAGTTGGAGAAGGTGGAACTGGTAAAGCAAATACGCCTTCCTCCATGTTAATAGCAAAAAATAACATTGAATGTTTGTTTTATGTATCAGCCGAATCGTGTCATTTCTCTGATATAGTATTATGGGGCAATGGGCTTGACCCAATTACAGGTAGTGAGCGCAAAGCAGAAGCTAAATATGGGTTTGTATTTCAACATGCTAGCGAAAGCCTTGTGATAAAATGTGGTGTTCATGCTTTTGCTTCGCATGGGATAAAGTTAGAGAATAAAAAGACAATAACATTACCCCAACCATATAACTCACTTTTTGATAATATAAGATACAGGATTGTTGGAATAAATGATTTCATTAAATTTTATGCTTGTACAACAGAAAGTAACGGAGGATGTGGTGTGTATTTTGAAAAAAATAGCCCAGATAATAGTGGTATTGAATTCATAGGGCTAAATTGTAGATTTAATGGTAGGGCGAATAAATCGCAAGGTACTTATGATGAAAAGATGTGGAACAGTCATGGTATGCTAGTTAGAGGGTATTGTAACAAAATTGTTGGAGGACACTTTGCTTACAATGGGGGCTATGGTATACAGCTTTCTGAAAAAGGAGAGTTAGGAGGAACAGCAGGCTCTGTAATTATTCAGCCTTGGCTTGAAGATAATGAACAGAATGAATTAGTTGTAGAAAAAAGAAAAAGAATTGGAATAATGTCAGAAGGACAATCAATGAAAAGCCATATTTTTACAAAAGATGATTTTACAAGAGTTGAATTAGGTGAAAATTCATCAGATTATGCGATAACTCCCTCAAATGAACCATTTATGCAAATACAAGGTAAAGGAGCAGCTATCGAAATTGGAGCAAAAGATGATAAAAACATAGGTAAATATGCCCAAATTGGAGCTATTCAACGTTATCAAAGCGATGCTAACAGCAAGGTAGATTTACTTTTACTATCAAAAAATGGAATAAAGCAAGAATCGAATGGTGATACAACAATTATAAAATCAAATATTGCTTTACAACCCTATGGTGGTCAGGTAATTATAGGAGGATTTAATATTAATAAAGAAAGATTTCCAAATAGAGAAATAGCCTTACAAACAATAGGTGAGATAATTACTGAGGGGTTGTTAGTAAGAGGTAAGTATCCGAGCGGATATTATTATAAGCTCGTTATCAATGATTCTGTTGTTCCTCCTCAAATCGAATTAGAACGCATATAAAATAACTTATAACAAGAGACAAAAGAAATAGAAAACAAAAAAGCATAACGGAACAATGTGCTGGCGCAAAATGCCCCCCAAAAACCGCCGCACAAAGGCTAAACAGGGGGCAGTATTCGCCAGCACGACCGTTATCGCCGAATGGAAAAGGAAAAATGAAGACGGAATGCCCGCCGGGGCAATGAAATAAAGATGCCGAGCGGGGCTTCCCTCATCACTTAGGAAGATAAAATTGCCCGTCGTGACAGCCCTCATCACTTGAAAAAATAAAGACCAAACGAGGCTTCCCTCATCACTTGGAGAAAAAAAATCACGTTTGGGCTGCCCAAGAAACAAAAAAAACCGGGCGGAAAGGTGCACGGATAAAGAAAAGCCGTAAATTGGCACTGCGAAGCGGACCGAAATTGGCGGGCGGAAGAAAGGCGATAACAACGCACTCCTGCCAACCCCGGCCGGCTAACGCACAAGGCCAAGCACCGGGCGGGGCTGACAGGAGTGCCAACGATGGGCGAAACAATCAAAAAATAATATGGGAGTTCGTATTTTTAACATACTTTTTAAGAACGGAAATCCGCCATTTGATATAGATGTCGATGGTGACGCACAAGGATGTGATGACAAATCAGGGGTTATTACTGTTGAGTTGACTTATGTTGACGCAAATACTGGACTTAAAACCATTGATACTAAAGTTTTCCGCCACTTATATGGTGCGCATATCAATTGGAAAGTATCATTTCTAAATATAAATTGCAAATGTAATTCAGATGTTGAAATCTATGCTTGGTGCGGAGTTGGACCTCAAAGGATACAACATGACCGAAAGGTTGAGCATGTGGTGTGTGGCACCTGCCCAGTTGTAAATATTTCCATAAAGTCTATAAGCGATGATTGCTTTTCTGGGAAGAGAAAAGTCACAATTGAATGGTCAATTATCCAATCAGCAGGTCAAACATCATTTTTACAATGGGACTTTGGAGACGGAACCCCAACTACAGGGTTTCCCCAAACGGGCTCTGCGCTGGGTCAAATTATTACTCATGACTATCTACCGGGTTCATATAAAGTTAAACTTCTTATCTTATTTCCAACAGGTTGCCAAAATATTGAGGATAAAATCGATGTCTTATCTTGTGGCTCGGAATGTTGTCCTAATCTTGATATCAAAGTGACCCGCATTAGTGCCAGTGATTGTGTTTTAAAGAACCCTGTGTTCAAGTTTGATTCGGATTGGTCGAAAAGTCTTTGCCCTCCAATGTCAGGCCAGGGTTTCGATTACTATTGGACTCTTGATGGGCCTACTGGAAAGTTTCAGATTAATACCAAGAATCAACCTTGGGTGGACACTTTGGCACTATGGACAAAAATAGGTGCGCCCATCCCAAGTGCTATAGTTTTTACTCATATTGGCCAGCATACTATCAGTGTGGTTCAAGTAGGCTATCCTTCTGGATGCCTGCCAAGTGATAATGAGATTTTTACGGTAGTAGATTGCTGTCCTTCCGGCCAGCATTGGGATCCTTTGCAGCAAAAATGCGTGCCTGACGAACAACCCTGTCCGGATGGTTATCACAAAAATGAGCAGGGTGAATGTGTGCGTGACGAACAACCCTGTCCGGATGGTTATCACAAAAATGAGCAGGGTGAATGTGTGCCTGACGAACAACCCTGCCCGGACGGTTATCATAAAAATGAGCGGGGTGAATGTGTGCCAAATGACAACCCAGAAGAAAGCAGCCTTTGTGGTGCATTACGTTGGTTAATCGCATTTTCATTAGCATTAGCACTTACGGCATTTTTACTTGGTATTTGTGTTCCTCCATTAGCATCATTCCTTTTCTGGGTAGCCGGTGGAGCCATAGTAGTAGCAATTGGTGCCATTATTCTATACTTAATATTTTGCCCTAATAAGCCTTGTAATTGGTTTCAACTGCTTCTTGCTCAGGTGTTATTATCAGTAGGTTATGTAGCCATGTGTCTCAGTAATTGTTGCATTTTTATGTTGCCTGTCGGATTAGTTTTTGCAATAATTGGTATTGTATTATTTATCACTTGGAAAAACGGCTGTAAAAAAACATGGTGCGAAGTATCGAAAGAAGCAGCAAGTGTATTGAATGCCGTTATAATTCCGGTAATTTCATACATTTTGTTAACGCCGTTGCTTCAAACGTGTGTAAATACAACAATTTCGACTATATTATCCACGCTTGTAGGCATTCTTACTATTTATGCAATAAACTGCAAAACCAAATAATATCATGAGAACCTGTTTATTAGTATTGTTAATCCATTTCTTACTTCCTTTCAAAACACATTCACAGTCAATAAATTATGAATCGTTTTTTTCCTTTGGTTCCTCAAATGTTTGGTGACAAGGCTACAACCTCGTTAAGTTAAGCCCGAAAGCGGGCAAAAAAGCTTGAAAAGCAGCAGTAGGCATGAATGACTTTGACAAATGAGACCAAAGGATTAACTTAGGGACAATTCTCCCCCGCCCGGCTGGAGAGCAGGTAAGAGGAAGGAAAAAATTTCAGGGGTGCTAAAGCGTTGATTTATAATTAGGTTCATAAATATGCCGTTCTGTGCCCCGCAAGAATTTCCTTTTGCGTACTCTGCTTGGGCGGGGTCTTATGGGTTCAAGGTGGCGGATCAGGTCGTCAAGTAAGCAGTGGATTTTGGCATACCAGGCTTTGATCTCGTCGATAAATAGAAGAGGGAGGTATCTCTTGATGATGCCAACGGTTACGTTTCTATTGATCTGATAATCAAACTTTCGTCGTTGGTTGATGCGTTGCAGGGCTTTTTGCTTTGAGGCTATTAGGATGCTTTGGAGGTTGTACATGGCGAAAAGCGCCCTGTTGTACAGGTCGGCGAAGTGGCGGTGATGGAAATGTTGTCGGTGCATCAAGGTGGTGAGTAATACTTCGACTTCACCGCTGGGCAGGTCAACCCGAATGAGTCTGAGCGGGATAACTTCATTGCGCGATGGCTCAAGACCAAGCTTACACACGGCGCTTAATGCCCTGTGGGTCAAACGAGGCGTAATGATGCGTTCTGTCTCGTTGCTTTGCACAAAATCCACGACGGTGGGATTGAAGTCAGTTTTGAGCCGGATAATGCAGTGAGTGCCATAAAAGCGATGGAGGAATGGGATAGCAAATCCTGCAAAACCTCGGTCATAAATGGCCAGGGTGTTGGCAGGCATATCTTTAATGAGAGGCATAGCCACTGCGATCTCGCCTTGGCGTCGGGGATGCAGTTGGACCTTGATAATGATTTGGTTGAGCAGGTCAAAAGTGATCAGCCAGCGCACAGAAGGTACGTGCCCATGCTGGTTTTCATGCCAGCCCAGGGCCTCACCCAGCCAGGATTCGTCGGGTAAACGCAGGCCGGTGCCATCTACGGCCAACAGGCGAAAGCGGCGCCAGGTTTTTACAGGGAACCTATGGTAGAAAGCCTGGGTTGTATGGAGGAAAAAATCCCGGAAAAAATCCGGCTTGATCAATTTTCTCCTTTGCACAAATGCGCTTTTGGAAGGAGGTTTCGCTTTGAGAAAAGAGAAAAAGTCGAATAGCTCTATGGCAAGGCTTTTTTTAAAAGGCCAAGCACCAAAGCGGCGGTGCGGCGGAAGGAAAGCTTACGATTGCGGGTGAAATCACGTTCAGGGTTGAGCAGGTACAGACCTCGCTTGACAATGTCCAATACGAAGAATTTCCTCAGATCGCCAATGGCCCATCGTAACGGTGCATACATATGCCTCTTTTGGGGTAAGATACGCATTTTTTTCTTAACTTAATGGCCATGAACTCTGCATGGTCGGTCATGCCGCCATAGCTCTAAGAAATGACAAACTTAAGGCGGCACGTCGTCCATGCCACAGTTCTTTGCAATCATAAAGAATACCAACACTACCTTGGCCCAAGACAGGATCACTTCAACATCTGACATAAAAAATGAATAAAAACATTTGTTTGTCTTTTCGCTGAACCGCCTTATGTTGGTCATCGTATTCAATGATTGCCTAAATGGCAAGGTTAGCAAAAGTCATACATGATTGATTATTAACAAAATATAGATTATTTTAAATATTTTTGATTGAAGAAGCCAGGTGGCTTGATGAAAAATCAAGCAAGTTTCATGTTCTTAGAGTAACTTTGTAATATGGTAAAAGCTTCGTTATATCTCGACACTTCAGCTATAAACTTTCTTTTTGCTGACGACGCGCCGGAAAAGAAGGAAATTACTATAGATTTTTTTGACAATTTTATCCGTTTAGGTGTCTATGATACATATATTACGGAGTTTGTAATAGCTGAGATTAACCAGAATACCAATGAGTTGGAACGAGAGCGATTACTTAAAATAGTTGAAGAATATCCAATTGAAATTCTTCCAATCGAGAAGGGCGAAGAGGTCGGGCTGCTGGCTCAAAACTACCTGGACAACGGAATTATGCCGCCGAAAAAATTATTTGATGCTTTGCATGTGGCGTTCTGCGTTGTAACCAAAATTGATTACCTCGTGAGCTGGAACTTTAAACACTTAGCCAACATAAACCGAGAGCGGCGGGTTTTAGCAAAGAATTACGAACTCGGGTATATTCATCCGCTTCGCATCATCACACCAACTGAATTGACAGGATATGGAAACTAAAATATCAAAAGCACAACTCTCTGTATGGGAGTGGAAGGAAAAAGCATATGAAGATATAAAACATTTGCCGATACTAGAGCAAATGCGCATCATTCATGAACGAACTCAGCAAGTTATCAATAAAATAAATATTAATAAAGCAAAGAACTCCGCACTACCGCCAACCCCCGCCTAACCGCCAACCTCGCTCAAGCCGACGCGCAGGCGGCGGTTGACGTTAGTGCCACAGTTAAACGAAAAATTTTATAAAAATGAAAAATTTAAATATTCTAATTGCAATACTTACAGTCGTCCATCTTACATCATGCAAAAGCGAAGGAGAGGTGTATACAGCAACCAGATGTATAAGCAACTCATTAGGGCTTTGTTCCGAAAGTAGTGAAATAAAAAAGTGGGTGAACTACTATGGCTTTCCTCGAATGATAGAAATATTAATAAAAGAAAGTGACGTAACAAAATATACTGTAAGGAGCTCTTCTGATGATAAGCAGATATTAGTTCTTGATGTCAGCCAAAATGGGAAAGTATTAAATTTTGCGATCGACGAAACCACTTATCCGATGATATCAAATGGACTAACAAGTTCGGCTTCCATTGAGGTGACAAGTACTGATGAACTGGAATTATATTCAATTGACCCAGGAAAGGATAACCCAGCATTAAAAAAAACATCCTATTCAAAAGTAGGGCAATTATTTTTTAATATAACTTTTTCCGAAGGTTGTTCAATTGGGTGGGTTTTAGAAAAGGGAGAGATAAAATATGACAATACTAAATCTCTCCACATGACTGAAGATGAATAAAACGCTCGTTTAACAATGTTCTCAACGCATACCGCCTCCAGCGCTTAACCCGCAAGACCAACGCAGGCGGCAGTATACGTGAGTGCTCACACGTTAGTGATTAACGAATCGAAAACACCGGTAACGCCCAGCGCATCAAAGTAAATTTTGGACGCGCTTTTTGTTTTTTGGTGTAATTCCCGTACTTTTGTTACAAATTGTTTCAAAATGGCGAAGAAACTTGTTCGGTTCGATTGGGCGATGAAGCGCCTGCTCCCGAACAAAGCCAACTTTGACATCTTGGAGGGCTTTCTGTCCGAGTTGCTCCATGAGGATTTTAAGATAAAGCAAATCCTTGAAAGCGAAGGAAATAAAGCAACCGAAGACGACAAGTTCAACCGGGTAGACATTCTCGTGGAGAACAGCAAAGGCGAGTTAGTTATCGTCGAAATCCAGAATACCCGTGAAGCGGACTACTTCCAGCGAATGCTATACGGAACAGCCAAGGTAATCGTCGAACATATCGCGGAGGGGCAACCGTATTCACGGGTTAAAAAAGTGTATTCTGTGAACATTGTATACTTTGACCTCGGTCAGGGTGATGACTATGTGTATCATGGAACGACCACTTTTGTAGGAATTCACAGTAACCACGAACTGGAACTGTCGGAAAAGCAGAAAGAACTTTTCAAAAAGATATCAGTATCAGACTTGTACCCGGAGTATTATGTGATAAAAACAAACCGGTTCAACGAAGTCGCCAAAGACACGCTGGATGAGTGGATATACTTCCTGAAAACGGCAGAAATCAAGGACGAGTTTACGGCTAAAGGCTTGAAGGCTGCCAGCCAGAAACTTGATATTTTGAAATTAGACCCTGCAGACCGGAAGGAGTATGACCGATATATGGAAGGACAGCGGAGTGATGCGAGTTTTGTGGAGACGGTGAAACTGGAAATATCAAGTGCAATCCGGGAAGTCGCCGAAAATGCGCTGATTGAAGGTGCGCCCGCCGAATTTGTTGTCAAAATCACAGGGCTGTCTATTGAGGAAGTTCAGTTCATTGCTGAAAGGCTTGGCCTGAATAAATAATGCGAAACCGTCAGCAGAGATAGCATCAAACATCAAACATCAAACATCAAAAATCATACCCCTCCTCCTCCAACCTCCTATACTTCACTGCCACCTCATCCGCCAATTGCTGCTTGTAGTCGATAATACGCTGTCGAATAGCAGGGTCCTGGGCGCCGAGAATCTGGGCGGCCAGAATGCCGGCATTGGCGGCGCCGTTGAGGGCCACGGTGGCCACCGGCACGCCGCTCGGCATTTGCAATATAGACAATACCGAATCCCAGCCGTCGATTGAATTGGAGGATTTGATGGGCACGCCGATGACGGGTAGGGGAGAGAGCGAAGCTACCATGCCGGGCAAATGCGCGGCGCCGCCGGCGCCGGCGATAATGACCTGTACGCCGCGCGTATGCGCTTCTTTCGCAAAAGCATACAAGCGCTCAGGTGTGCGATGCGCTGAGACTATAGTGACTTCTATGGGAATACCGAAACTTTTAAGCATGTCGGCCGCTTTTCGCATGACCGGTAGGTCGGAGTCGGAGCCCATGATGATGCTTACCATAAGGTGTTGGTTTTTAATCCATAATGAGTTGCATACCCACGCTGTATTTTGAAAAACGGGTCATTCGGAACGGCCAGTTTTGGGTGATGTCGTCGATTTCGTCGTCCGAGGCGGCGGCGTATTTGAGTTCGAGTATGGAAATGCCCGGCAGTTGAAAGTCAAACCGCATGGCTTTGCGGGTATAAGGTCCGAAGCGCAGCTCGCTGTCGAGGGTAAGCCGGAAGCGGCCGTCGGCGCTTTCGAGGTATTGACGCTTATAGGCGTTGACCAATACCGGGCGGAGGTTGGAATTGGTCAGCTCAGGCATTTGGCGAAATAAGGCCGGTAATTCCCCCCATGACGTATCAGGTAGTTGCCGGTAGGTTTTTTCTCCCAGCAGGGCTTCTTTTGTTTTAATTTCCAACACAGGCTGGGGCAATAGGTCGTATGCGTCGCCGTACCAGCGCATCCGGTATTTTGAACGCCTCGAAATACCTGCGCTGTTTTCCTGGTAGCTGGTCAGGTCGAAATCGTCAAAATAGATATTGTTGATCTGCCGGGGCGGAAAACTCGTACGGAAAGCCGGCGGCAGCCCGTACAACCAGGCTAACCACGCTTCGGGCATGGCGCGTTCAAGTATGTATTTGCGCTCATACCTCATAAACGGCTCATAATTCGAGGTTTTCCACTATTTCCAGGCCGTAGCCGGTGAGTCCGATGCGGCGTTTGGGGTTGTTGGTGATCAACCGTATTTTGCAGATATCGAGGTCGCGCAGGATTTGCGCGCCGACGCCGAAATCGCGTTGTTCGCTCTCCTGTTTGGCTTCCGGCTGGGCAAATTGTTGTAATTGCTGAAGCAGCATATCCGATTTTTCACCGTGGCGCATATACAGCAATACGCCTTTTCCTTCCTGGCTGATCTGTTCGATGGCTTTCTGCAATTGGATGCCGTAATTTTCAAAGATGGCGCCGAGGACTTCGCCGGTTTCAGAAGCGGAATGCACGCGCACCAGCACGGGTTCGTCGCAGTCCCACTGTCCTTTTTTGATAGCCAGGTGGATGTCGTTGGTAGTAATCTGGCGATAGGCGATAACTTCAAAATCGCCGTAAGCCGTTTGAATATTCACGCTCATCTCGCGTTTGATGAGCCTTTCGTTGCGCATGCGGTAGGCCACCAGGTCTTTGATGGCAATGATCTTCAGGTCGAATTTTTTGGAAATTTCGATCAACTGGGGCAGGCGGGCCATGGTGCCGTCCTCGTTGAGGATTTCTACGAGTACACCGGCCGGGTAAAAGCCTGCCAATCTGGCCAGGTCGATGGCCGCTTCGGTATGGCCGGTACGGCGCAATACGCCGCCGGTTTTGGCGCGAAGAGGGAATATATGTCCTGGCCGGGCAAAATCAGCGGGCTGGGTATTGGGATCAACCAGCGCCCGGATGCCGGTCGCCCTGTCGTATGCGGAAATGCCGGTGGTGCAACCCTGGCCGATCAGGTCGATAGATACCGTAAAGGCAGTTTCGTGCAGGCTGGTATTGGAGTTGACCATCAGGTTGAGGTTCAACTCGTCGGCACGGCGCTCGTCGATAGGGGCGCAGATGAGTCCCCGGCCGTGTGTAGCCATGAAATTGATGATCTCCGGCGTGATGCAGGCGGCGGCGCATATAAAATCACCTTCGTTTTCGCGGTCTTCGTCGTCGACTACGATAATCACTTTGCCGGCTTGGATATCGGCAATAGCTTCGTCGATGGTGTTTAATTTAACGGCCTCCTCCTGGATGGTAGCGGTGGACGGGTTCCCAAACATTGTTTTTGATTCCATTGATAAATCGCATAAAGCCCGTAAGTAAGGCCAGGTTCATTATTACGAAATACCTGGCGCTCCTCAAAGGCAGGATATTGATTTGCAAGCGTTGCAAAATAAAATCAATTGCAGGTATGCCTATCAGGGCAAACAACATCATAACTAACAAGTAGCCGTAGTATATGTTGCCTCTAACAAACAAAACCAATGCCGCCGCCATGGCGGCCAATAATAAAAATGGGGTAAGCCAGCGCAGTACCTTGTGTGAGAAAAATGCAAACCGCAAGGCGCCAAGCGGCGGCCACCACATGCGCGCAAAGGTCGTCATATTTTGAAAATTTCCGGCAGCAATTCGGGCTTTGCGGCGATATTCCTGGCTGATTTCGTGTGAAACGGCCTCATAACACCGCGCATGTAGCTCGTTGACGGCTTTGCCGCCCTGCTCGAAAGCGCGCATGGCGATGTAAAAATCGTCGACAAGGTAGGCGGGAGGTACAGGTGAAAAATAATTGGAACGAACGGCGTAGCAACCGCCAAACGGCCCCATCATAGCTCCCCAGCAAATGCCTTCGCGGTGTTTGAGCAGGACTTCGCTGGAAATGTATAGTTCTTCGGAGCGGGAAATGCCCTGTTGTTGCATGCCGGTATGCACCATGTGCGCGTCAACAAGCGCTATTTCCGGGTTTTTGAAGTGTTTGACGAGCTGCCGCAATACGTCGGGTGTCAACATGACGTTGGCATCTGTGATCACGAAAATGTGATGCGAGGCGGCCGGGTTGGCCTTGTAAGCCAGCTCTGCCAATTCGTTGATGACGCCGGGTTTGCCCCTGCGGTTGGTGAAAGGAGAAAAGTGCAACCAGGGAAGCCGCTTTGCTGCTTCAGCCACAATGCCGTTGGTGGCGTCTGAAGAAGCATCTGAGCCGATATATAGGCGTAGTTTTTCCCGGGGGTAGTCGAGTCGCTCGAGACTGATCAGCTTGTCTTGTATTACGCGTTCTTCGTTGTACAACGACATGAGGATGCTAACCTGGGGCAGGTTTTCGTCGTGAGGGGCAAAGACGAGCGAGTTATTGCTTTTGCCGCGGGCAAGCCATTTTACCAGCAATGGATAAGCCAGGTAAGTATGAAAGACGGCCGCGAGGCAGCCCCAAAAAGCGATATGAAGCAGAATGTCCAGCATACCCGGTTACTATGCTTCCACTATTAAACTGGAATAGGCTTGTAGCAATTGACGCCCGATTTCCTGGTTGTTGTAATGCTGGGCTACGAATTGCCGGGCATTGCGACCCAGGTTTTCCAATTGTCCGTTTTGCCGGAAACACCAGTTGATGGTTTGCAGAAAATCTTGCGGCGTATCGGCTACGAGCACTTCTTTTTCGTGGCGGGCTGCAATGCCTTCCAGGCCGAGCGAGGTAGTCAGTACTACTTTGCCAAGTGCCATGCCTTCGAGTATTTTGGCGCGCATCCCGCTTCCCGACAGCAATGGTACGATGAGCATGCTATGTTGGTTAATAAAAGCGGCCGCATCGGGTACTTCTCCGTGAACGGTTACCCCGGGCAATTGTAATTGCTGAAGCCAAACCGGCGTATTCCTGCCCGCGATATGCAGTTGCATGGTGGGATATTTTAAGAGGATGACCGGCCAGACGGATTCTAAAAACCAATTCAAGCCTTCTACGTTGGGCATCCAATCGAGCGAACCGATAAAAGCCATTGTAGGTTCGCGTTTGTAGGCCAGATAGTCGGGCTGGTAGGTGGTGGCTTCAATGCCTATCGGTACTACAACAGCGGCGCCCTGGTACCCCATGTTGCGAAATTTGTGGAGGTCGCGTTCGGAAATAGCCACCATGATGTCGAATTGCCGGAGCGCCTCTATCTCGAATTTTCGCAATTTCCGGGTCAGGTGGCGCAGGTAAAAGCGTTTGGGAGGAAAACCGGTATTTGAGGTGATTCGTTGCCAGATTTCGTGTTCAACGTTGTGGGCGCGCATGGCGATTATTGCCTGGCTGTGTTGCCGGATAAGCGGTATATACGGCGCCAGGTAGAGCGTTTCAAGTTGTACGACGTCGTATTCTTCCTGCTGCAGCAATTTTACCAACTGCTCGCTGAAATCGGAAGAGATAAAGCGGGTTATATGGTAAGAATCGCGGGAAAACAAGTTGAAAAATGCATCGTGTATCTTGATCCGGTTATCGATATCGACACGGTGGACTGCTTTATAATGACGCAGGCCGTCAGGTATTTTCTCCGCTTCATAATAATGCCGGAGGGTGTTCATAGCCAATAAGGTCACTTCACATCCCTGCTGTTGTAGCGAGTTGCTCAGGTTGTGCACCGCAATGGATTCTCCATCCATAAGCGGATAGGGAAATTTTTTGCACAATTGGAGGATTTTCATACAACCTGATTTAATGGTCTACTTCTTGTAGCTGTTATTACCCTTGTTGAAATCTACCATTCGCCCCGATGGGTCAATGATGATATTCGCAATTTTGTCCTTTGGGACGGTAAGCATAAACGAATATTCCGGATTTACCCAGGGCCAGTCGGGCAATGTATTGTATTTGACCTGGTCGGGCTCTGCGGGTTTATTACCCCTCATAATATCCAGGGCAATGTTGTAAACTTCTTTGCTTCCGTCGGTATAGGTGACTACCACGTCGAGGGGCATGGGCATCAGGCCTTCGTTTTGCAAGATCACCTGGGTATGGCCTACGATTTCTGTTACCGATTTGATGCCGTAATCGATATTATGGGTGGTGTTTACCCAATATTCTTTGTACCAGTCGAGTTCGAGCCCCGATTCTTTTTCCATTACCCTGATAAAGTCATTGACATTGGGGTGCTTAAACCGCCAGTCGTAATAATACCTAAGCATGCCTCTGTCGAAGGCCTGTTTGCCGATGATGTAATTTAATTGATGTAAAAACAACGCGCCTTTGGTATACGAGCCAACCGAATAAGCTGCATTGGTCTGAAAATGGTCGGCGTGAGTGATCAGCGGTTCTTCGTACCCCGATTTGGCAAAATTTACATAACCGGAAACCTGACCGGCGTGAGGATCAGGCGCGGGCATTCCCGGCAATATTTTTTCTTTGCGCAGGTAATTGGCTACTTCCGACTCAGTATAGTCGGTAAATCCTTCATCCATCCAGGCATACAAGCTTTCGTTGGTGCCCAGGATCATTTGGTACCAGGTGTGCATGATTTCGTGGATGGACACGCCGACTAGGCTTTGAAGTGGACGATTGCCTGTAATAAGGGTCGCCATGGGGTATTCCATGCCCCCGTCGCCGCCTTGTAAAAACGAGTATTGCTTGTAGGGGTAGGGGCCGTACCGGGCTTGGATATAGTCGAGTGCCTTGTCCATGATGGCAGGCAACTCGGCCCAACTCGTGGTTTTTTCTCCCGGCTGGTAAAAACAGTGCAGTTCGATGCCGTCTTTGCGTTTGTACACGGTATGCTTGTAATCGCGGTCGGCTGACCATACAAAGTCGTGTACATTGGGCGCCACGAAGTGCCAGGTCAGGTTTTTTCCTTTGTGTTTTACTTTTTGGCCTTCCTGCTCGTAGCCGTGGCCTATTTCCCCTGGGTTTTGCAGGTAGCCCGTGGCTCCTATGACGTAGTTTTTGTCGATGGTAATGCGTACGTCGAAATCGCCCCATACGCCGTAAAATTCACGGGCAATGTAAGGATTGGCATGCCAGCCCTGGTAGTCGTATTCGCAAAGTTTGGGGTACCACTGCGCCATGGAGTAGTCGATGCCTTCTGCATTGTCGCGGCCTGAGCGCCTGATTTGTATGGGCACTTGAGAGGAAAAATCCATTTCGAATGTGCTCGTCTCACCGGGCATGATAGGCGATGGAAGCTCTACTTCCAGGATGGTACCTTCAACGACGTATTTCACCGGTTTTCCTCTGTGCAGCAGCGAATTGATGTGGTGATAACCGGTTTCTTCCGGTTTCAGATTGAATATCCGGTCGGCTACGCGGCTATCGGGGTCGAGTATATTGCGCGAGCGCACATCCATAGCGCTTCCGGGTTGAAAAGCGTTGAAATACAAGTGGTAGAATACCTTGGATAAAGTGTCCGGGGAGTTATTGGTATACTTTAATTCCTGTTTGCCCTCAAACCGGTGGGTGACCACATCAAATGCGATATCCATATTATAAACTGCGCGCTGTTGCCAGCGATCAGGTTGCGACAGCGCGGGTAAAACATGGAGGCCTATGAGGACTAAAAGCGTAAGCGTCTTGATTTTCATGCCATAAGCACCTTGAAAATGTATACAAATTAACGTTTCAGGGGTTGAGAAAGCTTCTTTATAACCGGAATTGTTGGCCTGATTGCCAATTAATATTACCAGCCCGCTGATTGGAGCAGTTGATCGGCAGCGTCCAATTTTTCAGTTACGACACCCCAGTCGTATTCAATTTCAACAAATACGCTATTTGATAATAAAAGTTCGGAAGGTATGACGGCGGCGTTTACGGGCAGTTCAAACCTGGAATCGCAAAATACGCCCTGGGCGTCATTGCTGGTGAGGAAGCCGACCAGTGCCAAACCGTAGTCTTTGTTGGGCGAATTAGCCGGCATGGTGGCTACTACCATGTTGTAGTAGCTTCTGCCTGCGTTGTCGGTTGGGTACACAAGGTCGAGTTCTTCTGATGCCTGGAAAGATTGCGGGCTGCCCGAATAACGCCAACGCAGGAAGCTTTCTCCGTTAGTCAACGCAATAGCGGCTTTACCTGCTGAGAGGGCCGTGAACAAGTCGTTGTCATTCGAAAAATCGAGCGATAGCTTGTTGTCTACCCATCCTTTCATGCGCTGTTGCACCACCGCTTCTTTCTCATTGGCCAGCATGGAGGCAACCAGGGCTTGTCCTAGATCTCTTTTGTAACCTGGAATCAAGACTTTGCCTTTGAGTTTGGCATCGGCAAGGGCGTCGTAGCTGGTGTAGCGATCTCTGCCTACCACGCTTTTAGCGTGCACAAAAGCCAGCGCCCATTTGCTCAGCCCTACCCAATACCCGTCTTTGTCGGTATACCTCGATGGCACATTTCTGTTGATGGCATCCGACCAGCAAATCTGCAGCGTGCCCTGTTGTTGGGCCATTTCCGCCCAGGCTATATCGCTGAAGATCACCACGTCGGCAACCGGCTTGCCGGCCTCCTGGGCTAATCGCTGGAGCATGGCCTGATCAGTCATCGTTTCTACCCGCACGCGGACGTTGTTTCGGGTTTCAAACTGTCGGAAAAGCTGTAAGTCGGCGCTATCGCTGCGAAAGCTGTAGACTACAATTTCTTTCAGGCTACTCGAACTCGCAGAGGAGTCGCGTTGTTGACAAGAAGAGAGCGACAGGCACGCCAAAGCTGAAACGACAATTGCTGTGCCTGCAATAATTTGCGATAACCTCATGAATAATTGAATTTGCTGTTATTCCGTTTACTTGATAGGGGGATTTGCGATTACCCCTAGCGCAAAAGTAAACTTTTTGATAAAAGCGTGTATTTTTGCCCAAACGGTTTGTTACAATGAATACCTACATCAATAATAATCCAAAGGTA
This sequence comes from Saprospiraceae bacterium, assembly GCA_013360405.1. Classification (GTDB taxonomy): domain Bacteria; phylum Bacteroidota; class Bacteroidia; order Chitinophagales; family Saprospiraceae; genus JABWBR01. The sequence continues at coordinate 16,430 of JABWBR010000039.1, forward strand.
TGGAAATATGCCATACTGATAGTTGCCATTCTTGTTGCGGCTATGAGCCGGCTCATTCCGCATCCGTATAATTTTACGCCCATCGGCGGTATAGCCTTGTTTGGCGCCGCCTATTTCTCACGGCGTTGGGTGGCGTTTGCCGTGCCCTTTGTGGCTATGTGGCTAAGCGACCTGGTGCTCAATAATGTGGTGTACAAGGCTTATTACCCTTCGGAATCTTTTGTTTGGTGGGGTAGCGCCTGGGTATACGCCGCTTTTGCCGCTATAGCAGTCCTGGGCTTCCTGGTGCTGACTCGTATCCGCCCCGGGCGCATTCTCGTGGCAAGTTTGTCGGCATCAGTGCTGTTTTTCCTGGTTACTAATTTCGGCGTATGGTTAGGCAGCACAGTTTATCCTCAAACGATTGCGGGTTTAGGAGCCTGTTATGTAGCCGGCCTTCCGTTTTTTGGCAATACCATAGCCGGAGATCTGTTTTACAGCGCGCTGCTGTTCGGCGTTTTTGAATGGGCCAAATATCGCATGCCGGCCCTGCAGCAGGCCTAATATTTTTCGATGAAAGACAAGTCTAAGTCCAAAACCACTCCCGGTCCACTGGTAGAGGGGCGCGATTATTATATTGAAAATGGATTGTACGTGTTTACCGCGTATTATCTCCAACAACGCGGCTATTGCTGTAAGAGCGGTTGCAGGCATTGTCCGTATGGGGGTGACGTCCCCGGAAAATCGGGGGAGGTGACGTCCCGGGAAGAACGGGGGAGGTGACGTCCTGGGAAGAACGGGGGAGGTGACGTCCCGGGAAGATCGGGGGAGGTGACGTCCCGGGAAGATCGGGGGTGGTGACGTCCTGGGAATATCCGGGGAGGTGACGTCCCGGGGAATATCCGGGGAGGTGACGTCCCCGGAAATTCTTGGATGGTGACGTCCCCGGAAAATCGGGGGAGGTGACGGCTAAGGATTGGAAAGGTATAATAACGCGTCACGCGTCACCACCCAGGAATTGCCCAAGCCGTCACCCACAAAGTTTTTCCCCGGCCGTCACCACCAGAGCCATACCGTAGCCGTCACCCACAAAGTTTTTCCCCGGCCGTCACCACCAGAGCCATACCCAAGCCGTCACCACCCGGGCTGCTCCCGGGACGTCACCACCCAGGCTACTCCCGTGCCGTCACCACCCAAGCTACTCCCGTGCCGTCACTACCCAGGCTACTCCCAAGCCGTCACCCACAAAGTTATTCCCAGGATGTCACCCCTCAAAATGCAACGAAATCGTAAAGGCGCGTGACAGCACCTTCTCCAATACCGTCGATTCCTCCAGATTAGGGTTGAAAATCAGCGTATTGCCGATGCCGTGGGAGATCTTGAATTCCGGTGAAAAGATAAAATAAGGGAAGAAAAACTGAATTCCGGCCCCGTATTCCAGTGAAAAATCGTGCGGAGCGATTTTTACCAGCGTTTCTGCCTGGCGGGTTCGCGAATCGCTGGCCACGTCAAAAGCATATTTGATGCCGGCGATAATAAACAGGCGTTTGTCGCGGTAAGGCGCTGATTTATAGCGAAATTGGAAAGGCATTTCAACAAAAACAGACTCCACGCTCCGCTGACTGATCGAATTAAACCTCGTGTTTTTGGTATAACTCAGGTTGCGCTCAGAAAACGATAGGGTAGGCAGAAAGCGAAAATCGAAGTATTCGCCAATTTTGAGGTTGGTCACAATGCCGAGGTTAAAACCGGGGCCGTTGGCAGCCTCTATACCTCGTATCGAATCGCTGTAGATATAATCGCGCGAGCGAAACGGCGTAAAACTGCTCCGGTTAATGCCCAGCGTAATACCAAAATAATACGATTTGCGGTTGAATTCGTAATAGTTGTAGTTACCCGGATCGCGGCGCTGCGCCTGGAGGGGTTGCCATAAAGCCAGAAAAAGCGCGGCGGCAATTATTTTAGCCCCGTGTAGATGGAGCAGATGCCCAATGTAAGTGGTTTGCATTGATTTGACGTATAACCGGTTTTGTGCATAATATCAAGGAATGCCTTCCCATCGGGGAACGCCTGTACAGATTCGTAAAGATAGCTGTAGGCGCGCGGATCCTTGGATGTAAATCTGCCTATTAGCGGCAGCATGTATTTAAAGTAAAGGTTAAACAACTGTTTGAAAGGAAAAACCCGTGGTTTTGAAAACTCCAGGATCACCACTTTCCCGCCGGGCTTCAACACTCTGTTCATGTCGGCCAGGCCTTTTTCCAGGTTTTCGTAATTCCTCACTCCAAAAGCAACGGTAATCGCATCGAACGTATTGTCTGGGAACGGCAGATTCTCTGAGTCGGCTTCTTGTAACTCGATAATTGGACTCAATCCGCGCGACTTGATTTTCTTGCGGCCGATGTCGAGCATTTCGGCGGCAATGTCCACCCCGATGATCTTGGCCGGCTTGAGCATACGCGCGGCCTCTATAGCCACGTCAGCGGTGCCGGTGGCCACATCCAGGAGATATTGGGGGCGGTGTTCGGCGAGTTCTCTGAGGGCTTTGCGCCGCCAAATAACGTCGATACCGGCAGATAATAAGCGGTTGAGCAGGTCGTAATACGGGGCTATCCGGTTGAACATGCTCGATACCTGGCTTTTTTTGCTGCCGGTTTTGTCGTACGGCTTTACTTCTTGTGGTTGAACGGGTTGCTCCATTGGTATGATTTTTCACGGACGCCCGCGGCGCCGCAAAGTTATGTTTTCAACAGGGAGCAACAAAGAGATGGAGGGAATGTTTTGAATTGCGATGCGGCCGCGCAAACATATCTGCGCAGCCGCATCGTTGTAGAGCCGCTAAATTTTGCGGCTCTACAATGAATTACAACCTACCAGAACACAATATACAGTGCCGTCAATATACCCAATACCAACAGCAGGCCGATAGTAAACGATGTGGAGATGCGGAACATCGAACGCTCCATGATTACGGTGTGGTCCACCTTGCGACCTTTAACGTCTATCATACTCACTAATACCATCAGGGCAACAAGGATGAAAAACACCCAACCCATGCGGTGAAGGAAGGGCATACCCACAAATACCCGTTCGAGCAAAATGCCGGTAGGGATGGTGGCCAGGGCGCCTACCAGGGCTGCTGTAGCGGTATTGCGCTTCCAGAACATACCCAGCAGGAAGATGGCCACAACACCCGGGGAGATCAAACCGGTGAAATCCTGGATGTATTGAAATACTTGTCCGAAGTTGGCCAGCGCCGGAGCTACTACTGCGCCGATAATCATAGCAACGAGGATGGCTATGCGGCCCACGCGCACCAATTGGGCTTCGCTGGCTTCTTTGTTGAAGTATTTTTGGTATAGGTCAAGCGTGAAAATAGTCGAGATGCTATTCACTTTGCCGGCCAGCGAGGCTACGATGGCCGCCGTCAGGGCCGCAAAGGAAAGGCCTTTCAAACCCACCGGCAGCAAGTTGAGCAGCACCGGATAGGCCCGGTCGGGGCGTACCGCGCCGGCTTCCGTCATTTCCTGCTGGAAAGCGCCGTTTTGATACAACACATAAGCGGCAATACCCGGCAATACCACGATGATGGGCATGATGAGTTTCAGGAAAGCGGCAAATAACAAGCCGGAGCGGGCAGTTTCCAGACTTGCGCCCAATGCGCGCTGGGTAATGTACTGGTTGAAACCCCAATAGTTGAGGTTGGCAATCCACATGGCGCCGATGATGACCGCCAATCCCGGCAGTTTGTTGTAGGCGTCTTCAAGGCCGCCCTTGCCGTCGGGCATCATCATTTGCCCGGGCTCCAGAATCATATGGAAATGCGTATCCGCTTTCGCATGCAACAAGCTCAATCCCGACCACATGCCTTCTCCGCCAAACTGCTGCGCCACAAGATCGAGCGCCAGATAGGTGGTCGCTAAACCGCCCATGATGAGCACCAGTACCTGAATAACATCGGTGTAACCGATTACTTTCATGCCGCCCAGGGTGATAAATATGGCGAAAATGGACAAGCCGACCACGCAGGCGGTAAAGCCGAATCCCGATATGGTACTTACCGCCAAGGCGCCGAGGTATAAAATAGAAGTGAGGTTGACAAATACATAAACCAACAGCCAGAATACAGCCATGATAGTGGCTACGAGCGGGCTATAGCGCTGGGCCAGAAACTGGGGCATGGTGTAAATCTTGTTCCGAAGATATATCGGAAGAAAAAATACCGCCACAACGAGCAAAGTAGCCGCCGCCATCCATTCGTAAGATGCAATGGCCAGACCCATAGCGAAACCAGACCCCGACATGCCGATGAATTGCTCTGCACTGATGTTGGATGCGATCAGCGAGGCGCCGATAGCCCACCAGGTGAGCGCTCCTTCTGCCAGAAAGAAGTCTTTTGAACTGGCCTCCGCCTGCCGCTTGCGCCGGTAGATCCAGTACCCATATCCCGATACCACTATGAAGTATATCAGGAAAACGGAATAGTCGAGGAATTGTAATTCGTTGTGCATAGGTTTTTTGCAAATTTTTGATACAAAAATAGAACGAATGGCAAATAAAATGCAGAAAAATTACCGCCGCTCAAATATAGGAGAGAATATATTACGAAGGTAGGATTGGGATGGTTAATTGAGGATTTGAGAAGTGAGGAGTGAGGATTTGAGGATTCGATTTAAAAATCAAATCCTCACTCCTCACTCCTCAAATCCTCAAAAAAAAAGCCCCTTCGATTGAAGGAGCCTTTTTGGAGCCACTGGGCGGACTCGAACCGCCGACCCACGCATTACGAATGCGTTGCTCTACCAACTGAGCTACAGTGGCTGCTGAAGCGTGGCAAAGGTAAACGACCTGTGTTTTTTGCACAAGCTTTCGGGCTAAAAAAATTTTATTGTTTTACAATCCTTTAACCCTATTCGTTTCCGGGCTTAACTTAAGGGTCTTATTTTTACCCACTTATTTAAATACAAATAAACATGCGCACGAGAAAACTATTGGCCTTAACGCTTGGTACACTGCTCACTATGTCGCTTTTTGCCCAACAACCCAAGCTGGTGGTGGGTATCGTGGTTGACCAAATGCGGCAGGATTATATCACCCGCTTTTGGGAGCTTTACGGCGAAGGCGGCTTTAAGCGAATGGTGCAACAGGGCTATTCTTTCGATAATGCGCATTATGAATACGCTCCTACGGTGACCGGCCCAGGCCATGCACACGTTTTTTCGGGCGCCAACCCGGCCTTGCACGGCATTATCGGCAACGAGTGGTTCGACCGCAAAGAAGGCAAGCTGGTGTATTGCGCCGAAGACAAAACGGTGCAAACGGTGGGCAGCCCCTCCAACAACGGCCAAATGTCGCCCCGCCGAATGATGGCCACTACTATTGGCGACGAACTGCGCCTGCATAGCAATTTTAAGTCGAAGGTAATCGGCATTGCCCTCAAAGACCGCGGCGCCATCCTCTCCGCCGGCCACCTGGCCAACGCCGCCTATTGGTTCGACGGACCAACGGGGAATTTTATTTCTTCGACTTATTATATGAATGACCTACCGGAATGGGTGAAAAATTTTAATAAAAAAGAACTTGCCGACCAATACCTCAACGAGGACTGGACGCTGCTGCGCCCCCTGAGCGACTACGAGGCGGTCTGCGATGTCGACAACTCGCCATACGAAGGCATTTTTAAAGGAGAAGAAAAACCCGTTTTCCCCCATAAGGTTAGCCAATTTCGCAATAAGTACAACTCCGACCTGGTGCGCAGCATACCCGCCGGAAATACGATCTCTTTCGATTTTGCCCGCGCAGCGATAGCAGGGGAGGGTTTAGGACAAGGCGCCCATACCGACATGCTCACCCTAAGCCTTTCCACGCCCGATTACATCGGCCATATGTACGCCCCCCGCGCTGTGGAGGTAGCCGACCAATACCTGCGCCTCGACCGCGACATCGCCTCGTTTTTGACTTACCTGGATTCACTGATCGGAAAAGACAACTACCTGGTTTTTCTTAGCGCCGACCACGCCGCAGCTGATAATCCCAATTACCTCAGCGACAGAAAATACCAGGTAGGCAATTTCAAGGTAAGCGCCGATAGCCTGCAATTGTTCAGCAAAAAGCGCTTCCGCCGCGAACTGGTGCTGGCTTTCGACAATTTGCAGCTGTATTTCGACCATGCCGCACTAAGCGCCGCCAAGCTGGATAGAGAAACGGTAAGCCGCGCCTTCGCCGAATACCTGATGAACCTCGACGGCGTAAGCCGGGTGGCTACGGCCGCCCAACTCAGCGCTTATAGTGCTACCGAACCTCTCATGCAGCGCGTACAACGCGGCTATCACCCTCAGCGCTCCGGCGATTTAGCCGTAATCCTGCACCCCGGCTGGATCGAAATGGGCTGGCAGACTACCGGCACTACGCACGCTTCGCCGTATAATTACGACAGCCGCGTGCCGCTGCTCTGGTTCGGCAAAGGTATTCCGGCAGGCTGTACCAGCCAAAAAGTAGCCGTAGCAGATATTGCACCCACATTGGCTATGCTGTTGAAGGTGAATTTGCCCAATGCCGCTTTTGGGCAGTCGTTGGAAGAGTGGTTTAGGTGATGTCTGTTCTCTGTTCTCTGTTCTCTGTTCTCTGTTCTCTGTTCTCTGTTCTCTGTTCTCTGTTCTCTGTTCTCTGTTTAAGAGTAATTAGCAAAGATAAGGAACGGAGAACAGAGAACGGAGAACGGACAACGGACAACGGTACTACGGCTTCACCAACTTCCTAACCGCCGTCACCAACACATCCAAATCTTTGGTAGTCGTGTACACATTTGGCGTAATGCGAAGCCCTTTTATATTCTCCCATACAATGGGCACGGCGTGGATTTTATAGTCGCTAAACAAATAACGGCCCACTTCTTCGGGCGTTTTGCCTTCTATCTGCAGCAGTCCGATAGCACAGCTAAAACCTGGTTTCAGTGAAGTACCCAGGCTCACGCCGGGTAATTCGAGTACCTGCTCGGCCCAGTAATTTTTGAGATAGCGCAAGCGGTTTTCCTTGCGCTGAGCGCCGATCATCTGGTGGAAGTCGATAGCCTGGCCGATGCCCTGTTCGATAGCAAAGGAGCGGGTGCCCAGGTTTTCGAACTTGCGGATATCCTCGCTTTCGGGGTCGCCTGCGGCGAGCAGGGGGTACAGGTTTTTGATTTTTTCTTTGCGCACATAGAGCAAGCCGCTGCCGAATGGCGCGCAGAGCCACTTGTGCAGGCTTGCGCCCCAATAGTCGCACTCCAGGTCGGGAATTTTATAGTCGAAATGGGCGAAGGTATGAGCGGCGTCAACCAGCACCTCAATGCCGCGATTGCGGGCCTCGCGGGCAATTTCTTTGACGGGGAGGATCTGGCCGTTCCAGTTGATCATGTGAGTGAGGTGCACCACCTTAGTCTGCGGCGTAAATGCCGACACGAAGGTATCCACGATCTGCTTGGGATTTTCAATGGGGAAGTCAAACGACAACCATTTGAGCGCTACGCCGTCGCGGTGTTCGCGCTGTTTCCAGGCGTTAATCATATTGGGGTAGTCCTGCTTGGTGAGCACCACTTCGTTGCCTTTCTGCAGCCGCAGTCCGAAGATGATCGTTTCCAGCGCTTCCGACGAATTGCGGTTGATGGCCAGTTCATCGGGCGAGCAGCCTGCCAGGTCGGCCAGTTTGCGGCGCAGCGGCTCACGGCCCTGGTCCAATATCTGCCACATATAATACGAAGGCGCTTCGTTGCTCAGCCTATTATAGCGCTCCACGGCTTCCTGTACTACCTTGGGCTGGGGGCACACCCCGCCGTTGTTGAGGTTGGTGATATTGGGGGAAACCGTATACGCCTGCCTTACCAACTGCCAAAAGTCCTCGTCGTTGGCGCTGGCGAAGGTGTCTTCTCCTTCTCTTTCGGCAATCTGGTCGAGCAGTTGCTTGCCGGCACGGGTTTCGAAAAAGGGAATGAAGGGCGCTACGCCGGCTACTCCAGCCAGGCGTTGTAGAAAAAGTCGGCGGTCTTGTATCATATGTTGTCGGTTGTCAGTTATCAGTTGTCGGTTCCTTCTACGCACACCCAAACTTCTCTCCCTCTCTCCCTCCCACACTCTCTCCCTCTTTCTCAGCCATTCCCGAGTAACACCCCCGCCTCCTTCTTAATGGCCAGCAGGGCTGTATTGAGCGTAGAAGACTCCTGCACGGCCAGGTACTTAAACAGGGCGTCGCTCAACACTTTGGCGTCGGCCTTGGGGTCGACCTCGGCGGCAACCAGCGAAATAAAGTTGATGCTCTCATCGCGGGCAATCTTAATAATCTGCCAGAGCTGGTCGGAGACGTATACTTGCTGCGTGATGTTGTGTTCGTATTCCTGTTGCACGCCCAGCATAAGCGCAACCTTAAAACCGGCAGCGGTCATATTTTCCTCGCGCAGGCGCAGGATCAGGTTGGGGACGGCGATGCGTTCGCAAAACAGGGACAGGCGCTCGTAGGCTTGCAGGCGCAAGGGTAGGGTAGTGGACTGCTGCTGCTGACTGAGCTCGAGGCTTTTTATACGGGTTTGGTGGTTAAAATGCTGTTCGAGCATAGTTCTCACCGTAAAAAAAACGACAAGCGCGGGAAGCGTGAATTTGATGATTTCCAGGATAATGGATAACCAGGTTGGCATAATAACTGTTATTTGTGTGGTAAAAATAAACTAAGCATTCGGAATTTGCAGGAAAACTGACAACCAAATAAGGTTTAATGGCGTTTCTTAATTTAATTTTCCGCCTGCTTTTGCTAATATTGCAGCGTCAAAACTTAGTATCCGATGAGTGAAGTAAAAACCGGAATATTGCCGATCACCCTCACCGACGGCGCCGTCAAACAGCTTACCCGCATCCGGGAACAAGAAAATGTACCGGCCGATCATGCCCTGCGCGTGGGAGTTAGCGGCGGCGGATGTTCAGGTTTTTCTTATATCTTAGGTTTCGATGTGCAAAAAGACAATGATGATACCTATGATATAAATGGTGTAAAAGTGCTCATGCAAAAAGCCCACGCCATCTATTTGTTGGGTATGGAAATCGACTGGGTAGAAGGCCTCAACAACCGCGGTTTTGCTTTTAACAACCCCAATGCAAAGGAAACCTGCGGCTGCGGAACTTCTTTTTCGGCATAACATATCGCGTCAATTCCCGACAATTGCTCTCTTTTTTAGGTTGATCTTATTCACTTTCTCTATTTTCATCTCGCCATTTTAATTCAACCGCATGCGACGTTTAGCGGATGCTGTTGTCTGTTTTTAATAATGTGAATATATTACACGTTAAAACACCATATCTTATGAAGAAAAGTCTACTTGTCTTATTGACCATTTTTACTTCTTTTGCGGCCTGGTCGCAACCCAACACATACTGGAGCGAAGATTTTGCCAACGGCCCCAAAGGTTGGACGGTGCAGACTTCGCTTTGCGGTACGTTTACCGGTGGGCTCACCGGCAAATGGACGCTTTCCAGCGCTACTTTTGACGGCGACCCCGTCACAGGTCTTGCTGCGGAGTTTATCGTCTCTACCGGCGCCATTTATTCAGCCAAAATGTGGGTAAACGGTGAAGAAAACCTGGTACAGTCGCGTTACACGCTGGCCGGCGATGTATTTCAGAGCTCGCTTACCGGCGTAGCACTTACGCTTGGCGCACCCGCCTTTACCGGTACCGTAACGGAAACAACCTGGTTTACCAGCCTTAATGTGGATCAAAGTGTGCTCGATAGTTGGGGCAGTACGGTATTGGGTCTTGGCAACCCGACCGCAGTAGCGGCAGCCAATTCGCTGACCATTACAAGCGCTGACGGCCTGACGGTACTCAACTATACCAAAACATCCGATTGCGGCGACCTCTGGCTATTCCACCACCGTGGAAACGTAGGCGCAGCATTTACCGCCGCCGATAACCTGGCTATCCAGTCGCCGACTGTAACCAACGGCGCCATGGTAATTAATGCCGACTTTTATTCAACTGGCGGCACGGTGGCGCCCATGCAACCCTATCCGCAGTATATCGCCGAATTGATTTCGCCCGTACTCGATTTTTCTAACGTGACCGATGCGGTTTCGCTTCGCTTCAACCAGTTGGTGCGCATACTCAATGTGCCCGCCGGCGCCCCCGAAGACGAAGAAGGCAATGCCCTTCGCACGGCAATCTCGATTAGCTTCGACGGTGGAAATACCTGGGAAACGGCCCAGAACGCTAACCCGGGCCTCCAGCCTGCTACCGGCGCAAACCCTATCCCCGCACTCAACAACGTGCGTGAAATACCCCTTCCGGGCATGCAAGGGCAATCTAATGTCCGCATCAAATTTACCTGGGCGGCCGACTTTTACTACTGGGTGCTCGACGATATCGCAATAATAGACAGGGTGCCCTACGACATGAAAGTAAACCGCAATTTCTTTGCGATTTTACCTAATGCCGTTACTCCGGTGAGCCAGACGGAACCGGTGAGCTTCCTGGCCGACATCCAGAACGACGGCGGTAGAACGGCTACCAATGTAGAACTGAATCTGACAATTAAGAAAAGCGGCAGCGGCGAAGTGATCTACGACGACACCAATGAATACGGCAACATCACAGCCGATTCGCTGGCTGAAAACGTATTTTTCGAAGAATCCCTCGATCCCGCAGCACTCACCGTAGGCGATTATATAGGCAATTATGTCGTCTCTCACGATTCGTTGGATAACGTGCCCGGCAATAACACCATCGGCTGGCGTTTTGCCGTCTCCGATACGACCTTTGCCAAAGAATTCGGCTCCACCCGCAACGTAGCGCCGAGTGGTGAGAATAGCTATATGCTGGGCAACTGCTTCCATACGCCCAACGGCGACGGCTGGTTTGCCCGCTATATTTCTTTTGGCGTATCTAACGCCAGCCAGCTCACAGGTAGATCAGTGAGCACCTATATCTTCAAATGGGATGGCGATACCGACGGCAACGGCCGGGCCAATCCTGAAGAATATGGCCAGGGACCCCTGCTGTTCAACTCCTACACCTTCGACGGCACGGAAAGCAACCAGATCATCACGATACCAATCGATCTCGATGGAAATACGCTTCCGTTGGAAGACGACGCATATTACCTGTTGATGGTACACTATGTGACCGATGACGCGCAGCGTTGCTTTATGCTCGCCGGCGATACGCTGAACTATAGCGCCATGAATTTCATTTCTGATTCGCTTCAGCAGTCGCGTTATGCTACGATGGTAGGTTTGGGACAGGATATTGCACCCGATTTCTTTACGGCAGGTTTTGGTCTTGACCTGCAAGCCGTAGTGCGCATGCACATCGGCAACAACCCCAATCTCGACGGCCCTGCTATCGTGGGTGTCAACGAGGCTATCGTGAAAGAAACTTTTGCAAAGGTATTCCCTAACCCTGCAGCAGAATCGTTTAACGTGCAGCTTGAACTAGACAGGGCCAGCGACGTGCGTGTCACCATTAGCGACCGCACCGGTAGGACACTGCATGTTCGACAGTTGGAAAACCTGCAAAACGAAACGCTCACGTTTGATGCCGCTAATTTGCCCGCAGGGCAGTATTATGTGCGTATCAGCACCGATATGGGCACGAATGTGAAGCCGCTGGTAATTACCAGGTAAGTTTTTTAATGTGCTGATTTGCTAATGTGCTAATGTGCTGATTAATATTTTTAATTATTAGCAAATCAGCACATTAGCAAATCAGCACATCAAAAAATTACATATTCTCAATCAACTCCGTCCCGAATTCCGAGCACTTCAGCAACGTAGCGCCTTCCATCAAACGGTGGAAATCGTAAGTAACGCGTTTTTTGCCGATGGCGGTATTCATAGCCTTCACGATCAGGTCGGCGGCTTCTTTCCAGCCCATATAGCGGAACATCATCTCGCCCGATAGAATAACCGAACTCGGGTTTACTTTGTCCAGTCCTGCGTATTTGGGCGCCGTACCGTGCGTAGCTTCAAAGATCGCACAGCCTGTAGTGTAGTTGATATTGGCGCCGGGAGCAATACCGATACCGCCTACCTGGGCAGCCAGTGCATCCGAAATATAGTCGCCATTGAGGTTAAGGGTGGCAATGACGCCGTATTCCGAGGGGCGCGTGAGGATCTGCTGCAAGAAAGCGTCAGCGATCACGTCTTTAACAATAATAGCGCCACGGCTTACAGCTTCTTTTTGCGCTGCATCAGCGGCATCTTGTCCTTGCTGCGCTGCAATGCGGTCGTATTGCGCCCAGGTGAATACCTTATCGCCGTATTCACGTTCGGCAAGCGCATAACCCCATTCCTTAAACTTGCCTTCGGTGTATTTCATGATATTGCCCTTGTGCACCAGGGTCACCGATGGTTTTTGGTTGTCGATGGCGTATTCGATAGCGGCGCGTACCAGTCGCTCGGTGCCTTCAATTGAAACGGGTTTGATGCCCAGTGATACCGTATTGGGGAAACGCACCGACTTGACGCCCATCTCCTCAAGCAGAAACTTTTTCAACTTGTCAAGTTCGGGGGTGCCGTGCAGGTATTCGATGCCGGCGTAGATATCTTCCGTATTTTCGCGGAAGATGATCATATCTACCAATTCGGGTTGCTTCACGGGAGAAGGCACTCCAGCGAAATATTGTACCGGACGCACGCAGGCATACAGGTCGAGGCGCTGGCGCAGGGCTACGTTGAGCGAGCGTATACCGCCGCCAACCGGCGTGGTCAGCGGACCTTTAATAGCAATAAGGTTGTCTTCAATGACGTCGAGCGTTTCTTGCGGCAACCATTCGCCTGTAGTGTCAAATGCCTTTTGGCCGGCAAGGACTTCTTTCCAGTGAATTTTGCGCTTGCCACCGTATGCTTTTGCTACTGCAGCATCCAATACGCGCACCGAAGCAGCCCAAATATCGGGCCCTGTGCCGTCGCCTTCAATAAAAGGTATAATCGGTTCGTCGGGTACCTGCAATTTCCCGTTCGCAATCGTTACTTTTGCTCCGCTCATATTTTTTAGTTATTTTGTTATCAACTTTTTTAAAAGCCGCACAAAGGTAAGTTCTTTTGCGAAAAAAATAACTGCCAAAAACTTATGCATGCAAGATGGATTACAGGTTTGCTGGCGCTCGTGTTTCTTATAGCAGGGTGTCATACGAATAAATCGGCCAACGGCGCCTGCCGCTATCGGGGCGAAGTACAGGATTTCTCCGGACTCGATGGTTGTAGCTTGCTGATTGTGACCGATAAAGGTGAAAAACTGCTCCCTATAGAATTTGCCGTGACAGGCGCCAACCCGGCAGCCGGTCAACTTGTTCAGTTTGATTATGAAGAGGTGGAAGCAGTAAGCATATGCATGGCAGAAGACAAAGCCGTGCGTATTACCTGCTGGCAGGTGGACAAAGATTCAAAACCACAGGCGAAGGAATGCCTGGATCTAACCCGTATTGAAGATACGCCCTGGCTGCGCGATGCCGTAAAAACGCATCGCGCCGTGCAGGTGCTCAAATATCCATATCGCACCAACGGCTGGGCTTATGTGCTCAAAGGCGATAACGTATTTTTGTACGATTGCCAGGGCAGGTTGGTGTGTAAATCTGAGGGGCCGGATGCATCGCAGTGTTTACAACGGGTGGAGCCGGGTTCGCGGGGCGTAGTGATTTGGCAAGGCGAAGGCCCCCACCAACATTGACCGCATATTAAAAACAAACATGGATACCAATTTCGATCCCAAGGAGGGAGCGCTACATGCAGATGACAAGCAGGTCGAAAAATCGCTTCGCCCCAAGGCGCTTGATGAGTTTAGCGGCCAACCCAGGATCGTTGAAAACCTGCAGGTATTTATCGCCGCTGCCCGCCAGCGCGGCGAAGCCCTCGACCACGTGTTGCTGCACGGCCCTCCCGGACTAGGCAAAACCACCCTGTCGCATATTATCTCCAATGAATTGGGCGCCGGGCTAAAAATGTCGTCGGGGCCCGTACTGGAAAAACCCGGCGATCTTGCCGGGTTGCTCACCAATCTGGACCCGGGCGACGTGCTGTTTATCGACGAAATACACCGGCTGAATACGGTCGTAGAAGAATACTTGTATTCGGCAATGGAAGACTACCGCATCGATATTATGATCGATAGCGGGCCCAATGCGCGCAGTATTCAGATTAGCCTGAATCCTTTTACGCTGGTGGGCGCCACCACGCGAATGGGTTTGCTTACGGCCCCCATGCGAGCCCGCTTTGGCATCAATTGCCTGCTTGATTATTACGATGTCAATACCCTGATGAAGATCATTCATCGCTCGGCGGGTATTATCAATGTAAGCATAACCGACGAAGGCGCCTACGAGATCGCCCGCAGAAGCCGCGGCACTCCCCGTATTGCCAATGCCCTGCTGCGACGCATCCGCGATTTTGCACAAATAAAAGGAGACGGCACTATTGATGTGGAAATTGCCAAGTTCGGACTGGAAGCCCTCAATGTAGACGAAGGGGGTCTCGATGAAATGGACAACCGTATTTTGACTACCATTATCCATAAATTTAAGGGCGGCCCTGTGGGGCTCACAACTATCGCCACCGCCGTTGGAGAAGAAGCGGGCACCATCGAAGAAGTCCACGAACCGTTTTTAATTATGGAAGGTTATCTGCAACGCACGCCCCGAGGCCGCGAAGCCACCGAAAAAGCATACCGGCATCTGGGAATTGCACTTCCTGGGCGCGGCGGCGCAGGAACGCTTTTTGATATTGTCAACCAGGATGATTGATTTTTGATATTGGATTAGCTTCATAAAAATTAAGCTAATAATATCAATAACAAGCTGATAATCAAATAAATAATTAATAGCCAGAAAGAGCGGCGGCGGTCACTGCGGTATAGGATGCCTACGCTGTCTTGTTTTCCCCAGGCGGTGGCATTGCCTACCACAATTACTCTAAGCATGATCACGGCGATCAATATATAGGAGAGGAGGTAAATCCTGTCCATGAGCACCATGTAACCTACGTCTGGGATCGCATCGCTATAAGATTGTTGTAGAAATACGCAGCTCAACAGCCCGCCGATAGGAAGCGAAATGCGCGCATCGATATAATTGGGGTGGATAAGCAAACCGCCCAGACTGGCAATAATAACCACCAGCAAAGGCAACATCAATTTGAGTAAAAAATAGCTTAGCGGTCTGGAAATAATAAGCTCGAAAGTGAAATTGCTGAATGCGTCCCCGTCGATGTCTGTTTCTCCAAAATTCGTCTGATAAAAATTAGTATGCGTCCGCATGGCGCCGGTTCCTATATTCCACCCGGGTACGATAAAATCGTGCCTCATCAGGGCGGCGGCGGTGTCGGGAATGTACACCAGTGAGTCGAGGGGGTGGTCAACATTTTCAAAGCGAATATCAAGTTTGTGCCGGTCAAGGGGAAAACTGCTTAGTTCGAAAGCATGGTAAAAACGGCCTTCCACCCGCATGCCGTTGTAAGAGTATCCGTCGGGAAGTACCCTGGCGGTATCGTAAAACATATTTTGGGTAAAACCCCATTTCTCAACTGCGTTTACAAATTCAATATTAGAGGGATCCAGATCGCCTTTCCAGCGAAACCATAGGTAACAATCGGCATAAAAAGAATACTGGTTGATATCCAGATCGTACAAGTTCATCAGATAGATGCCGGTGTATACTTCTTGCGGGCGAGAAGAAGAGGCATGGCTTAGGGTTGCTATTAACAAAGCAATGGCGGCAAAAAGAAGGCGAAACCTCATGGTATTATGGCTTTAGGTAGCTGATATCCAGTATAAATATAAATGTTTTCTTTACCTGGGGTCAAAAATTTTTAAGGTGGGAATCAGCGGACTTTCCTCCCAGGTCATCATGGCATTGATGAGCCGGACACTTTGAAATTGTCCAATGTCTTGAATCTTGATATCGAGTGGGCTCAGCAGGCCGGCGGCGATAAACCGGCTGCGCTGCACGCCCTGGAGCAATGGCGTTGAAGGAGTATACCAGGTGGCGCCGTCATAAAAAGCCACATTGGCATACGAGCTGTCAGTTATTCGTTCCTGGTGATACATAAGTACGTCGTCGGCTTCACCCCGTTGTTGGAAAAGTTGCAGCAAAGCGCTGCGGTCGGCGTATTTGTGATCATAGACCAGCGCCCCTGCGTCGATCAATTGCAGGGATAACACGGGCCGGATAGCGTAGGGGATGATATCTATTTCGTGAATGGCATCGCTATAGACCAGCCTCACTTTGTATATTCCTATGGGAAATGCGGTAGCGGCTTCCAATAAAGGATAAGGCGAAAAGTAATCGGATAAACCCCAAAGTAATTTCCTCGAACGGTAAATTCGTTGCAGGTGCCACTTGAGGTAAGGCATATGGCCATTGTGCAGGCGTATGGATTCCAGTAAAAACGGTTGTAGCGACATTTTTACTTTTTTGCAAATGCGGAAGGGGTGAATTGATGCAGCGGCAGGTACACTTTTTGTACCAACTCAGCGTATTCTTCTTCTGCTTTGCTATTGGCTGTAATGCCACCGCCGCTTCTGAAAACCAAACCGGATGGGGTTTGCTCGATAAAGCGGATCATCACGGCACTTTCGAGTCGCTCGCCGTCAAAAACGCCAAAAACACCGGTATAATAGCCGCGAGGTTGGGCTTCAACGGCTTGAATGATGTTAACGGTTTTTTGCTTGGGCGCTCCGCTTATGGAGCCGGCCGGCAGGAGTTGAAAGATAATATCGCCAATAGCGCCGGCAAAGTCAGCAGGCAGTATACCTGTGATTTGCGAACTGGTTTGCAATAATGGACCATTGTGGGTTGAAATCACTTCGGGATAACGGTATCGGGTTACCCGAACATTGCTGCTCACCATGCTGAGATCGTTGCGTATAAGATCGACGATGGTAGCGTGTTCGGCTTTTTCCTTCGGATTGTCCATTAGTTGGGCTTCAGCCTTGGGCAGGTTGGCGGCGATCGTGCCTTTCATGGGGTAGGAAGCGATCTGCCCGTTTTCAATACGCACAAAACATTCCGGAGAGAAAACGACAAAGCAATTGTTAATCCAAAGTCGATAGGGGGCTTGTGCTATATCAAAAACGCACTTCAGGCCTATATTAGTAAGAATAGGCGTGGGAAAAGTCAGGTTGAGCAGATATGTATCGCCGGCGTGCAAGTGGTATTGTACCGCATTGAATGCGTGCAAGTAATCGGAGAAAGGCATTGGATAACGCTCGAAAACCGGTTCTGCCGGCAGTATGTTGGCAACGGTCGCATTGCTGAGGTCGTTGAGATGATATTGTAAAGCTGCGGGGTCAATCTCAACCAGCGGAATAACCAGCGGTTGCGTCATTTCGAAATCAATAACAAACAGAAATGGCCGGCGCTCCGCTCCCCATGCGTTCATGCGCCGGCGGGCGTTGTACTTATCCGTGTAGTAGGATTTGATCAATGTGCTTGCTATTGTTTTCGCTTGCGGGTTTGCTGTTGGAGTACTTCCCCTTTTTTCAGCCGCTCTTCGTTTTCTTTGGCCCTTTTTTCCTGATAATAGGTGATTTGCGCTTTCACGTCCAGCGGTTTGCGGTTGAGATTACGGTGATAGCTCATAATCACAAATTGCGCCATATCGTCGGGGTGGTGAATGCCCAGGCCTTTCAGAAAATGAGAAAACCTGGATCCACCGTAGAAGCCCCAATTGTGGATAATCCAGCGGCCAAAACTAAAATGCAGCTTGCGAGCAGCATCCGGTTCGGCCATGTTTTTGAACTTTTCAATAGCAGGTTTTTCTATTAACTTGTTGAGTTGGATAAAAGCCTCCGTAAGGTCTTTGGGAATATAGACGTCGTTGAGGAATTCCTGCCGGATCCGCCAGGCGTAGGCTTCTTCAAATTCTTTGTCGTTTTCGGGCGGTTTTTGCTGCGCCAGGTTTGGCGTTACTATTGAGCAGCAAAAAAATAGCGATATCCAGATTGTCGGCTTCATTGTTTTGGTTTGAACAATTTACACAACAACGCAAGAAAAGGCATAGTTGATATGCAGGAAATAATTAAACCGCAAAGGTCGCGAAACGCGTTCGCGGCCTTTGCGGTTTCTATTACCAGCGAATAAGCGCAGAGGCCCAGGTAAAACCGCTGCCAAAAGCAGCCAGGCATACCAGGTCGCCGGATTTTACGGCGCCTGCTTCTACGGCTTCACATAGCGCAATAGGTACAGAAGCGGCTGTAGTATTGCCGATGCGCTGGATGTTGTTCCAAACCTGATGATCGCCCAGTCCCAATTTGTGTTGCACGAAACTGCTGATACGCAAGTTGGCCTGGTGGGGAATGAACATGTTGATATCCGACTGACTCAAACCCATGCTGTCCAGCGCTTCTTTGATCACCTCGGGGAATTTCACCACCGCCATTTTGAATACAAACTGCCCATCCATGTATGGGAAAAGCTGCCGGTGGGTAACCATGTGTTGTGTGACAAAAATGCTCTCAAATTCATTATTTCCGTATCCGTAATCAACGGGTTCTCCCAGTTTATCCGTATGGTATCCGCCGTGTGCGCCCGGATTGATTAATGCCAGTTTTTCGGCATAGGTACCGTTGGAGTGCAGTTTTGTACAAAGCACACCTTTGTTTTCATCTTCGGTGGGCTGAATAACTACCGCACCCGCGCCATCACCAAAAATAACGGTCACATTGCGCCCCTCCGTACTATAATCAAGCCCCATAGAGTGCATTTCGGCGCCAACCAGCAAGATGTTTTTGTACATCCCGGTTTTGATAAACTGATCGGCAATAGACAGGCCGTATACAAACCCCGAGCACTGATTCCTGATATCCAGGGCGCCGCATTCGGTTTGGGTGATGCCCAATTCTCTTTGCAGCAAAACGCCACAGCCCGGAAAATAGTAATCGGGGCTTAGCGTGGCAAATATGATGAAATCAATGTCCTCTTTTGAGATACCCGCCCTGCTAATAGCTATTTCGGCAGCCCTGGCGCCCATCGTAGTAGAAGTCTCTTTGTGTTTTTTGCCGTAATGGCGCGTTTTGATACCGGTGCGTTCCTGAATCCATTCATCGGAAGTGTCCATGAGTTGGGCTAGTTCGTCATTGGTAACAACGCGTTCCGGTACGTACGACCCTATACCGGCAATGTGTGAACGAAGCATAAACGTAGTTTTTTGATTTGTACCTCCAAAATCGGTATTTTAACCCACTTTGCAAAGGACTTGCCAAAATTTGACGGCACATAAGATTTTGATTAGACTAAATTTTGTTTTAAATTAGCCTCTGCTTTTCAACCGGCAAGTTTAGAAGGAATGTGAAATACCGGAAGAATGGCTTGAATACCGGAGAAACCCTTACACCATGATCTATCTGGGCATCGTAGAAGATGAGCCATTGGTATTAGAGAACCTATTACGCTTCTTTTCTGTACAACCCGACGTAAAGGTTGTCCTTACCTCTACTTCCGTCGAACAGTTTCTCCAGGAAGTGTCAACCATTAGTCAAATAGATATTTTGTTGCTGGATATCAATCTGCCCGGTATGTCGGGGCTGGAAGGCATACGACATATCAAAGCAGATTTCCCTGATTTGAATATTATAATGCTGACCGCATCGGATGATGCCGACCATATCTTTAAAGCGCTTTGCGCCGGCGCTGTATCTTATATTTCCAAGCGCAGCAACTTGCAAACCATCAGAGAGGCTGTATTCACGGTACACAACGGGGGGGCATTTATGTCTCCGGGAATTGCACGTAAAGTCATCGATTATTTTGCACCCAAAAAGCAGGATCCGGATAATCTCCTTACTCCGCGCCAGGAACAAATCGTGCAGGGGCTGGTGGACGGCCTTAGCTACAAATTGATCGCCGACAAATACCTGATCTCACTCGAAACCGTACGCGACCACATTAAGAAAATTTATAAAAAGCTGGAAGTAAACAGCAAAGCCGAAGTGATCAAAAAGAAGATTGACGGTAAAATCTGAGCACAGAAACAGACACTGTTTTCAATAACACGCGGATGTTCAAACTTATCGACGGCATTTTCAATGGCTTCTGCTTCACGGCATTGTTGCTTGTGCTGCCGCTGGTGTTAATTGCCCAAAAATACCAAACAGAATACTACTCCCTCGACCAAGGACTTTCCGATCGGCTTGTTACCGACGTGTTGGTCAGTAGATCAGGCTTTGTATGGATCGCTACTGAAAATGGTTTAAATAAATTTGACGGCTATTCCTTTACGGTATTTGACAATGATCCCGATGGCCAGGCAAACCCTTATATTTCAGGCAATAATATCGAAGCGCTGGAAGAGGATGCGGATGGAAATATTGTTATTTTTTATAATAACAGCCTGCTCTTTTTTGATGTTTTTAATCCGCGTACATACGAAAATACCCGGGTCGACCTGGCGCCCGGCAAAGGAATCAACGGCCTGGTGAGAAGCTTCTACGTAGATAAAAAAGGACGAATTTATGTGGCTGCCGTTAGCCGGCAAAGCATGGGCATTTTTGAATATCGAAAAGGTACATTCGTCAATGTGCTCCGTGTGCAGGCCGGCTATATTAATCCCAGTGCAGAAATCAAATTTATTCGCGCTGCAGATGAATCGTTTTGGGTGGATTATGCTGAAAAAGGCCTGATGGTATTCGATGCCAAAGGTGAAATGGTCAAGCATTTTTCACTTGGCGATTTCGAATGCGTCGATTCCCTTCCCGGTAACGTAGTCAAAAATTATATTTTGTGCGAGGACAGGAGCGGACGAATCTGGACTACGCTGGCCGGCCGACCGGGCATTTTTGTGTATAACCCGGCTATGCAGTTTTTTGAATGGGCAGAAGGTCTTTCCAGTGATCAGTTTTACGCCTATTTGTGGGAAGATCAGGCCGGTAATATACTATTAGCCAGTGCCTCTTTATTTCGTGCGTATCCGGTTATTAAGGAGATGCATTGTATTACCCGCACAGGCGCCTTGCTCGATTATTCTCCTTTGATTGTCCCCAATCAGTTAATCACTCGCGCTGCAGCTACCGATTTTACCAAAACAATATTTTTGGGGCTGGATACAGGTTTTGAAATCATTCAGAGCCAACAAAATCAGGTAAAATCGTATCTCGCCGCCGATCTCAGCGCCTCCCAACGGGGTACGGTGATAAGGGGTATTACGGAGGATCGGAAAAACAAGAAGGTGTACTTTTCCCGGGAAGTCGAAAACTGGTATGAAATTGACCTCGCCACCGAATTGCTCGATTCCTTGCCTCTGATCGATGAATTTACGGGCGAGCAAATTGACTTTAGTTGCGGATTGGATGTCGAGTTGGATCAATCCGGCAATTTATGGGGGATTACCTGCTACAAATCAACGCTGGGGCAATTGCACAAGATAGACCTCGACACCCGCAAGGTAAAAACCTACCGCTTTGATTATATTTTTAATGCCTTTTTTATCGATCGCGCCGGAATGATTTGGTTGGTTTGCGATCTGGCAGAAGAGAAGGGGATGCTGGTTTCTTTTGATCCTCAAACGGAAAAATTTGTCACTTTTACAGATAAGGAAGGCAAAAATATTCTCGAAAATGCAACCCCCAGGTATATCACGCAAAGCAAAAACGGGCATTTGTGGATAGGCACGGAAAACGGCTTGTTTGAAATTGATATCCATAAACGCCTTAGCCGTGTGTATAAACGGGGAAAAGAAGACGATAATCGCTTTTCAGGGCTCAATACGATTTATGTCATTCACGAAAGCGGCGAGGGTAAAATATGGTACGGCACCAAAAGCGGGTTGTCTATTTTGGATCCTCAAACCGGGCAAATTACTACTTATTCCAAAAAAGACGGCCTGGCCGGTAATACGGTTTGCGGCATTATTCCCGATGAAAAAGGCAATTATTGGATCGCTACTTTTAGCGGACTCAGCTATTTTAATCCCGCAAATAAATCTTTTCGCAATTTTTATCAGTCCGACGGCCTTACGCATGATGAGTTCAATCGCTTTTCTTTTCACCGCGACCAAAACGGGCGGTATTATTTCGGCAGCGTCAACGGCCTAAACGTATTTCGGGCCGAGGATTTACTGGTTGAACGGGATGCCGGCCCCGTTTTGCTTACTAAAATTACCAAATTCAATAGCAAACTCGATAGTGTACTGGTCTATCAATCCAATTTGCATAACCTGAAGGAACTCGTTGTAGCCCCCTCTGATTCTTATTTTACTATCCATTTCGCTTTGCCTGTCAGAGGAAGCGCTAAGAAAAACCAATACAAGGTATGGCTGGAAGGACTGGATAACGACTGGACTTATCTCGGCAATGTGCCTTTTATTAGGTATAACAGCCTGCCGGCAGGTAGATACAGGCTGTTAATCAAAGGTGCTGACGCCAATGGCAACTGGAGTAATCAGATGCTTAGTTTACTCATTGTGGTAAATCAGGTGTATTATAAGACCTGGTGGTTTATCACCGCCTGTATCTTATTGCTGGGCTTATTAGTACGCGGCCTCTTTCAATACAAACTCGACCAGCAGCTTAAAGTAGAACGACTGCGCACCAAGTTGTCCAGCGATTTGCACGACGAAGTAAGCGGATTGCTGGCCGGTATCGCTATGCAGAGCGATATGTTGTTCAATCAAACTTCAGAAGAGGAGAGCAAACACAAACTCAAGACCATTTCAGAGGTGAGCCGGAAGGCTATGTCGAAAATGAGCGATGTGATATGGTCTATCGACTCCCGAAAAGATAAATTATCCGATCTGGTTGACCGCATGCGTGAACACGCCGATGAAATACTAAGCCCACTCGATATTGGTTACACGATCACACTGTCCAAATTGGATACTGCACAAAAGCTGCCGGCCAACATCAGACAGGATCTGTATTTTATTTTTAAAGAGGCGGTGAATAATGTGGCCAAACACGCCTTTGCTACACAAGTAACTATCAATATGGGAAATGAAGGGCCGCTCTTTTCCCTTTCTATAAAAGATAATGGCAAGCAAAATACCGAGCAGGTACCGGTAGATCCGCTGGGAGTTGCCATACAGGCGTTTAAAAAGACGGGGCAAGGGCTTTCTAATCTAAAAATGAGAGCAGAAAGACTTCATGCCGATTTGTCGATTGACAAGTCTGATGGTTATACCATTGAATTGCGAATGAAAAGATTTATTTAAAAAAGGGGTAAAATTGAAGCGTAAACATTTGTGCAGTTTAAAGGATACAAGGGGCAAAAAGAAAAAAACCGGGGTTTAGTTTGTCAGGTTTAGTTTTATACTCTCCTAAAAAAGATGAGGGACTTCCCGGAGAGGTTTCTGAAAGTCCCTCACAAGTAAACACGCTTCTTGTTGATTAGGAAGGAATGTATCTTGTTGTGGAAACATAGTCCAATCAATACAACAAAGATAGGCTGCTTGCCTGGTTCTGTAAACCCCATAAAAATGTGGTAAGCCTATGGAGGTGCAACGTCCGCCTTTTTTACAAAAACTTATTTTCGCTCTGGGCCAGCTGGGCTGGTCGCTGGCTAGTTTTGGTGTTGCCAACCTGTTGGTGTATTTTTATTTGCCGCCGGATACGGGCGGTGAGCGCATTTTTCCCGTATACATTTACGAGGGCGCCGTATTGGGTATTGCGACCGTGATTGGGCTTATCAGTTTCGGAGGTCGTTTTTTTGACGCTTTACTGGACCCCCTTGTGGCCATTTGGTCAGATAAAATTAACGCACGCATTGGCAAACGTAGAATGCTGATGGCCTTGGGGGTATTCCCTTTCGCCGCTTTTTCGGTGCTGGTTTTTTACCCCCCAAGCGCTGATAACCTGGTTCTCAATACGGTCTTTTTGTTTGTGGTCACGCTGGCGTTTTATTTTTTTCTTACCGTTTATAATATTCCCTATTCAGCCCTTATCGGCGAATTGGGCCACGACCCCGCCGACCGCATGCTGATCAGTACGATGTTATCAGTAACCTGGGCCCTGGGTTTCTTAATCGGCAGCAGTGCGTATGCGATGCAGGATTGGCTGGAGCATATTTGGTCGCCGGTTCAGGCCTTTCAGTTTAC
Source organism: Saprospiraceae bacterium (assembly GCA_013360405.1). Lineage (GTDB taxonomy): Bacteria > Bacteroidota > Bacteroidia > Chitinophagales > Saprospiraceae > JABWBR01. The sequence continues at coordinate 40,442 of JABWBR010000039.1, forward strand.
TTTGTTGATTTTCGCAGGGATTTCGCTGGTTTTTATGATGCTGCCGGTTTTATTCCTCAATGAAAAGAAGTATTGCCTCCAGCACGATACCCATGTACCTGCACGAGAGGCCCTAAAGGCGGTGCTCAATCACATTGATTACAGGCGTTTTTTGCTGTCCGACCTGATGTATTGGCTGGCGCTTACGTTTATCCAACTGGGGGTAGGGTATTACGTCACGATTCTGTTTCAGTTCGACAAGGCGCAGGCGTCTACTTTCTTAACGCTTAGCTTTGTAGCCAGCTTTGTACTGTATGTGCCGGTGAATCGCTGGGTGAGCCAATTCGGCAAAAAGCGCATGGTGTTGATCGCTTTTTGGGTTTTTATGGCCATATTTGGGATTACTTTTTTCCTCCCGGAACTCTACTTCATGCGCCACATCTTGTTTTATACCCTCGCCCTTGCCTCCGGGATTCCATTGGCTGTTTTTGGCATTGTGCCGAATGCGCTTATCGCCGACCTGGTATACAAACACCAGGAAAATTCCGGACTTCAGCAGTCGGCCCTGTTTTATGCCGTCCGCAATTTTACGATGAAAACCGGCGTGTCGCTTGCCAATCTGATTTTTCCCTCTCTGTTGCTGCTCGGTAAAAGTGTGGAAGCCCCCCTGGGCGTGCGCTTGTCTACTTTGATGGCCCTCCTGTTTTGTTGGGTGGGTTGGAAGATCTTTACCCGGCTCGAAATACGCTAAGTTGCCCCAATTTGCCCCAATTATCTGAGTCCGGACAGTTGTTTACCACTCTGTGGTTGTGTATCTTTGCCCGTATAAGACAAGTGGATGGAAAAGGCGTATCAGGCATTAAAGCAGTATTTTGGGTATGATCAATTCAGGCCTTTGCAAGCCGAGATCATATCGTCTATTTATGAGGGGAAGGATGCGCTTGTGCTGATGCCTACAGGGGGAGGCAAGTCGGTTTGTTACCAAATACCTGCCATCACATTGCCCGGCACTTGTGTGGTCGTCTCGCCGCTGATTTCGCTGATGAAAGACCAGGTTGAGGGGCTGTGCGGCAATGGAGTGAGGGCGGCTTTTCTGAATAGCTCCAATTCTGCCAAGGAACAACGGGCAGTAGAAGACCGCTTTTTTAACGGCGAACTTGACCTGCTATACGTATCTCCCGAAAAAGTCATTTCACAGGGTTTCATATCTTTCCTCAAAAGTACGCCGATAAATTTATTCGCCATAGACGAGGCACACTGCATTTCGGCCTGGGGCCACGATTTCAGGCCCGAATATACCCAGCTGCATTTTTTGAAGCAGTCTTTTCCAAATGTTCCTGTAGTTGCATTGACAGCTACGGCCGATAAGCTCACCCGCACCGATATAGTGTCACAACTCAGGCTGCAGGACCCCGCGATATACATCGCCTCTTTCGATCGCCCAAACCTCGGCCTTGAGGTCAGGCCCGGCCAGCGCAGGTTGGAGCATATTTTTGATTTTATCAATAAACGCACCGGCCAACCCGGCATCATTTATTGCCTGAGCCGCAAAAGTACCGAAGAACTGGCCCAAAAACTGGCGGCAAAAGGCATTATATCGGCCTGCTACCACGCCGGACTGGCAGATGGCGAACGTGCGAAAGCCCAGGAGGATTTTATTGAAGACCGCGTGCAGGTAATCTGCGCCACCATCGCATTCGGCATGGGTATCGATAAGTCGAACGTGCGATGGATCATTCACTACAATCTGCCCAAAAACCTGGAGAGTTTCTACCAGGAAATCGGCCGTGCAGGCCGCGACGGCGCCCCTGCCGATACTTTGCTGTTCTATAGCTATCACGATGTGATGGTGCTGCAGGACATATTAGACAAACCCGAAAGCGAAAACAAAGAAATCCAGTTGGCTAAACTGGACCGCATGCGCCAATACGCTGAAGCGCTGGTATGCAGGCGCCGTATTTTGCTCAACTATTTCGGAGAGGATTTTTCGGACAACTGCGGCAAATGCGACGTATGCCGCAACCCACCTGAATACTTCGACGGCACGGAACTAGCCCAAAAAGCACTGTCTGCCGTTTACCGCCTTCGCGAAAAAGTGGGCATGCAAATGCTGATCGATATTTTGAGAGGGGCAGGAAAAAAAGAGTTGCTCAGCCAAGGGTATGACCAAATCAAAACCTACGGCGCAGGCCGCGACCTGTCTGCCGGAGAATGGCAACAGCACCTGTCCTTGCTGCTCAACCTGGGATATATAGAAATCGCACACGACCAGCACCACGTACTCAAATTGACCCCGGCAAGTAAACGAGTGCTTTTTGAAAATGAAAAAGTGCAGTTGATCAGGATGAAAACCCTCAAAGATCGGCAGGAACAAGAAAAAGAAAAAGCCCAGCAGGTCACCGTCCGCCAACGCACTACCGGCGAATTATTTGAGCTACTCCGACAACACCGACTCAAGCTGGCCCGCGAACGAGGCATTCCCCCGTATCTCATATTTTCGGATGCCACCCTCGAAGAAATGGCCGCCATGAAACCCCTCAACGAATCGGAAATGAGCCGGATATCAGGGGTCGGCGACTTCAAACTCAAAGAATACGGAACCGATTTTATCGACCTGATATTGGATTATGTGAGCCAAAAAGGCAATACGCCCCAGGGCTCTACCTACCTGATTACCCTGGAGATGTTTAAATCGGGCCTGAGCGTAGCAGAAATCGCGGAGAAACGGCAATGTGCAGAAATTACGGTGTACAACCACCTGGCCCACTTGCTGGAAAAAGGCACCGCGTTTAATATCGACTCCATTGTGTCGCCCGCAGAACGCAAAGAGATACGCAAAGCCTCCAAATATCTCGAACAACCGGTAAAGTTGAAGGCGCTTTACGAATTGTTCGACGAATCTGTACCGTATTACAAACTAAAATTGGCGATGGCCGAATCGCGTATTTCTTCGGTTTGAGGTGGGCTGCCACTTCTGGAACCTATTAATTTTCGTTGTCATGCCCGCCAGGGCATCTGCACACGAAACGCTCGAGCGGACGAGTGCTAGCATGATGTTGTAGATTCCCTTCGGGAAAGACAAAAAAAGGGCAAAAAACGGCTATGCAATGATGACGCTCGCCGATAAAGGGTGTTAGGTGGTTTGTTTTTTGTATTTCTTGCCGATCACGCTATTTAAGCTACCAATTGCTTTTGCCGCGCGTAGTGCTTACTTTTGAGAAAAAAACCGGCGAGGCCCTCGCTTCGGGTTCGCAGTTTTTCTCTTATAAACATGAAAAACCACTACCAGCCGCTTCCAGGCCTTGCCCAACCTTTTGCTATGATCGCCGTACCCGGCGGGACTTTCGACATGGGTGGAGAAAGTTGGCTCAATGACGCTTTGCCCGTTCACCCGGTTGAATTGGACGATTTTTGGATTGGGGAATATCCTGTCACCCAGGCGCTTTGGACGGCCGTGCTGGGCGAAGCGAATAATCCCTCTAGGTTCAAAGGCGCCGACAGACCCGTGGAAACCGTTTCATGGGAAGAAATAGACCAATCTTTTTTACCCGCACTAAATCGCCTCACCGAAAATACCCGCCCGCCCCGTACGGCTTACCGCCTGCCTACCGAGGCAGAGTGGGAGTATGCCGCGAGGGGTGGTTTACAGGGTAAAAACGAGTCCTTACTGTATGCCGGGAGTGACATACTGGACGAAGTCGGCTGGTACGACGATAACAGCCACGGCGAAACCAAACCCGTGGGCCTGAAACTGCCAAATCAGTTGGGACTATACGACATGAGCGGTAACGTGTGGGAGTGGTGTAACGATTGGCACGGTAGCGAGTACTACCAGGAATGCCTGGACAAGGGGACTATTAATAACCCGCGCGGCGCGGAAAAGGGCGGCTCCCGCGTGCTGCGCGGCGGCAGCTGGATCCACTTCGCTCAGCTCTGCCGCTCCTCGAACCGCGACCTCAACGCGCCGACGAGCCGCGACATCGATGTCGGTTTTCGTTTGGTGTTGGTTTCCCTTCCAGTTTAGGCGGCTTGTTCCTTTCGGACTTCCTGTGAGCAAAAAAAAGGCGACGACCAAGCGAGGCAAGCGAGGGACGAGCGAAGCCCGCGCCGGGAGTGGGGGTGGGGAGGAGAGAAAGCTTAAGTTGATGGCTATGGGGTGAGAGGACGAGATTTTTAACTAGGATTTTGGGGATTTATAAGGATGGGAAGGATAATCGGCGGGCGCGGTAATTTTTTTATTTTGGTATTTTGCGCAAAGCTTGTTCTATCATTGAATTGGGCATATAGGTGGGCGCATCGAAAAGATTACCATTTTCTTCGCCCAACAAGTCCATCGGAGCATCGGTGAAATTGGCTGTGGGATCGTATTCGTTATTAAATATGTGCCGGTACTGTAAGCTTTCTCCACCAAAATTGATCAGGAGTCCATCCCGAATATTAAGTCTTTCAGCGGTATTGATAGCTTGCACAACATCTTCTTTGATAAGCTGCGATTTTGCCTTCATTTCAGCTATAATGGCAGATTCGCACAAAAAATCGCAGCGTCTAAAGGCAATTCGATAGCTATCGTAATGAATCGGAAGCCATACTTCTCTTTCAAATGCAATACCTTCCCGGCGCAATTCAATAGCCATCGCCCGACAATACACATATTCCTTGAAGCCGCGCCCAAGTTTGTTGTGTACTTTCATTGCACAGCCAATAATTCTGTAGGTCAAATCCCCTTCTTCCATGTCAAAACTTTTGAATCGTTTTGACAAATTTGAATAGTCAATCACAAATACCCGGAGAAATGGGGCATTTATTTCCAAAAAAAATCCAAGCGCGGCCAAAGACCGCACCAAACATCCTTCCCATCCTTTAAAATCCCCCAAATCCTGGTAAAAAATAACTCCCTCTCTCCCATAGTC
>JABWBR010000002.1 GCA_013360405.1 Saprospiraceae bacterium
CGTGGCAAATTCATACCCAAATTTACATATTGTTTCTTATTCCTACCTTATCCATGGAATTAATCTCAACCATGCTTTATCTTAGCGCTAATCAGTTACTGTTTATCGTATTAATTAAGTTGATTTCAAGCAGATTATAATAATTAAAAATACACAAACGTGAATATCAATAATTTTTCAGAACAAATTGGGGATTTAATTGGAAAAGATGACCTACAAGGCGCAATTTCACTTTTGAGTAATCTCCTGAAAAACAGCCCGAAACTTGATCAAGTTATCCTGCAATCAGCAAGATTTAACGATATTATGAGTCAGATAAGAATGGGAATTGTTAATTTTGAAGAGGCTGATTTGACAAAAAATAAAATTAGATTTGCCTTGCTAAGTTTAGTTGGCGAAATCGAAGAAGCTTCTCGCACCAGTGCGGACGTCAAGGGAGAACTTGACATGATTTTCGAAGAAGTCGAAAAGAATCAATACACGCAAAATCACAGTGGACAGGGCGATAATATTATGAATTTTTAGCAAAATAAACAAAAACCTATGAAACAGAAGCAATTCCATTCGGGACAAGGAGACAACATACAAGGCGACAAGAATATTGAAAATATTACCGATGATAAAATTGTCAATAATAATTTTAATCTTTCTGTAAAAGGTTGGATGACAATCCTCTTTTGTTTAACACTCTTAGGAGCAGCTATTGTTTTGAAAAACCACGATAATTCGTTAAAAACAATCGATAACAAACAATACGATATATTGTCAAGTAATCAATTTTTGGACAATAAATTGGAAGAAAGGAAACTAACATATGACGAACATTATGAATTGGGCGCAAACTACGTAGATAATTTAAAAGATTATGACAAGGCTATTTATCATTTTACAAAAGCAATAGAATTAGATCCGGAATCGGCCAATGCCTATTTTGGAAGAGGTACTGCTTACAATTGTAAAGGGCAAAACCAAAATGCGCTACGAGATTTAACAAAATCGATCGATTTAGGCATGATAGATGCATACGGAAATTTAGCATGGGTTTATTTTGATCAACGCGATTACATTTCAGCCTATAATAACTTTTTAATCAGCATTGAATATCACCCTGATGATGCCTTATCATATTGTGGTGCAAGCATAAGCCTTTATTTGTTAAATTATGTTAAAGAGGCAAAAAAGATGTATGTACAAGCTATTGATTTAGATAATAGATATAATGGTAACTTTGGCTCATTACAAAGTGATTTTATATTTACCGACAGACAACTGCAAGCGATAAAGTCACTGTATTCGGAATTAAAACAAAACGCTTATTAATGCATATTTAACAATTTAAGGATCAATAAGTCCAAAGCTCGGAATGACTTCCCTTTTGGCTTGAATGCGCTCCAGTATATTCAATGCTATATTGAACCGCTCTGATGGCCCATTCTTCGACCACTAATTAGAAATAATAGTATATGTACTTCACGCCGTCAAGTTTTGGGCATGAGAACTAAATAAAAATGGAGCGGCATCATAGATTTGAGGTGTGCTTCGTAAAAACACCATATGACATGGGTGATATTTCGCTCCTCCGGAGCTTCTTGTTCTGATCTCTTTTTTTCTACCAATAGCTCGCCCTTCCAGGGCTTGCCATATTCGCTCAAAACGTCCACAATCCCATCCTGCCATCCTAAAATCCTGCCATCCTAAAATCCTCCCATCCTAAAATCCTCCCATCCTAAAATCCTAGTCCAGCCCCCCCCCGCAGCAAGCCTAACATGTACAGAGCGCCGACTGCCGACTGCCCACCGCCAATATGCAACTTCCCCGCAGAAAAAGACTCTTTACAAAAAAAACTTCCCGACTATGAAAAAAACAGCCTTACTCCTCCTCGCTTTCCTTATTGTAAACGGCATTTTTGCCCAAACGCCCCTTACCCCTGCCGACTGGCAGTCCGACCTGCGATTTTTGCAGGAAACCGTGCACAAGGATTATTCATTTTTATTTAAAAAAACTACCGCAGAAAAATTCGATGCTTCGGTAGATAAGCTTTATCAGGAGATTCCCAAGTTGCAGCCACACGAAATTGTAGCTGGGTTTGGACGCATTGTGTCTTCTTTTGCATACGGCCATACCGACATTGGATGGGAACAAGCGCCTGTTAAATACCACGTGCTACCGCTCAACTTGTACTGGTTTACCGACGGCGTGTATATCGAAGGGGCGCACAAAGATTATGAAAAGCTGGTTGGCGCCAAGGTGCTGAAAATTGAAGGCCTGGCCGTAGAGGATGCTATGAAAGCTATCCGGCCCCTGGTACCCGTTGAAAATGACCAGTATTTCAAAGCAAACGGCCTCGATTTTTTGGTTATTCCCGAGGCGCTTCACGCTCAAAAAGTGACTAAAACGCTGAAAAACGCTATTACATTTACTCTCGAACGCGACGGAAAATCTTTCGATCATACGATCACGGCGGTTGAATCGTACCGATTTCCGCGAAAATACGGTTTTGTCAATCCGGAAAAGGATTGGGTCAGCGCGCGCAACCAAGCTGCCACGCCGCTCTACCTCAAAAATTTTGATAAAATATATTATTTCGAATATTTGCCCGAGTCAAAAACCGTATACGTAAGGCACAGCCAAATACAGGACGACCCGCAGGAAAATATTCCGACTTTTTACGACCGGGTTTTCGATTTTATTGAAAAAAATGACGTGGAAAAACTGGTAATCGACGTGCGCCTCAACGGCGGCGGCAATAACTACAAAAACAAACCTATCGTGACCGGTATAATTCGTACAAAAAAAATCAACCAGCCCGGTAAGTTATACGTCCTCATAGGCCGGCGCACTTTTTCGGCCTGTCAAAACCTGGTCAACGAACTGCACAACTATACCAATGCCATTTTTGTGGGCGAACCCACCTCCGAAAATATCAACTTCTACGGCGACAATCGCCGGGTAGAACTTCCCAAAAGCAAATTGCCGGTATACCTGTCTTTTGCCTGGTGGCAGGACAAACCCCAGTGGGAAAACGCCGACTGGCTGGCGCCCCATGTGGCTGTGGAGATGAGTTTCGAGGATTATCGCTCTAATCGCGACCCGATTTTAGAAACCGCCCTGCAGTTTAAAGGCGGGGACTTTGTCCTCAACCCTGTGCGCCGCCTCCGGGAGCTTTTTGAGGCTAAAAAAATGGACCAACTGCAAGCCGAAGCGCAGGCAATGGTCAAAGATCCCCGCTATCGCTTCGTCGATTTTGAAGGGGAGATCAACCAGTCGGGCTACGACCTGCTCTCAAGCAACCAAATCGACGCCGCCGTTTACGTTTTTCAACTCAATACCCAGCTTTTTCCCAAATCGGCCAATGCCTGGGACAGTCTCGGCGAAGCCCACTGGCGCGCCGGCCTCAAGGACAAAGCCGTCGAGTATTACAATAAAGCCATCGCACTCGACCCCAATGGCAGTGTGGGAGATAATGCCCGAAAGATGCTGAAACAGATTAATGGAGATTAGCGCGTATCTTTGCCGGTGTAGTAATCACGCATTTGCACCTGCATCATGAACAAACTGCTGCTTTTTGTTATTCTGGCCGCCTTCACCGGTGGAGGCGCTTTCGCACAATCTTTGACACAAACCATTCGTGGTCGCATCACCGATTCCGATACGCGACAGCCCCTGGCGGGGGCTACGGTAGCGCTGCCCGGTACCTCTTGGGGCAGCGCTGCCGACAGCGCCGGCTATTACCGCTTTGAACGCGTGCCGGTGGGGCGCTACCGCGTACAGGTGGCCCACCTGGGTTATCAGAGCCTGCTGGTGGCCGAGGTTGTCGTGGTGTCCGGCAAAGAACTCGTGCTCGACTTCGCCTTGCAGGAAGCATCCGCCGATTTGTCGGAAATCGTAGTGCGCGCGCCCCGCAGCGATGCCCGCAGCTACTGCCCTACGGTGCGCACCCTCACCGTAGAAGAAACCCTGCGTTTCCCCGCCACCTTTTTCGACCCCGCCCGCCTGGCCATGGCTTTTGCCGGCGTAGCCTCCGACAACGACCAGGCCAACGGTATCGCCATCAGGGGCAACTCGCCCAACGGACTACTCTGGCGACTGGAAGACGTGGACATCGTCAATCCCAACCACACGCCCAATGCCGGCACCTTTAGCGACCGCGTGACCGCCAACGGCGGCGGCGTGATGATGCTCAGCGCGCAACTGCTGGCCGCCTCTGACTTTTATACCGGCGCTTTCCCCACCGGCTACGGCAATGCCCTCTCGGGCGTGATGGACATGCGCCTGCGGCGCGGCAACGACCAGCAGCATGAATTTACAGCCCAGGCCGGACTCATCGGCCTCGACCTGGCCGCCGAAGGCCCCCTGGCCCGCCGGTCGGGCGCCTCGTACCTCGTCAATTACCGCTATTCTACCCTCGGCCTGCTGAGCGCTATGGGATTGGAATTAGGCGACGAGGCCATCAGTTTTCAAGATTTCTCTTTTAATCTCGTTTTTCCTTCGCAAAAGGGCGGTCAGTGGACCCTGTTTGGCGTGGGCGGCCTCAGCGAAAACCTGTTTGAAGCCCAGCGCGATTCAACCTTGTGGGAGTTCCAGAAAGACCGCTACGATATTACTTTCCGCTCGCGCATGGGTACGCTGGGTGCTTCGTACACTACTCCCGTGGGCGCTCAGGGCGTTTGGCGCACGGTGCTGGCCATCTCAGCGCTCGACAGCGACCGCTACGGCGACCGCCTCGACGACAACCTGGCCCCCCAACGCCTCGAATCGGACGAATACGGCCAGTCCAAGTTATCGCTGCACAGCTTTTATACTCGCAAATTAGGCGCAGGCAGCCGCCTGCGGGCAGGGATCATGGCGAGCAGGCAGGGCTACGATATTTTCTCGGCTATGCAGTCCGACACGCTGGCCCTGGCCAGCGGTGGAGGTTTATTACTGCAACCCTACGCCCATTGGCAAACCCAGGTGGGTAGACGCTTGCGAATTAATGCGGGCCTGCACGGCCTGTATTTTGATTTTAACGGCACGGGCGCCATAGAGCCGCGCCTGTCGGCGGAATGGACGCCCACTGCTCGCCAAACGCTGGCCTTGAGTTACGGCCTACACAGCCAGTTGCAACAGCCCCAGCTATACTTTAGCTCGGAAATCAACAAAAAGCTCAAACCCACCCGTGCCCATCACCTGGTGTTGAGTTTTGAACACAAATTACAAAATCAGGGCGCCCTGCGCGCCGAAGCATTTTATCAGCAGCTCTACGATGTGCCCATTGCGGTAGCTGAAAATAATACTTTTTCAGCCCTCAACTTCGTAGAAACCACGGTGGCTTTCCCCCTCGCCAACGAAGGTCAAGGCCGCAATATCGGCCTCGAACTCAACTGGCAGCAGCTCTTCACCGGGCGCTGGTATTACTTGCTCAACGCCACCCTCTACGATTCCCAATACCGCGCCGCCGACGGCCAGTGGCTCAATACGCGCTACAACGGCAACTACCTTTTTAATGCCACTGCCGGCCGCGAATGGAAAAAGCAGCGCGAGGGCCGCGGTGAGCGCACCCTGGGCGCCAATGCCCGCCTGGCTTACGCCGGCGGCTTCCGCGATACCCCCATCGACGCCGAAGCTTCGGCAGCAGCCGGTGTCACTGTTTACCGCGATGCCGAAGCTTTCAGCCTCAAACAAACAGCCTATTACCGCCTCGACTTGCGCGTGTACCTGCAATGGCAAAAACGCAAGTCCAGCAGCACGCTTTATCTCGACATCCAAAACGCCACCAATGCCCAAAATACCGCATTTAGTTATTACGATACCCAGCAGAAAGCTATCGTAGTGAAGCGGCAATTGGGGATTATTCCCATTTTGAGTTGGCGGGTGGAGTTTTAAAGCACTCTGTTATCCGTCAAATTATGCGGAAAAACAGGCCCCGGCGGTTTAGGTAAAGCGGCTCGCATAGCTTCCGTGGGGGCTCTGCGGCGGCGTAGTTCCAATAAAAGACTTTCTTCGCCTTTGCGCATAGCCCAGTGGTGGTTGGCCGAGAAAATGGGGCGCAGCAGCCAGGTCAGCTTTTTGAGCAGGGGTTTTTCGGCGCTGATCCGCCAATCGTAAATCACCTCGCATTGGTCGTCGTCGAGCTGGCGGAAGGTCCAAACGCCTGTGCCGGCAAAATCGCCGATTGCCTCCAGCGAAAACCCATAGGGAAATTCCGCTTGCGTTACTACAAACTGCCACTTCAGAGTATAAGGCAGAAAACCTTTGGTGTACAACATTACCCGCTTGCCGACGCCGCCGGGCCGGCCTTTTTCCAACTGCTTCACATCCAGGTAAACGCTGGGCCACCAGCGCGACAGGTCTTCTACGGCCTCGAGGGTGCGGTATACTTCTACGCAGGTAGCGGGTATCAGCCAGCGGGTTGTAAAGTGATAGGCGCTCATTGGGTTTGTCAATATTTTAAAAAATATTGTTGAAAAAAAGTGTTTTTTATGTTTTGTTTTTATCTTGTATTGCCAAAGCGAATCAACTTTAAGTAAATCACCTAAAATCTTCAGTTATGACAAAACAGATCATCGCCGTATTGGTTAGCGCCATACTGTTGTTTGTATGGCAATTCCTGTCCTGGTCTATGCTCGGCGTACACCAATCAGAATTCAAGTATACGCCCAATCAGGAAAAAATAATGCAGGCCCTTAGCGAAAACCTCACCGAGGAAGGCCAATATTTCCTCCCCGGCGTACCGCCCGGGACAAGCATGGAACAAGAACAATCGATGATGGAAGCCCATGTAGGCAAGCCCTGGGCGCATATCAGCTACCACAAAGCTTTAAATATGTCGATGGGCATGAGCATGTTCAGGGGTTTTGCAGTTGATATCATTTCTGCCTTTTTGCTGATCTGGCTCTTGCTGAAAATTGAAAACCGCACCCTTTCGACGGTTCTGCTCAGCTCGCTTGCCGTAGGCCTGATCGGTTATTTTACCATTCCTTACCTGAACAGCGTTTGGTTTGAAACCAAATCGCTGGGTTACCTGATTGATTCGGTAGCACAATGGGGTTTGGTAGGGGTTTGGCTGGGTTGGTGGCTGAACCGCAAATAGTAGGACTATTAGACTATTGGACTATTGGACTATTGGACTATTGGACTATTGGACTTTTTTGCAGATAATTGTCCAAAAGTCCAATAGTCTAAAAGTCTAACAGTCCGATAGTCTCAATTCGAGTGCGCGTCATTCAGGCTCGAAAAATCACCCGTGCTTTTCCAGCCGGTCACCTGGCCTGCATCATTAAAAGTCCACGTAAATAGAACAGACACACTAAATGATTTGCCTGTTGTGGCAATAATGCCATCGTGACGTACTTCGTTGATGACCTTGTGATCTTCTTGCCTGAAATTCGACGGTTCGAAATGGGTCGTTTGGGTAGTAGCGCCCAGATTAGTAAAGAAACGCAGGACGCCGTCCTTCCCCTTAAATTCACCGCCATAAGGGACAACTTTCGGGTCGGCGCCATTGTTGAAGGTCACCTCATCGGCCAATTGGGCTAGGATTCCGGGCACGTCGCCCTGGGCGAAACAGGAATAAATGTGTTGAACGGTGCTGAGTTGATTAGACATGATATTTGGATTTTATTTTGATTTAAAAACTGCCGCCGATTTCTCCAGAGGTACTCTCGGCGGCTTTTCACCAACAACGGTTTGTTTGGGATTAACTTCGATTATACTATTGATTTGAGGCAGGCAATGCTCCGATTTGCATCAGGATAGCCAGGAAATCGGCATTGAGCCAGAGTTCAACCGGTTTGCCGTCTTTCATTTGGAAAGTCACTGTAGCCGTAGCCACAGCGCGTTTGTTCGATTTGGGCGTGCCCTGGAAAGCGACGCCGGTATGCGTGCCTTCGAAGTGATGACGCACCACCACCTTATCGCCGGCGGCCACTACGTCATCTACAATAAAGCGGCCATCGGGAAAAGATGCCAGCAAGTCGCTCATGGCTTTTTTATAACCATTCACATCCTCGGGCTGGGGAGTCCAGCCATTGAAACGGCAGCCGGGGGCGAAAGCCGCGCCGACGGCATTGAGGTCGTGTTTGTTGAGGATTTCCATAATATTGAGAGCCTCATGTTTATTAGCCTCCGCCGGTGAGTTGGCGTCTATGCCCGCCATCACCTGCGCATTGAAACCGGCCAGGTCAAATGCAGTTTCAAAGCGAATGATTTTGCCGGAAGCGTCAAACGTAACAAAGCTCAGGAAGGGGGCCTCTACACGATTGCCTGTGGGTGGATTGCCCATCAGCGAGCCGGTGTTGGTACCCGTAAAAAGTCCTCTCATAGCGACTATTGAACCGCTTTCGGTGCATTCCAGTACTTTGTGGCTGATGTCGGGGAAGCCCATGCGAAATCCCTCGCCCACCTGGCGGTATTCTTCGCGGGTTAACGGCTTGGGAGATACGGGTATGTAAACTTTCACATCGGGACTGAGTAAAGAAGCGGCTTTGTCAAAGTTGCCCATATCTACGGCAGCCCAGAAATTGCGTAACGTGGTTTCGTATTTGCCGGTTTGCGCGGCAAGCGGTGCGGTAATAAAAAGCGCAAAAAGCGCAGTGGTGAAAAACAGTTTTGATAACATGGTCAACTAGGTTTTTATGCGTTTGAAAATTCAGTTGTTGTTCGATCAAAATGACTTTGCAAAGGTAGCGTCGCAACAACCTGACAATCAATCCCGTGAAAACAGGCTTTTTATCTACCAGAAAAAGGGGATTTTGAGGGAAAGGCTTGCAAAGGCAGGTCGGAATGTCGTACATTAGGTGAAAATTAACACCCAATGAGATGGCCGGTATCTATTTGGAAGACTGTCAGCAAGTCCTACAGTCGTACAGTCCTTTCCCTGTTCCTTTCTCTGAGCATAGCACAGGTCATCGCCCAGCGCGACAGCCTGCTGGGCATCGCGCGTAGTACAAATGTGGACAGCGCCAAAGTGTGGGCGCTTATGGAGGCCGGCAAACTATACTTACAATCGCAACCCGACAGTGCGGTGTTTTTTATCAGCCAATCGTTGGCCATAGCAGAGAAAACCGGATTCCAGCCAGGTATCGCCAAATGCCGCATCAACCGGGCTTATGCCTACAACAATCTGGGCAAATACAAGGCTTCTGTAAGCGACTGTCAGGCCGCTATTCCCATCTGCCGCCGGTTGGCTATGAAAAAAGAATTGGTGGCCGCCTTTAATAACATGGGCAACGCCTGGGATTTCCTGGGCAATAGGTGGCAGGCGATAGACGCATTCTCCGACGCCCTGCAGGCAATGGAAGGCGCAAACTTACCGCCGCACTTCCCCATCGTAGTGCGCAACAACCTGGCCCGGCAATACGAAAACCTGGGTTTGTATCAAAAAAGCTTCGATTACGGCAAGCAGTCGTACGAAGAAGCCGCCGGTATGGGAGATTCTGCCCTCGTGGCTTCGGGCCTGCATATTATGGCTTTTGCCGCCTTATCGCTGGGTCACGAGGCCGAAGCGTTGGGATATTGCCGCCGCGTAGCGCGCATTGCCCGGGAGGTTGAAGATCCTGTTTTACTGGTTTTCGCGCTCAATAATATCGCTGTAATGAGCTATTGGGAGCAACCGGCAACAGCCGAAAAAATGATGCGCGAAGCCCTCGCAGTAGCCCAAAAGTCCGGCGACCTGTTTGGCGAGATTGCGGCTTTGCAGGGATTGGCCCGTTTTGCTATTTGGAACAAACAATTTTCGCAAGCGGGACAATACGCCACAGAGGCCCTCGAAAAAGCTCAAAAAGAGAACATGAACGACGAAGTGGCAGCCTGTTATTTATTGCTTTCCGATATCGCCCTGGCGACAGGAAAACTAAAACCCCACTACGACCTCCGGCGCAAGTTTTTTAATATGAACGACACCCTCACCAACAACGAGTTGGTTCATGCCACACAGGAACTGGAAACCAAATACGAAACCGCCCAAAAGGAACAACAGATCGTGACGCTGCAACAGGAAAAAGAACTCCAGCAGTTGCGCCTGCGCCAGAAAAACGGCCTTATCGGTGGATTGGCTGGCGCTGCCGTGCTGATGGTCATCCTGGCCGCGCTGGCCTGGATCAACCTGCAAAACCGCCGAAAAATATTCAACCAGGAAACCCGCATTCAAGCACAAAAAATCAAGGAACTGGAGCAGGAGCGCCAACTCAGCATCGCGGATGCCGTGATGCAGGGGCAGGAAAAAGAACGCTCCCGCCTGGCCCGCGATCTGCACGACGGCCTGGGCGGTATGCTCTCCGGTATCAAACAAACTTTATTTGCCATGAAAGGAAACCAAATTCTCCCCGAAACCTCCGCCGCAGCGCTGGGCCTCGTCGTCAACGACCTCGACCGCTCGATCAACGAACTCCGCCACATCGCCCGCAATATGATGCCCGAAGCCCTCGTGCGCTTCGGACTCAAAGACGCGCTGGAAGATTATTGCGATCACCTCCAACAATCGGGCGAACTGAAAATCCATTTCCAGGCTTTCGGCATGGATGAACGCCTGCCACAGGAAATGGAGGTAGTTCTCTTCCGCATCGCCCAGGAGTTACTCAATAACGTAGTCCGCCATGCCCAGGCCTCCAACGCCCTGGTGCAATTGCTGCGCGACAACAAACGGCTTAGCCTTACCGTAGAAGACGACGGCAAAGGCTTCGACGCCAACGACCTCGACAAAGTGCAGGGCGTGGGCTGGGTGAATATCCGCTCGCGCGTTCATTACCTGGGCGGCGAACTCGACGTGCGTTCGGCTCCAGGACAAGGCTGTTCCGTTAATATCGAAATACAAGTGCCATGACCCGCGTTTTTATCATCGACGACCACCCGATGGTGGTAGAAGGCATCAAAGCCCTGTTGGCAAATTCAGAAACCGCCGTGGTATGCGGCTCGGCACACGACGGATATAGCGCGCTGGCCCAACTTAAATCCCTGCCAGCCGATGTCGCCTTAGTCGATATCAACCTGCCGGATATGAACGGTATCGACCTGTGTGGTTTGCTGAAAAAAGATTATCCCGACCTGAAAATACTGGGATTGAGTACCTTTAAAGAACGCAGCTACATCACCCGCATGATCGAAGCTGGCGCTTCGGGTTATTTGCTCAAAAATGCCACTAAAGAAGAATTAGAAGACGCTATTGCCACTTCCCGGCAAGGCAGGATGTATATGAGCATGGAAGTAGCCGCCGTGCTCACCAAGCCGGCGCCCGAGCGACCGGCTTTGCCCTTGCTCACTGCGCGCGAAAAAGAAGTGCTGCAACTCATCGCCGACGGACTGACCAACCAGGAAATTGCCGATAAACTGTTTATCAGTATTCTCACTGTGGATAGTCACCGCAAAAATTTATTGGCCAAATTTAATGTAAAAAATACGGCGGCAATGGTGAGGTTTGCGCTGGAGTATAAGTTGATTGAGTTGTAATTATTTTGGTCGATTAATTATTGCTATTGTATACTCGATATCGTCATCAGCGCAAAATCTAACGCTTTTTCGTAATCCAGTTCCTCGTAGGTCAATCCAATTTTTCTGATATTATTATAGTAATCGACTCTATTTACATAATAATTTTTTTCGAGCTCCACTGACACGGCTTTCTCTCCCAATTTTTCCAATAAAAACCATTTTTCCAACAACCTGGCAGTCCTTCCATTCCCATCTTGAAAAGGGTGTATTTTTACAAATACCAAATGAATCATAGCAGCATAATAGAATACTTCATTTACAGTCAAGTCATTAGACAACAACAAATCGATATCATTAAAAAACCGAAGCCACTCCTTATTTACCAAATAGGGTTCGGCGGCCACATATTCAATACGGTCCGCTTCATTGATAACAAACATCGGATTAGTACGCAGTTTACCTCTTTCGCTTGCCGGTAATAAATTTTTGCTCAAAATATCGTGTGCATGCAATACATTTTTTTCTGTTAGTTTATTTGTTAAAATAAAAAGATAAGCCTCGTACAGGTCGTCGGCTCTTTTTGTATAATCAGGCTGGTATTTTATATTTAAAAATTTATACTTAAAATAACTATCGTAATCGATATTTTCCCCTTCAATTTTTGAAGAATACACAGACGAAATGCTATTGTAAAATTGAAAATAGTCGACAGGAAGCTCCTCTTTTGACTTAATAGTAAGCGCTTCTAAGGGGTTGAAATCTATTTTTTGGTTAAAAACAGAAAATAAGCCCGAGGGTATGACTTCAAGTATCATCATACTATGAGGAATGTGCTAATTCTACACCAATTTTTATCGTTGCCTCTTGCAATTTTTTGTCTAAAGTCAGCAAAGCTGCATTTTCAATCTTAGCAAGGCTTAGATAGCATGAGTCGTATACCGAAATTTGATATTCTACTGCTAAAGGCATTGCAAATGGTTTTAGTTGTTGAAAAAAATACCATTTGTCAACAATAGCTTCAATATCTTGAAGAATTGGAAAGATATCATTATTCGGAATAATCCCATGGCGATGGAGTTTCCAAAGCACATTCCCTGATTCTATTTGGAGTAGTTCAGGAGCGATTACTTCCTCAGCTTGATTTAATAATTCCCGAAAAGCCGGCATATTCGGCCTTCCGAGAACAATCTCAATTGCTGCGTTGGTATCTATTACTAATCTCATATGAAGCTGGTTAACGATCCCGATCACTTCTTACCAATTCAACCGGATCCATACCCGGCGCATATATGCGACCGGCAAGCCTTTCAAGTGCCTCAGCCCTTCTTTGACGAGATTCCTCCAAAGCTAGCGCTTCTTCAAGCATAATAATGGTTTGCTGAGATAAACTTCGTCTCTCCGTTTTCGCTACCGCTACAAGCTTATCGTATAGCTTTTGTGGTAGGTTTCTAACTTGCAGTGTTGGCATAATTCATGCATTTTGCATGCAAATTACAAATAATTTTTTATTGCCGCAATTTTTTTCCTCCCCCATGTAATTTTCCACCCCCTCCGGTCATATACCCCAGTAAACCCGCTAAGGGTATTCCTAACAAACATTTTTTACCAAAAAACCTTTTTTACTATGAGAAAAGTAACACTTCTTCTTGTATGCGCCTTGATGAGCTTTGCCAACGCACTGCTGGCGCAATTCCCCAACATGGATATTAACGGCAACACGCTGTATTTCGACCCCCTTACCCGCCAGATCGGCATCGGGGTAAACCTCGTATCCGACCCCGACGCCATGCTCAAAGTAGGCCGCGGCAAAGTACAAATCGAACGCACTACCAGCAACCACTTCCTCGAACTGATCGACGGCGCCGCTTCTACCACCTCTTTCCGACTCTTCAGCGACCACAGTGCCACCGATTTTGACCTCAGCCCCCAACCCGGAGCAAGTACGGCTGCTGCCAACCTCAATTTCTTCCGCTTTACGACCACGACCGGCGGCGGCAGTGTGAATTTCTTCCGCCCCGACGGCAGCGGACTACTCGACGCCCGCATCGGCCTCAACGGCCAGTCGAGTTATTTCCAAACGCTGGGTGGCAAATTCGGCATCGGCACAAGCACGCCGGCCGTCTCGGTACACGCAGTAGGCAACCGCCTGCGCCTTTCTACGCCTGGCGATGACAACCGCTTTATCGAGATGCGTACCGACGGCAACGAACTCGACCTCAACGCCAACGGCGGCGACCTCTACCTCCACGCCAATACCGGCAATGTGCAAGTCGCCAGCTTCGGCGGCCACGTGATCCTGGGTCAGGTAGCTACGCCGACCGACAAACTGGAAGTACAAGGCTCCGCAAAAGTATACGGCTACGACGCCGTAGTGCATAGCCGCAACACCCTGGACCAGGATTTCGACCTCATCGGCACCTATCAGGGT
The DNA here is from genome assembly GCA_013360405.1 of Saprospiraceae bacterium. GTDB lineage: Bacteria > Bacteroidota > Bacteroidia > Chitinophagales > Saprospiraceae > JABWBR01. The sequence goes on from JABWBR010000002.1 coordinate 13,835, forward strand.
TGGGATCCCAATGCAGTATACATCAGCGGTTACAACGCCAGAAACACCCCCGGCTTGAAAAACACGCGCAACGTGTACGTAGGCGGCGCCGGCTCCGAAACGCTGGTCGTTGACCTGATGAACGAAAAAGTAGGCGTAGGCGTACTGGCCTCCGAAATCCCCGCAGCTTATAAACTGGCCGTTGACGGCGGCATCATCTGCGAAGAATTGCGCGTGCGCAACTCAGCTGCCTGGCCCGACTACGTCTTCACCGACGCTCACAACTTGATGAGCCTGAAAGAAGTGGAGCAATTCATAGCCGAAAAAGGCCACCTGCCCGGCATGCCCAGCGCCGCCGAAGTAGAAGCCGAAGGCGGTTTCCAGGTAGGCGATATGCAGCGCCGACTGGTAGAAAAAGTTGAAGAACTCACCCTCCATACTATCGACGTCAATAAGCGCAACGAAGAACTGCAAGCCCAGTTGCAACAAGCCATACAACTCATCAACCAGTTGCAGCAGCGCGTCGAAGGTCTCGAAAAATAAGCCGCGTTAATGTATTGTATAAGGTTGCCGGGCAACCGGCAGCCCTATTTTTTCAACTCCTAAAAAGGCTATTATGAAACGTTTATTATACGCCTTGCTCCTGGTAGCTATGGGCTGGTGCGCCGCCGAAGCGCAAATCAACATCGGCGGTACCCCCTACAGCTTCGACAAGGCTTTTTCAACCCAACGCATACCGGTGGAGGTCATGCCGCCACTGAACATGACCGCCATCGAGCGTGAAGACCAGACTGACGACGAAGCCGGCCGCCCGCCGCGATTCGGCTACCCGCTCGACGCAGGTTTTTCCCTCGACAACTCGGGCGCCTGGGAAACCTTGCCCAACGGCGACCGCCTGTGGCGCCTCAGCATCCACTGCCCGGGCGCCCGCTCGATCAACCTGCTTTACGACGCCTTCTGGCTGCCCGCCGGCGCCACATTGTATATCTACAATGCCGACCGCACACACGTCATCGGCGGCTTTACCTCGCGCAATAACAACTCGCAGCGTGGCAAGAGTATCGGCTACGCCACGGGCCTGGTTTACGGCGAAATGATTACGCTGGAATACTACGAACCGCAAGACGCGGAATATCCCGGTGAAATATCTATTGCGAAAGTTGTGCACGGTTACCGGCATATCAAACTACCGGGCGAAGAAAAAGAATTCGGCACTTCTGAAAGTTGCCATGTAAACATCAATTGCTCGGAAGGTGATAACTGGCAGTTGGAAAAAACAAGCGTGGCTATGATTTTGGTAGGAGGCACACGGTGGTGCACAGGCTCTTTGCTCAACAACACTACCGTCGATTATACGCCGTATTTCCTGACTGCCGACCATTGCCTGACCGCTACCCAAGATGCGGTTACCAACCCAAACGCCGCTAACTGGACGTTTTATTGGAACTACGAAAGTCCGGACTGTGTCAATCCGCTTGATGAACCCAGTTTTCAGTCTACCACCGGCGCCATCCTCGTAGCTAACAATGGAGGCTCCGACTTCGCTTTGTTCCGACTCACCGAAGATCCCTGGATCGACGCCGGCTTAGGTCTGCTCTACAACGGCTGGGACACCGGCAATCCGCCCAGTGGCGGCGGCGTAGGCATCCACCACCCCGACGGTGACGTCAAAAAGATTTCTATTGATAATGACCAAATTTCCAGCTTTGGAAGCAGTATTAGTTGGACTGATGGCTCTACCTCCGCAGCCAATAGCCACTGGGCGGTATATTACGACGTGGGCGGTACGCAAGGGGGTTCGTCGGGTTCCCCGCTCTATGACCCCAACCACCGCGTCATAGGTCAACTACATGGCGGCAGCGGTATATGCGTCAATCCGGAAAAATATTACGGCCGTTTCTCGGTTTCCTGGATCGGCGACAATGCCCAGCGCCGCCTCAACGACTGGCTGGCGCCCAAGTGCATCCCCGATATCGTAGTCAATCACGACGTTACCATCGGCGCCCCCACGTATTACGCCGACAACACGGTCACCTCCAACCGCCTCATCACCGGCGGTGTGACCTACGTGGTGTACAACGGCGGCGACGAGGTGATTCTTACCGATGGCTTTACAGTGAACGGCGGCGCCAACTTCATCGCCCGCAATTTCGATTGCGGTGGCGGCAGCGCCCTGAGCGATGTGGAATCGCGCAGCAGCGAAGGTGAAGCCCTCGATGCCGTACATCCCAAAGAAACCTGGCAGCGCCCCGAGCAGACGCCGGAGAAGGTGTCGAAGCCGGCACAGTCTATCGCCCAGCCACAACCGGGCCGACTGAGCGCCGCGCCCAACCCCTTCAGCGCCACGACGACCATCCGCTACCACCTGTCTAACGACGCACAAGTGACGCTACGCGTATTCGACCTCACCGGCCAGGCCTTGTATACGCTTACCGATGATTATCAATACGCCGGCGACTATGAAGCCACGCTGCCGTCCGGCAGTCTGGCGAAGGGTACGTATTTGTGTACGTTGACGACGGATGAGGGGACAGAGGCGTTGCGGCTTGTGGTGCAATAATATTTGCCTTGATATTTTACCGCAGAGTTAGACGGAGTAAAACGGAGTTACACTGAGTAGGATTTGCTTGGTGTGACTCCGTTTTTTTGATTAGCTCACTATGCTCATACATTATTGTCTGAACATGATTTCATGATTAATAGATGTACAAGATCACAGCATTGGTTTTGAATACCGGCATCATATTATTCTTTTCCCTTTTTAATTCGTTCTTCCAAGGCTATTAATGCATCCAAATCCAGCGAATTTGTATCCTTCTCTCCCTCCCAATCCTGGGCATCGGCGTCCTGGGCTTCGAGGGTTTTCCTTTTTTGATCAAATAGGGCGTATCCTGAATTGGGTGCCGCGTTTGCTCCGCACCCGAAAACCAATGGCCAGAATCATGTCCAGGGTATAGAAGGCGACTTCATAAAGTTTGCCATCAGTGGCAGTTGTAAAGTAATTCTTTACAACTGAATTTGCATCTAACTCTTTTTCTTCCAGTATATTAGCTATATGCTGGCCTATGTTTTGTTTCGAGGTGTCAAAAAGTAAAGCAAGCTGATTTTGGTTCATCCACACCATGCCGTCTTTGGCATAAAGCGTTACATTGGCCTTGCCGTCTGCAGTATTGTAGATAATTATTTTGCCTTGTTCTTCTGTCATTCCAGCACTGTTTTTTCCTGTTTCCGCGTTTTTTGTTTCAAAGCAAGCTAAGGATTTTTTGTTTCATTAAAAAGAACTTATTTGGGGCTTTTTGGGGCATTACACACCTTACAAATCCTATTCAAAACACTTACGACTATCCGCACAACTTGTCCCGAACTCGCTTCGAGATCAGCAAATAAGCAAATCAGCACATTCCCACGGCGCTCCGCTGAGCATCACCATCTCCGCATTTTTCCCCGGCTCCAGGCTGCCCACCTTGTCAAATACCCGGTTGGCGAGGGCGCTGCCTGCGGTGTAGCAGTACAGGGCTTCCTGCATCGTGACGGCCTCGTGGGGGGCTATTTCAATGCCGTCGGCGTCTTTGCGGCTGATGGCGGCGGCAATGCATGCCAGCGGGCGGAGGTCTCTGACTACCGGCGCATCGGTGGAAAAGGCGACGTTGATACCCCTGTCGAGCAGGGAACGCACGGGATAGCATTGCTGCAAGAACTCGTCATCAAGGTATTGGCGGAAATTGCGGCCTAATTCCGTGAGGAAGATGGGTTGGGTGACGACGTGTACGCCGAGGTCTTCTATCTGGTTTTTGTGGTGCTCATTCGGCAGGCCGAGGTGTTCGATGCGGTGCCGCGGCGCCCCCGGGTTTTCGCGCTTCAATTGTTCGTATACATCTAATACAAAACCTATGGCTTCATCGCCGATGGCGTGGGTGGCCACCTGAAAACCGCGATCCTGTGCCTCCCGGGCCAATTGCAGGTATTGGGCGTATTGGAGGCGGAGGATGCCTTTGTTGGGAGGGGGGGAGGGGGGGAGGGGGAGAGGGGGCGAAATTTTGTAGGGGCGGCTGAGGGCGGCGGTTTGGCCGCTGAGGCCGCCGTCGGCAAAAAATTTGACGGTGTTGATTACTAACCTGTCGGAGGCGTAAAGTTCGGGCAAGGGCAGGGGTTCGTCGCCGCCATCGGGCAACATAATAGGAATGGCGTGGATGCGCATGGGCAGGCGGCCTTCGCGGTCCATTTTTTTGTATACTTCCAGTAGATCGGGCATGACGGCAGGGTCGGTGACGGCAGTGATGCCGTGCCGCATCAATTCGCGGCAGCCGGCGAGGATCATGGTTTCGTAGTCGGCTTCGGTGATGGGGGGAAAATGCCGCATGGCTAATCCCTGAGCGGTTTCGCACAGGATGCCCGAAGGCTCGCCGTCAGGAGCGAGGCGGATTTCGCCTCCAAAGGGCACAGGCGTGGCTGCGGTGATGCCACAAATTTCGAGGGCTTTGCTATTGACACAGGAAATATGGGCGCAGGTGCGCTGTAAAAAAACGGGTTTATCGCGTATGACTTTGTCGATATCCTGTCGGGTGGGCAGGCGGCCTTCTTTAAGCGATGCCTCATTGAAGCCCCGCGCCCTGATCCAGCTGAGGTGGTTATTTTTGTTACAAAAATCGAGCAGTTTGTCTTGTATCTCGGCTATACTTGCCACGCCGCGCAAGTCGAGGTTGAAGGTGAGCAGGTCACCGACTTTCCACAGGTGCATGTGAGCGTCGAAAAAGCCGGGCAGCAGGGTTTTGCCCTGTAAGTCTACCCATTCCGTATGAGAACCGGCGAGGGGGCGCAGCTCGTCCAAGGTACCGGTGGCCAGTATTTTGCCGTCGCGCACAGCAAGGGCCTGGGGCTGCGGGTTCGTCCGGGCCATAGTCCTGATATCGCCGTTGTAATATAGCCTCATTGTCGTATAGTCGTATAGTCGTACAGTCGTATAGTCTTACCTCCTTTCATGCGCCCTTTCAATCGCCCCTTCCAATACCCTCAGTCCTTCGCGCAATTGCTCGTTGGTGATGGCAAACGGCGGCAGCAGGCGGATACAATTGGAATACAAACCCGCCCTGATCAGAATGATGCCGTGTGATACGGCGTCGCGCAGGATCTCCAGCGTGAGGTCGGGGTCGGGGGTTTTAGTGCCGGGTTCTTTGACGAATTCCACGAGCCGCATGCCGCCTAGTCCGCGCACGTCGCCCACCAGGGGATAGCGTTTTTTCCAGCCTTCGAGCGTTCTGCGGATCATCTCTCCGATTTGCGCGGCGCGCTTCAGGAATTTGGGATCGCTGATGAGTTTGATGGTTTCGATCGCTGCGGCGCTCACTACCGGGCTACCGCCGTAAGTGCCGCCAATGGCGCCGGGGTGGGGCGTATCCATCACCTCTGCCCTACCGGTGACGGCGCTGATGGGCAGTCCCGCGGCCATCGATTTAGCCATGCAAATCATATCGGGTACGATACCGTGGTGTTCCATGGCAAACAACTTGCCGGTGCGGCCAAAACCCGACTGGATTTCGTCGGCAATCAGGAGGATGCCGTGCTGGTCGCACAGGTTTCTTATTTTTTGTAAAAAGGCGGTCGGCATAGGCACAAAGCCGCCTTCGCCTTGCACGGGTTCTACTACGATGGCCGCCACCGCCGAAGGATCTACCTGTGCGATAAAAGCGTGGTCGAGCTGATTGATACTATGCTGCAGGTATTGTTCTTTGCTCATCCCCTGAAACGGCCGGTACATATTGGGCGCCGGCAGGCGGTATATTTCCGACATAAACGAGCCGTAGCCTTTTTTGAACAACGAATATTTGCTCGTCATGCTCATGGTGAGCAGGGTGCGACCATGGTAGCCCCCTTCAAAGACGATGATAGCCGGGCGTTTGGTGTAGTATTTGGCGATGTTGACGGCGTTTTCCACGGCTTCGGCGCCGGAGTTGGACAGCAGGGTTTTCTTCGGAAAATTGCCCGGCGTGAGTTGGTTAAGCAGTTCGCATAATTCCACTGCCGGCTCGTTGGTGGTCACCAGCGTGCAGGCGTGGATGCACTTATCGAGTTGTTGTTTGGCGGCTTTGACCACCTGGGCAGGCCGGTGCCCCGCGTTGATCATGCCGATACCTCCAGCAAAGTCGATCAGCCGGTTGCCGTCGACATCCCAAACCAGGGCGCCTTTGGCTTTTTCTACCACTATTTCGGTAGATTTAGCCAGTCCGGCAGGCATGTTGGCCGCCCGGCGAGAGAGGATTTCCCGGCTTTTGGGACCGGGTATGGGGGTGTGAAGTTGTATATAGGTCATTTTTTATGATTTATGGGTGACAAGGTGACAGGGTGACAGGTTTTTTTTAGGGGTAAAGGTTTGAAATTTATTACTCACTATTAAAATATGATCGGCAGTAATTTTTTATAAACCCAATAAAAGAAAAATGCCCGCTGCTGCTGTCGCCGCCAGCAAAGTATAGGGCAACTGCGTCACGGCGTGTTGAATATTATTGCAGCCGCAGGCCGTGGCCGATAAAATAGTGGCATCGCTGTAAAAACAGGCATGAGAGCCGAAGGCGCCGGCGCTCACTACCGCCCCCACCGCCAGCCAGGTATCCACGCCCAACTGCTGCGCCAGCGGCACCACAATGGGCAACGCGATGGCGTACATACCCCATAGTGAAGCCGTAGTAAAGGAAATCAAACTTAGCGACAGGAACGTGATAACCGGCAAATAGCGGCTGTCCATCCAGGGCGATACTTTTTCGATGACGAATTGCGTGAGGCCCAGCCTGTCGTTGGCTTCTTTTAACACAAACGACATGACGATGAGCGCAAGGGGGTATAACATGGTTTTAAACCCGTCGAATACGTCGTCGACCGACTTTTTCCAGTTGGCCACTTTGGCAAAATGAAAATAAATAACGGTGAATACTACCGCGATCAACACCCCTTTGAGCGCATCCGCTTTTAATGCGATGGTAGCGCCCAATAGCACGGCCAAAGGCAGCGCAAAATGCACCAGGCGGGGATAGGGGTTTGTGATGTTGTCGTGTTCGGGTATTCCCATCCCTTCAGAATGAGGCGGAATGGTTTGTCCGGCCCCCGCCCGTCGTTCAGCAGCGCGCATGGCGCCGAGCGCCGGTATCCAGCCAAAAGCCACAACAGGCACTAATAGCATGGCCGTCCACCCATAAGCGATATAGGGAATAGTCTGGATATAAGCCTGCAGCCCCTCTCCTTTTGCCGCCACGCCCGTACTCTCCAATAATCCCGCCACGTATACCGCCCAGGTCGACAGCGGCACCAACACGCATACCGGAGCAGCGGTAGAATCGACCACATAGGCCAGCATTTCTCTGCTAATACAGAATTTGTCGGTCACTTTTTTCATCGAACTGCCCACCACCAGGGCATTGAGGTAGTCGTCGATAAAAATGACGAGCCCCATCAGCCAGGTAGTGATCAGGGCCGAGCGCCGCGACTTGACGAAGCGGATTACATAATTTCCAAAAGCCTGGGCGCCTCCCGCTTTTACCAGCATGTGGATCAAAGAGCCGAACGAACCGCAAACGATAATAATCCAACCGATAGTGGGGTCTTGCATGACTTTGGTCATAGCAGTGGTAAGCCCCCCGAAAAAGCCCCAGCCATTAAGCAGGATGAAGCCGGCCACACAGGAAGCTACCAGCGACTCGAAGGTGCGCCGCGACAAGACCGACAGGACCAGCACAACCAAGGTCGGAATAAGGCAGAGGAGTCCCTGGTGGGTCATGGCTTATATTTTGGGCTCGTGGATGGTAATACAATGGATGCCCCCGCCGCCCCAGTTGACCGGCAGGGCGTCGAGCATGACGATTTTTCTATCCGGAAAAACCTGTTGCAAGATACGCCGGGCGGCTTCGTCTCTTTCTTTTATTTCGGGGTCGAGGCCTTCCCGCCAGTATTTTTGGCCGATGACGATTCCATTCGAAATCAGAAAATTGAGATAACTGGCCGCGGCCACCACGTCGATTTCCTGACCTTGCGGGAATGTATGTCCATCTTCAAATTCCATTTCACTGATCAACTGATACACAGGATCTCCGGGCTGCATTTTCCACAAGATGGTTTTGGGCATGGGCATTCGCACAATGCGGAAAGGCTTGCCGTCCTGATCGCGGGCGGCCTCTAGGATGCGCAGGTTTTCGGCGATGCGGCGGTGGTTTTCCCGGGCAATGGGATCGTCGGCGAGGTCGGTGCTGTCGATCTCTGCGAGTAGAATCGTCTGCGCGTCGGCAAAGCGGGCAAACTCGTCTACATGGCCGTTCGTGGTCAGCACGGTATACGCTTTCACGCCGCCAGGCGCGTCGATGGCGCCCAGGTGGGTGTGGTCGTCTTCGTGGACGCCCTGCTTCAACCATATAAAATGGGTGGCGCCAAGTGTCCGGGTGTATTCCGCTTCGATTTGGGCTTTGGTCAACCCTGGATTTCTGCCCATTTCCACGGCTTCCACGAGCATCAGCGTTCCTTTGCCGTTCGACTCGTGGCCGCCGCCTTCACTGATGAGGGAAGTTGGAATGGTGTTGATGTTCATAATAGCCGCTACCCGCTCGTCTAACTTTTCATCTAATTGCGCATAAGCGGCCAGCGTATCGTAATAACCCCAGGTATTAAATTGAAAATCGGCGACGGCTAACTTTTTATTTTTAATAATAAATGCCGGACCCATATCCCGGGCCCAATATTCATTGTAGGGTATTTTTATTAATTCAAAATTGGTATTTTTAATAAAATCAGATGGCAGTGTTTTTTTTGCCAATGTCAATAAACTATCATTGGCCACTACCAATTTTACGCGCACATGGGGTAATAATTGGCGGATAATTTCAGCGGTTACCTCCACATTTGAATATTCCTCTACGTGGTCGGATTGCGGGTACATGAGCCATACGGCTTGTTGTGGCTCAAATTCGGCGGGAGCGCGCAATGTTTCGCTATTTTTTTCTTTTTGCCGGCAAGAAAAAAATATCAATATCGAAATTGTAAAAAAAATAATTTTACGACTCATTATACGGCGTTGTAGAACATTGCTGAGAAATTTTACCACAGAGTTAAACGGAGTTTCACAGAGTCACACAGAGCGTTATTTTGACGCGGTGAAAAAACAATCATACTTCATGCGCCGCCTCCATCGTCATCAACACGCCGGCGTTGCCGCAAGTGGGGTCGTCGAGATAATCGGCAATTAAAGAGATTATTTTAAATCCCAATTTCTGTTGTGCCGAAACCGTAGGGTCGATTATGTCCCTATTCATTAATTTATCAAAATACTCCTCCACGGTAAATTCGTCTTCCACTTTGCCGTAGCCGTTCATCATACCGACCGTAATCTGCCCTTTGAGGCCGAAATACCGGGCCACTTCCTGGCGGGCGCGGTAGATTTCGCGGGCGATGCCCTGGCTGCGGTAATCCGGATCGACGCCCACGTCGAGGCCGTAGAGCCAGTCGCCACCGGGCTCGTGGGTGCCTTCGATCCACAGGTTATCGGAAATATCGAGAAAAGTATGCGGCTCGTAGGAAAGGTGGTAGCGCATCGTCGTACTCATACCGATTACTTTTTCGCCGTCGAGCACAACAAACTGGCCTTCCGGAAAAACCTGTATGTGTTTTAAATAATGCGCAGCGGTCATGATCTCGCTGGGAGAAAGCGTAGGAAAAACTTTCCGTTGTAAGGCCTCTAATCCCTTGGCATGTTGTGGCTGTGAATTTTGAATAACATAGCCGTTTTTGATGATTTTATTATACGGGAACATGGTGAAATGTTATTTTTCAATATTCAAATCAAAACTAAAAAAAATATCATTACCGACCGCCGACCGCCCTTACAAACACCTCCCCTCCACTGCTTGCCGGAAAGGCTCATCGCGCACCAAGCGCTTATACGTTTGCTCGTTGTGCATAGGATTTTTCTGCGGATCAACATCCTGGAAATAGATATCGGCGAGGCCGCTGAGGCCTTTGAGGTCGAAGGCAATTTCAACGAGGCAGCGGGCGCGGGATTCGGTGATATCGGGATTAAGCGACAAATGCCTGGCCGCCGCGCGGTCGCGGTAGCGCTGTACTTGAGCAATTGTCGGCTTGTCGAAATAAATGCGATTTACAAAGGGCTGGCTGGCGGCATAGCGCACCGCAAACTCGTCGCCCGACTCGAGGGGCAGGCCGTTACCCAGGGCGAGCGCGGGCTGGCGGCCTTTTTCTTCAAAGACCATGCTGTTGGCCACAAATGCATAGCGGATCGTCAGCGAATCGGGTCGTCGGGCTTCCACAAATACCCGGGCAACGGTCTCGCCGGCATGGGGCCCGCTCAGCAATTCATCCAGCTTATCCTTTGGGTGGTATTGCCGATATAGCAGCCAGCCCACCACAAGGACAAGCACCGTCACAAAACTGCCCACCAGCAGCCAGGCTTTGATTTTATTACTCCTTGCGCGGGCGCGCCACTCGCGGTTTTGCGGCGTATCTACATCCCGGTTCACGCGAAAATCGTACTCAAACCGGTCCGGCTTTCGCGTGATGACCATCTCGCACAGCTCGTCTTCAATAAAAAAAGAATAATTGGCCGATTGCAGCACGTTGAAGTCGATCAGCACGATGCGCATATTGCAATACACCATCAGGTGGCCGGTATTATCGCCGTGAAATACCCCCACCACATAGCGGCTACCCGCATCGTTGTGATATACCCAGTTGAAATTTGCCAAAACTGATTTTCGTCTTCTTTGTATATTGCAAAGCACTCTAAAAAGATACACTTGTCAGCGAAAATATGTTGTAAAACTATGATCTACGAATTCAAAGGCTTTAAACCCGTTATCCACCAAAGCGCATTCATTCATCCGCAGGCGACGGTCACCGGGCACGTTTACATCGGCAAAGACGTATACGTGGGGCCCGGCGCCGCCATCCGCGGCGACTGGGGGCATATCGTCATCGAAGACGGCTGTAATGTGCAGGAAAACTGCACCATCCACATGTTTCCGGGGGTCACCGTGCTGCTCAAAGCCGGCGCCCACATCGGCCACGGGGCTATCATCCACGGCGCTACTATCGGCCGCAATTGCCTGGTGGGCATGAACAGTGTGATCATGGACGAAGTCGACCTCGGCGATGAATGCATTGTGGGGGCTTTGTGTTTTATCAAAGCCGGCGAGAACATCCCCACCCGCAGCATGGTGGTGGGCAACCCGGGCCGCATCATCAAAACGGTGACCGACGAGATGATAGAGTGGAAGACAAAAGGTACGCAGCTTTACCAAACCCTGCCCCAGGAAATGCACGACCACTGGCGCCCCTGCGACCCCCTCCGCGAAATCCCCGCCGACCTGCCGCCGCAGGAGGCGCTGTATGCGACTTGGAGGAGAGTGAGGGAGGGTGAGAGGGAGTGAGGGAGGGATACCTCACACAGCGTCATGGAAATGCTTGCTCTGTGAAACCTCTGTGTAACTCTGTGTCCTCTGTGGTGAAAAAAACCTCACTCCATCTCCGCCAACACCGGCAAATGATCAGAAACACAGAGCCCGTTGCGGCGCTTGTCGTTGATATGCCGGTAACGCAGCACTTTCCAGTTTTTGACAAAAATATAATCGATCCGGTCCTGCGGAATGATTTGATGGTCAAAGGCATTGAAAGTACCCGGCGGACCGTATAGCGGTTTGCGGGAAATAGCGAGGGCGTCGTCCAATTTTTCGCGCAGGGCCTGGATGGGCGCCGTTTCGGGCGTGCTGTTGAAATCGCCCATGACGATTACTTTTTTGTCGGACAAGCCGAATTCTTCTATTTTTTTCAGGATCAACTTAGCCGACATCTCGCGGGCCAGCTTGCCGATATGGTCGAAATGGGCGTTAAATACGTACAGCGTATCACCGCTCGCTTTGCTCTGAAAAGCGCCGTAGGTGCATATTCTGGTCAGGGCGGCATCCCAGCCCACCGAAGCGGTGTCCTGGCTTTCCGACAGCCAGAAGGTGGCGGTTTTGATCAGGTCAAATTTTGTTTTGTCGTAAAACAGGGCGCTGTATTCGCCTTTTTGAGTACCGCCGTCCCGGCCAATACCCGTAAAGTCGTAATTAGGGAGGTTTTTGAGGATATAGTCGATCTGGCTGTACAACCCCTCCTGTGTGCCGAAGAAATCAGGGGCGTAATAGTCGAGCAATTGCACGACCTCCTCTCGCCTTCCCGTCCATGCATTTTCTTTATCGCCCGGGTTGTCGAAGCGGAGATTGTAGGTCATGATTTGGAGCTGGCCGTTGGCTTTCATACAAGCGAAAAATACAAGTAAAAAGACCAAACAGGATTTAAATGCGCGCATGCTGATATGTTTTGATTACCTTTTTACTGCTCTTATGCACATAAAAGACGGAAATTCATTTAACTCTTTGTAATGTCTGGGGTCGTATTTTTCAAATTCGGGTACAGGCCTGGGTTCTACCAGTTTATCGATATAAAACCCATTTTCCGTTATTGGCGCGATACACTCCTGTAAGGGCCTTCTAAAGCTGTTCACTTCAACAGGCTGGCCAAATCCCTTCCAGGTGCATTTGACGTGTTCGACTTCAAAATATTTTTTTGATTCAAAAAAATTATACTCAAAAAAAGGATGTTCAATCGAAATCACAAGGCAGCCCCCCGGTTTTAGCACCCGGTTAAATTCCTGCATGGTCAATGTCCAGTCCGCTAAGTAGTGCAAGGCCAGCGCGCAAAGCACAACATCAAAAGAAGCATCGCTAAGTGTGTGGAGAGGCGTTGAAAAATCGTGTACAAAAAACGTGCCTTGTCCCTTGTTGCGGCTTATCGCCAATTCCACCATGCGCGGACTGATATCAAAACCGGTCACTTCGGCGCCGTCAGCTATCAGTATTTCGGCGTATTTGCCGGGGCCGCAGGCTGCGTCGAGGATAGCCTTGCCTGCAATATCGGGCAGCAGCGCAAGGGTATTGGGCCTGTCGTAGTAGGCGTTGTGCGGCTTGTGCTCGATTAGTTCGTTGTACTTATCGGCCATTTGCTCATAAGCGGCAATGATTTTTGATTTGATCATGGTGTGGTGATGTTTGATGTTTGATTTTTAGGTTTGATGTTTAATAAAATAAATGTGTTTAAAATTTAAATAAAAACACAAAATGTGGTATATTGCAATTGCTAAGGTATAAAGCTTAGTCGTATTAACACCATTTTCCACAAACACCAATTCATCATGAACCCTGTTATCAAAAACATCCTGGCCGTGATCGCCGGCATAGTAGTGGGCAGCTTAGTCAATATGGGCATTATTATGATTAGCGGGTCTATCATTCCACCCCCTGCCGGCGCCGATGTCACTACGGCAGAAGGATTAAAAGCAGCCTTGCCTTTATTCGAGCCCAAGCATTTTATCATGCCGTTTTTAGCGCATGCCCTCGGCTCTCTTGTCGGCGCATTTGTGGCCGCCAAAATTGCGGCAAGCCACCAAATGTATTTCGCACTGGGCGTAGCCGGCTTTTTCTTACTAGGGGGCATCGCCAATGTGTTTATGCTCCCCTCTCCCGTTTGGTTTAACGTATTGGATTTGGTAGCCGCCTATCTGCCTATGGGGTATTTGGCAGGGAAATTTGGTTTGAATAGGAAGTAAAATTTGGTTGTCGGTTGTCGGTTCTCGGTTGTCCGTTCTCTGTTCTCTGTTAAGTTTAATTAGCAAAGATAAAGAACGGAGAACCGACAACCGACAACCGAGAACAGAGAACAACTTTCCAATATATTCCCTATCTTTTCCCCAAAAACACGACAAATGCAACGACTGCTTCTTACCACCCTTCTTACCCTGGGCAGCCTGATAGCTGTTTTCGGCCAGGGAACCGAACTTTCCAATTACTTCAAACCGCTTAAATATAGAAATATCGGCCCTTTCCGGGGCGGAAGATCCGTGTGCGCCACGGGCGTCATTGGCGATCCCCTCACTTATTATATGGGCACGACAGGCGGGGGCGTTTGGAAAACGGATGACGCCGGCCAGCACTGGAAAAATATTTCGGACGGCTTTTTCGGCGCCGGCTCGGTAGGCGCGGTAGCCGTTTCGGCCAGTGACCCAAATGTGGTGTACGTGGGTATGGGCGAACACGCCCCACGCGGCGTGATGACCTCCTACGGAGACGGGGTGTATAAATCAACCGATGCCGGTAAGACCTGGAAGCATATCGGACTGAAAGAAACGCAGCAGATTTCCAGAATAATTATCCATCCGAAAAATCCGGATGTCGTTTACGTGGCGGCACAAGGCCAGCTCAACGGAAATAACCCCGACCGGGGTATTTTCAAATCGATGGACGGCGGCGCTACCTGGAAAAAGATGCTGTACGTCAATGACCGCACCGGTTGCGCAGAATTGTCGATGGACGCTACAGACCCCAATATACTCTACGCGGCTATGTGGGAACACCAGCGCTTGCCCTGGAAGGTAATCAGCGGGGGGCCGGGCAGCGGCCTGTACAAATCGATGGACGGCGGCGCCACCTGGAAAGAAATGACGGAGGGATTGCCCAAAGAAAAAGGCAAAATGGCCATCGCCGTCTGTCCGTCAAATTCCGAGAAAGTCTATGCTTTAATTGAAAGCGATTCTGAACAAGCAAAAGGAGGACTATTCGTTTCCCACAATGCCGGCAAATCCTGGAGCAGGGTCAGCTCAGACAACCGCCTGGTGCAACGCGCCTGGTATTACATTGAAGTATTCGCCGACCCGAAAGACGAAAATACCGTATACGTGCTCAGCGCCCCCGCCTTGCGCTCGATTGACGGCGGAAAAACCTGGGAAAATATTGACGGAACCCACGGTGATTACCACGACCTCTGGATCAACCCCAACAACCCCAAAAACTTGTGCATCTCTAACGACGGCGGTGCAGCCATCAGTTTCAACCACGGGGCCTCCTGGTCTACGCAGGACAATATGCCCACCGGACAATTTTACCGCATTAACGTTGATAATGGATTCCCCTACCGCATATACGGCGGCCAACAGGATAATACCTCGGTATCAATTGCTTCCATGGAACTGGGTTCTTATAACATTAGCAGCAGCAGTTGGACCGCCTCGGCAGGCGGGGAGAGCGCTTTCCTGGCTTTTGACCCCAATAATCCCCGTTATGTGCTGGGAGGCAGCTATCTGGGCACCATTGAGGTGATGGATATGAAAGCCGCTACGGGCACCAACATCATGGCTGCCCCGATCCAATATCTCGGCAGGGATGCCAGTGATATGAAATACCGCTTCAATTGGAATGCGCCCATCATCTGGTCGCAGCACGAACCCAATACCTATTATCACGGCGCTCAGGTCATGTTGCGCACCAGAGACATGGGCAAAACCTGGGAAGAAGCATCTCCCGATCTGACGCGAAATGAAAAAGAAAAACAAGGCAAAGGCGGCGGCCCCTATACCAACGAAGCCGTGGGCGCAGAGAATTACGGCACCATCAGCTATATCATGGAATCCCCCCTCGAAAAAGGCGTCATTTGGGTGGGCTCGGATGATGGATACGTACACCTGACCAGAGACGGCGGAAAATCATGGACAAATGTGACGCCGAAGATGCTGCAGGAATGCCTGGTCAACGCCATCGAGGTCTCACCCCATGCCCCCGGCACAGCTTACATTGCCACCACGCGGTACAAATTTAACGACCATACACCCAAACTGATGAAAACCACGGATTATGGAAAAACCTGGACCGACATCACCGGCAATATCCCCTTTGGCGCGTATACCCGGGTAGTGAGGGAAGACAACGTGCGCAAAGACCTCCTTTTTGCCGGCACGGAAACCGGGCTTTACCTCTCCTGGAATGGTGGAAAAAATTGGGAAAAATTCAATTTAAACCTACCCGTTACCCCCATCCAGGATTTAATGATCAAACACGACGATCTGATCGTGGCCACCTCAGGAAGAGCCTTTTGGATATTAGACGATATGGGCCTCCTCCGGCAGTATAAAACGGCAAAAGAGCAGGCAATACTCTACAAGCCGGAAGCGGCCATGCTTTCCAACCACGGCAGCGAGCTAAATGGCAATGACGACGAATTTAAAGGCGCCAACCCGCTGCAAGGCGTAAATCCCGCCAACGGCGTCGTGATTTATTATCATTTGCCGGAAGCCCTGGATTCGACCGATATTGAACTCACGATTACCGATAAAAACGGCAATCTGGTGAGGCGCCTGAGTTCAAAAGCCGACCCCGCCTTCCAGTCGTATGCCGGCGGCCCCCGCGCAGAGCCCACCATACCCAAAAAGAAAGGATTAAACCGGTTTGTATGGAATATGCGCTACCCCATGCTCAAAGGCGCGCCACTCGCCTATATCGAGGGCAGCTTCCAGGGCCACAAAGCCTCCCCCGGGGAATATACCCTGCAACTGAAAGTGGGAACGCAGGAATTAAAGACAACCTTTGCAATACTCGAAAATCCGCTCTACGGCCTCCGTGCGGAAGATTACGCCGACTACCACCAATTTATGACGGCTGCTGAAAAGGAAGTGAATACCATGCATCAAATGGTTAACGATTTGATGAAATTACAAACGCAATTGAGTGCTATTATCGCCGGAATAGAAGGCGACAATCACCAGGCCTTGAAAAAAGAAGCCCAGGAATTGGTGAAAAAAATGAAAACCTGGGACGAAGAGATGATTCAGCGCAAATCCAAAGCCTACGACGACGTGGAAAATTTTCCCAATAAATTTACCGCGAATTATCTTTTCGCGATCAACCACGCAGAAAGCGGTATACCCCTCGTCAACCAACCCACCCGGGATAGAATTGCAGAACTGGATGTAACCTGGAAAAAATTAAAACAAGAAGGAGAGGCCATGCTAAATACGTCTGTCCCGGCCTTGAATAAAAAATTGTGGGAAGCAGGCATTGGAGCGCTGTGGCTGGGGAAATAAACCCTCATAAACCTTCATAAACCCGAAGTACATGAACCTGCACAACTATATCATCGGCAGATGGACGCCCCACGAGGGCGAAGGAATCCCCCAATTCAACGCCATTACCGGCGAACGGATAGGCACATGCGGCAGCGAAGGCATCGACTATGCGGCAGTATTGGATTACGGTCGACGCGTGGGGGGGGCCGCTTTGCGCAAAATGACCTTCCAGGAGCGTGGGCGCATGCTCAAGGCGCTGGCTTTGCACCTCAACGAGATCAAAGACAAATACTACAAAATCAGTTATTGGACCGGCGCCACCAAAGCCGATAGCTGGATAGATATCGACGGCGGCATCGGCACCTTGTTTGCCTACGCCAGCCTGCGCCGCAAATTTCCCGACAGCCCTTTTTGTGTCGACGGCGAAACCGCTAAACTATCCAAAGAAGGCACGTTTATCGGCCACCACATCATGGTGCCCAAACACGGCGTAGCTATCCACATCAATGCCTTCAACTTCCCCATTTGGGGTATGCTCGAAAAGTTGTCGGTGAATCTGTTTGCGGGCGTGCCGGCAGTGGTAAAACCCTCCGAAATCACCTCCTACCTCGCCGAAGCTATGGTGCGCGATATCATTGCTTCGGGCATTATTCCAGAGGGCGCCCTGCAGCTGATCAACGGGTCGGGTATAGGCATTCTCGATCCGGTGACTTCGCAGGATGTGGTCACCTTTACCGGCTCCGCATCCACGGGGCGAATGCTCAAAGCCCTTCCACAGATCATCGAAAACGCGGTGCCTTTCAACATGGAGGCCGACAGCCTCAACGCCGCCATACTCGGCGAAGACGCCCTGCCCGGCACCCCCGAATTTGATCTGTTTATCAAGGAGGTACGCCGCGAGATGACCGCCAAAACGGGGCAAAAATGCACCGCCATCCGCCGCATTTTTGTACCCGAAAACCTGGTCGAGGACGTGCAAACAGCCCTCCGCAAAGAACTGGCCAAAACCACCCTGGGCGACCCGCAGGCCGAAGGCGTGCGCATGGGCGCGCTGGTGAGCAAAGGCCAGCAGGAAGAGGTGCGCCGTCGCCTCGAAGAGCTTACCCGCAGCTCACAGGTCGTGTACGGCGATATCGAACAATACGAAGTAGTGGGCGCTCAAAAAGACAAAGGCGCCTTTTTCCCACCTGTGCTGCTGCGCAACGACGATCCATTCCATAACCAGGATACACACCACATAGAAGCCTTCGGTCCCATCAGCACGATCATGCCTTACCGCGACCTCGAGGGCGCCATCGCCCTCGCCAACATGGGCAAGGGGTCGCTGGTGAGCACCATTTGCACCTACGACCATCGCATCAGCCGCGAGTACGTGATGGGCGCAGCGGCCTACCACGGCCGCATCCTCGTACTCAACCGCGACAGCGGGCGGGAAAGCACCGGCCACGGCTCGCCCATGCCCCTGCTGGTGCACGGAGGCCCGGGGCGCGCGGGTGGCGGCGAAGAGATGGGAGGTATTCGCGGCGTGAAACACTACCTGCAGCGCACCGCCATCCAGGGCCACCCCACCGATATCGGCGCCATCACCGGCGTATACCAATACGGCGGCAAACAGATTGAAAAAGACGTCCACCCTTTCCGAAAACACTTCGAGGATCTCGAAATCGGCGAAACGCTGTGGACGCACAAGCATACCGTCACCGAAGCCGACATCGCCAATTTTGCCAACGTGAGCGGCGACAACTTCTACGCCCACGTGGACGCCACCTCGCTTGAAGGCACACCCTTTGAGCGCCGCGTAGCCCACGGCTACTGGGTGCTATCAAAAGCCGCCGGCATGTTTGTGGAGCCCCGCAAAGGCCCTGTGATGCTCAACTACGGACTCGAAGAATGCCGCTTCACCAAACCCGTTTATCCCGGCATGACGATCGGCGTGCGACTCACCGTAAAAGAAAAAATAGCCCAGGAAAAACGCGATGAAAACGACGTGCCCAAAGGCATCGTCAAGTGGCTGGTGGATGTATACGACGAAACGGGAGAAACGGTGGCGATTGCTACAATATTGACGATGGTGAGGAAGGCTTCCCAAACCCCATAAGTTCCCTTACCGTAGTCAACACCTTCTCCAACCGGTCTTCATCCATTGCATGTGCTGAAGCAGAAGTTGCTCCCGCCGGCGCCCCATGCTGCGCCAGGTGCAGCATCTTCTGCCGCTCAGGCGGGGAGAAGTTCGAAAATGTGCGCCGCAGGAGCGGCAGGATCTCGTTGAATGTATCCAAGGGCAACTCGCAGAGCCAATCGTCGAGTAGCTGCCACAACCCGGGGTGGTGCAGCAATAGCAGTCCGCTGCCGTGCAAAAATCCTTCTATCCAATAAGCAACATATAAGGCCGACTGCCCCGAAGAAAGGGCAAAGTGCAGGCGCTGACCGGTATAATCGAGCGACCATACGCCTTTGTCGAAAAGCAGCCGGGTGGCAAAACCCTGTAGTAAGGGATGCGCTCCCGGCAGCATGGCCACCTGCTGCAAAGCCGTTTGCCAATAGTCGGTGTGCTCGTCGTGGCGTAATACGCCGATGGCGTGGTTGACGGCCAGGAAAATGCGAAAATAATCGCGGGCTACCTCTTCTTCTATTTGGCTGCAAATGGCCGGCAGGCCCAGACAAGCCCTCGGGATGAGCTCGTCGCTGAGCAGCCGCATCGCCGACACGTCGGTGCGGCGGGCGTCGCCGTATTGAATTACGCTCACCAGGGTGGGCAGGCTCTCCAGTAAGTAGTATACATCGCGGGTAAGCGCCGCCAGCCCCTGCATGCGGTTGATGAGCGGATCGATGATCTCGGGGAGGTCGGCGCGCAGGGCGTCGCGCACCAGCCGGGTAGCTTCCGGGAGGTGTATAGGCCCTTCGGCCTGGTACAACAAATGCGCCAGGGCAGCCGCGTAAACTGTATTGCCCCACATGCCGGCTTCGATGAGTTGAATGGCAAAATCGGGCCGCCAGCGCAGTTTCCAGAATTCTTTAAAGCTGCCCAGCGCCGTATCGGGGTTTTCCTGCAGATCACCCCAGTCGATGCCCAGCAAAAGCAGCCGGTGCAATATTTTGCTTTTCAGCAAATCGGTTTCTTCGCGCAGGTCGATGCCGCCCTGGGGGTTCGTGGCGGTGGCTTTGAGCCATTGTACATCGGTGTCGCCCCAATATTTGGCGAGCCGGGCGGTCTTGAGTTGTTGCTCGAGGTCGCGCTGCAAAGGTATGGCCGGTACTTCGGGAGGAATAATGCCTACTTTTTTTCCCACTACCAACGCCTGCCGGATGAGTTCGAGGGGGGCATCGTTGCCGCCGCAAAAGACGGCAAGCGCGGCTTCTTCGAGTTCAGCCAGTCCTGGAAGGGCTAGTCCGCGCATGGCAGCCAGCGATTGCGCCAGTTGCACAGCGTCGAGGGCATGGGCGGGCGAGGCGTCGAGGCCTTCGTGGCGCATCAACGAGCTTACCCGGGTCATCCATTGGATAACGGCGTCGCGGTGATGGTCGAAGATCAATTCGTACCAGGCGGGCGAGGTGATGCCGGCGCCGTAGCCGCTTTGCAAGGCCAGGCGGTCATAACTCCAGGGTATCCAGGCGGCGTTGACTTTTACCTTGGGCAATCCTTTTAGCAATGCGTTATCGGTCGAGGTTTTGTAGCTCGCCACGTCTTCCAGCACCGGGCCGTGCCAGGCGCCGCACACCACGGCAATCCGGCTAAATCCGTCGGCCATAGCCTGGCGTATCACCTTGCGCATATAGGCTTCGCGCAACAAGTGATGGGGGTGGTCGAGCGAACCCACGGCTTCGCGCAGGGCGCGCATCATGGCCTGTATGCCTTCAAAAAGGGCGATATCGTCTTGTTGTTGTTCGAATGTGGCTTCCCACCACCTTTCGCTATCGCTATACCCAGCCAGTGCCGCGAGGTAGCCCAGTGGGTCGGCGGCGATGCGCAGGGTGTCGGCGGCGGCCGTGGGGGACGGCAATACCAATTGATTTCCCGATTGGTCGTCGGCCATGGCCAGTTGGTGGGCGGCGGGCAGGTCCATGAGCCGCACGGCCGTGCCCTGGCGGTACGCCCACAGCAGCGCCTGCCATTCGGGCGAAAAATCGGCAAAGGGGAAATACAGCGCCTGTCTGATCTGGTCGGCATTGTACATCAGCAAGGCCACCGGCGGCGTCAGCGCGATATGCGACAACAACTCACAGGCCGACTGGGCATCGGCGGGGGCTTCCAGCACCAGGCAATCGGGCTGGTAGTGCTCCAACGCGTGCAGAAGTCTGCGCGCAGAGCCGGGGCCGTGGTGTCTGATGCCGAAAATGCGGAGCGGTAGGCTTGCCATCCTGCTCAATTGATCGTCTGATTGAGCATATTCAGCATTGGGTCGTCGGCAAAGTCTTGTAGGAGGCCGGTATCCAGGTCGAGAATTTTGAGCAGTTGCGGTTCTTCTGTATAATCAATTTCCCCGGATTTATTGAGGTCTTTGATAAACGACAAGGCAATTTTGTTGGATTCAAATAAAATTTGATAATCTGACAAGCCCATTCCTTCTTCACGATATTCTTTCAAGGTTTTTTCGCCCAGGTTATAGACAAAAAACGACTCCAGATCATCGGCGTTGAGTTTGCCGTCTTTGTTGGTATCCTGGCGGGCGCCTTTGATTGTGAGTATCTGAATTTTACCGTTTATCAGTTCATTCTGGAAATAAGAGATGTGTATTTTTTCTTTAAAAATAGCCATTTTAGCCCCGCTTCGCTCGTCGAATACGATGATATTGTTGTATGACCCTGCAAATTTGTATTTCTTATAATAACGACCGTCCCCATAGCCGGTATAGTCATAAAGGCTCTGGTCGTCTTTGTCGAGCTCCGGCTCATTGAGTTGGCTCACCGGCACGAGGTATATTTTGTTGATAGAGTCGATGAGCACGGGCATCAGGAAGCTGACGGTTTGTGCCGGTACTTTTTCCTTGCTACCCGGTTCACTATTTATTCGGAGGGAAGTGTCTGCGTTATTTCTCCCATCAAATGAATTGGAGATAATTTTGATAGCACCCAGCACAAATGCCCCTGCTAATACCACCAGTGCCAAGGTGCCGAATACGGCAATAAGCCGTTGGTTGTAGCTGTTCAAATTCATACATCCAATTTTTTCACTCTCTCCCTCACCCTTCTGCCATTTGCAAAAATTGCATTTCATACAAATCGCGATAGCGGCCGTTGGGAATTTTTAGCAATTCCTCGTGGGGGCCGAATTCTATCACCTCGCCTTTTTCGAGTACGAGAATATTGCGGGCGTTGCGCACCGTAGAAAGCCTATGGGCAATAATAATCGACGTGCGCCGTGCGATCAGTTTTTCGGTAGCATACTGGATAATCGACTCCGATTCGGGGTCGATAGAGGAAGTAGCCTCGTCGAGGATGAGGATGTCGGGATCGAAGATGAGCGCCCTCACAAACGAGATGAGTTGCCGCTGCCCCATCGACAGCGTAGCGCCGCGCTCCATAACCTGATAGTCATAGCCGCCGGGCAGCCTGGCGATAAATTCGTGCGCGCCGATCATTCGCGCCGCCGACTCTACCTGCTCGCGCGTAATGGCAGGATCGCGCAGCGTAATATTTTCAAAAACGGAACCCGAAAACAAAAACACGTCCTGTAATACAATCGCTATGCGACGGCGCAGCGCCTGCAACTGGTATTCGCGGATATCGACGCCGTCCACCAGGATATGGCCTTCCTGGATATCGTAAAACCGGTTGAGCAGGTTGATGATCGTCGATTTGCCCGACCCCGTGCTGCCCACGATGGCCAGCGTATCACCGGGGTTGATGCGGAAATTGACATCCCGAAGCACGTAGTCTTTGTCGTTGTAGGCAAAAAACACGTGGTCGAATGCTACTTCGCCGCGCAGCTTGGCCGGCGCCTGGTGACCGGAATCCTCAATCTTGTCCGTTTTTTCCAGTAGCAAAAACACCCGCTCGGCGGCTACCAGTCCCATTTGCAGGGTATTGAACTTGTCGGCGAGCATCCGGATAGGCCGAAACAGCATATTGATATAAATCGGGAACGCCACCAGTACGCCCAGCGTGATACCGCCTTCAACCAGCGTATTGCGGGCGCCCCACCACACCATGAGGCCCAGCGAAGCCGCGGCGATGATGTCCACCACCGGAAAAAAAATCGCGTAATACAAAATAGCGTCGAGGTTGGCCTGGGTATACTCCCGGTTGATCGCCCTGAATTTGTCGAGTTCCTGCTTTTCCGCATTAAAGATCTGCACGATGCGCATGCCGGTGATGCGCTCCTGCAAGAAAGCGTTCATTTTGGCGATCTGCGTGCGCACGATCTGGAAAGAAGTTTTTACTTTTTCTTTAAAAATATAACTGGCCACGATCAATATTGGCAATATCGTCATGCACACCAAAGTGAGTTCCCAACTGGTATAAAACATGATGCCCAACACCACGATCAGGGTTAGCAAATCGGCCACAATCGTGATAATGCCTTCCGAAAAAACGGTATTGATGGTTTCAATGTCATTAATCGTACGGGTAGTAGAAGTGCCGATGGGCGTAGTATCGAAATAGCGCAAGCGCAGGCTGGTGAGGTGGTTAAATACGCGCACCCTCAAATCGCGGATCACCGATTGCCCGAGCCAGCTTGACGTATAGTTGAAGACATAGCGCATCGTAGCTTCGAGAAACAGAAGCACCGTGACGATCAGCGCCAGCTTAGTGAGGCCGGGAATATCGCCTTTGAAAACGTGTTCGTCTACCATTACCTGTATTAGGTAGGGCTTCAAAATGCCGAGCGGCGCCATCACCACGGCCAGGGTAGCCGTCAATAGCACAAAACGCTTATACGGTAGGGCCAGGCGCAATACTTTTCCGAGTAGGATCCAGTCTAATTTACTCTTATCTTTTTCAGCCATAATAATAAGGTGATCGGGTGTTTACGCGTAATATTACAAAAAACGCACTTTCAACAAGATAGTTTTATTTTACCTTTAGGAAAAAAAGGTCATGCGTATTCTGAACACCCTGTTGTTGGCCTTCTTCCTGGCCTGCTTTGTACCGATGCACGCCCAAACCGGCGTAGAAGATTCCATTTACATCCGCACATTTTATACAAAAACAGAGCAATACATCACCATGCGCGATGGAGTTCGCCTGTTTACCTCCATTTATACCCCTAAAGATAAATCAAAAACATATCCCATTCTGCTCAACCGCACGCCTTATTCGGTAGCGCCCTACGGCGTCGATGCCTACCGCACCGCCCACCGCCCCAGCATGGTGATGGCGCGCGAGGGTTACATTTTTGTATACCAGGACGTACGCGGCCGCTGGATGAGCGAAGGCGAATTTGAAGACATTCGCCCCTACAATCCCAATAAAAAAAGCAAAAAAGACACCGATGAAAGCAGCGACACCTGGGATACCATCGATTGGCTGATTAAAAACGTAGCCGGCAACAATGGCCGCGTGGGCGTAAGCGGCATCTCGTATCCCGGCTTTTATTCCACGATGAGCCTGCTCGATGCGCACCCGGCGCTCAAAGCCGTATCGCCGCAGGCCCCGGTTACCGACTGGTTTATCGGCGATGATTTTCACCACAACGGCGCGCTTTTCCTGCTCGACGGCTTTTCCTTTTATTCCGGTTTCGGGCAGCCGCGCCCCAAGCCTACTACCGTCGGCCCCAAGCGCTTTGATTGGCCGGTGCAGGATAACTACAAATTTTTCCTGGACATGGGCCCCCTGCGCAACGCCAAAGCCAGGTACTTCGGCGATTCGATACGGTTTTGGAACGACCTCATGGCGCACCCCAACCTCGACGAATTCTGGAAAGCCCGCAACCCAAGGCCGCATCTCAAAAACATCAAACCCGCCGTGCTTACCGTAGGCGGGCTGTTTGATGCCGAAGACTGCTTCGGCGCCTGGCGCGTCTATGAGGCCATTGAAAAACAAAACCCCGCCACGCACAGTAACCGCCTGGTAATGGGCCCCTGGTCGCACGGCCAATGGGCGCGCAACAGCGGCGAATCGCTGGGCAATATTCACTTTGGGGCGCCCACATCGTATTACTTCCGCGAATCGATAGAAAAAGTATTTTTCAACTACTACCTCAAAGACGAAGGCGCCATGGCGCTGCCCGAGGCCTCCATCTTCCTCACCGGCGCCAACGAGTGGCGCGCCTTTGAAACCTGGCCGCCGAAAAATACCGTCAATACACGCTGGTACTTACAACCGGGGCAAGGGTTGTCACAGACCAAACCCACGGCCCGCGAGGGCTTCGCCGAATATATCAGCGACCCCGGCAAACCCGTGCCCTATGCCGAACACATACACCTGGGCCGCACTGCCGAATATATGCTCGACGACCAGCGCTTCGCCGCCCGCCGCCCCGACGTGCTGGTGTTTGAAACAGCGCCTTTGCAGGAGAATTTTACCGCTACCGGCCCCATCACTGCCGAACTCTATGTAACTACCACGGGTACCGACGCCGACTTCGTAGTGAAGGTAATCGACGTCTTTCCCGATAATACCCCCAACGTGAATCCCAACGAAAAAACACCCATGGGTGGATACCAGATGCTGGTGCGCGGCGAGGTGATGCGCGGCCGCTACCGCAATAGCTTCGAAAAACCGGAGCCTTTCGTGCCCGGTCAGGTGACCAAAGTGCGTTTTGAATTACCCGATATTGCCCATACCTTCAAAAAAGGCCACCGCCTCATGGTACAGGTGCAAAGTTCCTGGTTCCCGCTCGTCGACCGCAACCCGCAGACTTTTGTAGATATTTACCAGTGCGGCGAGGAGTCGTTTCAAAAGGCTACGCACCGGGTGTTTTATAGTGCGCAGCATGCCTCGTTTGTGGAGATGCCGGGTTTGAGAGAGGGAGTGAGAGAGTGAGAGAGTGAGAGAAATGAGGAATATTATCCAGCATATACCCTATTATCAGGAGATCAATGATTTTCTGGCGGCGATTCCATCGGAATATCGCACGGGGGATCCCTTGTTTTACTGCCTGAGATTGAAAGAAAACGAAGGTTCCATCAACAATTACATGCCGCCGTTTAAAAAGGGATTTTATTTTATAGGGTTGGTGACAAATGCAGGAGAGACAAAAATCACCTATGACAACGTAGACGTTACCAAGCTGGATTCCTTTTTGGTTTTTCAATCGCCGGGGCATTTGTACAGCTTTTACCGCGATAAAAGTGCGAGTGGTTATCTCATTTATTTTAAAAAAGAAAACTTCTCCTTTTTTCGCCCGGAACTGGAAAAAGAATTTCCTTTTTTCGATTTAATGCAAACCAATTTTTTTAAAATAAATCAATCAAAATACAAATCATTTGCGCCGGCTTTTGAAGACGTATTTGCTGCCTATGAACAGGCAGGCGCCGGCCAAAACGGGCGGCGGATAGCCGCCTTGAAATTGCTGACACTGCTTTACCAATTAAAAGACTTTACGCTAGCATTCAAACAATGGGAAGAAGGATTTAACACGACCCAACAATTACTTTTGCAGAAATACATTCAGCTAATCAACAATTTTTATCTCGAAAAAAGAACGGTAGAAGAATATGCTGAGCTACTCAATGTCACGCCACACTATTTATCGCAATCAATAAAAGCGGCCTCGCAGCGCAACGCCCTTTCATACATCAATGACCGCATCATGGCAGAGGCCAAAACCCTGATCCGGCATACTGATATGAATATGGCTGAAATTGCCTACCAACTGGATTTTTCCGATCCGGCCAATTTCGGCAAGTTCTTTAAAAAGCATGTCGGGCTTACACCGTTGGCATTCAGAAATACATAAAATTTACCATAACAACCCACTTTTGAACTATATCCTTTGCGTGGTTCCATTCTATCTTTGTATCGTTGATACGACGTAAGTGAAATACGCGTCACCTTGTCACCTTGTCACTTAAAACAACACAAATATGAAAATCGCAGTATTAGGCACAGGCACAGTGGGGAACACCATCGGCTCCCGTTTGCTGGAACTAGGGCATGAAGTCATGATGGGTTCGCGTAGCGCCCAAAACGAAAAAGCGGCGGCATTTGTAGCTAATCACCCCGGCGGCAAAGCCCAGGCGGGAGCTTTTGCCGATGCAGTTGCTTTTGGCGAAATCATTTTTAACTGCACCAAAGGCGACGGCAGCATTGAGGCGCTGCGTTCGGCAGAAAACCACCTGGCGGAAAAAGTCATCGTTGACGTATCCAATCCGCTGGATTTCAGCCGGGGTATGCCGCCCAGTTTGATTCCTTCCTTGTCTAATACTCATTCACTGGGCGAGGAAATCCAGAAAACCTTCCCGCAGGCCAAAGTGGTAAAGACCTTGAATACCATGTGGTGCGGGCTAATGGTAAACCCCAACATGATCGGCGGCGGCGACCACACCAACTTCGTTTGCGGCAACGACGAAGAGGCCAAAGCCAAAGTAAAATCGCTTCTGCAGGAGTTTGGATGGAAAAGCGATAATCTGCTCGATTTGGGCGATATCACCAACGCACGCGGCACGGAAGCTGTATTGCCTATCTGGCTGCGAGTGTGGAGCGCCACGCAGAACGGGGCGTTTAATTTTAAAATAATAAGCTAGCCAGGTTTCTACTATCTTTGCAGTCGCAAAATAAAAAAGTAAAGCGACACATGCAGGATTTGGATAAGCAGCCGGGGATATACCGCGACGAAGACGTAACACAAGCCATCCAGGAATTATTCAGCTACCAAAACCTGGTAGATGGTATGAGATCTTTTTTGCCGGAAGAACTTTGCAAATTAATTCTGGAGGAAAAAAAGGGGATAAAAAGCATACATGATTTTCAGCAAAACATTATTTCGCCCGTCCTCAAATGGATCGAAAAAACCAGTATCTCCCGGCTTTCGGCAAGCGGCCTGGGAAATCTGGCCCCCGGTGAGCGCTATTTGTTTATTTCTAACCACAAAGATATCGTTCTCGATTCGGCCTTTTTGAATATGGCATTATTTGACAATGGCTTCACCCCCAGTCAGATTGCCATCGGCGACAACCTGATGAAACACCGGATTTCAGAATTGATTTTCAGGATCAATAAAAGTTTTGTGGTAAAAAGAAGCGGAACCCCGGTAGAACTTTATCACTATTCCGTCAAACTATCGGAATACATTCATCGCCTTATACAAACTGAAACGGATTCTGTGTGGATAGCCCAGCGCGGAGGCCGCTCCAAAGACGGCAACGACTGGACACAAGTAGCCCTCCTCAAAATGTTGGGGCTGAGCAGTCAATCCGATCTAAAAACCCACTTTCAGCAATTACACGTAGTTCCCGTTTCTATTTCATACGAATTCGACCCATGTGATCTGCTAAAAACCGAAGAACACCTGCGAAAGCAAGCCGACCCTCAGTATAAAAAATCATTTAGTGAGGATATCGAATATATTTTACTGGGATTAAAAGGCCGGAAAGGCCATGTGCATTTTCATTTTAACAAACCGCTACAGGATGAATTGGACGTGTTCGACACGGTGCAGAACAACAAAAAACAATTGGAATTACTAGCAGGAATTATAGACAAAGCTATTCACCTAAACTATGAACTTCACGCCATAAATTATGTGGCACACGATTTATTATTACATAAATCTCAATATGCAAATCATTATTCTGCTGAAGAATTCCAAGTCTTAACCCACCTTTTTGAAAGTAAAATATCAAAATTTCCTAATGATTGGAAAGAAGAAGGGCGCAGATATCTATTGGGTATTTATGCCAATCCGCTAATCAATATGCAATCGCATGTAAAATAAATTAACGCTTAGTCACAAACTCCCGCTTGACTTTCTTCTTGTCACACAGCACATCAAAAAACTTAAGCAAAAACTTCTCCAGCGATTGCCGGTTTTTTTCATCCAGCATTTTATATTCTGCGCATGTTCGCAAAATATCTTCTTTTTTTGATTGGAAAAATGCCGCTGTTTTTATCGCTTCTTCCAGTGTTACGAATTGTCCCATAAAATAGCGCTGGGTAACGGAAGTGATCGGCACAGATTCGTGCGGCACGGCATAATTAGTAGAGACAAAGCCGGAATAATCAAAATCGTACGCAACGGGCACGGATTTTTGAAAACCCGGGACAAAAAACATGCTTACATTATGCTTATTATGAATAGCCCAATCCACATTAGCGATCATGTATTGGAAAAAAGCCATTTTTAGATAGGTCTCGCGATCGAGGGTATGTGTTTTTACAGTTTCCGTCATAATTTTTTTTGCATGCATACGGGTTGAAAATTCGGGGTCGTCTTCAATGAGCATGGCGTAGAAAACGAATTTTTCCTTGTCGCCGTCCCAGCCGGCCATTTTGACTACTTTAGTTTCAAAATAAACGGGACTGATATGCTCATAAAGCTTGTATGCAAGGGCTTCTTTCAACAGGCAGTCTTCGTATTGTTTGCCTTCTCTGCAACTCAAAATAAGTTTGAGGTCGTTAAACGTATCCCGTAGACCTAAGTGAGTCAATTGATTTTTCGGGATTTTGATTTTGATGGGGGGGTACAAACACACCTGCTTGCGCATATTGCCCCGGGCTCGCAGTTTGACATTCAGCTTCAGCGTGCTGCCGTCGGCTTGCCGAAAGCTCAGCACCCCTTCCTGGTATTCTTCCTTCATTTTATGCTGGATCAACCCGACCCAATCTGTCTCCAGCTTCACTGCCGCGATAGAATCGTGTTCGTGCGTTAATAATTCAAAAATGGAATGGCTGCTATCGGCGGGGGCAACTGCGCTTTGGCCGCTGACAAACAAAGTAAGGGTCATGCTATAAAAAAACACGCCCAGTAGTTGTAATTTTCTCATTGAATTTGGGTTTAGCGTTTTATTCCAAAAGCTGTTTTTCACCGCTCAGCAAACCCCGGTAAAAGCGCTTTTTTTCGTATAATAAAAGTTCGCCGGTTTTACCAAACTTAATACTCGAATCGACGCCGATAATTTTATGTCTATACCGGGTAACGACCCCAGAAAAAGAGGTATGCCCTACGACGATATTCTTTTTTCCGAGTTTTTGTAAAATAGCCCTGGCCCGGTCTTCAGTAAAATCTTCCGCAAAATAGCCCCGGTACCATACGGGTCCCAGGTCACTGTATAACAAATTCAGGCTGGGTTCGGTCAGGATAGAATCTTCCGACTCGTCAATAATCTGCTCGCGGAAGGTTCTATTTAATTCCCTGTTTGTAAGGCCCAATTCAAGGTATTGCTCAGAAAAACCCGCATGCGCAAAAATGGTTTTATTAATAGAAATTGCCACCGGCTTGGCGCGCAGCCATCTACCCAGATAACTGTTGACGCCGAAAATATCCTGGTAGGACATTTTAAAACCAGCGCTGGTATAGCGATATTTTTTGTGGACATACCGCAAGTCGCCCTTCATCACCATAACCTCGTGGTTGCCCAGCAGGTAATGCACTTTCCCCTTTACCTTTTCCGCTTGTTGCTCCAGTTTGTGAATCATCCAAAGAATTTCCGTCACCTCGTCGCCTCTATCCACTACATCGCCCACAATAACCAGGTGTCCCGTTCCGTAAATCCAGTTGCCTCCTTCGTCAATAACGCGATGCGCTTCCAGCAGCTTTTTGAGCATACCGTATTGGCCATGTATATCGCTGACAGCCACAAAATGTGAAACTCCCGTAAAAGCATCTTGCCGCTCAGGCCGGAAAGAATAATCTGTTTTTAAATAGGCGGGATCAAAAGAGGCGGAAACATTGGCATTGATTTTCAGGTGTTCTCCGGTTTCCAGCGTATCGGCTTTCACCTGGCTGTCCTCTATCCACCGGGCCACCGTACGGCCGTTTTCGAAAAAAATGTAAGGGCCGTCGTTGTATAGACTATCCATCTCTGAAGTCTGGCCGCAGGAGGAGAATATGCCCGACATAACGCCGAGACCGATCAATAATATGCGTATGTTCATGCGCATGGATTTGTGCTTGGTTGTCAAATATACAAAATTTTCTCTAGGCCGGAATGCGCATTTGTTTTGGTGCGACAGGGCCAAATTGATAACTTTGCTAACAAACGATGTGAATATGAGTTCAAAGGCCTTCCTCTTGCTGTTAGCTATTCTACCCGTCACCATACGTTTGTTCGCCCAGCCGCCGGCTGTGGTTTCCGGCACCATAACCCGGCTGGAAAACTTCCAATCCAAATACGTCACTGCCCGGCATGTAGATATTTGGCTGCCCGATAATTACCACCCCAAAAAAAAGTACAACGTGCTGTACATGCACGACGGCCAGATGCTTTTTGACGCCGCCGCTACCTGGAACAAACAAGCATGGGATGTGGATGATGTGGTAAGTAAATTGGCATCTAAAAACAAAATAAAAGACCTCATTGTCGTGGGTATCTGGAATGGCGGCAACACCAGGCATAGCGATTATTTCCCGCAAAAGCCTTTTGAATCGCTTACGGCTGCGCAAAGGGATTCTATTTTCAAGGCTTTTCGAGCTAACGGCGCACCTATATTTTTTGAGGAAAAAGTTAATTCCGATAATTATTTAAAATTCATTGTACACGAGCTAAAACCTTATATCGATAAAAAATATTCTACCCACAAAGGTCGGGCTCATACCTTCATAGCGGGGAGTAGTATGGGTGGGTTAATCTCCATGTACGCCATCTGCGAGTACCCCAAAAAATTCGGCGGGGCCGCCTGTTTGTCTACGCATTGGCCCGGCATTTTTGCGTCTGAAAACAATCCGATTCCGGATGCTTTCGTAGCCTACCTTAGGGCGCATTTGCCCAATCCAAAAACCCATAAAATCTATTTCGACTACGGCACCGCCACGCTCGATGCCATGTATCCACCATTGCAAAAGAAGGTCGACGAAGTAATGATTGCAAAAGGTTTTACTGCCGGCAATTGGATTACCCGAGAATTCCCGGGAGAAGACCACAGCGAAACGGCCTGGAAAAAAAGGCTGGATATTCCTTTGTTGTTTTTGCTGGGGAAGTAGCTATCAGCAGTCAGCTATCAGCAGTCAGGTCTTAGCCGCTAAGTGCTGACTGCTAAGTGCTGACTGCTGACTGCCGATCTTTACAGAATCGTGACACTCAGGCAAAATGGGCTTTTTATTTTTGCCCTACCATTCACCTAATTGATGAATATGCCTGGTCAGGTCAAGATTATTACCATCACGCACAAACATACCAACCTCAAACACATTGGGGAGTATGTGATCAAAGCTGCCGACAACGCCGTGCTCAAAGAACGGCTGGAAGCGTTGAAGTTGCGTTTCGACCTGCCCGAGTTGCTCTACCTGGCCACCTGCAACCGCGTGATGTACCTCATGGTCACTCCGCAAACCCTCGATGATACTTTTGTGAGCGCCTTTTTTCAGGAAGTCAACAACGAACTGCCTGCCGATGTGCTGGCGCATCTACCAGAAGTGGCCCAGGTACTCGAAGGACAAAAAGCCGTAGAACACCTCTACGAGGTGGCCGCTTCGATGGATTCGCTGGTAGTGGGTGAAAGGCAGATACTGGGCCAATTGCGCGATGCTTACGACCAGTGCAAAGCCTGGGGACTTACCGGCGACGGTATCAGGCTGCTTATACAACACACCGTGGTAGCGGCCAAAGCCGTGTATGCCCAAACCCGCATCGGCGACAAACCCGTGTCGGTAGCTTCGCTGGCTATCCAGCAACTACTTAAGTCGGGGCTGCCCACCGATGCCCGCATCCTGATGATCGGCGCCGGGCAGACCAATATGCTGGTGGCCAAATTCCTGCTAAAACACCATTTTCATCACGTCACGGTATTTAATCGCAGTGTTGATAAAGCGCAGGTTATTGCCGATATGCTCGGTGGCCACGCACTACCCTTCCACGCGCTCTCTTCTTATACGGAAGGTTTCGATTGCATAATCGTATGCACCGGCGCCGCCGAGCCGATAATCACCGAATCGCTTTACGCCTCCCTGCTCCAGGGCGAAACCGACCCCAAGATCGTCATCGACCTGGCTATCCCCCACAATGTAATGCCTGGCGTAAGCTCTGCTTTCCTCATGCATTACATCGAAATAGAAGGCCTGCGCCACCTGGCACACGATAACCTGGCTTTCCGCAAACGCGAGCTCCACAAAGCCCGTATTTTGCTCTCAGAACACATTTCCGCTTTCCCCGCGCTATGGCGGCAACGGCAAATGGAGCTGGCCATGCAAAGCATTCCCGCAGAAATTAAAGCCGTAAAAGACAAAGCCCTCAACGAAGTCTTCCGCAAAGAAATAGAAACCCTCGACTCCTCCGCCCGCGAACTCATGGAGCGCATGCTGGCTTATATGGAGAAAAAATGTATTGGGATTCCGATGAAGGCGGTGCGGGGAGGGGCTAGGTGAATGTATGGCAAGTGACCCGTATACCCCAAAGCAATTACAAGCTAAAGTAGTCAAGATTAAATCTTGGCTACTTTTCATTATTTGAAGAAGAAATAATCCCTTTATTTCATCATTAAATGCTGGGCAATTCCCATCCATTATAATAATTCGCCTTCATTAATTTATTCGCCTTTTTATTTTTTCCAAAATTACCTTTCGCTTCAACCCAATAAATTTTCTTTCCCGTTTTATAAGCAATATTCCCCATCTGCGCATTAATGGCGGCCACGCTGCCCGAATCAATCGGTGTATTTAATTTTGAAATATCGTTTGCTTTAATAGCCTCTATAAAATTTTGCGTGTGCAAATCCAATTAATTTAATTTCCTCGGTTTTTCATATTTATCAATTAATTCCATTTTTGGATCGCCCCATTCGCTGTAGCCTTTCGATATTTTCTCGACATATAATTCATAGCCACCCCGGTCCACCACCAGCGTAATTACCCAGTCCATTTCTTAAGCTGAAGTTGAATGTGGTTTTCATGCTCATCCAAAGCTTGAAAGCGAACCAAATTTGAGATAGGAAGTAAAATAAGCGGTATCATACATTAAAAACCCCTCGCCGATTCTAATCAGTTACTTGATTTCCACCAAAAGTGGGGAAGAACCAACAAGAACGAAAAGGGAAATTTGCAGGGAGGTTGAAATTCCTCCCTGCAGTTGATTTATTGGAGTATGATGCGGATGGCGGCTGCCCTATCAGCAATCAGGCGGCAGAGGTAGATGCCGGGCGGCAATTCTTCCGGATTCCAGGAAAGGGTATGCTCGCCGGCGGGGTATTCACCCTTAGCCAGCACAGCCAATTGCCTTCCTGAGAAGTCCAGTATTTCAAGAAGGACAGGTTGTGCGAATGGTAACGTAAAGGAAATGTTGGTCATGCCACGAGTAGGATTTGGAAAAATAGCCAACGAAATCGGGTTCGATAACTGTGAATCGGGTTTAACCTCGGCTAATTTTTCCTGCTTGACCTGGTTTGGTGGCGTTTGCGTATCATTTATAGGGGGAGTTACCAGCAACACAGCGGTATTCGGGCCAAGAGCAGGTTCTCCCGGTACGCTGATGAGTGTCTTCTTTTTTTGAAAAACAAATACCTCTATTTGAAGTCCTCCGGCGGTGATTTTGATGATCCCGGAACGGGCATGCCCGTACGAGAGATTCGGTTGACAAATGACAACAAGTGTGTCGAAGCCAAAACCGCTCACCGCTGCGAGGCTGACCCATGCCGGCTTGTCCGCCACCTCCCAAACCACGTTGGAAAAGACAAGTACCCTTTGCGTGTCGGCTGCTGACGGGAAATGCAGAGTGTCTGGTTCAATAGCAAGGAAGGCTCCCTGCCCAGCCTGCGCCACAGTGATTTGTTGTGAGCCGCAGGAAGTGTTCAGCGTTAGGATTGCTTGCCGGGGATTGAAGTCGGAGTTAGGCAAACAGGTAATAGTAGGGTAAGCACTTCCCGCCCCTGTGGAAGGGCTGAGGATGAGCCAGGGGGCACTGGAGCTTACCGTCCAGTCGAGGTTAGCAATTACCTCCATCGTGCTGCTGCCGCCGTCCGCTCCAAATTGCAGTGTGAGCGGCGTTACAGAGAATTGAGCCCCCGGTTGCGATACGGTGATGACCTGCCAAATGCCGCCGTCTTCGGAGACCAGGCTCAGGCTTGACTGGCGGTCGTCGCCGCAGTTGAGGTCGCATGAAAGCAAAAGTACCGCATCGCCCTCTCCACTAGCAGGACTGAAATCCAGCCAGGCGACATTACTCTCCACTTCCCAACAGGTGTTCGAAAACAGGTCGAGTGATGCCTCCCCGCCTGCCGCTTGTATGGAAACGCCATCGGTCGCAGCCAATAACTCCGTCCCCTCTTGCATCACTACGATTTGGATCACTACCTGCCCTGCCACCACGTTCAGCACAGCCTCCCGGAGCTGGGGGGTATCATTTGGAAGGCATTGCAGGAAAACAGTCCAAACGCCAGTTCCTCCGCCGGTGGGAGCGGCTTGGAGCCAGTCAGCGTCCAGGGATTCCAGCATCCAGGGGAAATTGGATTCCAGCTCGAAATTGAGTTCCTCACCGCAGGCAGAGGCTTCGAGGTCTTCCGGCGAGGCGGTCAATTTAACACCTTCCTGCCAGATGTTCACTTGCCGGATGATGCCGTTGGGCCCCACGACGAGAAGGGTGTACTCCCTCGACTCCGCACTTGGATTGGGGGCACAGGTGACTTGAATGCTGGCGTCTCCCGTGCCGTCGAACTGGCTGGCCGTAAGCCAGGGGGCATTCTCGGAGAGGAACCAATAGGCATTGGACTGGATGCTGAAGGAGAGAGTTTCGCCGGGGGCGGCGAATTGGAGGTGGTCGGTGGAGACTGATAGGTTGAGTACCTTGATTTTCTGCACATCCCACTTGCCGGTGGCGTTGTTGGCGTCGTCGTAGTCGTCGAGGTCGAGGATGAGGCCGAGGTAGTAATCGCCGGACGGGGTGTTGGCGGGGATGGTGGGTTGGTCGCCGGAAAGGGTGACACTTAGTGTTTGTTTGGTGGGAATGTAGGCTCCGGTCACGGTGATTACTCCCAACTGCTCATCTTCGGGAGTAATTAATTGATCGGTTGAAAGATAAACTGGCGTCTCAATGTCGCCGGTGAATGCTTGGGCTGCGTAGTTGTGAATTAGAAAGCTGAAGTCTGTCAGCATCTCGCCGGCAGCAAGGGTTTCGGAAGTTGATTTTGTCCAAAGGGGAATAAGGTCAGGTTGCTGCGGCATGTTTTCAACGAAGGTGTTCAAGATGTCAACATACTGGCCACTGTGGATTCTGGCTGCGCCGCTGACTACACCATTGTCAAATGTAGTAATGTGTGAATGTACCGCATAATTGATGGGGTTGCCAAGCCAGTCGAAAGTATAGTAGCCACTGCCGCTTTGTCCTCCATAGCTTGGCTGCGGGAAGTATAGGTAAAGGAAAGTAGAGTCAAGCCCGGGCGGGAAGATGTACTGGTGAAAATAGAAATAGTTGAAAATGCCGTTTCGATGGTATAACTGGATGGCATTGTCATAGGGCGGGTCGCCGGGATAACTGGAATTGTAAAAGGTGACCCCGTTGTAAGTATTGGTATTGTCGCTCGTGCCAAAGCCAAACCATCCGGTAAGCGCCCCTACAGGTCTTTCGAGCAACAATAAGCCTAAGTCCCATTCAAAGTCAGAAACATTTGGGTTCGCTGGCGGTGGATTTTGCGTCCATCCCGTCCAGGAGTACATATCGTTGACTGACAGGGCTACCCCGTAAGGAATGATTTCAGTGCCCGTTTGCGGAACGTTCGAGTATCCGGGCAAGACAAAAATGGTGTCAGCCCAGCCAAGACCTGCTTCTGCCTTGTGTGAGTACACGCAATGCCCGGCGGTTAGCACATGCCTGCTGTCAATCAATACGCCGGAACATCCTCTTACCTGACCATCCCTGTGGACTTCCAAATAGACGTTTACGCGAAAAGGGAAACCATCCGGGTTCGGCACGAGCGAAAGCCCGGAAAAATCCTTTGCCAATTCATCAAAGGAAACTCCTGCATCTGTTTCGACCGCACCCGCACTACCAGGCGTCGAAGCGGGGGCAGGGTCCGTGAGCATTGGTTTGTTCAGAATGGTTTCCATGCCAGTGGAAGCATTGTAGTGGACGAGACGGTTGTCAATGGCAGAACTTGTGTCCTTGCCAGTCGTCACTAAAGGCATCGGTACGGGTTGCACTTGTGTGCCTTTGAGAAAGGCTTGAGCATTGGAAGTCATTGGCGCCAGCAGCACAAAGAGCAAGGTGTTGAAAAGCGCTGCGAAGCGCTCCGGGAACAGGCTGCGGCGCATGGGCAGGTAGGGGGCTTCCTGAAAATAATGCCTGTGGTAGGGGTGATATGGCTCGTCTGGCGGCAGGTATGGGTAGTGTGGCCGGCGGTCGAACGACAGGTTGAGCAGTACCAGGAAAATAAGACCGGAGATGAAAAGGAGGATTTCCATGATATCGAGTTTTATTTGGTGATTGTTTCGGGAGACGCAGACAAAATGCTTGCGCCTACTAATGATAGTATTCATGCCATTAGCAGAAAGTCAACAATGTTTCCATAATTTTTCATCGAACAAGCATAACGCCGCCTTTAAGGAAACTTATTGTGCCGTTTTCAAACGCTATCTCCGTCCACCACACAAAGACATCTGGGTTCATGACCTTGCCCCGGAAGCTGCCGTCCCAGCCGAAGCGGGGGTCGTTGGGAGGGAGGTTTTCGCCCACGAAAACCATTTCACCCCAGCGGTCGAAAATCAAGAGCTGTTTGATGTTTAGTAGCTTTTTGGGGTCGCCATAAACCGTGAATTTGTCGTTGATGCCATCGTCGTTGGGAGAGAATACGTTGGGAACGAAAACATCCTGAGATTGCTCGACTATTATGGTCATGGTCGCCTTTGCCATACAGCCACTGGGAGAAAAGGCAGTCACAGTATATGTCTGCGTTTGTTGCGGGCTTGCGATGGGGTTTGGGCAGATAAAACAGGATAACCCTGAGTTGGGCGTCGTTTCCCATAACAGATTGTCAAAGAGGAAATTTGCCTCCATGCCCAGCAAAATGCTGCCCCCAAGTGTAATCGTTGTATCGCCCGGAAAGACTGTAAGCAATAGTGTCGGCAATACATTTAAATGTGCTTCTGCCGATTGCTCACAGCCGTTGGCGTCCATGACAGTAATCGTGTAAATACCGGCTGGTAATTCATTGAATTCATTTGTATTTTGAAAAGCACCGTTGTTCAAGGAGAACAGGTATGGTTCGCTTCCACCTTGCACCAGTACCGTTATTGCGCCGTTGTCTTCATCTGGGCAAGGCGGAGTTATCTCGACCGAAACTGAAAAGCCCTCAAAGCTGATGATGGTGCTTACGATGCTGTCGCATCCATGTTGATTGGTCAATTGCTGTGTGAAAGTGCCCACCTCGGTCGAATCGCAGGTTGTTAAAGAAATTACGGTTTGATTGCTTCCTGCCCATTGTACAGTGGTGATTACGAGGCTGTCACAACCAAGGGCATTGGTCAACGTTTGGGTAAAAATACCAGCTAGCGAAGGGTCGCAAGTGCTGGAAAACAAAAACGTCGAATCAGCTTCCACCAAAGTCAAGGTAGTGATTACGATACTATCGCACCCATTCGGGGCAGGAAAGACTTGTGTGGTGGAACCCACCGAGTCTGGGTCGCAGGTAGTACCAAATATTTCTGATGTGACAGAAGGCAAAAGCGCTATTGTTTGAACGACAACACTGTCGCAGCCTTCCGTGGTGGGCAGTACCTGGGTAAAAACACCAGCTAGCGAAGGGTCGCAAGTGCTGAAAAACAAAAACGTCGAATCAGTATCCACTAAAGTCAGGGTAGTGGAAACGATGCTATCGCAACCATTGAAAGCGACAAAGACTTCCGTGCTGGTCCCTGCCAATGCCGGGTCGCAAGTCGTTTCGAAAAACGTTGAAGAATAAGAGGGCAGTAGTTCGACGGTTTCAATAACGAGACTATCACAGCCCCCCTCATTGGCCAAGGCTTGGGTGAATACACCTGCAGATGCAGGGTTACAGGTGGTTGAATACAAAAACGTTGTGTCGGGGGGAAACACGGTGACAAGAGCCGCAACACGCTCCAAAGGGCATTCATTGTCACAAATGACAGGGCAGCCACCCACCCAATCTGTTGCCGGGTCCATGTTTGTCAGTGTTCCGTGATGGTCGAACAGGCTGAGGTCAGAAGCAATCAGTGAACCTGCTGGGTCGTCAAGCGGATACCAAGCAATCAAGCCGGGTTCATTGCCGTTGAGGCACTGGTTTAATGTTGACTGGATTTGGGCTTCTGTACGGGCTAAGTTCCAAATCCGTATATCGTCGAGGACGCCCCGGTGGCGACAACATGGTTCTGCATAACCAAGCAGCAATGGGGCGGCAACGTTCACCACTGGCTGTGGAATGACGTCTTGCCCAACAAAATTGCCGTTGAAGTAAAATGAATATTGGTTGCCGGTTTTTACGACAGCTACATGATACCATTCATTATCTGCTGGCTGTGCAAACGAACCCGAATAAGCCCAATAGCCATTGGCATAGCCAGGTCCATTGATATGAAAAGCGAGACCTCCATTTTGAAGCGCAAAAAACCACTTGGGAAAATTGTTGCCAGCACTAACGTCCTTGCCGATGATGGCATAGCCGGTGGCGCTTCCAAGTGGAGGCAGATTGCCTGTTTTTTTCACGCAGGCTTCAAGGGTGGCATCGCCCGTCAGGTCAAAAAAATTGCCGGGTGGGTCACCGCAGTTCACCCGGTCATTGCTGCCGTCAAAATCCAATGCAAGTGGAGTGGGAGGGGGTGTGTTACTTGCAGCTTCTACCCAATAAGTGGTCGTCAGGGGTGGAACAGGCGTGAAAGGATTGCCCGTAAAAAGAGGATTGCCCCCTGTAGGCGCATCATACCAGTTGTAGTTGCCCGTCGCCCCGGTTGCCACTAGAATGGCTGCTTCCCCCTGGCAAATAGTATCTCCCGAAGCGGTGATTGTCATTGTATCCATAGATACAGCTACCATTGTGCTTGCAGAGGCAGTGCAGCCATTTTGCAAGTTTGAAACGGTCAGGGTATAAGTTCCGGGTACGTTTATTATGCAACTGCCAAGGGTATTCTCGCCGGAAAGAATATTGCCGTCGGTCGTCGTCCATTGATAGGAAACGAATATCCCGACTGACGAACCAGCGGCGTCGAGCACGATTTCCGAGCCGCTGCAAGGCATCGTTTCAGGTGGCTCCACCAAGGCTACGAGTTCAACGACTTCCACCGTTAGGGAGTCGCTCACCGTGCAGATTTCGCCAAAAAACAAATCATCAAGGGCAAAGTCGTTGCCCGAAGGCTGGAGGTTCTGGTTGATGATGCAGATTTCCGCCGTTGAGGCATTCCCAGCGTCCCAGAGAGCATAAAACTGCTGCCAAACACAAGTATCAATGGGCGTAAAAACGGGACCGATGAGTGCTCCGTTGATATAGAATTGCAGTTCTGCCTGGTTGTTGAGTTCCTCCGACATTGCCCAGCAGGAAAAGGCATACTGCGTATTTGGGATGATGGCAATGGTCTGGCACCAAACCTCCGTTCCCGGTGTGCCGATGCCGTTGACGAGCATCATTAGCCCGTTGCTGGTGGTGTGGTCGCCGCAGGTTTCCCAA
Organism: Saprospiraceae bacterium; assembly: GCA_013360405.1. Lineage (GTDB taxonomy): Bacteria > Bacteroidota > Bacteroidia > Chitinophagales > Saprospiraceae > JABWBR01. The sequence goes on from JABWBR010000002.1 coordinate 54,369, forward strand.
AATGGGTGACAGGGGTAAGCCTGTGGCAGCACTGCGTACATTCCCTCTGGGGTAATGTCGCAGGCAACGTTTGTGTACCCGCTGGTAAAGCCTGTGTTCCCTGCCTCAAAGCCGCCGTTGGCGATGAGATTTTGCGGGTCGAGCGCAGTGGCTGACAGGGTATAAGTAGTGGTTTGGTTAACTGTCGTCACCGGGGCAAGGGAGTTTTGGTCTGAAAGCCCTGTAGCGGGCGACCAAGCGAAGCCGAGGAAGTCGCCAATGATGCTGCCGTTCAACTGTACCTGAGTGCCCGGCGCACAGAAGGTGGTGTCGTTGCCGGTGGAAACAGCGAGGGGACATTGGGCAGATAGTTTTCTGATAAAAAATACCGCAAAAAGTGCTGCAATAAAATGGAGGTGAACAGGTGAGTGCATGGCCGAGGATTTTTTAGATTGAATGGCAGGCATTCTGAAACTGATGGGATAGCTGCCGGAATAGTTGAAGATACAGCCCTTCTGTCAGCGAGGGGCTGCATTTTTTGTCAAACTGCCATTTTCCGCATCACCTCCCGCTTGAGGGTACCACGGACAATATAGCTGCGCTGTTTTGCCACATTGGGGTTCTTGCTATTGTAAAGGGCATCGGCAAGCTCTTGATAGGTTTTATTTTGAAGATAAAAACCTTCGATGAGCATCCGGTTGGTAGTGCTCAGGTTTTGCAAACAAGTCATGGTCGCCACCTCCAATTCATTTGTTTGTTGCGTTTCGAAATGGGACAAATCTGGTGTGTCGCAACAGGCATTGCCATCCTTTTCGATCTGTTCGATGCGGTTCGTCAAGCGTTTGCGCATCCTGATTTCCTTTCGCCAGAGGTTTGCCGCAATGGCAAGCAGGTTGTTTATTAGACAACCCTCGAAGAGGACTGTGAATTTGCCGCTGCGCAGGTGTAGATAAAAGTGCATCAAGGCTTCCTGGCAGAAGTCTTCTGCATCCGTCGAGCTCGCTCCCAGGAAGCGGAGCGAGGTATGAGTCCGCTTTTCAGCCTCGTATTTTTTCAGGCAAAGCCTGAACGCAGGTTCTGGCGTAGCTGAACGGATAAGCTCAAGTAGCGTAACATCACAGGGGAATTGTTCCTTTTTCATAATTCGAATAGTTTAAGTTAAAAACTGATTCGAATTTCGGAAAGTCCCTTTTGATAGTACCAGGTTAAGCAGTAAGCGGTCAGGTTGAGATAGAATTCGTAAAAAAACTACATCAACCAGACCGCCTTTGTTCATGCTACTGGAACACGATTCGCCCCGCAAATAGTGGCGCACCTTTCCTGCTGATTCTATAAAAATACATCCCTGCCGCTCCAGCCTCCTGCTTAGATATGGCAAAAGGCGTCCGGTCTATCGATTTGGAAAGGACCCTGTTTTGCAGCGGGTCGAAAAGGGAAATTTCCAAATCACTTGTATTCAAAACTTCAACCGGTATTTCTAAATAGGTCATGTTAGAGGAGGGATTGGGCATTGCGGGAAGGGCAGTCACAGTAAACTTGGGCGAATCGGGTAGCGCACTAGTTACCTCATAGCCCTTGCGAACGCCGTTCCCGAAGTTGGTTATCCAAATAGCGCCTTCTTCATGAGGGTCAAAAAACACCCGCATAGGATGATGAAAGGGGTATTCCACCAATTGTGTGAAGATGGGTTCGGCGTCGTTCAGATTTTCCGTCAGCCAAAGCCCGTGCTGCTCGCAGGTGACATACATGACATTGGGCTTGGCAGGGTGGATGGTGGCGCTTTCCACCCTGAACAAATCCGATACCCGATTCCAAGTGAGACCCCTGTCAGTGCTTTTATAAAGCCCGCTCAAACCCTCTGTTTGAATATTCCCCCAACCATCCCAGACACAAGCATACCATGTGTTTTGTGAGGGGTCGTGCGGGTCAACGATGATGTCTTTGGAATAATAAATCATTTCTGGAGCGGAGCGGTCCTGCCAGCTCTGTCCACCGTCGTTGCTGAAATACACGCCAGAACCGGCGGTGAACATTCCGTCGTTGGTGCGCCTCGCAGAAAAGGTGCAGACGATGGAGCCATCGTCCAAAACGATAACATTGTAAGGATGCCCCTCCATACGTGGGTGGTCGGGCAGTTTTTCCCAAGTGGAGTTCTCGGCGAGCGACAGGTTTTCCGTCTTGAAAATCCCACCATCCACGCTATTGATGACGCTGGCGTAGAGGTTTTCGGGGTTGGTCGGGTCTGCGGCGAGCCAGATGACTGGCATCCCGAAGTCGTGCAATAGCTGCCAAGAGAGGCCTTCGTCATTGGACATCCAGATGGCTCCTGAACCTTCATCAAGGACTTCGTCTTTTAGCGTGGTGCTTTGGTACATATCATGCACGGAGGATACCGCTGCATATAGAATTCCAGTAACGGGGTGCTTCACGAAACGGTAGGTGGTATTGGTGCCGAAAAGCCTTTGCATTGTCCATTTCTCACCACCATCCGTGCTGCTTGCCGAAATCAGGTCGGTCATTGCCAGCCAGTGCTTTTCTGGGGTCAGGAAAAAAATTTGCCAAATGGAGGTAATCTCCAGGCCGTTGGAACTATAAGCTTTGTAAGGCGGGGTAGGCTCGCCCGCAGGGTTCAGTTCTTCCGACTTGGCGTAGATGGCATGCCAGTTAGCACCCCCGTCCGTGGTCAGGTGCAGGAAGCCATTGTCGCTGATGATTGCCACGTCTGAATCGAAGGGATTAACGGTGAAGCCTAAAGCCGTTCCAGCCCATCCCCAATTGAACTGTCCGCCGTCGCCCATATAGCCCGTCATGATGTTGCCGTTGTCCTCCGTTTTGAAGGTATTGTCCTCGTCCCAGCTTACTCCGCCGTCCGTAGATTTATAGATGACGGGGTGCGGAATGGCATCGGCTCCAGCCAGGTAAACCGTGTTGGCATCATTGACTGCTGCGGCAACAAAGAAAGGATAACCGTTGAAGACAATGCCGCCCGGTGACTGGAACTGCCCCCCTTGGCTCTTTTCAATGCAAAAGAACTCGCTTGCAGGGCCATAACTACCACCGCCTATGCCTGCCCAGATTTGGGAGGTTTCCCTTGCAGTGATAAACAAGCGCATCGTGTCCCCGGTGCGTGCACCTGCAAAGGACAAAATGCCATACCCTGATGGCAAGCCCTGCACTGGGACTTGCTCAAAGCAGTTACTGCCGTTGCAGGAAACGAGCAGCCCATAGCGAGAGCCAACATAGATAGAATTGCCGTCCCAGAAAGCCCCACCGAGGTGAAGGCTGCCCAAAGGGTCGTTGAAGACCTCAGTAAAACTTTCACCGCCATCCTCCGTGAGAAAAAGCGAATGACTATTTCCAACGAGCAGCCGTTGAGTACTGTTTGGGTCTGCCCTGAGAAACAATGTACTGCCGTTGGCAGGGTCACCGTTCGGAAGGGTGCCCCATGTGCTGCCTCCGTCCATGCTCATGACAGGGGTAAAGCTGTCTTCTGCATTTTTGATGGCGTACAGAATGTTCGGGTCAGCGGTGAAGGCGATGCTGGAGTTAGTGAAGCTGGTTAGTTGCTGAAAAGGAATCAATTCCCAAGAGGCGCCGCCATCAATGCTGCGATAGACACCGCCCATGTCGGAGCAGACAAAAATGACGTTTGGGTCGTGCGGGCTGATGGCCACCTTTGTGCCACTTCCGCCGCCGGGCCCCTTTGCAATCCAAGTGGTAGGCGCCTGTGCGACAAGCGATTGAATCAGTATGCAGCACAAGGCTACAGTGAGTCGTAGGGAAAGTTTAATTTTCATTGGATAAAAAATTTATGGTGACGATTATGATGTACGCAACAAAGTAAAACTCAAACTGGAAGCCGTTACAGCTTGCCCAGAAACTCGTCCAAACCACCTTTTTTTCTTTTAGAAACAGGAATCTTGTCCGTCCATATTCCACAGGTGAAAATCTCTCTGCTATTTTTCAGGTACAGGTAATTACCATCAAATCTTTCAATGAAATTCCAGTTTACAAGAAAGGATTGATGCACTCTCGAAAAACCATGTTCCACGAGCAGTTCCTCATAAGTTTTCAAGATTTTGCTTGCTGTGTGAACGTCGCCATTTTCCATGTGAAAATGAGTTTTTGTGTTTTCAGCCTCACAGCATACGATTTCATGGATATGCAGCACCACTGCGCCATCCCTGGTGTGGAATGAGACTTTCGGAATCTTGTTCTGTAAGTTTTCCAGCAACGTCTTTATCAGTTTTTCCCGCTCCTGGCGTTTTTCGAGGAATCTTTCAAGCGCCCCTTCTAATTCTTCCATGTTCACTGGCTTGCTCAGAAAATCAAGCCCTGAAAACTTGATGGCTCTTTTGGCGTACTTGTCATGCCCGGTGACGAAGATGGTCTCAAACTCCGCTTTGGGGAACATTTCAAGCAGGCGGAACCCGTCGCCTTTTCTTTCTAAATTTATGTCGAGGAAGACAAGGTTGGGCGTCGTATATTTATTTTTTATGAGCTCAACAGCCCTGGACAGGTTTTCCGCCTCTGAGAAAGTCCAATGCAAAGCGGCGAGTGCAGCGTTTTTTTGCAACAAGGTGCTGATGTCTCTTTTCAGGGAGCTGATTTGATGGGGCTCATCTTCTACAATGAGTATTTTAATCATGGCGTAAGTGTTTGTGATTTATGCAAAATGTTTTTCTTCAAGATTGTAAGGAATGGTAATTACGACCCCCGTACCGATGGCATTTTGGTTTTTATCCTCGAGGTCGAAGAACTCAAACCCCGCCTTTTTGCCAGTCCTTGCCTGAATCCCCGCCAAACGCTCCTGAATGGTGGGCAGGGCAAGGGAAAGGTGTTCCTCAGGGCGTTGCTGTTTGTTTTTCAGCGCCGCCTTTCTGCCTATGCCATTGTCCTCGATGATTATGAAGAGGTACTCGTGCTCCTCATCCTCGTCGAAGCTAACGGTCAGGCACTTTTCGCCTTCCTCCTTCGGTTTGGGCTTTAGCCCGTGCATGATGGCGTTCTCGACGAAGGGCTGTACCATGTTGTTCAGCACGAGCGTCCCCAAAACCTCCTCATCGTCGGGCAATTGCATCTCGAAGCGGATGATGTTGTTTCGATAGTTTTCAAACTCCACGTATGCTTTGACGAACCTTAACTCCTCATCCAACCTAATGAGCGTTTTGTGTGAATTGTCAATCACGTCCCGCATCAAGTCGGAAAATTTTTTCAGGTAACTGGCAGCAATGGTGTTTTCTCCCAATTCGACGCTGTTTTTGATGGCATTGAGGGAATTAAAAGCAAAGTGGGGGTTCAGCTTCAGGCGGAGTGCCTGGTCCTTGTACTCGATGCTTTGCTTTTCGAAGATGGCTTTAGCTTCCCGGTTCTTGGCAGCATCTTTTTCGGCGATTGCCAAACGGGTCTGTTGTTCCGCCTGTTCTTTTTCCAACAGGGCATTTTTTGCTTTTTCCTGTTGAATCTCCTTTTCCTGCCGTTCTTTGGACAGTTTGTAGTGGTAGATTAAATACATCACTGCAATTGATAAGACGGCAACAAGTGCTTGGAACCATCTCTCTCTATAGAAGGGGGGATTGACGACAAAGTCAAAAACGGCGGGTCTTTCACTCCAAACTCCGTCTTTATTACAGTTCTCGACCTCGAAGCGGTACGTCCCTGGCGATAGGCTGTGAAACCTGGCAGACTTGTCGGTCGTAAAGGTCTCGCCATCCATGTTTCCGCCGACCAACCTGTATCGGTATCGGATTTTGGACTGGTCTACCAGTGTGCGAGCACTGTAATGAATGGTCATAGAGTTCTTATGCCAAGGCAACCCCAACGGTTTTACTGTGGAAAAATCAGCCGGGTACAAAATTGTGTCTTCCAGTTCCAATTCCCGTATATCCACCACCGGCACTTCTTCCGAGATGCTCACTTCCTTTGGCTGAAAGTAAAAAAGCCCCCTTGATGTTGCCCCCCACATCCAGCCCTTATCGTCGTAATGAAGCGTAACCTTGCTGTAAGTCTTGTCCATCAACCCATCTGATGCATCGTAATTGGAAATGGCGTGCCCACCGCCTCTTTTTCTTATAGCGCTCAATCCGGTGTAAGCGGCTGCCCAAAGGTTGCCCTCATTGTCGGGTTCGAGGCTAGCAATCACGTCGTCAACCAGACCGTTTCTTTTTTCGTAGTGATAAATCGGGTCGGTTTGCAGGCGGTTTAGCCCCGTGATTTTGAAACAAAACACGCCTTGCCCCGAAGTGGCGACCCATAGTTCGTCCCTGTTTTGCAATTGAAGGTCGAGGATTTCCATGTGTTTTATTAAGGTTACAATACTGTCTGGCAGTACATATCCCAGCCCGCCGTTCATGCCCAACCAGATGGAGCCAAAGCGGTCTTCTACGATGCTTCGAACGGTATGCCCATCCCGGTTGTCCCTCCATTCTTTGAAAACCGGTTTAAGTGAAGTTGTAGCGCTGCTGACCTTGTCGTTGTCAAAATAGCCAGCGCCCTCGCGCAAGCCTATCCAAAAACGGTGCTTGCTGTCTTCCAACATGCACCAAACTTCCGACCCCTCGGGGATGCCGTTTTGATACCAAAAACGCTGAACCGCTTTGCCTTCCATGCGCCAAAGCCCCGACCAAAATGACAAGAACCATGTAGCCCCCTTGCGGTCCGTCATCATTCCTGATACCTCGCCGACACGTTCTTCGCCCTGCTTGGGCAGCTCAAAAATCTTTTCAAAAGCCTTTGCTCCCGTTTGCCTGAAAATGGTGCCGTTGGATGTACCGGTCAGCAATTGCCCATCAGGATGGCGAAAGACGGAATAAAGCCCATCCTTCCAGATGTACTGGTCGTCCGACAGGGTCGTGAAGTGGATTTTTTTCTTGGGAGACAAGCGAATCAGCCCTTCGGAACTGCCAACCCAGACGTTGCCATGTTGGTCAATCGTCATAGTTTGGCAAACTTTGACGCCCAAAGTTTTGAAAAGATTGTGGTAGGACTGCGGCTTCAAAGAAGGAGAAAACCTTCGTACCCCGTTTTGTGTCAGCAGCAAGATTTCACCGGAATGGGGGTGTTTCAAAACCACTTCAGCGGAAAGCCCATCCTCTTTCCCTGCCTGAAAAATGCGTTGGACATATCCGCTTTTTGAGGCTTTGTACAACCCTCCACCATGACCATGTTTAGTGGCTCCTACGCACACCAACAGCGTATCGGAGTCAAGTGGAAGAATACTACGAATGTATGCGCTGGATATATCGCTTTCAAATTCAGCAATCGGTGTCAGTGCCACGTTTTTGAAAACGAATAATTTGTTTCGGACATTAAAAATCATTTCGCCAGCCTCGCCCTCAATGGCGTGCAGCGCTCTGAGTAAGAAGGATGAGGTATCCTTTTTATCGAACCGTGTTATCTCACCACTTGATTTCGCCTTTTGCCAAGATGCTAAACTCAATTGAAAAATGCCATCGGTCATGATGCCCCGGAAGGTTCCGTTGGCATCGAAGGAGAAGGTTTGAAAGTAATCCCGTTCAAAAGCGCCGGGCGTGGATGCCCCTTTAATCAGTCCTGGAGCGAAGGTGATGTGCCGGATTTTTTTTCCGTCGTAGAGAAAAAGACCTGCACTATTATGGATCAACACCTGTCCGTCCGGGTCTTCCACTATTTTGAGTGGGTCGGTGATGGGCATTCTATTGGGCTGTGAAAATTTTTGAAACCTGCTCCCGTCGAAGCGGTAAAGAGCTTCCCTAGCACCTACCCAAAGGAATCCATGTCTGTCTTCCATCAGCTTCCTTACGGATGGAGTGTGCAAGCCGTGTCGGATGTCGAATATTTGGACATCATAGTCTTGGGCAGACAAATGGGAGGAAAGGCAGAACAGGAAAAAGTAAAAGAAGAACTTCATGTGAGTAAAGGTTGCAGGTTAAAAATGCATGAAATCAACTGGTCATTGTGGTATCTTGAAGTTGACGGGAGAAAGCCTTTGTTCTCCTATCTCGATAAGCACTTGGATTTCAGAGATATATGGAGGAACCAATAAATGCCACTTGTCTTGGCTTGTATTGTGAATCTGAGGGAGTTCGGTCAACTCAACCGACCCCCTACCGAATACACGGATGCCGGGGAGCCTTTGTTCCTTGTACCCGTATAGTGAAACTTCAATGCTTGCGCCTGGGTGCATCTGTGCAGGGATATACCCCTTGTCTTCCCAGGGCGGCAAAACATACAGTTCCTGCTTTATGATGCCGTTTTCCATCTTTCTTTGGACGACGATGTTTGAGACTTGGGAAGGAAGCCCATTTAGCAATTCCGGGTGGATAAAATAAGAACTTCCAGGGCGCAATTTTTTTATGGACAGTTCAAGTTCCCTTTCTAATTTCACGTAAATGCTATTAGGCATGAGCTTGACTTCCTGCTGCTTTTTCAAGGCTTCAAGAGATGTTTTGTCCAATTTGCCAGAAGCTGCCAAGCTGTTGTCTTTACGAAATTTGTTCAACGCTTCTTGGGTTCTTTTGCCCCAAGTCCCGTCCGCTAGGCCTGGCTCATAGCCCAAAGATGCCAATATTTCCTGTGCCTGCTTAATCTCGGCTTTAGTTTGTGCAAAAACTCCTGATGTCAGTATGAGCAAGGAGAAAAGCAAAAATGCCTTTTTCATGGTCGAAATGTTAGTAGTGAAAAATAAACCCTGTTTCATAGATGTTTTCCAAATTGTCACCAACACCGGAATGCGGTGATAGGAAAAACACTTTGAAACAAGGAAGCTTTATTTATCATACCATACTTTGTGCTTTGGTCAACATCAGGCATCATTAATTTTCATCTGGTTGTCTCAAAACTCACCGCTTCACCAACACCTTCGCCACTGCATCCCCCACCAACCCTGCTGGCAACGTCCCCGCTCCCACGATATTCGGCGGGTCATAAGCAGCGGGCAGTAGGAAAGCAGCAATTTCCGTCGCATTGGCATCACTGCCACCAGTCGTTATGTCCACCACCCAGCAGCCATGCTCGTCAATCGGAATTTTGCGGGAGGCAGAGTAAGGCTTCACCCACCATTGACCCCCAACTTTGATATACACCGCCACGATATAATCCGCAGGCTTAACTCCCGCCACACAGCCTTTAAGGTTGCCGTTGCCTCCGACGGGCGAGACGGAAGAGAAAGTCAGCACGGGCGGCATCGTGTTGCTTACGAAGGCAGGGCATTCTGTGTAACAGGCAATCGTTTTGCCATCGAACAGGTCCATCATGCAATCCTTCAGCTTGCCGTCTTTGTCAAATATGCCCCGGCGAGCGCCAAGTTTACCTCTGGCAATACAGTTGTCAACATCTTTAAGAAACTAATTTTGTTCCACCTCGCTGAAATTATTTGTCCTTCCTTGCCAGCTCCACACAGCGTTTAGCAGCCTCTTTGTCATAGTTGTTTTGGTAGCAGTCGGCAGCTGTGCGGCAAAAGAGGGCGGCCTTGGAACATTCTTGTTCAAGGTCCATATTTTTGAATTTTTTCGCATAGATGTCTTCTGTGCTCAATGCCGGGTACTCAACTTTCTCATAGCCATAACCATACTGCTTGGCCTGCTGTGTAGCACTATATTGGGCAGCTACCGAGGCTGTGGTCGCAAAGGCAGCGTTCAGCAGGGCCCTTCCAAAGATTTTCCGGTTCATGCGCTTTTTTTCATTATGGAAGAAGGTGTAGGCTTTTTCATACCAATCAGCGGCCAGTTTATAGTTTTCGACTACGGGTTGAACGTTTCCCTGTTTTTCATGCCAAACCGCAAGTTTCTCGTAGCACTCGGCGCTCAGGGAGCAATATTCCCCAGTGCTGTCAATAGGCTCAAACGAGGAAGCGCCATGCGCCAGCAAACTGTCAAGTATTTCTTCTTGGTCGAACAGATTGGCTACCCAAAATGGCGTGCCGATACCTGAGACGAAATTGACATCGGCTCCTTTGGCAACCAAGAGGTTGGCCATTGCCGTATGTTTACCCACAATTGCAAAGTGCAGGGGGGTAATCTGCATTTCAGGTGTTTTTGCGTTTATATCGGCGCCTTTGGCCATCATGGCTATGGCGGCTTCGGAATATCCATTTTTGGCGGCTTCATGCAGTGGGGTCAGGCCATTTTTAGAGGCAATACGGGGGTCAGCACCAGCTTCAAGCAGGAATATGGCCATGGTATCCTGTTTGAGGGTCAATGCTAAGAGTAGAGGGGTTTCATGGTCGTGTGTCAAAGCGTCAAGCGCAAATCCACGCGCAAGCAGTGGTTTCGCAATTTCCAAATGCCCGTTGGCAGCGGCATAATGTAGTGCGTTGAGTCCCAGCTTGCTGGTGGCAGAGAGGTCAGCGCCTAAGCTCAACAGATAGTCGAACATTTCAAGGAGTCCATATTGTGCTGTCATCAGCAAAGGTGTCACATCCGCTTTTGTCTTGGCATGAATATCCGCCCCTTGCCCAATCAGCCATTTCGCCTCAAATGTCTGCTTGTTTTTAATGGAAATGTGCAGGGGGGTAAGCCCTTGATGGTTAGCGATATTGATGTTTGTCTCATTCTTCAGCAAGCGTCTGAGCAGCAAAGTGTCACCGTTAATGGAAGCATAGTGAATAAGGGTATTTCCTGCTGTGTCCTGTACGGTGGCATCGCCTCCTTTTTCCAGCATATTTATGGCAATACCTGAGAAGTTGAAAAGCACTGCATAATGTAGTGCTGTCTTGCCAGATTTATCCCGCAAATCGAGTTTGGCACCTTTGTCCAATAGGAATTGTGCTAAGCTTAGGTATATCTCAGGGGGCCATTTTTGCTTACTATCGGTGGAAGATAAGTAAGCTTTGGCGAGCACGACCATCAATGGGGTGATGCCATTCCCTGAGGAAGCATAATTGAGTTGCTTGGGGCTGTTGGCCAAAGTTTTTGCTTTAACCATATCGTCCTGCCAGAGTGCCGCATGCAGTTTTTGGGCGGCTAAGTTTGCCCCATTCGTGGCAATAAAAAACAATGCAAGAAATATTGTACGATTCATGATTGATAGAATTTAAATTTGATGCGTCCCAGTCCTTCTCAAATCGGGCTTGTTTTTTTACTGCCACTCGCTTGCTCGAAAGGGTAGGCTGGGCGCATCTTTGTTATGGCTTTCACCGTGGTTTTGACAATTTTTTTTTAAAAGCTTCTTATGGAATGTTATGGATGAAGGATGACGTAGATGTCGATTTTTTCCGCTCACCTTACCACAAAAACCTTCGCCACCGCATCCCCCACCAGCCCAGCCGGCAACACCCCTGCCCCCAGCACATTCGGCGGGTCATACCCCGCAGGCAGCAAAAACGCCGCAATCTCTGTGGCATTCGGGTCACTGCCACCAGTCGTGATGTCCACCACCCAGCAGCCGTGCTCGTCGATTGGGATTTTGCGGGAAGCAGAGTAGGGCTTCACCCACCACTGACCGCCGACCTTGATATAGACCGCTACGATATGCTCCACAGGATTCACACCTGCCACACTGCCTTTTAGGTTGGCGTTGCTGCCGATGGGCGGCACGGAAACAAAGGTCAACACAGGCGGCATCGTGCCGCTCCCAAAGGCGGGACATTCGGAATAGCATGCGATTGTTTTGCCGTCGAAGAGGTCCCTCATGCAATCTTTCAGCTTGCCATCCTTATCAAAGATGCCCCAGTGAGCGCCAAGTTCGCCTTCATGGTTTGCCTTCCAGGGTTCGTCCATCGCCTGGAACACAAAAATTTTGATGCCCATCGCCTGCCCCCAGGCAACAAGCTGGGCGACGTACAGGCACTGGTTGGCGGGCGTCGGCGCTGCCGAGCCAATGGAGTTCCCATCGCTGGGCCAGCCGCTTTCTGACAGGACGATTTCTTTGTCGCCAGACACGTTTTTCAGCAGTTGCCAGTCGTGGTGCAGCCGGTAGATGGCGCACTGGATTCCCTCTCCCTCCCAGAAGGGGTAGATGTTGACAAACAGGAAGTCGCATATTTCCCGGACTTCGGGATTGGCAATCAGGCGGTCGTATGTGTCGGCGGTGGTGACCGGCAAAGTGGGCACGGCAGCCTTGACGGCATTGATGTAATCTATCAACTGCTGGGGCGAGAGGTCACCACGCAAAAGCACCTCGCTGCCCACAATCAGGGCTTTTGCGTTGCCAGACTTGCCGATTTCGATGAGGTTGGCAATTTCCGTTTCGTTGGCGGCAAGGTCGGAACTCAACCAGGCACTGGCGTAGGCTTCCAAGTCCAATTGTTTAGCAATGGCTGAAGCTTGCTGATGTCCATTATCGCTGCTAAAGAAGCGGACACATTTTGTGAAACCCTTCAACTGTTTGAGCCTCGCCTCGATTTGTTCTGGCGGAAGCAGCAAGCCGTCAGCAGGGTCTTGTCCATCTAAGTAGAGGCCGACATTCAGTCCGTCAATGTTGACCGAAGGAATATAGACAGCCATCGAGTCATCTGGCAGCGAGTCGGTTACGTCGTTGCAATCGGTCAATGGATGTGAGTCATCATCCTTTTTGCAGTGAATAACCACAACAGCCAGCAGCAGAAAAAACAGTATCCTTTTCATGGTGAAATGATTTTGATGAAGAAATGAAGGTGATATCAATTGGATATATCCGGGAATTAGGAGAAGTCAACAATGGGAGAAAAAAAATCAGCACCGGGCTTCCTCCGTCCAAGAAGCCCGGTGTCGTTCATACTATATTTTGACCAATTTTTGGAAACGGGTTTCCCCTCCTGCCGACAACCTAAGCCAATACGTACCGGAAGGCAGTTGCCTCAAATCAAGCGTTTCTGACAAAGCTCCTTGCAGGAAGCCTACCGCCTTTTGGAAATGTTTTTTGCCAAAAATATCCGTCACATTGATTTCAATCATAGCCTTTGCTTCTCCTTGTAAAGTCAGCGTGAAACGCCCATCACAAGGGTTCGGGAAAACGGAAAACTCATTGAATTTCAATGTGTTTTCAACCCCCGTGAGCATGGCCAAGACCGTTCGGGAAAAGGCAACCGTGCCACAGGCATTGGTCACTGTCAACGTTACTTCGTACTCGCCCGGTACAGCGTAGGCGTGCGTGGGAGTGGCATCCGTGCTGGTTTCTCCGTCGCCGAAATCCCAGAAATATTCCGTTGCCCATAAGGAAAGGTTTGAGAAGACAACGGTAGAATCTTGAACCGCCACTTCAAAACTGGGCACGGGCGGTACACAGACCACAATGTTCTGGCAAAAACTGTTTTCCCCGCAAGCATTTGCTACCGTCAGGCAAACCGTAAACACGCCGGGAGCAGTGTAGGGATGAGTGGGGCTTTGTTCGCCGGAAACTTGCCCGTCACCAAAATCCCAGTGCCAGTTAGTCGCCCAATTGGAGGAATCAGTGAAAAGGAAGTTCAATTCGTCAGATGCGAAGCTGAATTGAGCAATGGGCGGGAGGCAGACTGCCACCATTTTGCAAACAGATAATTGTTTGCATCCATTGATGCTTGTCAGGCAAACTTCGTACCCGCCGGGAGCGGCGTAAACATGCAAGGGGTTTTGGTCGAAAGCATGGTTCCCGTCCCCAAAGTCCCAATGCCATTCATTGGCATTAAAAGACGAATCAGTGAACTGAACAGACAGCTCGTTTGCAGACCACGCAAAATTGGCTTGTGCCCAATTGCTCATGTCTTTCCAATGGAGGATGCCTCCGTTGCCTGTGCCGACGAACAAATCCCAATCATAGTCTTGGTCAAAATCCGCCCAAAAAGCGCTGCTTGGACTGTTGGATGGGGTGTAGTTGAGAAGAATTTCCAGCAGCCAGCCCGCACTTGTGTTGCGTAGCAAAAGGGTTTTGTGGTCGCCTGAATAATTAAAAAAGAGAAAGTCCGGGTCGTCATCATAATCATAATCCAGGGCTTGAAAAAAATATCCGAAGTAAGGGCCAGCAGAAATGGTATCTGATGGCTGCGAAAGCCAAGGAGTACCTGCCTGGCCTGAATTAAACCAAACAAAAAGGGATTGTGAAGCATTGGCGTATTGCGGCAGGGCATAATCCATGAGCGAATCCCCATTGAAGTCTGCAAAAACTGGAGACTGGCTATCGGAAAGATAGCCTGGCAGGAAATTACCCGAAACCAATTGGAAGGCAAATGAGTCGGGGCTTCCGATGTTTTCAAAATACCTCGACCCCGAGCCAGCAACAACCAGGTCGAAATCGCCATCAAAATCAAAATCTGTGAAAACAGGCTTTGCCGGGTTCGTCCCTGTGCCGCCCGTGTCGAAGCCAAGGAAGTTTTCCGTGACCAGCACCCAATTGGCTTCGTTGGGGGTACCGTCGTTGCGATAGAAGCGGATTTGCCCATTGGCCTTGCCAATGAACAGGTCGAGGTCGCAATCACCGTCAATGTCCACGAGAGTAGGGTAGGCGCTTTTCCCAACGTCAATCGTACCACTAAGCAGGTCGCCAGTTACCAAGTTCCATTGGTTGGTGGCGCATGTGCCATTGCTAATGTTTTCAAATAGGTTGATGTTGCCGTAATGCTCACTCAGCAGGATGTCAACATCGCCATCTGCGTCAAGGTCGGCACAGGCTGGGGCTGTATAATCGATGTGGGTGAAGTCTAAACCTGTCAGGATATTGGTCACGAACTGCCATTGCACTACACCGCTGGTATTGATGCCCATGTTTTTGTAAAAAAACAACTTGCCGGTATCGTTGCCAATAAGGAGGTCAGGCTTGCCGTCGCAATTTATATCAGCAAGGTGTGGGGTGGCTTTGTAACCAACGTGTATGCTTCCATAGTTGGCGATGGGCGATGCCCAAGTTGCCGAGTCACAGGTGCCGATATTTTTTGCAAAATACAAATTGCCATAACCGCCGCCTACGATGAGGTCGGCATCACTATCGCAGTCCACGTCGCCCAGCGTGGGAACCCCATGGTCATGGGCATCCAGTCCGGCCAGGGTATCTTCCCGAAGCACCCAGGCGGCTGAATCTGGCATCCCGATGTTCTCAAGATACCGGACATTGCCGCCACTGCCGCCGTCGGAGCCGTTGCCTACTAACATATCGAGGTCACCGTCGCAGTTGATGTCATAAAAACAGGGAGCGGCAGAATTACCCACGTCGAAGGAGCCGTAAAAAGCGGTGATGAACACGAAATTTACCTGCTGGGGTGTTCCTTGGTTTTCGAAGAAACTAATCCTGCCGTCGCTGGTGCCAACAAAAAGGTCATAATCGTCGTCATCGTCAATATCCGCTAAGGCAGGGTGGGGCCAGTTCAGCCCTGGCACCCCGCCATTGAGCGGAATTTCGATGCCGTTGAGCAGGGCGAAGGAGACTTGCTCCAGCGTCATCACTGGCTGGCAAACAACAAGGAGAGGTGCAAAAAAAAGCCAACAAGGGAGTAGAAAAAAGATGGGTCTCATGATTGAATGATTTTGGTGAACGGATAAATTTTAGTATCACCATTATCATTGTCAGGAGTGGGAGAAAGTCAACAAGGAAGGAAAAAATGAGCGTTTAGTAGAAATAGAATGATATCGAGGAGACTATGTTGAACTGCCCCGTTTCCCCCGCTCCCCCGTTTTCGGCGGTGCAGTCAGCAAAACCCTCATCGCTCCGCCCCTGCCTGTTTGCCAATCGCTTCATGCCACAACGCAACAGGCATCGGTGGCGCTCCCGCAACAGGGGCGGCAACCACCGGTTGTCGCCCCTGCTTCCCTGCTTGACGGGTTTCGTTGACTGCGAACCATGTGCCTAGGCTGACCCACGAAATGGAATAGTTGATGTTTCTCTACTACCTCGCCCACCCGGCAGCGATGCTGCAGCTTAGAACATGGCTCGTGTAGCAGAGCCTATTCGAATAGATGAAGGGGGATTTTGCTGATGTAAGCTGCATAACAAACCATAAATTAGATAACCCAAGTTTATGAGCACCTTTTCCCATTGTTAAAAAATGAGGTTTATTCATTCCACCCTAATCCTTGTTGTTCAAGCCAGTCAATAAAGTTTAAACGGTCTATTTTGCCACCATAGGTTTCTTTCAAATAACCCTGAGTTCGGTTAATGAGTTGGTCCTTTGATATTGAACTATCGTTGGCCAATAACAATTCTGCAATGAATTCTATCTGCTCTTTTGCTTCACTCGAACTAATAAATACAGGGCGAAAGGGGATAAATTCTCGTTGTTGCAGACTGTCTGGCTGACGTGGGTCAAAGAATGGGATATGCCTTGAATTTCGTATGTCATAGTACCGAAACTCAAAACTATCAGCCATGGTAGGGTCTATTTGGAGTAGTGTGTCGCCCTGCATGGATGAGTCACCCGTAATTTCTGATTTTAGAAACCTTGCGCTAGATAATTCACCCGTTGAGAGCTTGACGAGTTTGCCCTCGAATGGGAGTTTTTTGTTGATGGCCTCTCCTTTAAATTGGTACCGCACGTAAAAGAATGTATCAGTGTTCATGGGGAACGCTCCTTGCCCTATTTCGATTGAAGCAGAATCACCAACTATCAAGTATAGTGTTTCTTCTGCCAGGTGTTTAATCAAGTAGATTGAATTAGTGACAATTCCATTTCTGCCCTGAGATTTTGCAGGGATGGGGCGGTAGGCAAGATTTAGAACGTTGCCCCGTTGTTGCGGGGGAACAATGAGCACGTTTTTTTTGGGGGTCAGTGACCGCAAGGCGATTCGAAGCATCTGTAAATTGGATGGGATCCGCTTGAAAGTAAACGCTCCCAGGGCGCAAGGTTTCACGGTTGACAACATTGACTATTATGCCTCGAACCTTCAGCACAGTCAGTTTTTGTGGCTGACCTATACACGGAAGCGAAAGTGCTACCAACCAAATGATTAGAATGGACGCTGTTTGTATCTTCATTTTCTTGTTTAATATGGATTTGGCATATTTACCATACCCGCCAATCATTCGATATATGTTCCTCTCTTGTAGCTGGTCTCTGTCGGTTATTCGTCACCTGCGGCACTACATTGGCAAGATACTGCTGAAGTTCTGAAACATGGATAATTCCGTCGCCATCAAGGTCTGCCAACTTGTCATTTAACCCTGCCAACAGGCACCAAGTAAAAGCTCCATTTTCCCCGCTCGTGCCATAGCTCTGCTCGTGCCGCAGTTCCATATCTTTCCCTCGCTTCATTTTAAGAGACGCTGCTCGTGGCGACCTCTTGGGTCGCATACGGGTTAAGGCTGCGGGTTCAGCCCTTTGCTGTCTAAAACAAAGCAATAGAAGAAAGTTTTATATTTAGGGGGTCAAAAATCAAACAATAACGGTTACGGAATTACTTAGTTTCCTTCCCCAAAAATTACTAGAACGAGTTGGAGAAGAAACAGGAGTAGTCTATCAAGTCAAAAATTGAAAGGAGAGGTGATGTTGAAATTGCTTTTGTTTGGCTTAACGACACGAAAAGAATTATCATGGAGTGTAATTGAAAATATTTTCCATCATTACATGTTTCGTCAATTTGCCGGAATTGAAGCCTCTGTTTCGACGGATCACAGTTCGTTAGCGGCTCGGTTATCCAATATCAAATTATCCTATTTTGAGCAGATTCATAAAGCCGTTAGTGAAGAATTAATTCAGAGATATCCAGTAGAAAAAATAGGTGGATATAAAATCGTTCGGTTTGACTCAACCTTAGTTTCAACAGCAAGTACCTTGTTAAAGATGAGCGGTTTACAGCATGGAGTAAATAAGTCAAAGCGGAAAGAAAATGCTCCTTTGGATATTAAATTTACCGTTGGATTCAATGGGTTAAGTGCGCCCAAAACTAAACTATTCAATGAACAAACTTATTTATCTGAAGACGTAGCGCCGAAAGAGGTCATTTCAGTGTTCCAATTCGGCAAAGACGAAATAGCTGTTTTCGATAGAGGATTGAATAGCCGTAAAGCCTTGGAGGAATTCAGTGGCTCAAATTTAATATTTGTTACCCGACTTAGATGCCCTAAAGGAGTGGTTAAACACGAAGTCATCAAATCCATTACCAGCATTGACCCTAACCAAGCTTATGAAACCGAAAGTTTGCTCATTGACCAAGACCAGGAGGTTTTCCTGTAGTTACCCAGTCTATTTCTTACCATCCAGCAGTGCATGAGGGCCATGTTCTCCTGCCTATTGGCAAGAAACGAGGGAAATAAACTGGCAATATTTTGAGCAAGAATTTACGCCCCTGTATTCGAATACAGGAAAACCATCGAAGCTGATTCGGGTAATGTTATCCCTGCTTTTGTTAAAGCACCTGTATAACCACGGCGATGAAACATTGATGGATGCGTAGGTTTAAAGCCCCTATTATCAGTATTTTTCAGGAATGGACACGTTTCAATGGAAGCAGCCATGTGATCCCAGTGATTTAGTTTATTTCCGTAAGCGAATTGGAGAATCAGGGGTAGAGAAAATATTCCATTATTCTGTACAAATCCAGGGTCGGAGATATTGGAAAAGAAATTAATTGTGGATACCGCTGTGCAAGAAACAAATATTACTTTTCCTACAGGCACAAAATTGCCTTTTGTCCCTTACCTCTTTATCCCTCCTATCCGGCCCACCCCTCCCGATCCAGGCTGCGAAAATGAATCGCTTCTGCCAGGTGTTCGATCTGAATATCGGGGCTGTCGGCCAGGTCTGCAATCGTGCGCGAGACCTTGAGGATGCGGTCGAAAGCGCGGGCCGACAACTTCAATTTTTCCATCGCCCTTTTGACCAGCATGAGTCCTGTCGGATTCACCTGGCATACCTCGCGCACCATCTGCCCGGGCATCTGCGCATTGCAGTGCAGGCTGGGATGCGCTTCAAAGCGCGCCGCCTGCAACTGGCGGGCCCTGACCACCCGCTCGGCGATATCCCGGCTCGACTCTGAAGGGCGACTAAAACTCGACAGTTCGTCATAACTCACGGGGGTGACTTCCACGTGCAAGTCGATGCGGTCGAGCAGGGGGCCGGATATTTTGCTCAGGTATTTTTTTACTACCCCGGCGCCGCATACGCAGTCTTTTTCGGGATGGTTGTAATAGCCGCAGGGACAGGGATTCATAGAGGCGATAAGGGTGAAGCCCGCCGGGTAGTCTACCGTGGTTTTTGCCCGGGAGATCGTCACGCGGCGCTCTTCCATGGGCTGTCGCAGCACTTCGAGGGCGCCGCGTTTAAATTCGGGCAGCTCGTCGAGGAATAAGACGCCGTTGTGCGACAGGGATATTTCGCCGGGATGGGGATTGGTGCCGCCGCCTACCAGCGCCACGTCGCTGATCGTGTGGTGCGGCGCCCGGAAAGGCCTTGTCGTGATCAGGGAGGTATTGGCGGGCAGAATACCCGCAACCGAATGAATTTTAGTGGTTTCGAGGGCTTCGTGTAGTGAAAGCGGCGGCAGAATGGTGGGCAGTCGACGCGCCAGCATTGTTTTGCCGGCGCCGGGAGGGCCGATCAGTATTACGTTATGTCCGCCGGCAGCGGCGATCTCCAGGGCGCGCTTGATATTTTCCTGTCCTTTTACATCCGAAAAATCGACGTCGTAGCAATTTTGGCTGTTGCTAAACTCCTCGCGAGCATCCACAAAAACAGGCTCCAGTTTAACGGCGCCGCTGAGGAATTTCACGGCTTCCTTCAGGTTGTCGATTCCGTAGACTTCCAGGTTGCTCACGATGGCTGCTTCGCGGGCGTTTTGCCGGGGCAGGATAAGCCCTTTGAAATTCTCCTTGCGGGCCTGGATAGCGATGGGCAAGGCGCCTTTGATGGGTCGCAGACTGCCGTCGAGCGACAACTCACCGAGGACGACGTAGCGGTCCAATTCGGGTAAATCGACCTGGTTGGTGGCGCTGATATATGCCAGCGCGATAGGCAGGTCGTAGGAGGCGCCTTCTTTGCGGAGGTCGGCAGGCGCCAGGTTGACTACCGTCTTGAGCCGGTACATGTGGTAACCCGACGACTTCAGCGCCGCTTCTACCCGTTGGAAGCCTTCTTTCATGGCGTTATCGGGCAGGCCCACCAGAAAATAAAACTGCCCGGTAAGTATGGGCGTGCCGCCGGCATGCACCTCTACGGCAATCGTGCGGGCATCCACTCCGTGTACCGCACTGGCAAACGTTTTCACTAGCATATGGGGAGTTATTTGGTTTTAATATTTTGGTTGAAAAATTAGGTTATCCGCTCCAATTGCACGGGGTAATGGGGCATTTTTTTTTGAGACTATTAGACTTTCAGACTAATGTCGTCAACTTTAGGAAACACTCAAGCGATTTTTTTACCACAGAGTTTCACGGAGTTTCCACGGAGTTCCACTGAGCTAGATTTTGACTCCGTGTAACTCTGTGTAAACTCCGTGAAACTCCGTGGTTAAATAATCGGCTTATGTTGACGGCATTAGTCCTACAGTCCAACAGTCTTTCCCACATTTGATTGTTACCTTTGCCTCCGCAAATCTTACTACGTATGCACTACGAACCCACGCAGGCCTTTGCTTTGGCTATGGATGAAGCCGACGAACTTAGCCGCTTCCGGCAGCGCTTTTACTTCCCGCGCCATGAAGGGAAAGACGTCCTGTATTTTTGTGGCAACTCGCTGGGCTTGCAGCCCGAAGGTGTAATGGCAGCGCTTACCCGCGAAGTGCAGCACTGGCGCGAACATGGCGTAGAGGGGCACTTCAGGGGGGAAATGCCCTGGATGGACTACCATAAGTTCCTCCTGCCCCAAACCGCCCATATTGCCGGCGCACAGGAACAAGAGGTCGTAGTGATGAACACCCTCACCACCAACCTGCACCTCATGATGGTGAGTTTTTACCGCCCCAACCGCGACCGTTTTAAGATTATTATGGAAGCGGGGGCCTTCCCTTCCGACCAATACGCCGTAGAAAGTCAGGTGCGCTGGCACGGCTTTGCACCCGAAGAGGCCATTGTAGAAGTAACGCCACGGCCAGGCGAAGACACCTTGCGCACCGAAGACATATTGGCCGCCATAGCCACACACGGCCCGCAAACAGCCCTGGTGATGTTTGGCGGGGTAAACTACTACACCGGCCAGTGGTATGATATGGCCGCAATTACCGAGGCCGGCCACCGCGCCGGCGCCATGGTGGGTTTCGACCTGGCGCATGCTGCCGGCAATGTGCCCCTGCAACTACACGACTGGAACGCAGATTTTGCCGTATGGTGCAGCTACAAATACCTTAACTCGGGCCCGGGCGGTCCCAGCGGTGTTTTTGTACACGAACGCCACGGCGCCAACCCCCAATTGCTGCGTTTTGCCGGCTGGTGGGGTCACGACGAGGCGCGCCGCTTTCTGATGGAAAAGGGATTTCACCCCATGACCGGCGCCGCAGGATGGCAACTCAGCAATGCCCAGATATTCAGCTTTGCCGCCCACAAAGTGAGCCTCGATATTTTTGCCGAAGCGACCATGCCTGCCCTGCGCGCTAAAAGCATAAGCCTCACCGGCTATCTGGAGTATCTCATTCAGCAACTCCATGCGGAAGGCAATCAGTTTAAAATAATCACGCCTGCCGAACCCGCAGAAAGGGGGTGCCAGTTATCCATACTAACCGGCCCACACGGTCGCGAATTATTCAATTACCTTTCGCACAACGGCGTGATATGCGACTGGCGCGAGCCAAATGTAATACGCCTGGCGCCCACGCCATTGTACAATTCCTATCGCGACGTATACGAATTGAGCGTATTGCTGCGCAAAAGCCCTAACTTCGTACCATGATCAGGTACCAAAAAGATACCGATAATATCGTCACGCTCATCATGGACATGAACGAGCGCGGCGCCAATGTAATCAACCACGAGATCGGCGACGTATTTGTGCCGGTAATTGCGCATCTCAAACACGAAAAGGCCAGGGGAGCATTGCGGGGGGTTATTCTCACCTCGGCAAAAAAATCGTTCCTCGCCGGCGGCGACCTCGAATACTTGTACCGGGCAGAAGAGGCAGAAGAAATATTTCGCTTTTGCGAAAAAATGAAAAAATTTCTGCGCGACCTCGAAAGTCCCGGCGTACCCGTAGTGGCCGCCCTCAATGGCGATGCGCTCGGCGCGGGCTTCGAAGTAGCGCTGGCCTGCCATCATCGCATTATCATTGACAATCCGGGTATCAGCGTGGGTTTGCCCGAAGTACAGATCGGGTTGATGCCGGGTGCGGGTGGCAGTATACGGCTTATGTGGCTGCTGGGTATCGAAAAAGCCTATCCCGTGCTTTCGGGGGGCTTGCGCTACAATCCGCAGGAGGCCTTGCGGGCCGGCATCATTGACGAGCTGGCTACCAGCCGCAAAGACATGCTCGAAAAAGCCAAAGCCTGGCTGATGAAAACCCACGAAGGCCGGCGTCCCTGGGACCGCGAGGGCCATACCATTCCCGGCGGATCGGCCCGCGACCCGCACGTGGCCGCCTGGTTCAGGCAGCACAGCGCCGAGCAAGCCGCCGCCAGCCCCTACAACCCCGCCAAACAAGCTATTCTGAGTGTATTGTATGAGGGTTCAAAAGTAGATTTCGACACGGCTTGCCGCATAGAAAGCCGCTATTATACCGGCTTGCTGCGCAGTCGCTCGTGTAAAAACATGATCAAAGCCTTTTGGTTTGACTACAACAGTATCCGATCTGGCATCAACAGGCCGAAAGGCTTTGGGCGTTTTCGTCCGCGAAAAGTGGGGATTATCGGCGCCGGACAAATGGGCTCGGGTATTGCGCTGGCCTGCCTCACCAACGGGCTGGAGGTAGTCATCAAAGACATCTCGCGACTCGTAGCTGAACGCGGGCGCGACTATGTGCGCAACTATCTCAACCAGCAGGTGGTGCAAGGCATATTCTCCCCCGCTGAACGCGACACCATGCTGCAACGCGTAAAAACCACCGACGACCCCCACGATTTTTCAAGCTGCGATCTCGTCATCGAGGCCGTCTTTGAAAACCAAATGGTAAAGCAAAAGGTGACCAAAGAAGCCGAAATACACATGGATGAATATTCGCTTTTCGGCACCAATACGATATCTATACCCATCTCCAAACTCGCCGCCGCTTCCGTCAGGCCCGCGCATTACATCGGGTTGCACTTTTTTCATCCTGCGGAAGACGTACCCCTGGTAGAAATCGTGCGCGGCGCCAAAACGTCGGATGAAACCGTAGCCCGCGCTTTCGACTTTGTGACCTCCATCGGCAAAATTCCGATCGTAGTAAAAGACGACTGGGGTTTTTATGTGGCCCGCGTGCAAAATACGTATCTACTAGAGGGCGTCACGATGCTCAAAGAAGGATATCCGCCGGCGCTTATCGAACACCTGGGCAGGCAGGCCGGCATGCCCAAAGGCGCCCTGGCCCAGGCCGACGATCTCGGCCTGGCTCTCGTATTGCACTACGAACGCCAGGCCGCCGAACACTACGGCGCCCGGTATATTCAACATCCAGCGGTATCTGCCCTCGAGATGATGCTCAACGATCTCCAACGCCCAGGTAAGGCCAAAAAAGCCGGCTTTTATGAATACGATGAAAACGGCAACCGCAAGTTGTGGGAAGAACTCAACACCCATTTCCCTTCTCATCAGCCCAACTCCAATAACGAAGAACTCTTGGAACGGTTTCTTTTCGCCCAGGTGATAGAAGCCGTTTGGTGTATGCAAGAGCACGTGATTTATTCAATCCCAGGCGCCAACCTGGGCAGCATCTACGGTTGGGGCTTCCCAGCTACCAGCGGCGGCGTTATCCAGTTTATCGCCGATTACGGCGTCACTCGCTTTCTGGAGCGCTGCAAATTATTTGAACAACGCTACGGCCCACGCTTTAAGGCGCCCAGGCTGGTCGGGGAATTGGCCTTGAGGAATGAGGAATGAGGAGTGAGGAGTGAGGAGTGAGGTATGAGGAGTGAGGAATGAGAAGTGAGGAATGAGAAGTGAGGAATGAGAAGTGAGGAATGAAGAGTGAAGAAAATAATTAATTGATAATCAAATCTCACCCTCTCACCCTCTCACCCTCTCACTCTCCCAACCACTGGGCGAGGTAAGCGGCCAGGGGGCTGTGATGAGTCTTGATCAATTCAATTAATTCCATAAGTTGTTGGCGTTTTGCGGGATCGGTTTGGATTGGCGGCATAAACGAGGCCAGCGCTTTTTGTTGCTTGTCGAGCGTATCGCGGTCGGTGAGCAGGGCGGCGACGGCATAATACCATCGAATAGTGGGCAAGTAGAAAGACTTGTTTACCGAGGCTTTATCGCGCTCCAGCAGTTTGTGCTTAGTACATACTTTGAGTAGCTTGGCATATTTGCGCTGGTGCAGCAGGCTTTCGAGGTAAGAGGTAAAAAAGAGGAACCAGCGGTTTTCAAAAATCTCCCGGGGATACGCCCGCAGGTAAGTCTCGGCGTAGTTTTCGGCGGCCAGGTATTGCTCCAGGTGGATTTGACATTTGACATAATGACTCACAAAGCCGATTTTATTGTGAAAACTGTGGGTAGTCTTGCTTTCCGGCAGGGCGTCTTTGAGCAGTGCCATGGCCTCGCGGTATTTCTTCTCGCGCAGCAGAACCGCGCAGAGATTATTGACGTAGTGGATGTAATCGATATTTTTTACCCGCACCGATAGGTAGCCGTAGTATTCGGCTTTCTCGAATTCGCGGAATTTGACGTGCAACATTAGCCGGTTGCCGTAGTAATTGAGCAGAATGCGCTTGGAGTAAAAAAGCCCCTTGTTGAGTTGCTGCTCGAGGTATTCGTATTTTTCGAGCAGGGGCTCGAAGCGGCGGTAATTGTAGTAAATAAAAGTAAGTCGCACCAGCGCCATATAGCGATTCCAGCCGTCGAGCGTTTCGTCGTAGAAAATGTCGGTGAGACGTTGTTCCCAATGGATAGAAGGCGTGGCATTGCCGGCGTATTGCTTTACGATATCGAGGGTGGCGCGGTGTAGCTCTTCGCCGGTTTCTTTTGAGCGCAACCAGGCATCGCGGTGATTGGCCAGGAAGGTTTCTACGAGGTCGTGGTCGGTATAGCGCATGCGGATGAGCAGAAAATGGCGGTACGACTGGGCCAGCTCGTAAAAGCGGGTAAAATAAAAGCGGGTGGGCGTGCCTGCTTTTATTTCGTGTAGCAACCGTTCTTCGGTAGCCGGTTCTATGGCATCGGTAAGGATCTTGCGCTCTGTATCGAGCATCCATTCGAGGTGCATGTCTACATCAAGGTTGCGCAGGCGGTCGGCGATCCAGAGTTTGAGGTTGGAGTATTTGCGTTTGTCGAGGTTTTCGTTGTAGGCAAGGCGTTCTTCACCGTGTTGGCGGCGACAGTTGTAGTCCACCCGCTCAAGGATGGCCACTTTTGTTTTGTCGTCAAATTGCTGGTTGGCCAGCAGCCAGGTCGTTTCGTGCGGCAGCAGCAATTCGGTGAATTCGGTAAATTTCTGCAGTTTGTTGCGCATACGGCAACAATATGCAGATTTTTCCCGAATTATGCATGGGGGTGTTTGAGGTGACAAGGTGACAGGGTGACAGGGTGACGATCTCTCCCTCACTCCCTCCCACACTCTCTCCCTCACAAAGTCAGTCCGCCGTCTACACTGATGGTGGCGCCGTTGATAAACGCGGCTTCATCCGAAGCGAGAAAGGCATAGGCGGCGGCCACCTCCTCGGGGGTACCGAGCCGGCCCGCGGGAGCTTTGTCTTTCATACCCTGCAGCACCTGCTCTGGGATCGTGTCCATCATTTCGGTGTGAATAAACCCGGGAGCTACGGCGTTGGCAGTGATGCCCTTGCGGCCGAATTCGCGGGCCCACACTTTGGTCATGCCGATTACACCGGCTTTGGTGGCCACGTAGTTGGTTTGCCCGAAATTGCCGTAAAGCCCCACCACCGATGCCGCAGAAATTATGCGCCCCCAGCCCTGCGCCTCCATATAGGGATACACCGCCTTGGTGCAGTTGAAAACCCCCGTGAGGTTGACGGCGATGACCTGGTCCCACTGCTCGGGGGTCATCTTTTTCAAAGAGGCGTCGCGGGTGATGCCGGCATTGTTGATCAGTATGTCGATGCTGCCGAAGCGGTCTTTTACCTGTGCGGCCGCCTGCACGACGGCCTCCAGACTGGTGGTGTCGACGTGGTAATACTCGGCTTGCAAGCCCTGCTGCCGGCAGTTTTCGACGAGGGTTTTGCCTCTTTCTTCCTGGATATCCCAGATAGCTACCCGGGCGCCTTCTTCCATAAATCGCAGCGCGGTGGCTTTGCCGATGCCGCTGGCGCCGCCGGTGACGACGGCTGTTTTGTTTGTGAGTCGTTTCATGGGGGCTAAATTAGGCAGCCCACCGGTTTTGGCACTGTTTTTCAGCAACTTGTCGTTTTTTCGGTCAAGGGCCGATTTTGCGATAAGCTTTTAGTTTTAAACAATAAAAATATCTATTGCAAAAAATTGATTTTCAAAAATTTAATTCCAAAAATACAAACTAATTCGATACCTGGTACGGTAAATTGCCCCGGTAAGTCCATCCTGAAAAAGA
This sequence comes from Saprospiraceae bacterium, assembly GCA_013360405.1. Taxonomy (GTDB): domain Bacteria; phylum Bacteroidota; class Bacteroidia; order Chitinophagales; family Saprospiraceae; genus JABWBR01. The sequence continues at coordinate 80,782 of JABWBR010000002.1, forward strand.
TGAAAAACGAGCATTATGCGGCGATGGGGCTTATTACCTTAGCGGAGATGTCCATCCATTTAAAACTGACCTGACCTATGGCAAACGGCGATTGGAAAATAGCTACGGCATTGTTATTGGCGGCTTATGCGGCTCTCCTGATATTTTTTGTGGTAAGAGCGGCGCGGCGCACCAGGTCGCTAAGCGATTACGCACTGGGCAGCCAGGGCTTTTCGCCCGTGGTGGTGGGACTTTCACTGGCAGCAAGTGTCACGAGCGCGGCTACTTTTATTATCAATCCCGGGTTTGTGGCCATGTTTGGGTGGAGCGCTTTTATGGCCATGTCGTTGATTTTGCCCCTGGGACTAATCATTTCGCTGGTCATACTCACGCGAAGTTTCCGGCGTTACGGCGCTTCGGTAAAAGCCTTGTCACTCTCGCAGTGGATGGGAAAGCGCTACGACAGCCCCGCGCTGGCGCATTGGTTTGCGGTGTTGTCGCTGTTGCTACTCACGTTTATTGTGTTGATCTGCGTGGGGCTCACCAAAGTATTATCCAGTGCCCTGGGCGCCGATGAGTTGTGGGTGCTGATAGGTCTCGTGGCGGTCGTATTTGGGTATATGATGTTCGGCGGCGCCAATTCGATGGTGTATACCAATGCCATCCAGGCGGGTTTGATGCTGGTGGTGGCGGCGATCATGCTCACTTCGGGCGCGGAATATTTCAAAGAAGGACTGGACGGCTTTTTAGCCCGGCTCGCAGCTACCGACCCGATGCTCACCCAGGCTACTAACCCCAAAAGTCCATTGTTCAGAGATTGGTTTGAGGTAGGGTTTTGCAATTTCATAGTGGGTGTGGCCATCGTATGTCAGCCGCATATCGTGACGCGCTCGCTGATGCTGCGCAACGAAAAAGACGTGAATAAATACCTGTTGGTGGGCATTGTAGCTCAAATCATATTTTTCGCCGTGCTGTTTACCGGGTTTTACGCCCGGCTCGAATTCCCCGATTTGACCGTCGGCGGCGCGGCACTGAGGATGGATGGCATCATTCCGGCGTATGTCGTTGAGGCTTTTCCTGTGTATATGGGCATGCTGGTGGTACTGGGTTTGCTTTCCGCCGGCCTATCAACGCTGGAGGGCTTGATTCAATCGCTGTCTATCACCTTTACAAATGACTTAGTAGTTCCCCTGTCAAAAATGCTGTCGGGCGGCGCCGACGTGGCGCCGTCCCGGCTGGCATGGGTCAACAAAATCGTCATCATAGTAATGGCGGTAATAGCCGTGACGTGGAGTTACAACCAGTTGCTGCATCCCAACCTGAGCGTGGGCATCCTGGCGCAAAACGGCGTATACGCTTATTTTTCAGCAGCCTTTGTACCGGTCTTGTTTGGTATTTATGGCAAAAACGTGCCCAAAGCTGCGCCTATGGCGGCATCTGTGACAGCTATCGTGGTGCACTTCAGCGTGTATTATGGCTCGCTTACGCCGTATACCTCGGGCGAAGTGCGCAACCCCGCCGTAGCGGCGGCATTGGCCATCTTGTCGGCAGTTGCCGTAGGGATTATTGTCGTATTTTTTAATAAAATAAAAACTCCTAAAGTCGCTGCATCAATGGCTTTATTGTTGTTATCTGCCGGCGCCGCCGCCCAAACCTCCGATCTTCGCTATGCCGAATTGCCCGATGGCAAAAAGGTGGCCTATCTTGACCGCGGTAAAGGAGATTACACGCTATTGTTCATCCACGGGCTGGGTAGCAACCTCAAATCGTGGGACAAAAACATAGCCACCCTGAGCAATCATTACCGCTGCATAGCCATCGACCTGCCGGGCTACGGTTATTCGACCGGCGGCGATTACGCCTATAACATGTCGTTTTTTGCCGATGCCGTAAGGGCTGTTATTAAAAAACTTAAACTTCGCAAGGTTGTGCTGGTGGGGCATTCCATGGGCGGACAAATCGCACTCACCGAAGTATTGCGCAATAGCAAGTATATCAAAAAACTGGTATTGCTGGCGCCGGCGGGCATAGAAACCTTTACCGACAAGGAAAAAATGATGCTCAAAAACGTATACACGCCCGAAATACTCATGAACATCCCTGAGGCGCAGATCCGCAAGAACTTTGAAATAAACTTCGTCAAATTCCCCGCCGACGCCGAATTTATGATCGAAGACCGCCTGGCCATGCGCCAGACGGCCGCCTATGCCGACTATTGCCGCATGATACCCAAATGCGTGGCCGGTATGCTCGATGAACCCATCTTTGAACGGCTGGGACAGGTAAAACTCCCCACGCTGGTCATTTACGGCGAAAACGACCTGCTGATCCCCAACCGCATTTTACACCCGGCGTTGACTACCAAACAAGTGGCCGAGATTGCCAGGGAGCGCATTCCCAGCAGCAAATTGGAACTGGCGCCGGCTAGCGGCCACTTCGTACAGTGGGAAGGAGAGGCCTTTGTAAACGAGGCGATTATTCGTTTTTTGGGTAAATAAAGACTTCCCTTGCGGAATAGTCCACCCACAAATACACTACATTTAACCAATTGAATTTCAATATTTTAAAAACAACCAACAAAACAATAACCCCATTAAGTCAGGGCAATAAAAAAAGAAAAGCGATTTCAGTATTTTTCACAAGTAATCTACTTTCACATCGAAATATTGGTTGGCGATTTTTAAATATCGGTTTTGAAATATTTTGAATACCTGCGACTAAGCGGGTCGGGATTGCCATGCCAATCGACAAGATGTTTAATTACTAATTACATGGGACTCTTATGAAAAAGACATTTACACTCATCTGTTTACTGTGCAGCCTGTATGCGGTTGCACAGCGCGGCTCCATCGCGGGTAAAGTAAGCGATCAGGGCAGCGGTGAAGCGTTGACAGGCGCTTCGGTGGTGGTAGAAGGCACCAACAACGGGGCTTTTACCGATGCCGACGGGGCTTACGAGCTTTCTTTAGCTCCCGGCAATTACGTGTTGCTGATCTCTTATGTGGGTTACGAAACACAATCAGTAACCGCCAGCGTAGAAGGCGGCAAAACGACAACTGTCGACGTGCAGTTGCCTACCACGGGCATTCAGGGCAGCGAAGTAGTCGTTTCGGCTTCGCGCCGCGCCGAAAAGCGCACCAATGCGCCGGCCACCATCTCCGTAATCGGCTCGAAGGCCATTGCTGAATTGCCGTCGTTTAACGTAGCCGAACTTTTGGGTCGCCAAAAAGGCGTCGACTACGTGCGCTCGGGCGTGCTGGGTATCGGGATAAACGCCAGGGGCTTCAACAGCGCCTTCAACCCGAAAAACCTGCAGATCAACGACAACCGCCTGTCTTCGCTCATTGCTACGGGTTTGCCCCTGGGCGCCCTCAGCACCACCGTTAAAGAAGACGTAGAACGCATCGAGGTCATCCTCGGCCCCTCGTCGGCGCTTTACGGCCCCAACGCCCACAACGGCCTGATCAACACGATCACCAAAGACCCGCGCACTTCGCAGGGTACCACGGTGGCATTGGGTATGGGCAACCAGGGTGTATTCACCGGCCGCTTGCGCCACGCCATGAAGCTGAGCGACAAATTTGCCTTCAAAATCAGCGGCGAATACACCCAGGGTGAAGAATTCGATTTCATCGACACGGTGTACATTCTTTCGGCCGCAGCTCCCGGCGGCGCCATTGCCCTGCCGGAATACCTCATCGACCGCGAATTCAACTCGCTGCGCGGCGAAGCGCAGGCTTATTATAGTGTGAATAGTACGTCTGATATTATTGTCGGCTATGGCGCCAGCAATAGCAACAACATCGGCAACACCAATGCGGGCCGCAACCAGATCCGCGACTGGCGCGTATCCTGGCTGCAGGCCCGTTATGTGTCGCCGCGCCTTTTTGTGAACGTGTACAACTCCTGGAGTTCTACCGACAGCACCATCGCCATGAACCAGCGCACGGTGAACCACTTCACGTATACCGCCGCCGGTTTTCCGGAAAGCGTAGCGCGCCCCAATTCGATCACCACGCAGTGGTTCCGCCTTTCGGACACCACCGGACTGGCTCTGCCGCGCGGCGCCATTTTCCAGGATTATTCGCAGCGCCTCAATGCAGAAGTGCAATACAACTACCAGTTGCCGAAAATTTTCGACTTTATCATAGGTGTGCAATACCAGCGCGACAAGGCCGATAGCAAGCAGACCTACCTGCTCGACAAAGAAGGCCCCATCGAAATCGGCCAGTTGGGCGGTTACCTGCAACTCGAACGCAAATTCGGCCGCCTGCGCGCCGTGCTGGCCGCCCGCGCCGACAACCACGACCTGTACGGATTTAACTTTATTCCCAAAGCTGCGCTTGTATACGCGCTTGACAACAGCGCGCTGCGCCTTACCTACGGCGAAGGCATCGCCGCACCCACCATCCTCAACCTGTCGGCCAACATCTTCGGCGGCTTGTTACTCGGCAACGGCGAAGGCTTTACCGTTAAAGAAGTCGACGTAAGCACCCAGCAGGTAGTAGGTACCTTTGAAGTAGAAAAACTACAGGTAGAAAAGATCAGAACCATCGAACTGGGCTACAAAGCGCAGATCGGCAAACGCGTATACCTCGATGCCAACGCCTACTACAACCAGTCGGAGAACTTCCTGAGCCCCTCGATCAACGTGGCCACCGACCGCGACCTATACGACCACGACAACAACCCCGCAACGGCGATGATCCCGCGTATCCGCGGTTATGCCACCCATCGCGGCGACCAGCCCATCTCTGAGATTGCAGCAACGACTGCGCTGCCAGACGGGAGTACCGGCGCCGACTTGGTGCTGACCTACCTCAACTTCGGCCAGGTGAACACCTACGGCTTCGACATGGGTCTCAACGTAAGCCTGATGGAAGGACTCACCAGTACGCTCAACTACTCGTGGTTTGGCTACGACCTGAACACCGACGACCTGAAAAACGATGGCAACCGCAACGGCAAAGTTGACGAAAACGACTTGCCCATCAACACCCCCGACCACAAAGTAGGCCTGGGACTCAGCTACTCGCACAAGGGTTTCTTTGCCACCGCCTGGGGCCGTTGGGTATCGGAATACGACTTCTTCTCGGGTATCAACGTAGCGGCAAAAACCAACCCCGAACTGATTTATTCGGGTAGCCCCGTGGTAGAAAACCAGCGCGTAGGCCGCTCGTTCAACAACGGTCCGCTGGGCGGCTTCTTCAACGTGGACCTCGGCGTAGGTTATACGTTCAAAGAGCGCTACACCCTCTCGGCACAAGTAGTCAACGTGTTTGACGCCGAAGTCCGCGAATTTGTGGCCTCCCCCGCTATCGGCCGCCTCTATTCGCTGGAATTGAAGGTGAATCTGCCGGCGATTGGGAAGAAATAGGTTTTAGCAGTCAGCAGTTAGGGATTAGTAGCTAAGTGCTAATCCCTAACTGCTAACTGCTAATAGCTGACCGCTAACAAAAAAATCATGCGCAATGCAACCATCCTCTCCTGCGGCGCTTACGCCCCGGAGCGAATTGTCCCAAACAGTTATTTCGACACACTACTACAAGAAGACGTAGACACCTGGTTGCGGACAAACGTACAGATTTACGAGCGGCACTGGTGCGCGCCCGACGAAAGCGCTGCCGACCTTGCCGAACAGGCTGCCCGGCAGGCCCTGGAGCGGGCCGGGCTTAGCGCCGCCGATCTCGACCTGATAATCCTGGCTACCGATACGCCGGAGTATATCTCGCCCTCTACCGCCGCGGTAGTACAACACCGCCTGGGCGCGCACAAAGCCGGCACCTTCGACCTCAACTCGGCTTGCGCGGGTTTCGTCACCGCCCTCGATGTAGGCGCCAAATACATCCGCTCCGACGAGCGCTACCGCCACATACTTGTGATCGGCGCGTATGCCATGAGCAAGTTCCTGAACATGGAAGACAAAAAAACCGTGACCCTTTTTGCCGACGGCGCCGGGGCGGTGGTGTTGAAGGCATCGGAAGTGGAGGAAGGCGAGGGTTTCCTGGCGAGCGAACTGCGCACCTTCGGCGAATACCACGACTGGATGGGCATCTACGCCGGCGCCACCCACGAACCTACTACTGCCGACACGCTCGACAACCGCAGCCACTTGCTGCAATTTGTGCGCAAATTCCCCAAAGAACTCAATCCCGACGTGTGGACCGACATGACCCTGCAAATCTGCGGGCGCATCGGCATCCAACCCGGCGATATCGATCATTTTTTTATTACCCAAATCAATATCAACAGCATTTGGGAAACCCTGGACCGGCTCGGCGTGCCGCGCAAAAAGGCCACCACGATCATGCACCACTACGGCTATACCGGCAGCGCCTGCATCCCCATGGCCTTCAACGAAGCCTGGGAACGCGGCTTGGTAAAACCCGGCCAATTGTGTATGTTTATCGGTTCGGGCGGCGGACTGGCGTTTGCGGCAGCCGCGTTTCGCACCTAAAGGAGTGTGGGAGTGTGGGAGTGTGAGAAAAATCCAATGCTCCCTCCCTCCCACACTCCCACTCTCCCACCCTCATATCCCCTGCAACTTCACAGCTATGGCCTTACACCAACAAGACTGGGCCTCCAAATGGGCCTTGTATTCTCCCGATAAAATTGCCGTCAAAGAATACGAGACGGGGCGGACGGCGACCTACGAGCGCCTCAACCGGTTGGGCAATCGCCTGGCGAATTATTTTGCACACACCTACGACATACACAAAGGCGACCGGGTGGCCGTGCTGGCCGAAAACTGCCTCGAATATATCTATCTTTTTGTTGCCGCCCAGAAAGCGGGGTTCATCCTCACCCCCCTCAACTACCGGCTGGCCCCTGCCGAACTCGACTACCTGCTCACCAATGCCGAACCGGCGTTGGTGATCGTCGAAGACAAATTCAGCGAGTTGGTCAGCGACTCGCCGGCCTACAAGGCCATGTCGCATTGCTGCACCCTCGAAGCTCTGGCGGCCCTGTGTGCCATCCCGGCAGAAAAATCGCTGGACGCTCCCTTCCCGCTCACCAAACTGGAAGCCGACGACCCCATCTTCATCCTCTACACCTCGGGCACCACGGGTTTCCCCAAAGGCGCCTTGTACACCCATGGCATGTTGTTTTGGAACAGCATCAACACCGCCATGTCGCTCATCATCAACGAAAGCAGCCGCACCGTCAACGTCATGCCGCCCTTCCACACCGGCGGTTGGAACGTGCTCACCACGCCCTTTTTACACCACGGCGCTTATAGCTGTCTGATAAAAAAATTCGACCCGGGCATTGTCATCGAGTTGCTCGAACAGGAAGCCTGCACACTTTTCATGGGCGTACCTACCATGCTCAAAATGCTGGCCGACCACCCCGGCTTCGAGCAGGCTGATTTGTCCAGTCTGCTGTACCTGATCGTGGGCGGCGAGCCCATGCCCGTGCCGCTCATCGAAAAATGGCACGCCAAAGGCGTATACGTGCGGCAGGGCTACGGCATGACCGAAGTGGGCCCCAACCTCACCAGCTTGCACCAGCGCGACGCCGTGCGCCGCAAAGGAAGCATCGGCCGCCCCAACTTTTACGTAGAAACCCGCATCGTCGACGAAACCGGCAATGATACCGCTCCCGGCCACCCCGGCGAATTACTGCTGCGCGGCCCGATGGTGACGCCCGGCTACTGGCGCAACCCCGAAGCCACCCGCGCCGCCTTCCGCGGCGACTGGTTTTGTACCGGCGATATGGTGATACAAGACGAAGAAAACTACCTGTTTGTGGTAGATCGCGTAAAAAACATGTTCATCTCCGGCGGTGAAAACGTGTATCCCGCAGAAGTAGAGCGGGTATTGGTGCAACACCCCGCCATCTCCGAAGCCGCCGTCATCGGCGTGCCCGATGCAAAATGGGGCGAAGCCGGCAAAGCTTTCCTGGTGCTCAACCCCGGCGCCGCTTGTTCGGAAGAAGACATCCGCCGGTATTGCACCCGGCAATTGGCCAAATACAAGATTCCCAAGGTATTTGTATTTATCGATGCTTTGCCCAAATCGGATACGGGGAAGATTAATAGGCGGCAGTTAGGGCTTAGCAGTTAGGGCTTAGCGGTCGGCGGTCGGGGGTTGTTTTTTTTTGTCATTCCCGAAAGGGAATCTGCACACGGCACGCTCAAAAAGCCCTTGATTTTCCGGCAGCTAAAGACAGCCGGTACGGTGCGCGTTACTCTCAAGCCACCCCATGGCCGTCACGCAACTTGACTTTTTCAGCGGAAAACGCGATATTCGCAGTAGTAGTCAATTGCATTAGAACTGTTCTACTAACAGAACTTTCAAAGGATATTGATTATTAAATTCAAAAAAATAAATAATGGAGCTTAGATTAAACATTGGATATCAAGAACTTATTGAGCTAATAAAACAACTTCCCGTTAGCCAAATCAAAAAGCTAAAGGCAGACCTTGCATTGATGGGGACCGAAAAGGACCCCGAAAAAGAGATAAGCGAATTTCAACAATTCCTACTGCATGGGCCTGTAATGGAGGATGACCAATATCAAGACTATCTCGCCAATAGAAAATACTTCAATACATGGCGAACGAACTAATTTGCCTGGACTCATCAATCCTAATCGATTATTTCAGAAAAACTTAAAAGGAAAATTCATTTTTTTTTGAATTGTCAAACCAATATTCCTCTTTTGCGGTATCAATAATAACCGAGTTCGAAATACTTTGCGGTAGTAATCAGAATCAAAAGGAATTTTGGACTGAATTTTTTAGAAACATCCTTGTCATACCATTCGATAATAAATCAAATGAAGAAGCCATTCAAATATTCCAAGAGCTAAAGCGCAATGGCAAAATGATCGATATTCCAGACTTGTTTATCGGCGCCACCGCCAAAGCCTACAACCTGAAATTAGCGACCCTAAATGAAAAGGATTTTTCGCGAATTTCAGGCTTGGAATTGCTTGCCAAAAAAAGATAATAGAAGTTATTATAGTAGTTTGGGTAGCACAAAGTAACGAAGGCCATCACCTCCATAGGCGCTCCCTTGCCGTCACCTCCCAGGTCAGTTCCCAGCCGTCACCAACCCCAGTCAGCCCGCAGCGCAGCACTTTGGTATAGCAACCACTAGCTTCTATCGATAATTCTTTCCTGGCTGTAAAAAAACAGGTAATATGGAATAACAAAACAATTGGCCATGTCACTCCATCTCAGCGCAGGAAAAATACCGGGGCATTCCGGTACGGATTTTAAACACAAAAAAGCTTTTACTAAAATAAAAGCCTACCGGACGCTGTTTCCCGAACCCCTGCCTCCAGGTAGATTTGAAGATCTTTCTGCCAAAGAAAGGCAATTACTTCGCAAGCGTTTTGAAGAGCGATTGGAAGCCGCCGGACAGGCGCGACTGACGCGTATTGTTGTTTTAATAGCAATGCTAGGTTTGGCCGCGTATGCCTATTATTGTATTTTTATGCCAACGGAAAACCCTACGGCGTGAACGCCATTAGTCAGTTTGTACTTGATATTTTAACGCAAAGTGCGCAAAGGTTTCGCTAAGTTCACTATAAATATACACTTAAAATTGCGCCCTTGCGCCATGCATCGCGTCTGCACATACCGGATCACTCCCTCTCTCCGTCACTCCCTCTCTCCCTCTCAATACGCCACCACCTTCCTCACTACCTTCCCGCGATTCGTATCTATCTGCAGCAAAAACACCCCTTTGCCCGGCAGTCGCAGGGTATTTACCGGAGTCGGGTAGTGAGCGAGCCTACGGCCATCGGCACTGAAGACAGTCACAGCGCGCAACTGGGCGCCCTGCACATCAATGGAGCAGATGCCGTTGCTGGTCGGGTTGGGGGTAATGTTTATGCGGATATCGGCAGCATTATCGCGCACGGCTACGGTGCCGTCTACAAAGTAGTCTTCTACGGCTGTGCTGCCCACCATCACCGGCGACTTGTCGGCGCTGTTGAACATGGCGCGGAAGGTCTCGATCTCGGGCGTACTGGCATCGAATAACTCGGCCATCCAGCGGGGCGGCAGCGACTGGTAGTACACGGCAGCATATGCTGAGATGTTGCCCTGATAACCTTCGATGCCGATGCGGTAGTGCACCACGTCGGCGCCGCTGCCTTCTACGCCGTTTTTGCGGTTGAAGTCGGGGTCGTCGAGGGCAAGGCCTTCTATGCGGGTGGTGTCGTATACCGGGTGCGAGGCGCTGAAACCCTCCGGCGGCAGGCGGTTGTCTTTAATAGTACTATTGGCCCTTTCGAGTATGGAGGTAAACTGCCCGTTGACATCGGCGGGCACGATCTCGTAGATCTGCGCCTGGTCGGGGCGGTTGATGAGCTGGTAATGCGGCTCCACGCCGCTGTCATGGCCTTCTACTTCGAAATCGGGGCGCAGGCGACCCGACTGGAACAGGGTGTCGCCGGCTTCATTGACTACCGTAAACGCCACGAAAGCCCGCCGACTGGGATATCCCGAGGGGAATTTATGGCCTGCTTTGTTGACCAGTTTCAATGCAAAGGTGACGGAGTCGGCGGTTTCTTCTTCGACTTCCATGCTGATCTGCAGGGTTTTCTCCTGCAACATCGACAGCGTGGAGGCAATGGTGGCGTCAAAATGCTCGGCGTCGGCGTTGATGCCCAGGGTCTGGCGGTGCTCTTTCATGAGCTTGAGCATCATGGTGTTGGCGCCCACCAGTTCGTGCAGGCCATAAGGCGTGCGGGGATCGAGGAACAAGTAATTGGCAGAGATGATCACCGGGTCATCGATGCGGGGCATGTGGCAGCCCTGACAGCTTACCCCCAGCTCGGGGTACGATGAGTTGAGCCATTCGTGGTAGGTGGCCTGCTCTACAAACGAAGCGTCGAGCGAATTGCCCTCGTAGTCAAACGGATGGGTCACCAGCGTATGGCAAGGCGCGCAAATGCCGGCGTCGTTGATATGGTCGCGGTAGAGGGGTTTGAAACCTACAAATTCTTCCATAGGCGCGCCAAAAGGCCCGGGATAGGGGCCGAAGACTACGCGGGTAGTATCGAAATAGATCTCACCGGAGAAAGTAGTCCCCAGGTTTTGGTCGCTGATCTTGTGGCAAGTCGAGCAGGTTACGCCGTCGATGCCGATAGAGTCCTGCAGCATATCTTCGATGGTATAGGGGCCGAGACCGCGCAAGAAAGCCGTATAGTGGCCGTTGGGGGCGTGGCAGGTCACGCATTTATCCTGGATTGCCGTGCTATGCTGGGGGTAGAGCAGTATTTCGTGGCTTACTTTCGCGCGCCAGAAGGGGTCTTTGGCGCTATTGGCCATCATCGTAGCGCGCCAGTCGTCGTACATATTCACGTCGTTGCCGGCCAAGTCTATCATCGCGTAGCCGTTGGGGTCGAGGCCGTGGCAGCCTTTGCAGGCCGCTGAGGTAGGGAAGATCACGGTGGAGTCGATGGGCAGCAGGTTGGTATTGAAAGCTGCGATTTCTTCTTTTGTGTGAAATCGCTTGGGGCCCGATTCGGGCCAACTGCCGGCGATGTAGATCGTACCTAATATGAGTGCGCCGAAGAAGAGGTGTTTGGACATGGTTGCCTTGTTTTCAAGGTGTAAAAATTGCAAATTCCAGCCAGAAAGGGTGATTCCTGCCGATTATTTTGTGGGTAAAGTCGGGGAGATTGCGGAGTGGTTTTTTTGGGATTAGGTTGTATTTTAAAAATAGTTTTACTAAATTTGATTTTAATATTAAAAATAGTAAAACTTTTTTTTCATGTTCTATCCAAGAGATATACTCCCCGCCCTTGAATCTCATTTAGCAAATAAGCAGGTTACGGTGCTGACCGGCATGCGTCGTACAGGTAAAACTACTTTGCTGAAACACCTCATGGAGAAATCCGGCATCCGGCAAAGGGCTTTTTTTGATTTGGAGCGGATTGACTATCGGGAGTTATTTTCAGAAAAAAACTACGAAACGATCGTCCACGCGCTCAACCAACGAGGGCTTGATCTTTCGGAAAAAACGCTGATCGGTATAGATGAAATACAGCTCGCCCCAAACCTGCCCAGCGTCGTCAAATACTTATACGACCATTACGGCATCAAATTTATTTTAACAGGATCGAGTTCTTATTATCTAAAAAACCGCTTCGAAGAGTCATTGGCGGGCAGGAAAAAAATCTTTGAAATTTACCCCTTGAGTTTAGGAGAAATGTTAACCTTCCAGGGGGTAGCTTATTCGACCATGGAAGAAGAATTTAAGCCGTTGCCGTTTATTCCATCCGAATACGAACGCCTCAAACCCTACTACAATGATTTCATCGATTTTGGTGGATTTCCGGAAGTTGTCCTGATGAAAAAAAAAGAAGATAAACGCGATATGATAGCGGACATTTTGAGCTCTTATATCAATAATGACGTGGCCGTCCTTACTGATTTTAGCAAAAGTGAAGAGGTTTACCAACTCATCAAGTTACTCGCAATAAGAGTTGGCGCCAGGATGGATATCTCAAAAATTTGCAGTGTTACAGGTATGTCCCGCAGGACAGTGGAAAATTATTTGAGTTTATTGGAGCAGTCCTATCTTATCCAGACTATTCCCGTCATATCAAAAAGTCCCGACCGCGAAATTGTCAAGGCCCGCAAGTTGTATTTTTTAGATAACGGCATCGCGTCAATGTCAGCAGAATTGAACAGTGGATCAAAATTTGAAAATGCCGTATTTAACCAGTTGAGGCGTTTCGGCGACCTCGCTTATTATTCCCTAAAAACAGGCAATGAAATTGATTTTATTTTAAATAAAAAAATGGCTATTGAAGTAAAAGAAACTGCTACGGAAGCGCATCTGAAAAACACGATTAACCTGGCCCGAAAAATTGGCGTTGAACAAAGCTACGTCATAGGGAGGTACCCCCACCAGGTATTTGAGGGGTTTGTTTGGGGTGGGGTTATTAGGTAGTTAATGGATCGCGCATTCACAGAGCGATGTCACCTCGTTCGCAAAGTCGCAAAGTCGCACAGTCACACAGTCCCAAAGTCGCCATCCCGGCTCCGCTCACATGGAGGCTCGTTTCGACTCCGCTCAACGACCGGGCCAGGATCGTAAAGTCGTAAAGGTCTCTCCCTCTCTCCCTCCCACACTCTCACCCTCCCCAACCGCCACCTCCCGGCGTCTCGATCACCACGCAATCCCCAGCCTCCAGGCTGCGGCTATCGGCGCCATCCAGGGGGATGATGCGGCCGTCTTTGGCGATCAGAAATTGTCGGCCCGGCTTGCCGTCGCTGCCGCCGGCCATGCCGTAGGGGGCCACGTGGCGGTGTTGACTGAGTAGCGTCATTTCTATGGCTTCCAGGAATTCAAATGCCCGGATGATACCGTCGCCGCCGGGCCATTGGCCGGCGCCGCCGGAGCCGCGCCGGATGGCAAAGCGGAGCAGCCGCGCCGGGTATCGCCATTCGAGGTCTTCGGGGTCGGTAATGCGGGTGTTGGTCATGTGTTGGTGGACGGCACTGCGCCCTACAAAACCGGAACCCGCCCCCGCGCCGCCGCCAATGGTTTCGTAATAACCGAAACGGCTGTTGCCAAAGAGGAAGTTGTTCATGGTGCCCTGGCTGCAGGCGGCGAGTTGCAGGGCTTTGAGCAGGGTGTCTACCAGGCGCTGGCTGACTTCGGTATTGCCGCCTACCACTGCAGGACAACGATTGGGGTCGTCTACAAAATGGGGATGAAGGAAGCTGTCGTCGGGCAACACCACCTGTACCTGCCGCATTAATCCTTCGTTGAGCGGGATGTCTTTTTGACACAATAGCCGCAACACATAGATAACGGCGCTGTACACGATGGCTATATTGGCATTGAGGTTGCGGGGATGCACGGGCGAAGACCCCGAAAAATCGATCTCCACTTCTTTTTCCCCGATATGGATGGCCACTTTGATCACCGAGCCGTCGTCGAGTTTTTCTTCGGCATTTACGATGCACCCTCGCCAGTCCGCCAGGGCTTCGTCGAGGGCGGCGGCGGCATGGTCTTGCAGGGCGTTCATGTAGTAGCGTACCTGATCAAGACCGTGGTCTGCCACGAGCTTGCGCAGCGCGTCGGCGCCGGCGCGCAAGGAGGCCAGGGCGGCGTTGAGGTCGGCGAGGTTGTCGCTGAGGGACCGGGTGGGATAGGGCGCTTCGCGCAACTGCTTTTCGATCATGTCCCACTGCACTTCGCCGGCTTTGACCAGGTACATGGGAGGAAAAACGACGCCTTCTTCGACCAGACAGGCAGCGTCGGGGGGCATCGAACCGGGCCTTTTCCCGCCGATTTCGGCGTGGTGCGCCCGGTTGATGGCATAGCCGATCAAGTCGCCCTCGTCGGTGTAGACGGCGCAGAGCAAGGTGATGTCGGGCAAATGCGAGCCACCGTATTTGGGGTGGTTGGTGATTACTACGTCGCCAGGGCTCAGGTCGATGGCTTCGCGTACCAGCCGCGCACAAATGCCCAGACTGCCCAGGTGCACCGGAATATGGGGAGCGTTGACCAGCAGTCGCGCATCGGCATCGAGCAGCGCACAGGAGAAGTCGAGGCGCTCTTTGATGTTGACGGAAAAAGCGGTGCGCTGTAATTGGGCGCCCATTTCTTCAGCAATGGCGGTGAAACGCGAGGTAAACAGCTCCAGCGCGATGGCTTCGCGCTGCGGATTCGACAATGCCGGCGCCGGCGCTACCCGCCGCAGCACGGCGTTGCGGCCTGCTTCCAGGGTGAGCTGCCAGCCCGGTTCGATAAAAGCGGTGGCAAAAGGGTTGAGCAGGATGGCCGGCCCGTCGAGGGCGGCGCCGTCGGGCAGCGATTCCCAGTGCCAGACGGGGTAAGCCGCCGATGCAGGCTGTGTAAACGCTTGCCTGGCGGGGGTGTCCAGCTTGCGGAGTTCACTATCCAGGGCGGCAATGACTTTTACACTTTCTACTTCTACCGGCAGGTGGCCTGGGTAATAGCCGAAAAGCCGCCGGTATTGCTGTTCGAATTGGCCCCGCCAGTCTTCGTCGAAATTGGCCTCCAGGGCAAAATGCTGTCCTTTGAAGCGCAGGAAGATCAGTCGGGTGAAAGTACAGGTTTCGGATTGCAAGAGCCCTCCCGCTTCGCGGCATAGTGCGTCGAATATAGTTGGGAGTTCCGGCAGGCATTCCGTGAGCGACGATAGCACTTGCCTGCTTGCAAAGCGCTCCACGCGGGCCTTGCCGATGCCAAAGGCGCTGAGCAGTCCGCTGTCGTAGGGCAGCAAGATCGTATTCATTTGCAGCAGATCGGCAATGCGGCAGGCGTGTAATCCGCCGGCGCCGCCAAAGGCCAGCAGAGCGTAGTCGGGCGGATTAAATCCCCTGGTGATAGAAATATGGCGTATGGCATCGGCCATTTTTTCGTTGGCGATATCTTCGAAGCCACGCAGTAATTCATCCGCTGAGTAGTGTTCGCCGCTGCACCGAAAGATTTGGTCAGACACGTCGTGCAGAGCGCGGCGGGCGTCGGCTATGTTGATGGGGATACCCATGGCCGCCGGGTCGAGTTTGCCCAGCAGCAGATTGACGTCGGTGATGGTGAGGGGGCCGCCGGCGCCGTAGCAGGCCGGCCCTGGGTAGGCGCCGGCGCTTTGGGGGCCCACGCACAGCCGTTGCCCATCGAATGTGCAGATAGAACCGCCGCCGGCGGCTACCGTTTCGATAGCCAGCGAGGGGCTCAGCAGCGAAAATTGCTCGATAACGGTAGTAAAGCGATAGTCGTAGCGACCGTCGTAACGGGCGGTGTCAGTGCTGGTGCCGCCCATGTCGAGGGTGAGTACGCGTTCGAAGCCCATCTGCCTGGCTATCTGCGCGGCGCCGACTACCCCGCCGGCGGGGCCGCTGAGCAGGCTGTCTTTGGCGCAAAATGCGGTGGCGCTCACCAGTCCGCCGGCGCTGGTCATCACCAGCAGCGAAGCATCATGCAGTTGGCGGCTGATGCCCCGCAGATAATTTTGTAAAATAGGATCCAGGTAAGCATTGACCATGGCCGTCTGTGCGCGAGGCAGCAGGCCGATGCCGGGCGACAGGCGGTGCGACAGTGAGATATGGGTTATGCCGGCCTCTTCCAGGACGCGCGCCATAGTCAGTTCGTGAGCGGGATAGCGGTAGGCGTGTAAAAAAGCCACTGCTACCGAGCGGCAGGTTAGTTGCCCGGTAACGCGTTGTAATTCCTGGGAAGTCAGGGGTATTAATAGTTCACCGTCGGCGCCCAGGCGTTCCTCCACCTCAATCACTTGATCGAAAAGCAGGGCGGGCGCCGGGATATCGAGTTGGAACAAATGCGGTCGTTGCTGGTTGCCGATGGCGGGTAGATCGCCAAATCCTTTGGTGATGAGCAGGGCCACGCCGGTTCCTTTTTTTTCCAAAAGAGCGTTGGTTCCTTTTGTAGTGCCGATGCGCATATCGAGCGGGGGGAAAGCTGCATCAAGAGGGGTGGCGGTGAGCAGTCGAGCGGCGAGTACGGGAGCTTCTTCGCCGGCGCTGATCTCGAAATCGCTCGAGGGAGGCAGAGCCAAATCGCGGTCGAGCTCCAGTATACCCGTCGCCGGGTCGGCTGACAGCACGTTAGCCGTGATGCCGGCGTCGGCCAGCGCATAAAACGAATAGCCTTTAAAAATAGACGCTGATATTCCCCAGCGTTGCTGCATGCGGTAGCGGCCGGGGGCGAGGCGTTCAAGTAAACGCCCACGGAGGCAGCCGCGGCTGAGCACTTTCACGCGTTGAGATAAGCCATTGGGTGTCAATGCCACGGCGTCGGTAAACGTGCCGCCGGTGTCTATCCAGATTTGCCAGCGCGTTGACATGAAGTAGTAATTGTACAGCCAAAATAGCATAAATGCGGAAATACCCCGGGGCTTTGTATATTTGTTTTCCCTAAGGAATGTGGTGTAAATAAGTTACCTGAATTCGGCGAGGCTATTTTTTCATCAAGTAAGGCGCGAGAGGGGAGCTTAGCCTAAGCTAAGTGACCGACGAAGCAACGCAGCATGATGGAAAAAGAGTCCGCCCAAGCAGGTAAGTTATTTACGACACGTTCCTCAATAAAAAAAATACTCATGGGGCAAGCGCTACCTCCCAAATTGCAGGTTTTGATAGACAACGCCGCCGCCTATGAAGCGGCCGGCGACGCCTATAATGCCGTTAAATTGCTCAAAAGAGCAGCGCAATTGGCGCCCGACAGGCCGGAGACCTACTTTCGCCTGGGCTATATCTACAAATGCCGCCAGGAGTGGAAACCCGCATTGTATTACAACAAAAAAACTATCTCCCTCGATCCTTCCAACCGCGAAGCCTGGTGGAATGTGGGGCTTAGCGCTACGGCACTCAAGATGTGGCGAACCGCCCACTATGTGTGGAACAAATTTGACGCAGCCCCCGCACCAAACATGCCGGTGAGCGCGCGCTGCGGTTACGGCGGTCAATTCGAATTATTGTGGGTCGTGCCTCTCGACCCCGCCAGGGGAGTTATCAAAAGCATTCCCCACCCGGCTGCGGACCGCCGGTATGGCGACATCATCTTATTTGACGGACAAATCATCGGGTTCAACATCGTGCAACGCCGCAAAGTGGCCGTGTATGAAGAACGGGGGCTTTTCAAGCGCTCGGCGTACCAGACATTTTCGTGTTATTTGCCCGGCGCAGAAGAAAAAGACCTGCTCATATTAGAGCGCATTTGCGAAGATGCGGGGCTTGGGTTTGAAGTATGGTCGAATGCCACCCGGGTGATGGCGCCCACCCATTCCGGGGTACTACCCGAATATTATTCCACGTTGGGGTTGGGTTCACCCCAACCCGGAGAAATGAGTTCACCCCAACCCGCCGGTTTGTGGGTTGCTATTGCGGCAAAAAGCGAAGACGAAGCCCAAAAAGTGCTGGATACCTGGCAAATAATCAGTCTGAAATCCCATTCACACTGGCGCCGCCACAATTGACAGCCATGGAAAACGAAAAAAAATCGATAGCGGGTTGGCTGGATCGCTTGCAGCGCGAAAGCTGGAATCTGGAACTACTTGTCTCCGGCGGGTCGATATTTTTATTGTTGCAGGTGTGCCAGGCTATACAAAATTTCTCTGCCGACCTCACGCAGGCGTACTACTTTGCGCCTCCCTTTTCCACCATCGTCCACAATTTTATCTCCATAGTCTATATGGCTGCTTCGCTGCTGGTTTTCAACCTGGCGATTCACATCTTATTGCGGGGATTTTGGATAGGCGCCATCGGCTTGCGTTCGGTACAGCAGGGAGTGCATTTTCCGAGCTTAAAATACACTGCATTTTTTGCCCGGCAACTAACGCGTCGCGTACCCACGCTCGACAGGCTAATCGTGAGGCTTGACGCGCTTTGCAGCGTGATCTTCGCCTTCAGTTTTTTGATCATTTTCATGTTGTTTTCGCTGTTTTTGGGCGCTGTTTTTGTAGCATCCATGAGCTATTTATTTGCCTGGATAAGCAGCTTGATGGGGTATCAAACGGTGGTTTTGCCTTTGCTTATCCTGCTGTATATCGTGATTGCGGGCAGTGTCATCTACGCATTTGACACGCTCAGCCTGGGTTTGGTCAAAAAAATACCCTGGGTGAGCCGCCTCTATTACCCCTGGTATGTATTCATGGGGTACGTCACTGCTGCTTTTTTATACCGCAGCATATACTACGCGCTGGTCAGTCGATTGTCGCCGGTATGGGGGCGCGTTTTTTTGACTTCATACATACTCGTCGTTTTTTTGTTGCCCTTTTTTAAATACGAACAAGCGGTATTTTTTCCCGACTATCTTACTTCTGCGCATTTCAAACCTTCTTATTACGACAATTTGCGGCCTTCCGATACGCGAATTGCGCTGGCCAGTATTCCCAGCCAAATAGTGAGAGAGCGCCACCTGCCCTTGTTTATTCGCTACGATGTGCGCTACAATGCCGCCATCCGGCAGTGGTGTTCGGGTTACGAGCCCAGCAAGCGGGAGGGTATCATCTCGGGTATTCAGCTATTTAACGGCATTCGTTTTGACACGCCCAAAACAGTGGAGAAAGACCCCCAGTTATTGTTAGGCTGCCTGTCCTCTTTTTACAACGTATACATCGACGGCAAGCGGCAGGAAAAGCTGGAATTCTGGTATTATACCCATCCCAAAAACGGGGAAAAAGGCATCTATACCATGCTCGACCTGAAAGAGTGGCAGGCGGGGCGGCATACCATATCTATCAAACGCCGCAGTATTAATGAGACGCCGGGTGTGAAAGAGGAGCAGTATGCGACGATTCCGTTTTGGTATGACCGGTAGAGACGCAATGCTTTGCGTCTGTACAAATGAGACGCAATGCTTTGCATCTCTTGCGTAGATAGAGAATAGTATTTACATTTGAATACAAACAACATATAAAACTAAAAACCAAAATCCATGCGTACATTAAATCAGCAGAAGATGGAACGCCTGATCGAGCAGGGGTACGAATTTCGCCTGGGCGATTATATAAGCGAAGGATTCTCCATCATGCAAAAGCAGATGGGGTTGTTCGTAGGCTTTACCATCGTATTCTTTCTCATTGTGATGGGCGCCCAGATTGTGCCTGTTGTAGGCCCCATTGCCTCCAGTTTTTTCTTAAGTCCGCCGCTTGTGGCCGGTTTTTACCTGGTATCGCATAAAATCAAGTTGGGTGAACCTATCACCTTCAACGATTTTTTCTCCGGATTCACTTTCGTAGGTCCTTTGGCCATAGCTACCTTGGTACTTACTATATTTTACGTGGTGGGCATGGTTCCTTTTATCATGGCCGTGGGCACTTCCATCTTTTTGGGTGAATTCACAGGGTTTGAAATGTTTCCTTTCTGGTCATTTTTCTTGTTGCTTCCGCTGGTTTACCTGGGGGTAGCCTATTCCTGGACCTCTCTTTTTATTGTATTTCATAAAATGGAATTCTGGCCGGCGATGGAGCTGAGCCGCAAGATCGTAACCAAAAACTGGTGGCAGATCTTTTTGTTTGCTATCGCAATCGGCTTTGTAAACCTGGCGGGAGTGCTAGCATTGGGGGTAGGACTCTTATTTACCGTGCCTGCTTCTCTGGCTGCCCAGTATGCCGCTTTTGCCGATGTAACGAGGCTGATGGAAGAGGAAGAAGCCGATGAGATAGTGGATCACTTGGTGGATTGAGTTAGCACTCAGCAGTCGGCAGTCGGCAGTCAGATCAATGAAACTGAGTGCTGACTGCCGAGTGCTGACTGCTAAACATTAAGATACGACATCAACGCATCGTAGCGTTCGCGGAGGGAGTCGAAATATTCTGCTTCGTAAAACGAGGCTTTCACTTCATAATTAAAGCGTTCGAAAGTCGCTATAATACCATGAACGTTGAGGCGGTTGATTTTCAGGGTTACTTCCAGGCGTTCTGAGTGGGCGTTGGTAGTAATAAAAGCGCTGATAATAGCTGCATTTTCGGATTCCACGATACGGGCAATTTCCGCCAGGGAATAATCGCGTTTGGGTATTTCGAGCACGATAATACAGCCCGGTTCTATAAACGACACGGTAGAGGCAAAATAGCGCAGCAAGTCTTCCATCGTGATGAGTCCCAGATAATTGTGTTGGTCGTCTACCACGGGGACTATACTGAGGTTGTGTTCTGCCAGCAGGCGCATCACCTCAAAAATATGGTCGGAATGTTTTACGTATACGGCCGGCAGGGAAAGCGCGTAGGAGCCGACGGCTTCCTCGGCATCATTGTTGAGCACATCATCTTCTGAAAGCAATCCCAGCAGTTGGCGGTCATTGACGATAGGCAGGTGCCTGATATGGAAATCGGACATTAAGCCAATGGCTTCTTCACCGGTATCGGAAGTGCGCAGTGGCAAAATAATCGAAGAGAGCAGGTTTTCAGCAATCATAGCACCAGTATTATCAGGTCGTCAAAAAAAATAGCCGGTATCCCATCAACCCAGCAGTTTGCGCTTTTGGCTGGCAAACTCGTCTTCTGTGAGGAGGCCTTTTTCTCTCAATTCGCCCAAACGCTTGAGTTGTTCGAGTAGATCGGGAGAGGGAGGGGCGCCCAGCGGTTCCAACTTGGTCGCTTCAATAGCTTTGGGCTGGACCTCAGCGGCGGGGGCGCCGGGTTCGAGCCGGAAGCCGTTTGCTTCAAAGGTATCAAATTTATCCTGGATACGCAGATAAGCCAGCGCGTCGTGGGTCTTTATGCGGCTGAAATCGGAAAAGCCCATGGACACTGCCCGGTCGAGGTGAAAAAAGGCCTGTTCGGCCTCTTCGGTGAGCGACAGGGCGCAGGCCAGGTTGAAATGCACGGCCACATCGTCGGGATTGATCTCAAGGGCTTTTTCAAAATCGGCAATAGCGCCTTCGTAGTCGTAGTCCTTGTATTTTTGAATGCCGCTTGCTTTCAGTGTCTCGTTATTTGGCCGGGCAGGCGCGGCGGGACGGGCACGCTCGGGAGCGCGGCGGTCGCGGCGCTGTTCCGCGCGGTCTTCGCGTCGTTCGGCACGTTCGCGATAGCGATTATCCCTGCGTTCGTAATCGGGGCGTTCGCGCCATTCTTCTTTGTTGCGGTTGTATTTGGCATTAAAAGATTCCTGGTCCATTGAAAAAAAAGCGATCGCGTCTATCAATCCCAGCAGTACGCTAAGCCCGAAAAAGAAAAAGAGAAACAGGTACAAGATACCCCACCCTACCTGCCCGAGGTAGAATCTGTGAATACCGATCCATCCGAAAAAAAGCGCTAAAATGCCCGCTACGTTTTTGTCTTTCATTACCATTCGTTTTCCAGCATGCTAAGTAACAGCAAAAAACATTAAGATGCAACGAAAAAGGCCGTCTCTCTCGGAGACGGCCTGAAATAAACACCTAAAACCCTATTAACTAACCTATATTATGCGATCTCGATGGTACGCACATCTTCCGGTTTGACTACTTCTTTGCGGGGTACTACCACAAGGAGTACGCCTTTTTCGTAAGTAGCCTTGATATCGTCGGCTTTTACCGTTTCAGGCAGTTGGAAACTGCGGCTGAAAGAAGTATAGTTGAATTCGCGGCGGGTATATTTTCCCTCTTTGATATCTTCTTTCTTTTCTTCTTTCGTAGCCGAAACGGTCAAGAAGCCTTTGTTGACATTAACCTTAAAATCGCCTTTTTCCAAACCCGGGGCAGCAAATTCCATGCGGTAGCTGTCGGGGGTTTCAATCACGTTAACAGATGGTTGGCTGAGCGTAAAGTCAGCGCCGATGAAGTCACCGATGTTTCTGTTGAAGAAATCATCGACCCAATTGCCGAAGCCCTTGGCCGGAGCAAAGGGATTGTACTTGATAAGGCTCATAACAGCTGTTAAATTGGTTAAACCATTTGGGTCACTTCTATATATTAAACACATTTTGCGGGCAAAACATTGAATAATGTCCGTCATCCCATTGTCATATTACCACAGTTACGCGATATCGATCACGCGGGGCGGTTGTTCCTTGGCGGTTTCTTTTTTCGGCAAGGTGAGCGCAAGGATGCCATTGTAGTAGTTAGCCTGGATGCCATTGGTATCGATGGCGTCGGGCAATTCGAAACGGCGCTCAAATTGGGCATAGCCGAATTCTCGCTTGCGCACGGTTTCCCCTTCTACTGCCTGTACTTCTTTTTTGGCGGCAATGTGCAGCACATTTTTATCCAACCTCACTTCGAAGTCTTGCTTGTCGAGGCCTGGCGCTGCTACTTCAATAAAAAACGCTTCACCTGTTTCTTTTACGTTTACTGCGGGGCGGCTCAATACCTGGCCTACATCGCCATTTGAGGTAGGCAGGTTCACCTGCGACATGGTTCTGAGCAATTGATCGAAGGCATTAAAATCAACTACGGGGCGTTTGCGCAGCGCAGGTCTTACTTGCAAAATCGTCATGGCAATTATGTTTTTGAAGTTTGTGAATTAATATTGATTGCTATTTCCTCTAAATCAATTGGCATACCAAAGCCCAAAAAATGCCGGAGAGGCAGATTTATTGACTAAGAACATGACGTTTTGTCTAAATATCTAAAGCAAACATGTCAATATGTCATGCGGTGCAAGTTTATGAGGGTCGATGAGGGTTTATGAGGGGTAAAAATCATCTTTCATAAACCCTTATAAACTTTCATAAACCCTCATAAACCCTTCATAAACCCAACATTTATTGTTCAAAATAAAATATTGCCTTACTTTTGCGCCCATGTTTAAAACTAGCGGCGTTTTCAAACAAAGGCGACCGCTACCTTTTATTAAAAAATCAACTCAAAGGTCTTCGTATATGGGACACACGATTAACTACCTGATTCCACTATTCGGCGTATTCGGATTGCTGTACGCATTCTGGAAAACTTCCTGGGTATCGAACCAAGATCCCGGCACAGAGAGAATGCAGCGCATTGCCAAAAGCATTGCTGAAGGCGCCATGGCATTTTTGAAAGCGGAATACAAAGTGCTAGTCATTTTCGTATTGGCCGTAGCCATTCTGCTCGGCATCAGCGGCAACACCGAAGCATCGTCGCCGCTCATCGCTTTGTCATTCATCGTAGGCGCTTTTTGTTCGGCGCTTGCCGGCTACATCGGTATGAACGTGGCTACCAAAGCCAACGTGCGCACCACGCAGGCCGCCCGCACCAGCATGGGCAAAGCGCTTGAAATAGCCTTCGCAGGCGGCTCCGTAATGGGTCTCGGCGTGGTAGGCCTCGGCGTACTCGGACTGGGCGGTTTGTTCCTGATTTATAGCAATATGGGCTGGGATATCAACAAAGTGATTACTGTTATCACCGGCTTTTCATTTGGCGCTTCTTCGATTGCCTTGTTTGCGCGCGTAGGCGGCGGTATCTATACCAAAGCTGCCGACGTAGGCGCCGACCTGGTGGGCAAGGTAGAAGCCGGCATCCCGGAAGACCACCCGCTCAACCCCGCTACCATTGCCGACAACGTAGGCGACAACGTAGGCGACGTGGCCGGCATGGGCGCCGACTTATTCGAATCTTACGTGGGTTCTATCGTGGGTACGATGGTACTGGGCGCTGCATTTATCGGCGTCGTAGGCTTTGAAAATACCAACGAATTCGGAGGACTCAATGCCGTTATCCTTCCCCTGGTACTGGCAGGCGTAGGTATTATCACGTCTATTGCAGGTACATTTTTTGTAAAAGTTAGAGAAGGCGGCAACCCGCAAAAGGCACTTAATATCGGCGAATTCGGCTCGTCGGCAGTAATGATCCTTGCCTCGTATTTTGTAATCAACTGGATGTTGCCCACCGAATGGACGTTTAGCGATACACTATACCGCGACGACGCCGGCAATCCCCTGATGCGGGAAATGTCTGCCAACGGCGTATTCTTCGCCACTATCATAGGTCTCGTAGCCGGCTTGCTCATCGGTATTGTAACCGAATACTTCACCGGTACCGGTAAAGGTCCGGTGAACTCTATCGTGCGCCAGTCGGGCACGGGTTCGGCTACCAATATCATCTCCGGACTTAGCGTAGGTATGATCTCTACAGCTATTCCCATCCTTGTAATTGCCGCTTCTATCATCGGCGCGTTCTACTTTGCCGGTCTGTATGGCATCGCTATCGCGGCTGTGGGCATGTTGTCCAACACGGGTATCCAACTGGCGGTAGACGCTTACGGCCCCATCTCCGACAATGCAGGCGGTATCGCTGAAATGGGCGAACTGCCCAAAGAAGTGCGTACAGTAACCGACAAACTCGATGCAGTGGGCAATACGACAGCCGCTATCGGCAAAGGTTTTGCCATTGGCTCGGCAGCTCTTACGGCACTGGCTCTGTTTGGCGCCTACATGCAATCAGCGAAGATGTCTTCTATCGATATTTCCAAACCCGACGTAATGGCGGGTTTGTTTGTGGGCGGTATGTTGCCCTTCCTCTTCTCTGCGTTATCTATGCAGGCCGTAGGCCGCGCCGCTATGGCGATGATCAAGGAAGTGCGCCGCCAGTTCGCGGATATTCCCGAACTCAAAGCAGCCCTCGCGGTCATGCGCAAAAACGAGAACTCGGATTTCCATACCTGGAACGAAGCCGACCGCAAAGTATTTGACGATGCCGACGGCAAAGCCGAATACGGCCACTGCGTGGATATCTCTACGAAGGCAGCTATCCGCGAAATGGTACTTCCCGGCGTATTAGCTGTGGCAGCCCCGGTACTCGTCGGTTTCCTCGGCGGCACCGAGATGCTGGGCGGCCTGCTCGCCGGCGTAACGGTTACGGGCGTACTGATGGCCATCTTCCAGTCGAACGCCGGCGGCGCCTGGGATAATGCCAAGAAGATGTTCGAGTCGGGCGTAGAAATCGACGGCAAAATGTACTACAAGGGCTCCGAACCCCACAAAGCAGCCGTAGTTGGCGACACGGTGGGCGATCCGTTTAAGGATACCTCGGGCCCCTCGCTCAATATCCTGCTCAAGTTGATGTCAGTGGTTGCATTGGTTATTGCACCGCTGTTGTAGGAGAGGGAGAGAGTGTGAGAGGGAGAGAGGGAGAGATGCCTGGAGGTGTCTCTCCCTTTTGCTTTTTGTCCAATAGGAAGCCAGCAAGAGCTTAAGGGTTTCAGGCTCTTTGTTGAGGAATTGGACTTCGCAGTTTAATTTAAAAATATTTTGTGAGGCCCAATTTAAGGCCTACAATGTTATTCTCGATTAACATTCCTTCAAGAACAAAAGAAGCCTCTTCTTGATATTGCTCACATTTCGCAATATCGTGGTCAATGCCCTGGACGCCCACCTAACTGCCATGCGCGCCTTCATTCGCCGGCAAAAGAACCCGAGCTACCTCGAGGTCAACTACCGGCAGTTGGTCTACTTCGCACAGCGCCTCCTTGAGTTAAACCCCTTCGATCCGGGCGACAAAGCCAGGCTCCGGGAAGAAGTAGCGATGGCAAAAGCCGTGGCTGAAAAAGACTGGTTGCTGCGGATGCTGGAAAGGAGAGGCGATTGATGGCTTGTTTCTCTCCACTCACCTCCCCCAGCAATCAATCACCGATTTCAGCGCCACAAATAGCGCTTCCCTGCCTTCTTTGGTCACCACCGGCTCCTCTTCTTCTTCATCGATGGTGAGGCCGTCTTCTATGAAGGCCAGGAGGTCTTCCTGGGGGGAATCCTGGAAAAACACGTCGAGGCGCTCGCGCCAGTTGTGGGTTTGCACGTCTTGCAACAAGGTCCAGTTGCGTTCTTCGGCTTCTTCAAGGGCCTCCGCATCAACAGTGGGCAGTTCAGGCACTACCATCGTGATAGCCTTCCAGATCACCAACAGCAGGTAAAAGGCGTATTCACGCTCTTCCTGGGTGAAAGCATCGAAATGTTCGGCAAAGAAATAACCCAGCACTTCGGGCTGCTGTTCTTCTAATTCTACTACGGCGTCGTTGAAGGCCTCCGCCGATTCGCCCAGCGCTTCTGCTGCGGCATCCAGGACTGATTCTGTGATGAATACCATGTTATCAGGTTTGTTGTCGGTTGTCGGTTCTCTGTTATCGGTTCGCTCCCCAAATTACTCTCACTCTCTCACCCTCTCACCCTCTCACCCTCTCACCCTCTCACCCTCTCACCCTCTCACCCTCTCACCCTCCTAAATCAGGCCTCTGGATTTCAGTTCCAGGTATTTGTTGATCGCATTGATCGTCAACTCCTCGGGGCGGGTCAGGAAGGCCTGGATGCCGTATTGGCGCAGTTTTTGCACCATCTGCATCTTTTCGGCCAGGTATTTTTGGGCAACGGTTTGGTAATAGATTTCTTCCAGCGTTTCGGCGCTTTTGGCGGCAAACTCGCGGATTTCGGTATTTTCAAAAAAGACGACCACCAGCAGGTGAAATTTGTTGATTTTGCGCAAAATCGGCAGGGCGCGGTCGAGGGCGTAAGCGCTTTCAAAATTGGTATACAAAATCAATAAACTGCGATTAGTGATGAGCTTGCGGGCGGCAAAATAGAGCAATTCAAAGTTGGCCTCCAGTGGGCGCTCCTGTTCTTTATACAACGCCAGCATGATTTTGTTGAGCTGCTCGGGCCTGCTGTCGGCTTTCAGGGTAGAACCCATTTTATCGGAAAAGGTGATCAAGCCGGCGCGGTCGTGTTTGAGCAGGGCGATATTCGACAAGGTGAGGCTGGTGTTGATGGCATAATCCATGAGGCTGAGCCCGTTGAAAGGCAGGCGCATGGCCCGGCTTTTGTCGATGATGTTGTATATGTGCTGGGCGCGTTCGTCTTCGTACTGGTTGACCATCAGCGAGGCCCGGCGACTACTGGCTTTCCAGTTGATGCTGCGATAATCGTCGCCGGGCACGTAGTTTTTGATTTGCTCAAATTCGTAGCTGTGCCCGATACGCCGCATGCGCTTTTGTCCCTTCTGGTGGGTCACCCGGTCGTATGCCCACAACTCGAATTGTTTCATTTGTAAAATGGAAGGGTATACCGGCACTTCGATATCGGCAGGAATGCGCAGCCGGCGCTCTATGAGCCCCAAAAGGGTGGAAACGAACAGGTTGATGCGCCCAAAATGATACGCGCCCCTGCTCAACGGCCGCAATTCGTATTTGACGGTTTTTTCTTCGCCAGGCTCCAGCGACAGCCGCTGTTCAAAATCGCGTAGTTGAAACTGGTGGGGCAATTCATCTACAAGTACCAGCGACAGGCGAAGGCCGGTCCGGTTTTTGAGCGCTACCCGCACGGCATTGTGGTCGCCCAGCGACAATACTTTGGGCAAGTGCCGCTGCGCGTCTATTTTCATACGCGGGTTGTAAAGCAGCATGATGTCGAGCAGGCAAAGCGCCAATACGATGGCCAACAGTACCTGCGTAACGACAAACAGGGCCGGCAACGCAAACGATAGTGCAAAAAGCCCGATGAGCGAGCCCCAGACTATAAAAAAGCGGCTGTGCAGGTGTACGGATTTCAGCATGGCACTAGCGGGGAACTTCTATTTTTTGAATGATGTCGTTAATCACGTCTTTGGTGCTGAATCCCTCCATTTCGCGCTCGGGCATGAGTATGATGCGGTGGTTGAGTACCGGGTACGAAACGAACCGGATATCGTCGGGCGTCACAAAGTCGCGGCCGTTCATGGCGGCTATGGCTTTTGACGTTTTCATCACCGCCAGCGAGGCACGAGGCGAAGCGCCCAGGAATAAATCGCCGTTGTTGCGCGTATCGTGCACGATGGCGGCTATGTAATCCAGCAGTTCTTCGCGGATGTATACTTGTTCCACCAACGCCTGACATTGCCGGATATCGTCGGAGCTGAGTACGGCGTCGACTTCCTGGCGTTTGTCGAGTTTGAAATCGCGGCTAAATCGGCGCAAGATGGCTTTTTCTTCTTCCAGCCCCGGGTATTCGATGATTATTTTCATCAAAAAACGGTCGAGCTGGGCCTCGGGCAATTTGTAGGTGCCCTCCTGCTCAATCGGGTTTTGGGTGGCGATGACGAAAAAAGGGAAAGTCATGGGGTAGGTCTTGCCGTCAACGGTGACCTGGTATTCTTCCATGACTTCAAACAGGGCCGATTGCGTTTTGGCCGGCGCCCGGTTGATCTCGTCGATGAGTACGACATTGGAGAAGATCGGCCCCGCGTTGAAGTGAAAACTGGAGTTTTGCTGGTTGAAGACGGTAGTGCCCAACACGTCGCTGGGCATCAGGTCGGGGGTAAACTGGATGCGCGAAAAGTCTACGTCCAGCGTTTTCGCCAACAACTTGGCGGTCAGCGTTTTGGCAATACCGGGCACGCCCTCTACCAATACGTGCCCGCCACTGAAAATACCGACCAGCAGCAAGTCCATCAGCGTATCCTGCCCAATGATTACCTTGCGCAGTTCTTCTTTTACACGGTCGACCGCTACCTTGATGCGCATCAGGTCGAGGCGGGGTTGCGCCCACTGCCCGGCGTTTTCCTGTGCCGGTACTTCGGGATCCCGGGGCTCCTCCTTTTCGTTATCCATTTCTTCGTTGAGCATGTCTTATTTGCAATTTTTATAAAAATGGTCGATGTATCTGTTGAGTTCCATAAGGGTATTATCCGACATAAACTGCGAATTCGCGATGTTGCGGTTCAATAAAATGATTTTATCTATTATGTCGGATTTTACTTCCGAACGGGCTTTTAGGCGCTCTACAAAAGCTTCGTCAATATCGCGACTCTGCAAATTGTAGCGCTCGCGCACGTGCAGAAAGAAAAGCTTGAGCATTTGCATGGCCAATTGCCGGTGGTTGTTTTGTAAAAAATATAAACGCCCCATAATTTGCACAAATTCCAGCGAGGTGTTTTTGTTTTGGGCTAATACGGGTATGATGCGCTGCCTTCTTTTGCCGCGAAATACGAGGAATAATAAGGCCGCCAGCAAAAGCAAGTACCAGGCCCAGGTGAGCGACGGTTGCGACAGGATATACTGCAAAGGCCCCCGCCGGCTGAGCCGCTGGGAATTGGCCGGCATCTGGGCTGCCATCTCGGGTACTTTGCTGTATTCGTCCCAATATACCGGCCCGTCGGGCAGATGGGCGAATACCTGCGAAGCATACTTCCAACCCGCCGCCTTGCACAAATGGTAGTTGGAAAAAGCCAGCGGCGTGGTGTGCAGGTAAATGTATCCCCGCTCGTAAGGGAGGCGGGCAAAGTTGGCCACCGAGTCATTAACGAATCCCAATTTGGCCCAGCCCTGCGATTCACAAAAATAGTTGTCGGCAATATAATTCCACGCGTAATAATCAACCCGATTGCGTACCACATAGGACAAAGAAAACGGCGCGCCTTTCAAATCCGGATGCGCCAGCGAAAGCCTCGCCAGCGTATCGCCGAAGTAGCTATAGCCATCCCAACTCAAGCTATCGCAACTGGACGCATACAATTCCGTGACAAGGCTGTACGGCATGATTTTGCTCGACATAAATACGTGGCCGCCCTGCCCGGCAAAAGCGAGCAGCCGCGCCACGTCGTTCTCCGACATATACGTCGCCGGCCCTACGAATACATAACTTGCCGGTTGTTCCAGATCTGCAGGCAAAGAAGCCGTCAGACTATCCTTGAGTATATGAAAATCCCCGCTTTTAGCCCGCTTTTTGAGCAATTCGGCCAATACTTGGGCTCCGTAGGGGTCTTTGCTCGTTTGTTTATAAGTCTCTCGCCAGTTGAGTCTCTTTTCCGGCCGCAATAGCATAAAGAGTATCGCCAGGGAGGCGATAAAAATGATGCCGATGAGCAGTATACGTTTATTTTTCATCGGCCTGCGGATTTTTCAGGCGATGCCGCCAGTTGGGTAGTTAGCGGGGCAAACAGGCCGGCGTATTGCTGGTAGTGTTGCTTCGTGATGGTCTGGTCGCCGTACCACACCCATTCGTATACGGCAGTGGCCTGAGAAAAAGGCCCACCCAAAGCCGTCGGCCTCAGCTCGGCGAGAAATTCTCTGTTGGTTTTGTCTTTTTTCCAATGGATCAACTGCCGGTGCGCCAGCGTTTGTAGGGCCCACAGATAGTGCAGGCGGATGGCCAGCGCGTATTGCCGCTGCTGCAGCGCCTCCTGGATATAGGCTTCAAAAGGAGCCTCCAGCACTTCTTCCTCCAGCTTGTCGGCGTCGAGTACCAAACCCCGTATTTTGTCGATCCGCTTATTGGCAGGTATGTGGTTTTTACCAAAGAACTGGTACAGTATGAAAGCGAGGGCAAGGGCGCCCACCAGAATGATCATAACTTTAGCGACTGCAGGGTTTATTCCGCCCAGGCCTGTATTAAATGTGCGCCGGTTTCTGGCCGGTTTTATTTTTTCATTAAAATCGAGACCCGCAGTAGCTTTTTTCCAGTCTTTTTCCTCAAATCCCGGGTTTTCAACCGGCGCCGACTCGTAATCGCTTTGAGCAGTACTTGATTGGCTACGGGCAAATACAACGGACAGCAGGATGCAGCCGGCCAACAGCAGCATCTGCACGGGATAGTGACTTCTTATTTTAATACGAATCGTCATATGCCCTTTGATAAAATGCTTTCGCGCTCCATCCCTCGCAGGCGTTTGTTCGTGCCCAGACTTTCAATACGGGCCTTCAAAGTAGGCGCTTCCGCAATTTCTAACAACGTATAATATTGAAGCGCCATACCGGCAAAAAGCAGCGCCGCCATCCACATCATCAGGAAGATGTAAATATAGGCAAGCGCGACTACTCCGATTTGATCCATGGTACTTTGTTCAAAATTGAGGATCCAACTCAGCAAGCTGAAAAAGAACCAACCCAGACCCGTATTCAATAGTGTGAGCATTAACAATCCCAATACCAGCATCAGCGAGATAAGTCCTAGGGTGCGAAAGTACTGCCCGCTAAGCAGCCTGAACAACCGCGGTATCGATGCAATGATACCCCCTTTTTCGCGGTAAGCGATATAGGTCCACAACATGATAACAGGGAAAAGTCCCCACACCAATAATACGGTGTATCCGTTTTGGGTGTATAAAATGCCCTCAAGCAGGACGGCGCCCAACCCACCGATGAATATTGACTGCCACCAGTTTTTTTTATCGGAATGCGTTATCTTTTCTTCTTTGAGCAAGCCGTCGAAAACCCCCAATGCCGTTAAAGTCAGCACGAACCATGCCATAACCGGGCCCGACGAAGAATTGGATGCCGAAAAAAACTGCCCCATCAGGGTCACCGGGAAAAATATGTCGGACGGAAAAGAAAATACCTGATCGGGGGGCCTACCTGCAAAGATAAAAACGACAAAAGTATACATTAGCGCCGCAATCAGCATCGGAGGCAGCAATTTTCCGAACCTCTTTTTAAGTAGCAAAATGGCATCGGCCAAAATTTCGCCCGAGGGTTTTATTTGGGTAAAATTGAGGTGCAGCATATCATCGGGCGGTATCCGCGCGTCGCGTATAGGCGCATCGAAGCCGATACGCGATTTCATCCAGGGGTACCACACAAAATAGACCAGCACCACCAACAGGCATACGATGATAAAAAAGCCGCGCGCCACATCGGGCAGGTCGGTATGGCGGGTGAGGTATCCTTCGATAAAACCCGCTACCATAAACAGCGGCGCTATGCCTACCATGATCTTGATACCGCGCCGAGCCGAGCGCTGAAAAGCCTGCATACGGGTATACGTGCCGGGAAACAACAATCCCTGCCCCATCGTAATACCCGCTGCGCCCGCAATAACGATGGCCGAAATCTCAAGCGCGCCGTGCATCCAAATGGTGAGAAAAGACTCCCAAAACAAACCCCGTTCGATAAAAAAGTATTGAAATGCGCCCACCATCACGCCGTTATATAGTAGCATGGCGATGCTGCCTATAGAAAAAAATACGCCAAGTACAAAAGTGAGAAACGACACGTATATGTTGTTGACCGTGATGCCGAGCGTCATACCGAATTCGCCGCGCTGCTTGTAAACCCGCATGGGGTCGCCCGAGCGGATGTTTTCTTCGGTCATTTGCACGTAGTCGTCGCTAAGGATGACGGCGGCAAAACCGGGGTCCATCGCACACGACAACATGCCGATGCCCATAGCCAGCGCAAATACGAAAAACGAAAGCCGAAAAGCCTGGCGGGATTCGTACACGAGGTGGGGCAACTCGTCGGTCCAGAAGGTGACTAGCCTATGACGCTGCGACTTCCGGTTGCGGTAGATGCTCAGAAAAATGCGCTGGGCCAGGCCGTTGAGGTATACGCGAACAGAACGATTGGGGTAAAAGGTGCGGGAATACGACAGGTCGTCGGTGACCTGGATGAACAATTCGTTCAGGTGATCGGGATTTTTGTAGGGGCTTTCCAATACCCGCTCCAATTCCTCCCACTTGGGTTGATTTTGTTCTATAAACTTCGTTTCGCGCATATTGTTACTTTGCTACCGGTCGGACGGTTGGCAACTACTACCGGTCGGACGGTTGGCAACCGTCCGACCGGTAGTGCCTGATCAGATCACTTTTATACCCGTTTTGATTATTTCCTGTGCAAATGGGTTATTCTCTTCAAAATCGGCGGAGTTAAATGTATGTAGTTCAAAAAAGATATATGGTTTTTGAATAGTTATATCAATAAAACGTTTAATGTCTTCAAAGCTAACTCCCACAAAATCATCTGATACGAGTGCCACATCTATATCTGACCACTCTTTTTGCTCACCTCGCGCATATGAGCCAAACAAGTATACTTCCCGGAGAGGTACACCTTGTTTTTTTAACGCTTCCGCAAATTGGTGAACGATACTTATGACAGGGAGTTGTGCAACCATTTGATTGTATTTTCAATTTCTTGTAACAATTCGCCGGTATACGATTTCGTAGCAATTCTGTACATATTGAGCTTGTAATCAGGATAACGACTGTCTAATTGGAATTGATTCATTTGGCTAAGTAACCTAAGTTGCTCGACTGAAGGAGAAAGTGTTGTTTGGGAGAGTAATACTAACAAATTATGTGTTTTTGGCGGAATGTCCAATGAATTATCTTTCACCCAGCACGCTTTTAATAATTTCTCCAATACTAAATGAGCAAAAAACAGGCTATGCAAATAATCGCCAGATTCATACAAATGCATCGCAGCAGTCCAGTCTTTTTCTGACACCGCTTTCCAGTACTCAATATATTCTTGTTTGGTCATAACCCACTATTACTTAGCAAAACTAAGAAAATCGCCTATATTTGATTAGACAAATACAAAACACCGTGAAACCACACACCCTCCTGACTTATACCATCGCCTGTACCATCGCCCTCTGGGGACTTGCCTGCAAAAAGAAAACCGCCGCCGACGCTAATAGGTTCTCCTTTTCGGTCACCTATTCTGCCGACAAAGCTGCCTCCCAGCCCTTCGACGGCCGCCTGCTGGTGATGCTCGCCACCAATGACAAGTCCGAGCCGCGATTCCAAATAGAAGACGGCTTGAATACCCAAATAGCTTTCGGCATCAATGTAGAAGGCTGGAAAGCCGGCGAAACCCGCATGCTGGATTCCACGGCCTTTGGGTATCCTTATACCAGACTAAGCGATATACCCCCCGGCGAATACTTTGTGCAAGCCCTCTTGCACAAATACGAAACCTTTAAACGCGCCGACGGCCATACCGTGAAGCTGCCCATGGATCGCGGCGAAGGCCAGCAGTGGAACCTGGCGCCCGGCAACCTGTACAGCAAACCCGTCAAATTGCGCATCGACCCGGCATCGCCGCAGCAAATCGAACTGGTCATGGACCAGGAAATCGCCCCCATCGAGCCGCCCAAAGACAGCAAATACGTGAAACACGTGCGCATTCGCAGCAAACTGCTCAGCGACTTCTGGGGCCGCGATATGTACCTGGGCGCCCACGTGCTACTGCCTGAAGGCTGGGATTCGCACCCCAATGTAAAATACCCCCTCGCCGTGTTCCACGGCCACTTCCCTGCCGACTTCGGCAACTGGCGCACCACGCCCGCCGATACGACCACTCCCTGCGTGTATAGCGAACGGTTTAACCTCGACTGCTACAACCACATCCAGGAAAAAGAAGCCTATCGCTTTTACCAGTTGTGGACCGGCCCCGATTTCCCCCGCATGATCGCCATCGAAATCCAGCACGCCAATCCCTATTACGACGACTCTTATGCCGTCAACTCGGCCAACCTGGGGCCTTACGGCGACGCCATCACCCGCGAGCTCATTCCCTATATCGAACAGCAATACCGCGGCATAGGCCAAGGCTGGGCGCGGTTTCTCTACGGCGGTTCTACCGGTGGCTGGGAGGCCTTGGCAGCCCAGGTTTTCTACCCCGACGACTACAACGGCTGCTACGCCGCCTGCCCCGACCCCATCGATTTCAGGGCCTATTGCCTGGTGAATATTTATGAAGATAAAAATGCCTATTACTACGATAGCGAATTTAAACGCATCGAACGGCCCGCCCATCGCAATTATTTGGGCCATATTCAAGCCACTACCCGCGAAACCTGCTACCGCGAACTGGCCCTGGGCGACAAAAGCCGCTCCGGACAGCAGTGGGACATCTGGGAGGCCGTGTATTCTCCCGCCGGCGCCGATGGCTATCCCAAACCCATTTGGAACAAACTGACCGGCGAAATAGACAAAGAAGTGGCCGCCTATTGGCGCGAAAATTACGACCTGGCCTATATCCTCAAGCGCGACTGGCTCAGCCTGGGGCCCAAACTGCGCGGCAAAATCCACTTGTATTGCGGCGATATGGACAATTATTACCTCAACAACGCGGTTTACCTGGCCGAAGAAATGCTCGAAGAAACAACCGACCCCCATTATGACGGCGAAGTGGACTACGGCGACCGCGCCGAACACTGCTGGAACGGCGACCATCAGAACCCGATAGCCATTTCACGCTTGCGTTATCACGAAATGTTTATCAAAAAATGGGCGGCAGCCGTAAGCCAACGCGCCCCCAAAGGCGCCGACCTCAGATCCTGGCGATATTAAACCGTTTCTGAACTACTTCGAATTGCCTAAAGAATATTTTTTCAAAACGGCATTCGCAAAAACTTTCTTTTCCCACTGAGGCGAACAAAAGGAATATTTGTATCGCGAGACCTTCTCGTTTTTCGTAACTGCTTGTTTTTCAGTATTTGAAAAACACAGAATATTGTCAAAAAAAGTAAATCCCATTTCCTTAAACGAAACAAAGTACATACCTTTGCACCGGCTTTTGAAAACCCTTTATCAATGGTTAGAGTGAATCGCAAAATCGGCTTTGTGTGGGCTATAGCAGCCGGGTTATTGTGGGCGGCAGCGCCTCTATTCGCACAAGAACACGGACAGGAGCAAAACGGGCATACCTCCGGAGAAACGCACGAAACCCATAGCGAAGGCCATGGCGAATCGGACGGATACGACGCGGTGGGCACGGTGATGAACCACATTGCCGATGCCAACGAATTCCACGTGTGGTATAATACGCATATTGCGCTGCCCTGTTTTTTGTACGCACCTGAGCAAGGCTGGTCGTTTTTCTCTTCCGGCAAATTCGAGCACGGCCACAAAGCCATCGACGGCTACGTGCTCAACCACGGCCGCGTAAACCGCATAGCCGACCCCGCTTTCCCCAAAGGCGAAGTACACATCGAGGGTATTACCCACCAGAAAGATACCGTCCTTAAGGCCGGAAAAGAAAAAGTAGTCGACGTTTATTTCGCGACCTACGAAGGCAAATCCTGGCTTCTCGATAAACCCAGCACGCTCGACGGCGGCTTTTTGGGCGGGGGCATAACTTCGTTTTACGATTTCTCTATTACCAAAAACGTCTTTACGATGTTGCTGGCAGCTATCCTGCTCGTTTTCTTATTTACGGCAGTAGCCCGCGGGTATCGCCGCAACGAAGGCAAAGCGCCCAGCGGCATCCAGTCGTTTATCGAGCCGTTTTTTGTGTTTATCCGCGATGAAGTATCCAAACCCATGATCGGCGAAAAGCACTACGAACGCTTCCAGCCTTATATCATGACGCTGTTTTTCTTTATCCTGTTCTGCAACCTGCTGGGTTTGATACCGTTTTTTCCGGGTAGCTCCAACGTAACCGGCAACCTGGCCGTAACGCTCACGCTGGCGGTTTTCACCTTTCTCGTGGTGAGCCTCAACGGCAACAAACACTACTGGGAGCACGTATTCTGGATGCCCGGTATCCCGGCATGGGTAAAAATCATCCTTACGCCGGTAGAAATCCTGGGTTTGTTCCTCCGTCCCTTCTCACTCATGATACGATTGTTTGCCAATATATCGGCCGGGCACATTATCATATTGAGCCTCATCGGCCTTATTTTCCTTTTTGGCAAAAACGGGGAATCTGTAGGGGGAGCCGTAGCAGGCGGCATTATCGGCGGCTTGTTTACTGTTTTTATGAATCTTATTGAATTGCTTGTGGCGTTTTTGCAGGCGTTTATCTTCTCTATCCTGACCGCCTCTTATATAGGCTCGGCAGTAGAAGATCACCACCACCACGAGCACGAAGAAGCGCATTAATATTTTTTTACACCAATAAATATCTCACACAATGGGAGCAATTGGAGCTGGAATCGCAGCATTAGGTGCAGGCCTCGGCGTAGGTCTGATCGGTAGCCAGGCTATGGCCGCTATCGCCCGTCAGCCGGAAGCTGCCAACGACATTCGTGCCAACATGATCTTGACCGCAGCCCTCGTAGAAGGCGCCGCGCTGTTCGCTATCGTTGTTGGCCTGTTGGCCGGTTAATGCACCGAAAAATCAGGCCGGGAATGCAGCGGTTGGCTACCTGCCCGGCCGCCCTTTTTAACCTTTATTATTAAAGACTTGCTATGACCGCGATATTTTTTCTTGCCGACTTCTCTGTGATTAAACCCGATCCGGGTCTGATTCTCTGGACTTCGCTGATTTTCATTTTCCTGTGGTTTTTCCTCGGTAGAATGGCCTTCCGCCCTATTCAGCAAGCCCTCAAGAAAAGGGAACAAGACATCCAAAGCTCGCTGGATGAAGCCAAACTCGCCCGCCAGGAAATGTCCAACCTGAAGGCTGAAAACGAAAAACTGCTCGCCGAAGCCCGCGAAGAACGCGCCCGCATGCTGAAAGAAGCCAAAGAAGCCGGCGAGAATATAATCAACAAGGCAAAGGAGAAAGCCAAAGAAGAAGCCGTTCAGATCATGGCCAGCGCCAAACAGGAAATCCAAAACCAACGCATGGCGCTTATCACCGATCTGAAAAACCAGATCGGCCTCCTCGCTATCGACGTGGCGGAAAAGGTACTCCGCAAAGAACTCAAACAGGATTCCGAGCAGACCAAGTACATCAATACGCTCGTAGACGAAATTAAACTCAACTAAGCGCCATGTCGGTACAAAGAATCGCATCTCGCTACGCCAAGTCGCTACTCGACCTGGCTGTCGACCAAAATAAACTGGAGCGCGTACTCGAGGATGTACAGTCATTCCAGGAAGTATCGAAAATTCGCGATTTTAAGTTGATGATTAAAAGTCCGGTTATCCATGCCGCTACAAAGGCGGATATCATGACGAAGCTCTTTGGCGATAAATACGATAAACTGACGATGGCTTTTTTGCACATTTTGTGCACCAAAAACCGCGAAGCTTATCTGCCCGAAATCGCAACCGAATATATCGATCAATACAAAAAGCTCAGAAAGATTTCTGAGGTGAAAATCATTTCAGCCAATCCGCTGAGCGATGCCGCAGTGAAGGCTATTCACGACAAACTGAAGTCGAGCAGCTATACGAATGACAACGTAGAAATCACTACCGAAGTAGACCCCGATCTGATCGGCGGTTTTGTCATTCAGTTTGACGACAAACTCTACGACGCCAGTATCGCCAATAAACTCAACGATCTGCGCAAGGATTTTGACGAAAACCTGTACATCTCGCAAATCATAGCCCGCTAACCGGGCTTTGGGGCGTTTTTATATGTTGTAAATTCCATTTTAACGATTCAAATATCTTTCGATATGGTAGATGTTAAACCCGATGAAATATCCGCGATACTGAAACAACAGCTATCTGGTTTCAGCTCGGCAGCCGAACTCGAAGAGTACGGCACCGTACTACAGGTGGGCGACGGTATCGCCCGTGTTTACGGCCTCAACAAAGCACAGGCCGGCGAGTTGGTGGAGTTTGAATCCGGCGTGCAAGCGATCGTGCTTAACCTCGAAGAGGACAACGTGGGCGTGGTTCTCATGGGCGCCAGCGATGGCATCCGCGAAGGCTCGCGCGTACATCGCACCGGCAAAATCGCTTCTATCTCCGTAGGCGAAGGGTATGTGGGTCGCGTAGTGAATCCCCTCGGCCAGCCTATCGACGGCAAAGGCGAGATCACCGGCACGAAATACGAAATGCCCCTCGAACGCAAAGCCCCCGGCGTTATTTTCCGCCAGCCGGTTAGCGAACCGCTCCAAACGGGTATCAAAGCTATCGACGCGATGATCCCCATCGGCCGCGGACAGCGCGAATTGATTATCGGCGACCGCCAGACGGGTAAAACGGCTATCGCCCTCGATACGATCATTAACCAGCGCGAATTCTACGAGCGCGGCACACCGGTTTACTGCATCTACGTAGCTTCAGGCCAAAAAGCCTCTACGGTAGCCCAGGTGGCCCGCACCCTCGAAGAAAACGGCGCAATGAATTATACGATCATTGTTTCTGCTTCGGCATCCGATCCGGCGCCGCTGCAGTTCTTCGCTCCTTTTGCCGGCGCCGCTATCGGCGAATTTTTCCGCGATACAGGCCGCCCCGCACTTATCGTGTACGATGACCTCTCCAAGCAAGCCGTAGCCTACCGCGAGGTGTCGCTGCTGTTGCGCCGCCCTCCGGGACGCGAAGCTTACCCCGGCGACGTGTTTTACCTGCACTCCCGCCTGCTCGAGCGCGCCGCTAAGGTGATCGCTAACGACGAGATTGCCCGTAATATGAACGACCTGCCCGATTCGCTCAAGAATGCCAAGGATAAGCAGGGCAACCCGCTGGTGAAAGGCGGCGGCTCGCTTACGGCATTGCCGATCATCGAAACCCAGGCTGCCGACGTATCGGCTTATATCCCGACCAACGTGATCTCTATTACCGACGGTCAGATATTCCTCGAAACCAACCTCTTTAACGCCGGTATCCGCCCCGCTATCAACGTGGGTATCTCGGTATCGCGGGTTGGCGGCAACGCCCAGATCAAGTCGATGAAAAAGGTGTCGGGTACGCTCAAACTTGACCAGGCTCAGTACCGCGAATTGGAAGCTTTCGCTAAGTTCGGCTCCGACCTCGACGCCTCTACTACCGCCGTACTCGAAAAGGGCAAACGCAACGTGGAAATCCTGAAACAGCCGCAGTATTCGCCCGTTTCTGTAGAAAAACAGGTGGCTATCATCTATCTCGGCACCCAGGGACAACTGCGCAATGTGCCCGTTGAAAAAGTACGCGAATTTGAGGAAATCTTCCTGCTGAAATTGGAGCAGCTTCATCCCGATGTGCTCAATAATTTCAGGGCAGGCAAACTCGAAAAAGCGGACCTGCAACTTGTGGAAAAACTGTCCGAAGAATTGTCGGCTCAGTATAAGAAATAATCGTTCTTAAATGTCATCAATCCAATGGCTGGCAGTTTAAAAGAAGTTCGCGAACGCATCAAGTCGGTGCAAAATACGCAGCAGATCACCAAAGCCATGAAAATGGTGTCTGCTGCCAAGCTGCGCCGGGCGCAACAGGCCATTCAGCAAATGCGCCCCTACGCCGACAAACTCAACCAGATGCTGCGCAATATCCTCTCCAACCTGGAGGGCGATGCCGATACCTCTTTTGGCATGGTCCGCCCCTTGGAGAAGGCCTGTGTCGTGGTGGTTACGTCAAGCCGCGGTCTTTGCGGCGCCTTCAACACCAACGTGATCAAATTAGCAGTGCGCGCTATCGACGAAAAGTATAGCCGCGTACGTGCAGCCGGCAATCTTACGATTGTATGTGTGGGTAAAAAAGGCTACGACTTTTTCCGCCGCCGCTACCGCGATTGTAATGTGGTGGGCGATCACGTCGATCTCGGTACCGACCTCAGCTTCGACAATGTGTCTACGGTGGCTCGCTCTCTTATGGCAGCCTTCGAAAACAAAGAATTCGACGCTATCGAAGTGGCCTATGGCCGATTTAAAAATGCCGCCACGCAGTTTCCCGAACTCGACCAGTTTTTGCCCGTTGCGAAGCAAAAACACGAAGCAGACAGCAAGGCCAAGGCCAATTATATCTTCGAACCCGATATGGCCAGCCTGCTCAATTACCTCGTGCCCAGCATCCTGCAAACGCAGTTTCACAAATATCTGCTCGATACCAACGCTTCTGAGCACGGCGCCCGCATGACGGCCATGGACAAAGCCACGGAAAACGCCGAAGACCTGCTCCGCAACCTGCGCATCAGCTATAACAAAGCCCGCCAGGAATCGATCACCAAGGAAATCCTCGAGATCGTAGGCGGCGCCGCAGCACTGGAAAATGGGTAATTGATGTGCTAATTTGCTGATGTGCTGATTTGCTAATTTGCTGATATTGATTTTTAATTCTTAATTATCAGCACATTAACTCATCAGCACATCAGCACATTAACTTATCAGCACATCAGCAAATTAGCACATGTTCCTTATCCCCGCCATAGACATTATTGCAGGTAAATGCGTGCGGCTCTCGCAGGGCGATTATACCCAGGTGACCGAATACCACGCCGACCCCTTGGATATAGCCAGACAGTTTGAAGATGCCGGCCTGCAACGCTTACACCTCGTTGACCTCGACGGGGCCCGCTCGGCACGAATTGTGAATTATCGCGTGCTGGAACGCATCGCCTCCTATACAAATCTCCATATCGATTTTGGCGGCGGCATCAAGTCGGACGACGATGCCCGCATTGCCTTTGAATGCGGCGCACAGCAAATTACAGGAGGTACTATTGCGGTTACCGATCGCGAGCTATTTCTGGGTTGGATAACCCGCTATGGCAGCGAACGCATTATACTTGGCGCCGATGTAAAAGACGGAAAAGTAGCCATCAGCGGCTGGCAGGAACAAAGCGCCCTCGACCTCGACCCCTTTCTCCACGATTACCAACAGCTCGGCGTTCAATATGCCATTTGTACCGATATATCCAAAGACGGCCTGCTACAAGGCAGCGCTATCGAACTCTATCAACACCTGCGCGCCTCTTTTCCCGATCTTAAACTCATCGCCAGCGGCGGCATCAGCAGTATCGACGAATTGGCCCGCTTGCGCGAACTAGGCTGCTACGGCGCTATTGTGGGCAAGGCGCTGTATGAGGGGAGGATTTCTTTGAAAGATCTGCTGATGTGCTGATTAGTTAATGTGCTGATAATGTATTAATAATTAGCACATCAGCAAATTAGCACATCAGCAAATTAGCACATCAGCAAATTAGCACATCAGCAAATTAGCACATCAGCAAATTAGCAAAATGACGAATATAATCTCCTACAACCTCAACGGCATTCGCTCGGCTATCGACAAAGGACTGTGGCAATGGCTTGCCGATAACTCTTTCGACATCGTTTGCCTGCAGGAAACCAAAGCCCAGCCCGACCAGGTAGATATGTCGGAAGCTGAAAAACTGGGCTATCACCATTTTTGGCATTGTGCCGAAAAAAAAGGCTATAGCGGCGTCACAACCCTTTCCAAACTACGCCCCGACCGCGTGGTGGAAGGCTGCGGCATTCCCAAATACGACCGCGAAGGCCGTATTTTACGCACTGATTTTGGCGACTGGAGCCTGCTCAATTGCTATTTCCCCTCCGGCACTACCGGCGAAGAACGTCAGCAGTTCAAAATGGAATTTCTGGCAGATTTTCACCAGTGGATTCAGGAACTCCGCCGCGAAAGGCCCAAATTAATCGTAGTAGGCGATTATAACATCGCTCACCAACCCATCGATATCCACGACCCGGTTGGCAATAAAAAATCTTCCGGGTTCCTTCCCGAAGAACGCGCATGGATGAGCGAGTGGCTCAATGCCGGTTTTGTCGACAGCTTCCGTTATTTGAACCCCGACAAAGTGGAATACAGCTGGTGGAGCTTCAGGGCCAATAGTCGCTCAAAAAACAAAGGTTGGCGTATCGACTACCAGACGGTAACCGATACCCTTCGCGACCGCCTGCGCAATGCCGGCCATCTGGGCGACGCCGTCCACTCCGATCACTGCCCCGTATGGCTGTCAATCGACTTGTAGCCTATGCATAAGCCTGTAATCACCGTCCAAGTCGCAGACATAGAAACCATCGTACAGCTTTCTGCCGCCATCCCGGAGTTTGACGCTCCATACCCGGCAGCGGAATTCCACCGGCGCTTGTCCGCAACGCCCCACCTGATTCTGGTAGCCTATGCCGACGGCCAACCCGCCGGGTTTAAGGTGGGTTATGCCCGGTCTTCAACCGTTTTTTATTCCTGGATGGGGGGCGTTTTACCCGCCTTTCGCCGCCTTAGCGTGGCCGCCACTCTGGCCGACGCGCAAGAAGACTGGGCCAGACAAAATGGCTATACCACGGTAGAACTCAAAACGCGAAACCGCTATAAAGCCATGCTGTGCTTTGCATTAAACCGCGGATTCGACATTACAGGCATAGAAATCAAAGATTCTATACGCGAAATGAGAATTTTTTTGCAAAAAAAGTTATAATTATAATTTTATAATGCTATTATTGCACTAGCGAAATGACGTTGTTTTTTTTT
Source organism: Saprospiraceae bacterium (assembly GCA_013360405.1). GTDB lineage: Bacteria > Bacteroidota > Bacteroidia > Chitinophagales > Saprospiraceae > JABWBR01. The sequence continues at coordinate 123,912 of JABWBR010000002.1, forward strand.
TTTAAATGTTAAATATTTGACATAGTGTGGCAAATACACTTATCTTTGTTTAACTTTGGCGCGCATTTAAGATTTCAAATGAAAGATGTTTCATATTTTCTTAAATGCATCGAGGATTCGCACAATTTGTGCACGCAACATTAACAATACTTAACGTATTAAAATATAGCGCCGGGAAAACTTTTTCGGCGAGTAAAGAGTTTTAAAGATAGTTTTCATTTGGTTTTTTGGGGTTATACAAGGGGCGATTGTCTAAAGACAGTCGCCCACTTTTTTTATACACAAACCCATTTCCCTTTTTCCTTTTCTTTTGCTTGCTTCTCCCTACCTTTGCAGCGCTTTTATCATCACCAAGACTTAAAATCCATGTCTTCTACACGCATTCAATCGGCGCTCATTTCCGTATACTACAAAGACGGGCTGGAGCCCATCATCCGCGAATTGTCACGCCTGGGTGTCCGGCTTTTTTCTACCGGCGGCACACACGATTTTATCCGCTCACTGGGTATCGCCGTGGAAGCGGTTGAAGACCTCACAGGCTATCCTTCTATCCTCGACGGGCGGGTAAAAACACTTCATCCCAAAGTATTCGGTGGCATACTTGCCCGCAGAGAGGCCGACCACATAGCGCAGTTGACACAATATGATATACCGGCTATCGACCTGGTAATCGTGGACCTGTACCCATTCGAAGCCACCGTAGCGCAAACCGATAACGAATCGGCGATCATCGAAAAAATCGATATAGGAGGTATCTCCCTGATTCGGGCGGCGGCAAAAAACTATCGCGATGTAACAGTGGTGGCCTCCCGCGATGAATACGGCAGTCTGCTGCAATTGCTGCATGATAAAAACGGCGCCACAGACCTGGACGACCGCCGCGAACTCGCCCGCCGCGCTTTTGCCGTTACCTCGCACTACGATACGGCGATCTTTCAGTATTTTGACGACGATCGCGGCGACCTGGCCTTCAAACAAAGCGTGCCGGGCGTACTACCCTTGCGGTATGGCGAAAACCCCCACCAACGCGGCGTGTACTACGGGCATTTCGATAGCGTATTTGAAAAATTAGGGGGAAAGGAAATTTCATACAACAACCTACTCGATATTGACGCCGCCATTGCGTTGATGGCCGAATTCAAACACGACGAACCCACTTTTGCCGTCCTCAAACACAACAATGCCTGCGGTATAGCTACCCGCACAACGGTGTTGCAGGCCTGGCAGGATGCCCTGGCCGGCGACCCGCTCTCCGCTTTTGGCGGCATCCTGATCTCCAACCAGGAAGTAGACGAAGCTACCGCCGCGGCCATCGATCAAATATTTTACGAAGTATTGATCGCACCCGCTTTTTCGGAGGCTGCTGTGGGTTTGTTATTAAAAAAGAAAAATCGTATCCTGCTGCAACTTAAAACATACCCGCAAAGGCCGCAAAATTTCCGCAGCCTGCTCAACGGCGTAATTGCACAGGATGCCGACCTGCATACCGAAACCGAAGCCGACCTGAAAACGGCTACCCAACGTACGCCTTCCGGTTCAGAAATCAACGACTTGCTGTTTGCCAATATTTGCGTCAAGCATTTGAAATCAAACGGCATCGCCCTGGTTAAAAACAAGCAATTGGTAGGCATGGGCTGCGGTCAGACCTCCCGCGTGGACGCCCTCCAACACGCCATCAACAAAGCCCGTCACTTCGGCTTTGACCTCAACGGCGCGGTGATGGCCTCCGATGCTTTTTTCCCCTTCCCCGACTGCGTGGAGATAGCCCACCAGGCCGGCATTACAGCGGTTATTCAACCAGGCGGATCGGTAAAAGACCAGGAAAGCATCGACTATTGCAATGCGCAAGACATGGCTATGGTAATGACCGGCTACAGGCATTTCAAACACTAAACACATGGATATCCACTCCAAGTTGCCTCATGTGGGCACAACGATATTCACGGTGATGTCGGCGCTGGCCCAACAGCACAACGCTATCAATTTATCGCAGGGATTCCCCAATTTCCCTACTTCTGAAGAATTGCACAGGCTGGTTTACGAATACATGCAGAAGGGCTACAACCAGTACGCTCCCATGGCGGGGGTACCCCTGCTCCGGCAACGCATCGCCGATAAAATTGCCGGTATGTATGGCGTTGCCGTTGACCCGGAAACCGAAATTACGATCACCGCCGGCGGCACACAATCGCTTTTTTCTGCCATCACGGCTTTTATCAGGCCCCACGACGAAGTGATCCTCTTTGAGCCGGCCTACGACTCTTATGCCCCCTCGGTGGAAGTTAACGGTGGGAAAGTCATCCCCTATACCCTGCAAGCGCCAGGCTACCAGGTAGATTGGGAAAAAGTGGCGCAATTGATCACGCCCCGCACGCGAATGATCATTATCAATACACCGCACAACCCCACCGGCACGGTCATGAAGGCCGTCGACCTGGAGGCCCTTGAGCAGCTTACGGCCGGCACGAATATGCTGGTACTCAGCGATGAAGTATACGAACACCTCATCTTTGACGGGCTGTCGCATCAAAGCGTGTTGCGCTATCCCGGTTTGCGCGCCCGCAGTCTGGCGGTCTATTCTTTTGGCAAAACCTTCCACCACACGGGCTGGAAAATCGGTTATTGCGTAGCGCCGCCCGAGCTTACCGCCGAATTCAGGAAAGTACACCAGTTTAACGTCTTTGCCGTAAACACCCCCATACAGCATGCATTGGCCGATTTTATGGCCAAACCGTCAACGTACCTATCCCTCCCCGATTTTTACCAGCAAAAGCGCGATTTTTTCTTAGGAGCTATGCAGGGGAGTCGCCTGAGGCCCTTGCCTTGTGAGGGTACGTATTTTCAGTTGGTCGATTACAGTGCGGTGAGCGACGAACCCGACGTACAGTTTGTGCGCTCGCTGATCACCAATGTGGGCGTGGCTGCCATACCTGTATCCGTTTTTTACAGCGGGCAAGCTCCCGGCGATCGCGTGATCAGGTTGTGTTTTGCCAAAACAGAAGAGACCCTCCAACAGGCCGGAGAATTGCTCAAACGAATATAATACCCTGGCTTTCTTCAATCAGCCATTGGCGCAGCATATTGAGTGCCTGCACCGAAGCTGCCTGAATAGTTTTGAGGCGATCGCGGCCAATCACAAACCGCTTGGTCTTGATGCGACCAGCGCTGCCGACGGCAATCCAAACGGTGCCCACCGGTTTTTCTTCGGTGCCGCCCGTGGGCCCGGCAATGCCGGAAATGGCCACGGCTACGTCGACTCCCAGTGCTGATACAGCGCCATGCACCATTTCAATGACCGTCTCCTGGCTCACTGCGCCGTATTGTTGTAGCGTATCGGCGCGCACACCCAGGCGTTCCATTTTTATTTCATTAGCGTAAGCTATAATACTGCCCTTAAAATAACCGGAAGCCCCGGGTATAGAAGTGATGAGGTGGGCCAGATACCCGCCGGTACAGCTTTCAGCGGTGCCCAACCACAGGCCGCGCTCGAGCAACATACGGCCTACGGCAGCCTCAAGCTGGTCATTCCCCTGGCCGAATACCAATTCTGATAACAAATCACTCAGCTCGGCGGCTTTAGCGTCCAACTGTGCATTGAGCTCGGCTTCATTTTCGCCGGTACCTGTAAGCCGCAGCCGCACCTGTCCAATGGCAGGTAAATACGCCAGCTTAATATGCGGAGGCAGGCTTTCTTCAAAATCGGCCAGGCGCTCGGCGATAATCGACTCGCCTTCGCCTACGGTGAGGATGGTGCGGTGGGCAATGGGCAAACCCGGAAAGCGCTCGCGCAGCCGGGGAATTACCTCGTTTTCCATCAGGTATTGCATCTCAAAAGGCACGCCGGGCATACACACTATCACCTTACCTTCGTAATCGAACCACATGCCTGGGGCCGTGCCCATTTTATTGTGTAAAATGAGCGCATTGGCAGGCATAAAACACTGCCCTTTGTGAGCCTCTGTCATTTGGCGTCCCCATTTCTCCATGATACGGGAAATGCGCTCGTAAGTTGGCTCGTGAAACACCATTTCGACGCCCAAAAAATCGGCCAGGGCTTTTGCGGTGAGGTCGTCTTTGGTAGGGCCGAGACCTCCGGTGATGAGCACCGCGTCGGCATGCACCAATGAATCTGCTAGTGCGCGATGAATATCGGCGACATCATCGCCTATGATCGCATTCCAGGTCACGCGGGCGCCGTAGAGGTTGAGTTGTTGGGCCATCCAGGCCGAATTGGTATTTACCACCTGCCCGATGAGCAATTCATCGCCGATATTGATGAGATGTACTTTCATGGTTTCAAAATTGAACCCCAAGGTCGGGAATTTTGCTTTGCCGGAACGGGATTTTTTTGCTAAATTAGGAGCGCAATAAAACAACAACAATGACACTGCAAGATCTTCAACCCAAAGCATTGTGGAGCAACTTCTCAGCACTCAATGCCATACCTCGCGCTTCTAAAAAAGAAACCCGCGTAATCGCTTTTATGAAAAATTTCGGCGAGCAACTCGGCCTGCCCGTAAAAGTGGATAGCGTAGGCAATGTAGTCATCAAAAAGCCGGCTACTGCGGGCATGGAAAACCGCCCTACGGTGGTATTGCAGGCTCACCTCGATATGGTGCACCAGAAAAATGCCGACACGGTATTCGACTTCGAGACGGAAGGCATACGCAGTTATATCGACGGCGATTGGGTGAAAGCGCAGGGCACTACCCTGGGCGCCGACAACGGCATCGGCGTGGCCGCTATCATGACGCTCCTGCAGTCGACCGATATTCCACACCCACCATTGGAAGCCCTGTTTACTATTGACGAAGAAACCGGCATGACCGGCGCCGAGGGCCTGGATGCTTCGCTTTTGAGCGGCCACATTATGCTCAACCTGGACTCAGAAGAAGACAACGAACTCACCATCGGCTGTGCGGGGGGCATCAATACTTTTACCAAGTTGAGCTACCTGGAGGAAACACCACCAAATGGCGCCAAAGCATTTGCGATAAGCATAAAAGGACTCAAAGGCGGCCATTCGGGTATCGAAATCCACCTGGGGCGCGCCAACGCCAACAAACTCATGACCCGGCTGCTGTACCACACCGGCAAGCCCTTTGACCTGCGCCTGGCTTCTTTTGACGGCGGCAGCCTTCGCAATGCCATCCCCCGCGAAGCTTTTGCCGTGATAGCTACCACTCGGGGCGCTGATTTCCTCAAAGAATTTGAACGTCGCAAAAACGATATCAAAGCCGAGTTTCACAGCATCGAACCCGATCTGCAAATTGATATTTCGGAAACAGAATTACCCGCTAAAGTCATGTCCATTGCAGACCAGGACAAGGCCCTGCAAGCCCTCTATGCCGTACCCAACGGCGTCTTCCGCATGAGTCCCGACATACCCGGACTGGTAGAAACCTCCTCCAGCCTGGCACGCGTCATTATCAAAAACGGCGAGTTTACATCCCAAAGCCTGCAACGCAGTTCGGTAGAATCCGGCAAAGAAGATATCGTCAATGCGGTTGCAGCCGCGTTCGAAGCCATCGGCGCCGAGGTTTCCAATGATGGCAGCTATCCCGGTTGGGCGCCTAATCCCGATTCAAAAGTATTGCGCGTCATGGAAGGTTTGTATGCCGACTTGTTTGGCGAAAAACCGCACGTGGCTGCTTGTCATGCCGGGCTTGAATGCGGTATCATCGGCAAACACTACCCCGGCATGGATATGATTTCGTTTGGGCCTACGATAAAACACCCGCACTCGCCCGACGAAAAAGTTCATATCCCGTCTGTCGAAAAATTCTGGAGGTATCTGCAGGCTGCATTGCAGCGGATGAATTAAGTTTAGCGACTGGGGTGAGTTGTAGGTTGTAGCCAACTATACCCTATCGCTAACCTGCGAATGCACTAAACCCTACTAAACAGTTCCATTTTTTTATTATTTTGCCATGAAATGACTATGATATGAAAATCATGTTTTGCGGTGCAGCCCGTGAAGTAACGGGCAGCGCGCACCTGATTACCCTCAATGACGGTTTTAGGATACTGCTTGATTGCGGGCTCTATCAGGGACGCTCCGAGCGGTGGAAGGCATTTAATTACTCCTGGTATTTTCCGCCGGAAGAATTAGACGTGCTTGTACTTTCCCATGCCCATATCGACCACAGCGGGCGTATTCCCAGATTGGTGAAAGAGGGATTTACGGGCCCCATTCACGCTACCCATGCCACGCGCAGTCTTTGCGCCATTATGCTGCTCGACAGCGCCAAGATACAGGAAAGCGACACAGCCTATTACAACAAACGCCACGACGAAAAGGAATGGCGCGACCCCTTATACACGGATCTCGATGTACAGAATGCCCTTAAATTATTCGTAGGGCATGGCTACGAGAACTGGTTCAGCATTCACCCCGACGTTGACGTATTATACCGCGACGCCGGCCACATCCTTGGTAGTGCAAGCGTCACCCTGCGCATCAGGGAGAACGGCCGCACGTTTCACTTCGGATTCACCGGCGACGTAGGTCGGCCCAATCGCCCTATTTTGCGCGACCCGCAGCCCATGCCCGAGGTAGACTATCTTATATGCGAATCTACTTACGGCGACCAGGAGCACGAGCAGGCCCCACAGGAAACTGAACATTTTCTGCAAGTTATCGAGCACACCTGCGTCAACAAACGCGGCAAACTGATCATCCCGGCGTTTAGCGTGGGCCGCACCCAGGAAATCGTATACATCCTCGACCAGCTGGAGTCGGCAGGCAGATTACCCGATATCCCCGTATACGTTGATAGTCCCCTGGCAGTCAACGCCACCACGGTTTTCGGCGCCCACCCCGAGTGCTTTGACGGTGAACTTACGGCATATCTGCATACAGACCACGATCCCTTCGGCTTTAACCGCCTAAAATATATCAGGGATGTAGAAGAGTCCAAGGCGCTCAATAAATCTACTGACCCGTGTATTATCATCAGTTCTTCGGGTATGATGAATGCCGGGCGCGTAAAGCACCACTTGTTTAACAGTATTGATAAAGCAGAAAATACCGTGCTCATCGTAGGATATTGCTCACCTGAAACACCGGGGGGGTTTCTTCGCGACGGCGCACAGGTCATCAAACTGTTTGGCGAGTGGAAAACAGTCAGAGCCGATATCGCCATCATGGACTCTTTCTCTGCCCACGGCGACAGAAAGGAATTGCTCGATTTTATTCAAAACCAAAAAACGGGGCTCAAAAAACTCTTCCTGGTGCATGGCACACTGGAAAAGCAGGAGGCTTTTAGCAAATATTTACAAGCAGCCGGCTTTAAAGATGTGGTCATCCCAGAGTTGGCCCAGGAGTTCGAGCTGGATTAGGCCAAGAGGGAGGGAGGGAGTGTGCGACTGAAAGAAGTCCCGTACCGACAACGGAGGTCGGGAAGAGGGAGAGAGAGTGAGAAATTATTTTAGTTGCCTGTTAACCAATACAAAATATTCAGTAAGAGCTGAGCGTTTTGCCGGGCTTCCGGTGATCCCATGCCCGTGGGTACGCGTTGGGGGCCGGCTAATTGCGAGGAAAACATCGCCGCTTCGCCGGATACAAATACCTTCCCTTTTTTTATAGTCCGGTAAGCCAGTTGGTGGAGTCCCGATGCGGACTGCCAGGGCGTATCGTCGTTAAATTGCCAGGCCACATCGGGGAGCAATACCGTATAGCTGTCGTTAAGCGCCAGCACCGATTGGGCTTGCGGCGGAATAGTAAATGCCTGGCCGGTAAAAGTAGCAATCGTATCCACCCTTTCTGCCGGGGTGGCGCCGTCGGTAATCGGGCAGGATTGCAGCGTATTATTACTGCGATAAAACACTTCGGCGTTGCGCCGGCGATTGTCCATGGCAAACCCATTGGAAAAGCCAAACCCTAAAGCTACGGCGAGATCAGCAGCGGCGCCGCCAAAAGGCATGTGGTCGGCGATCAGGAACAAACTTCCACCCTGGCCAACCCATTCTTGTATGATTGAGATTTCATCGTTGGTAAAAGCCGAAGGAGTAGGCAATTGCCAATTTCCATTGGCATTTGAGGGGTGCAAAGCATTGGATATGACTAATATTCGGCATTGGGCCAGCGTAGCCCGGGAGAATGTATCTGTGAAGGCCCTGACTTGGTAGCCGTCGGCTTCAAGCAGTTTGCCAAATGCGTAATACCGGCCGCTCAGGGTGTGAAAATTGTTGTGGCCTTCGTCGAGCCATACCACCGGACCTTTCCCGAGGTCAAAATGCGGATTAGGAATAGGATAGCTGAAAGCACTATCGGGTACCTGCTGGGCTATAGCGAAGCCGGGGAGCAGCGTGCATAACACTGCGAATAAGATTTTTTTCATAACGGCGGGTGTTGATATCAGGACTATTAGACTATGGGACTGTTGGACTATTGGATCTTAACGGCCAATAGTCTAACAGTCCTAAAGTCCCATAGTCCACATTATAAATTATCGCGCAAAAACGCCAGCGCTTTGGCATTAGCTTGTTCTGATGCCGTCTTGTCAAAATTGGGATTGCTGGGATTGGCGAAGGCGTGATCGGCGTCAAACATTTCTATTTTTGCAGCCTTATTGGTTGCCTTGGCCAGATTTTCGAAGTTTTTCGCCACCTCGGGAGTAATCCAGGCGTCTTTTTTAGCAAAAATACCCAATACGGGTGCCTTTAGCGGCGCCAGATCGCCGGCCTGGGTTACCGGCATGCCGTAATACATCACGCAGGCTTTGCCCTGCATGCCGGCCAGGATAGAGGCGCGCAGCGACCAACCTCCGCCAAAACACCAGCCCAGCGTAGCCACCTTGGCAGAAGACCCCACCTGACTCAAGGCGCCGGCGATAATAGCTTTGAGGTGGTCTTCATTGGCCGACTCCATCAATTTGGCGGCGTCCTCGGGATTGTCGGCGACTTTGCCGTCGTAGAGGTCAAGTGCCAGCACCGTTACATCACCCAGGCTATCGCACAGGCGGTCGGCTTCTCTTTTAATGTGATCGTTCAATCCCCACCATTCGTGAATAACAAACAGGTATTTGCCGCTAAGCGTAGAGGAACCCGAGGGCGTCACCATATAGGCGCTGGCTTCTTTGCCGTCGGTAGTAGCAAATGTAAGCGGGCGTCCTTTTGGTTTAAAATCAATAGATTGCGGCGATTCGTGAGCTTTCTGGAAGCTGCTGTCTTGCGAAAATTGCTCCATACCGCTTTTATCGTCGGAGCCGGACTGGCAGCTGAACAAGCCTATCGCCAGGGATAGGCATACAAAAAGGCGAATTGGTTTCATGCACTATTATTTTAATGGTTTTGCGATGTATCTTTGCGCCACTAATTTATACAAAAAAGACATGCTAACGGCAGAATCGAAACCGATGACCTATCAGCGAGGACAGTTGTCCGACGAGACTTTGCTTGCCTTATACGAGCAACTCGTCAAACCGCGGCTTATTGAAGACAAAATGCTCATCCTGCTGCGCCAGGGAAAAGTGAGCAAGTGGTTCTCGGGTATAGGCCAGGAAGCCATTGCCGTTGGCACAACGATGGCCTTACTTCCCGATGAATTTTTGTTTACCCTGCACCGCAACCTCGGCGTTTTTACTGCAAGAAACATGCCGCTCGACAGATTGTTCAGCCAGTGGCAGGGCAAAGCTACGGGATACACCAAGGGCCGCGATCGTTCTTTCCATTTTGGCGCAATGGAGCATCATATCGTAGGTATGATCTCGCACCTCGGCCCCCAACTTTCGCTGGCAGCGGGAGTAGGCCTGGCGCACAAGTTGATCGGCGAAGGTCGCATTTCGGTAGCATTCAGTGGAGAAGGCGGCACCAGCGAGGGCGAATTTCACGAAGCGCTCAACACCGCGGCGGTGTGGCAATTGCCCGTCATTTTTTTAATAGAAAACAACGGCTACGGCCTTTCCACCCCCACCCGCGATCAATATCGCTGCGAGAATATTGCCGATCGCGCCATCGGCTACGGGATGAAATCCAGGATCATCGACGGCAACAACATCCTGGAAGTATACCAAACGGTGCATGAACTGGCCTCCCAGATGCGCGCCAACCCCGAACCGGTGTTGCTGGAGTGCCGTACCTTCCGCATGCGCGGTCACGAAGAAGCAAGCGGCACCAAATACGTGCCCAAGGAATTAATGGAGCACTGGGATAAGCGCGACCCGGTAAGGAATTATGAGCAGTGGCTGATGCAGGAAGGCATACTCACCGAAGCGCATCGCGACCACATCAAAAAAGCTATCAAAGCCGAGATCGAAGCGGGATTAAAAGTGACGTTTGAACAACCGCCGGTGCAGTCGGACGAAAGCCGCGAGCTCGCCGACGTATACGCCCCATGGGAGCAGACCCCCACACCGCCCGCCTCGGCGGCGGCCACCGAAAAGCGCTTTGTCGACGCCATCAGCGACGGCATGCGGTTGGCCATGCGCCGCCATGATAACCTGGTATTGATGGGGCAGGACATCGCCGATTACGGCGGCGTTTTCAAGATTACCGACGGGTTTGTCAATGAATTCGGCAAAGACCGCGTGCGCAATACGCCCTTGTGCGAAAGCGCCATCCTGGGCATCGGTCTTGGGCTTAGCCTCAAGGGATTCAAGGCCATGGTAGAGATGCAATTTGCCGATTTTGTGACTTGCGGGTTAACCCAAATCATCAATAATCTGGCCAAATTGCACTATCGCTGGGGCCAGAATGCCGATGTGGTAGTGCGTATGCCCACCGGCGCAGGCACCGGCGCAGGGCCTTTCCATTCACAAAGCAACGAAGCCTGGTTTACGCATACGCCAGGGCTAAAAGTGGTATATCCTGCTACGCCGTATGATGCCAAGGGCTTGCTAATAGCCAGTTTTGAAGACCCCAACCCCATCATGTACTTCGAGCACAAAGCCCTTTACCGCAGCGTATCGGAAATGGTGCCCGACGATTACTACACCGTCGAAATCGGCAAAGCCCGCACTGCCCGCGAGGGCGCTGAGCTAAGCATCATCACCTACGGCATGGGCGTGCATTGGGCATTGAAAGCAACTGAGGAAATGGGCATTGATGCTGACATTATTGACTTGCGCACCTTGCTGCCGCTCGATTTTGCCGCTATTGACGCGTCGGTGAAGAAAACCAACCGGGTGCTCGTGCTTCATGAAGATACCCTGATGGGTGGATTTGGCGGCGAAATAGCAGCCTACATTTCCGAACACCTCTTCGAATACCTCGATGCGCCGGTACTAAGGGTAGCCAGCCTGGACACCCCTATACCTTTTGCCACAGAACTTGAAAAAATATTTTTACCGACCGAAAGATTGCGCGAGCAACTTACCCGGCTGGTGGCCTATTGAACCAAATCTTGACGGAAAGGCGCCTTTTTACCCATAAAAGGCGCCTTTTTTTATTTATCAGGTTTTATCTGTCCAATTTACTTGCCTTGTATCTTATATTTAATTACATTTGCATGGGTTCAGTTTTGATTGGCTAAAATCTCTCCCCCCAAGATTAGGGGAAATCTACATCCATTAAATTAACGGCTGCATTAGCGCTTGTTTGTAGTTGCATTAACGAACTACAAGCGGTAAATTCCTCTTTTGTTTGTATCTTTGCCATCCAAACAAAAGCAAGGTATTTATGGACTTAAAGCACCTGGTTGCCGTGAGTGGTTTGCCCGGCATTTTTCGCATGGCGGCCAACCGCGCCAACGGCATGATTATTGAAGACCTGACCAACGGTAAAAAAGTATTTGTGCCGGCTCGGAAACACCAATTTACCCCTCTGGAGTCGACCGGCATCTATATCGACAATGGCGATACCACTGAATTGGAAAAAGTATTCCAAAGCATGATGGATAACGCCGAAAAAACACCGCCCATCAACCCTAACGCCAGCCCTGAAGAACTTCACCGGTATTTTAGCGTGATACTGCCCAATTACGATCGCGATCGCGTACATACCGGCGATATTAAGAAAGTCATTAAATGGTATAATATCTTGGGTGAAACCGGACTTTTAACCCAAACGCCCGCGCAGGAAGAAAGCGAAACCGAAGAATAGTCTTGTCAGGTATCGCTGTAGCTGGAGCTTCAACGCTCGAAAGCTCATTCCTTCGAAGGCAGAAGGTAAGGGTTGCTCAACAAAACGACTATGACTACTACAGCGATACCTCAGCCACGGCAGTTTACTTTTTTGCCCAAAGATTTTGAGCTTTCACTTTGGTCGGAGTTGGAACCTTATTACGAGGAACTCCTCAATCGGCCTGTCAACTCGGTAGCAGAGTTGGAGAAATGGATTCTCGATCACAGCGAACTCGACGCCATGATCAGCGAAGATTTCTCCTGGCGCTATATCCGGATTACAAGCGATAGCAGGGATGAAACAGCCAATGCGCATTACCAATACGCCGCCCAGGAGCTAGTACCTCAAATTACCGCCTACGACTACAAGCTCAACAAAAAACTGGCCGATTGTCCTTTTCTTGAACAACTCGACACCGCGAAATACGCCATACATATTCGCAACGCCAGAAACACTATAGCGCTTTTTTGCGACGAAAATATCCCCCTGGTCACCGAGGTTCAGCTCAAATCAAAAGAATACGGCCGCCTTTTTTCCGAGATGACCGTTGGTATCAACGGCGTACAAATGACCTTACAGAAGGCCGGTGCGCTATTGGAAGAAACCGACCGCGGATATCGCGAAACGATTTACCATAAAATAAACCAGCGCATCTTACAAGATACAGAGAGCCTCGAAGAGCTCTTTGACGAGATGTTGCGCCAACGCCATCTTATAGCCCGCAATGCCGGGTTTGACAACTTCCGCGACTATCGCTTTCAATCGCTGGGCCGCTTTGATTATTCGGCCGACGATTGCCTTCGCTTTCATGATGCGATAGAATTTGAAATTCTCCCTCTGCTCGACGAGCTCAACGAGCATCGCCGCCAGCTTTTGGATTTGAAGACCCTGCGCCCCTGGGATCTCAACGTGGATACTTGCGGCCAACAACCGCTTCGCCCCTTTGATAACGCCCAGGAACTCGCCGAAAAAACCATCACTTGCCTATCGCGATTACACCCTTATTTCGGCGAGTCTATTCAAATGATGTGGAAAAAAGGGCATCTCGATATTGAATCGCGCATGGGCAAACGCCCTGGTGGTTACAATATGCCGCTACACCTTACCGGGGTACCTTTTATTTTTATGAATGCCGCCAACTCGGTGAGCGATATGCGCACCCTGCTGCATGAAAGCGGCCATGCCATACACTCCCTGCTCACCCACGAGCACCAACTCAGTTCTTCCAAACGCGTACCCTTTGAAGTGGCAGAATTGGCAGCTATGGCCATGGAACTATTCACCATGGATCATTGGGATATCTTTTTTAATAATGAAGAACAATTACGAAGAGCCAAAATAGGCCAGTTGGAGAATGTGCTCAAAGTATTACCCTGGATTGCTACTATTGACCAATTTCAGCACTGGATTTATACCCATCCCGACCATACGCGCGAAGCCCGCAAAGAGAAATGGATGGAGGTATTGCACCACTTTAGTTCCAAACTGGTAGACTATTCCGGGCTGGAACACTACCTCGAGTATTTGTGGCACAAGCAACTCCATATTTTCGAGGCGCCGTTTTATTTCGTAGAATACGGATTTGCGCAGCTTGGCGCTATTGCCTTATGGAAGCAATACCGTGAAAATCCGCAGGAGACCATCCAAAATTATATCAACGCCTTGCAACTCGGTTATACCAAACCGATCAATACTATTTACCAAACAGCCGGAATATCTTTCAATTTCTCGCGTGAATACGTGCGCGAATTGGGCGCTTTTGTAAAATCGGAATTGATGGGGCTGCTCTGAAAAGCCGGGTTACCCTCCACACTATGCTACACTTTTTTATCTTTGCCCCACAATTCTCCTGTCTGCTATGTACAAAGGAAAAAAGGTAGTGGTTGTGCTGCCCGCTTATAATGCTGCACTTACCCTCGAAAAGACGTACAACGAAATCCCTTTTGATCTGGTTGATGAAGTAATCCTCTGTGATGACGCCAGCAAGGACAACACCGTTGAGCTTGCCCAGCAAATAGGGATCACGCACATTATTGCCCATGAAAAAAACAAAGGGTATGGGGGCAATCAAAAGTCGTTGTATAATAAGGCGCTCGAATTAGGCGCGGATGTAGTAATTATGCTTCACCCCGACTACCAGTATACTCCCAAGCTAATACCTTCGATGGTCAATATTATCGGCGAAGAACTGTATCCCGTGGTACTGGGCTCGCGTATACTGGGCAAAGGCGCATTGGCCGGGGGCATGCCGATGTACAAATATCTGGCTAATCGTTTCCTGACTCTCACCCAGAATCTTTTGGTTAATTATAAATTGTCGGAATACCATACCGGCTACCGTGCTTTCAGCAGGCATGTACTGGAAAATATCAATTTTAATGAAAATTCGGACGATTTCGTCTTCGATAACGAAATGCTGTCCCAGATTATCTATGCCGATTTTGCGATTGCCGAGGTAACCTGTCCCACCAAGTACTTTAAAGAAGCCTCCTCCATCAACTTTACCAGGAGTATGCGCTACGGATTGGGCGTACTGAGGGTATCACTCAGCCATTTGTTGCAAAGACTCGGCTGGTGGCGCTTTCGTATGTACGAAAAACCGGCCAGGTAGGTTCGCTCCTGGTGTTGGTTTGTTTTCTCCTATTGTTGCTGCAGGATCTTACGGGTTACATAAATAGCGGCGAGCAGTAGGGTATAAGTTAAAGTTGCAGTCATCATAAGGGCATCAGCTCATTTTTGGAAAAATTCTTCTTCTTGGTATGTAGACCTAAAGTTCCGAAAAAATGCTTTTCGGCATTTGCCAAATGCAAATCTGGCAATCCGGATGACAATTTATGACGAAATGCCGGATTTTTGACAAAAAAAATCGACGAACGGTATTGCGTGCTCCTTCAGCCCGAGGTTTCAACCTCGGGCTGAAGGCACCCCGGGGTTGAAAAGAGGGCACCCCGGGGTTGAAACCCCGGGATGAAAATATTATTGGCCGATGAGTTGATCATAAATGCCTAGAATATCGGCATTGGTTTCCACAGCTTTCGCTGCATCGAGGGCAGTTTTGACGAGGGCCAATTGCCCGGCGATTTCCTGTTTGACTGCGTCGTTATCTTCTGCGTTAGAACGGCGCAAAAATTCACCACGCATTTCCACCAGCGCCCTTACGGCTGCAACGCGCTGCCATATCGTTTTATTCATATCGACGCCCACTGATTTGAGCTTGTCAATAGCGGCCACTATCACTTCGGGGCTGCCTGATACGGCCAAACTCTGGTAACCGCTAAAGAAAGTAAAAGCGCTCATGCCGTCCACTTTGTCGAGCCTGCTTTCAAAAAAAGGCATGTACTGGGCATCGCCGCTGCTGAGATATACTTCTCCGACAGCATCAAGCATATCGCTGTTTTCTTCTTTCTCAAACTGTCGGGCCAGCGGTAAGGCGCTTTCTTTATCCAATTGGTTGAGCAGTCTTAGTGCAGTAGCCAACACGTAATAAGACTGTTCTTTTTGCATCGTCGTTTTGGCAATTGCGACGGCTTCCGTATCTCCTATCTCCATCAACTTATTATAAGCCATATTGCGCACCTGCGAATGCGGATCGCCGGCAGCCATTTGCCTGACAAGGGCAACGGTATTTTCATCCATGTCTTCTTCCAGCAGGTTTTCCATCGAAGCGGCTCGGAGAACCCAAAACGGGTCTTTCAGCGCGGCTTTAACCACGCTTCTCGAATCCTTATTTTCGCCTTCAAGTACGCTCATCA
Source organism: Saprospiraceae bacterium (assembly GCA_013360405.1). Taxonomy (GTDB): domain Bacteria; phylum Bacteroidota; class Bacteroidia; order Chitinophagales; family Saprospiraceae; genus JABWBR01. The sequence goes on from JABWBR010000002.1 coordinate 139,727, forward strand.
GCGCTTCCATACGATCCAAAAAGCGAGGGCCATACTTGTATTGCCACACCATTTCGGCTTCGGTTTTGTTGTCTTTGCGTTCGGCAAGTATGACCCGTTCGGCATCGAAGATGATAAAAGCGGGTTGGCGATCCACTTTATAGGAAAAAGTCTGCTCGCGTTGCATCATGATTTCCTGGATGCGTTTGGAAGAACCGTCGGTAAAATAAAGGTCTATAGCTACAGGCAATTCAAAAACAGCCGGCATCATATCGGGTGATTGGGTTTGGGCTACCGTAACGGTAGCTTCGCCGGTGGCTGCTTCGTAGCCGTAGGAGATTTCGAGTTGGGGGTGCCCTTCGCGCAGGTACCACTGGTTGAAAAACCAGTTGAGATCTTCGCCCGTCACCTCTTCGAATGCCAATCGCAGGTCGTGAACCTCAGCTGCTTTAAATTGGTAGCGGTTGAGGTAAAGCTTGAGTGCGGCAAAAAACGCGTCGTCACCTACGTGGTTGCGCAACATATGCAACACAAGGCCGCCCTTGTTGTAGCTATGGGCGTCAAACATATCCTCTTTATTTTCGTAGCCGAAATGGATAAGGGGGTGAATGCTGCTGCGGGAGGCGTCGAGGTAACCGCCGAGTTCTTCCCAGAGGTGGTAGTCGGCAGCGTCTTTGCCATATTTATGCTCCAGCCACAGGTATTCGCTGTAATTAGCAAATCCTTCGTTGAGGGTCAGGTTGGCCCAGCTTTCGCAGGTCACCAGGTCGCCAAACCATTGGTGAAACATCTCGTGGGCAACGATTTTATCGTTGGTGAGCTCGTCGATTAACTCGCGGCTATGGCGTTGCACAAAATCACCAAAGACGACGGCGGTGGTATTTTCCATGGCGCCCGACACGTAGTCGCGAACGACTACCTGTGCAAATTTGGACCAGGGGTATTTTACTCCCACCTTATTTGAAAAGAAGCCGAGCATTTCGGGCGTATGGGGAAAAATGGCGCGGGCGTCTTTTTCGTAGGCCGGCTCCACATAATAGTCTACATCGATACCCTCCCATTTGTCTTTCACCACAGCATATTCGCCGATGGCCATCATAAAGAGGTAGGGGGCGTGGGGAAGGTCCATTTTCCAGTAATCGGTACGGGTACCGTCGTTATTTTTTTTAGAAGATAGCAACACCCCGTTGGAGAGGGTTTTGAATTTATCTTCTACCGTAATGTACATTTCCTGGGTGGTGCGCTCGTTTGGTTTGTCGATGGTGGGAAACCAGCGCGAATTCCACTCGGTTTCTCCCTGCGTCCATATTTGTCGGGGTTTGCCGGGTTCTTCCTCCCTGGGGTTTATAAAAAACAAACCCTTATCAGAAGTAATGGCTTCGCTGCCGCCGGTAGCCGACGGGGTGGCGGTGTATTCCATATAGAGGCTATAGGTTTGGTCCCTGGTATAAGTTTTGCCCAACTGGATGGTAATCGCATCGCCACTGTAGTCGAATACCAGGGGTTTGCCTTCGCCCTCCATGGTTACTTTGTGAAATTCAAAGCCTTTGGCATCAAGCGTAACTTCGGTAGCCGGGTAAAAATAGGGTTTGAGTTTGAGCGTAGCTTTTCCCAATACCTTTTCTTTCGCCCAGTCGAAACGCAAATCGAGTTTGGTATGCAACAAATCGTGTTCGCGCCGGGCTGTTTCGTTGTAATTGGGCAGGGTGTAGGTCAACTGGTAATCCTCCGCAGTAATACCGGTTTCTTCTTCGGCCACGCCATCCCACATATCGGGGGTTACTTCCAACGTATCCAGCGAGCGTTCTTCAATAGCGACATCTTCAGTTACCGGCGCGGGGGCGGTGAGGGTAGTACTTTTCTGCGTGGTTTTACAGCCTGCCGTTAGGAGCAACAGCGCCGCAAGAATAGGAAGCAACGACTTCATAAAATATCAGATTAAAACGGGTGAATAACAAAACATCCCTGGCGACAAGGATCAGTGATGATGACGAAGCAAAAAAGGAGGGTCGATAAAAGCGGCACGCCCTTAGCTGATGGGGTTTGCCGCCACTACATCTTGTAAAAACTCTTCCAGATATTCATTAAACTGCAGGGGATGTTCCATCATAGGAGCATGACCGCATCGGTCCAAAATATACAATCTGGAATTTGGAATCAACTCGTGAAATTTCTCTCCCACAAAGGCGGGGGTTACCGTGTCGTCTTTGCCCCACACCAGCAAAGTCGGGGCTTTAATCCGGTGAAGCGTATCGGCCAGATTGTGTCGAAGCGCCGATTTTGCCGTAGCAATAATACGGATGGCTTTGTTGCGATCGTTCACGATATCAAATACTTCATCTACCAATTCCTTGCTGGCCACGGCGGGGTCGTAAAAAGTAGCAGCCGTTTTGCGTTGAATGAATTCGTAATCACCGCGTTTGGGGAAACTGCTGCCCATGGCGCTTTCAAAAAGCCCCGAACTACCGGTTAGTATGACGGATTTTACTTTTTCGGGGTGAGCCAGCGTGTATAGCAAGGCGATATGCCCCCCCAGTGAGTTGCCAAGCGCGTGTACCTTGTCGTAGCCTTTATAGTCCACAAACTCAGCCACATGGTCAACAAGCCCGGTAAGCGAGACTTTGCGAATGGGCAGTTCAAAAATCGGGAGTATGGGTACAATGACATTGTACGACTTGGAGAAGTTTCTGATAATTCCTTCGAAATTACTAAGGGCGCCAAACAAACCGTGCAGAAGCAACAGGTTTTCCTCACCGCCTTTAGTTTCGATGTACTTGAATTTACCTTCCTGGTTTATCGCGTAGTCCATTTACAATAGCAGCTATTAGACAATTTAGCATTCGCATTCACAAAAATATACTTTTTGGCCTATAGTTCAACACTAATCAAATTGAGTCGCTCGCTTCCCTGTATACTACTGCCAGCATGACTTGTCCGACTGCCCGTAATGTAAGGGGGTCTATGATGCGCATATCGTCATTATGCGTATGCCAATGAGCGCCAAAGCCCGTTTCCGTTTGATCAGGGCGATTGATAATGTCGATCATTTTGATGCCGGCAATAGTATTTACAAAAAAATGGTCATCTGTAACGCCTCCGCCGTCAGCCTCCACAAAATAGTTACTATAACCCATATTTTGCGCTAGTTTCCATACCTTTTCCACTACTTCGGGCGCAAAACGCATGGAGTAGCTTTCTTTTGGGAAACGCGCACCTTTTGCGCCTACCATATCGAGTAATATACCGTATCGGGGGCGATAATTGCCCGCATGCAGATTCCGCGACCAATACTGCGATCCCAGGCCCCACGAATATACGCTAAGGCGCTGTTCTTCTTCATTGGCATATTCTTCTTTGCTCTCGCCATAGTCTTCTGCATCAAACAAGACAATATCTACGCCCAAATCGAGTGGGTTGGCCTGCAACTGACGGGCAAGCTCGAGTAGCACGCCAACGCCGCTTGCGCCGTCGTCGGCGCCCAACACGGCTTCGTTGCGCCTTTCCTGGTTGATCGGAGAATCGGCCATCGGCCGCGAATCCCAGTGCGCTGCCAATACGATGCGGTTGCTATTGCCCGGATTGTATTGCGCAATGATGTTGGTTGATTTGAGTACCTCGCCGGTGTAGGCTTTGGCGTCAAATGATTGTTCGATAACGGTAGCGCCGTAAGCTTTGAATTTGCTCACCAACCACTCGCGGCAAGCCTTGTGCGCCTCACTATTGGGTACCCGCGGTCCAAACGACACCTGCTTTTCTACAAACGCATACGCCGAGTCGCGGTCGAAACGCGGTACGGCCACCGTTTTCGGAGGAGCGTTGGTTTCTTCTGCTTTGTCGCTTTTGCAGGCGTTAAAACCCAGGGTTATCAAGATTCCAAGGATGAAAAACTGTGATTTCATGTGTCTGTTGTCTGTTGTCAGTTCTCTGTTGTCAGTTCTCTGTTGTCGGGATAAAGAACGGACAACAGACAACCGAGAACAGAGAACAAGATTCACTATGAATTAAAATGCCTCCACCCCTGTGCTTTCAACGGGTGAATATTTCCACCTTTGGTATGCAGGGTCAATCCTTCAGATTGGGGTACAATTTCGCCCATAATATAAATATCGGGCAGGTATTTTATTTTTTCTACATCTGCGGGGTCGATGGTAAATAGCAGTTCGTAGTCTTCGCCGCCATTCAAAGCGCAGGTGATGGGGTCGAGATTAAATTTGAGGGCCATCAGTTGAGCATCAGGATGGATGGGCACGCCGCTTTCTTCGATAAACGCTCCCACGCCTGAGTCCTGGCAGATATGCATCAGGTCGGAGGCTACACCGTCAGACACGTCGATCATGGCGGTGGGCGCCAGTTTATTTTGGGCGAATAGCTCGACCATATCCTTGCGGGCTTCGGGTTTCAGTTGCTTGCCGATGAGGTATTGTTGGTCTTCCAGGTCGGGTTGGGTTTCGGGGTTAGACAGGTAGAGTTGCTTTTCGCGCTCCAATATTTGTAGCCCCAGGTAAGCCGCGCCCACATCGCCGGTGATGCATACCAGGTCGCCTACACGCGCGGTATGGCGGTAGGTCAGCTTGTCCTTTTCGCCCTGACCGATAGCGGTTATGCTGATAATTAATCCTTTTAGGGAAGAAGACGTATCTCCACCCACCAGGTCGACGCCGTAGGCCTGGCAAGCGGCTAACATGCCGGCGTAGAGTTCGTCGAGGGCTTCTACCGAAAAGCGGTTGGAAATGGCTATCGACACCGTGATTTGCTTAGGCTGCGCGTTCATGGCGTAAATATCCGACAAGTTGACTACGACGGCTTTGTAGCCCAGGTGTTTGAGCGGCGTATACATCAGGTCGAAATGGATGCCTTCTACCAGCAAGTCAGTAGATACCACGGTGAGATAGTTGCCGTTATCAATCACGGCGGCGTCATCGCCAACTCCTTTTAGGGTAGACGTATTTTGAAGTTTGATATCTTTAGTAAGATGCTCGATCAGGCCGAATTCGCCCAGGTCGTTAATATTGGTAAGCGGGGTGGATGCTTGTTCTGACATGGTGTTTTTTTTGGTAAGCGATTAACAACCCATCAGGTTGGTCTGAAAAGCGGGAACTTTTGACATAGCCTGGCGAAGGGCTTCCTGGCCGGTTTCGCTGAGGGCGATTAGGGGCAAACGCGTTTCGCGGCTGCAAAAGCCCAGTATTTCGAGGGCGCCTTTGATGCCGGCAGGATTGCCTTCTGCGTATAAATGGGGATGTACGTCGAGTAGGGCTTCGTTAAGGCGGCGCGCCGTGGACATATCGTTGCGCAGAGCGGCGTCAACCATGCCGGAAAAATGGGCAGGGTAAGCGTTGGCAATCACCGAAATGACGCCATCTGCGCCACAGCCCAGCAAAGGCAGCGTAAGAGGGTCGTCGCCCGACAATACCAGCAGGTGATCGGGTTTGTGTTTCATTATTCGCATGCCTTGCACGAGGTCCCCGGAGGCTTCTTTTACTGCGATAAATTGAGAGCTGGCATTTGCCAGGCGGAGTATGGTATCGCAAGTTACGTTAGAGGCCGTCCTTCCCGGCACGTTGTATATAATAATAGGCAAGGGAGAGGCATTAGCCACCTCCATATAATGTCTGAAGATGCCCTCTTGAGTAGGTTTATTGTAAGCGGGGCTGCTCGACATAATAGCTGCTACGCCATCCAGGTTGAATTCACAGATATTGTCGACCAGCCGGGCGGTATTATTATCGCCAAAAAAGCCTGCCACGATAGGAAGCCTGCCTGCTGTAGTTTTTATCGTAAAATCGAGTACATGGCGGCATTCCTGAGGAGTAAGCCCGATAGCTTCGCCGGTAGTGCCGAGGCACACCAGATAGTCGACGCCGCCGGTTATCACGTGTTCGATAATGCGTTCCAGCGCGGCGTAATCTACCGATTTGTCGTCGTGGCGAAAGGGAGTAACGAGAGCTACACCCGTCCCTTTAAACTTGGGCTGGTTCATGCTTTGTATTCGTCTTCTTCAGTAACTGTTCGACCTGCCTGATGAACTGTTTGAGATCATTTTCAGCGGGCATATCAATCATAACGTCGAAACAATACGTATGGTTGGTGTAGGGGCCTACCTTGAGGTGGGCGGTCGACAGGGCGGCAATATATTCGAGCCAGGGTTGTTGGCCCGGGGGCATCATGAGCAACACATCAAGGGGTTGGGCGAGAAACTCGTCGACAGCTTTGCTTTTGGGGCACAGAGCCCAATCGAGTTGTTTTTGAGAAAAACAGGGGAAGGCAAATTCGCCGGTATCGGGGTGGCCTTCGAGGTAACCCAGCATTCTGACGCGTTTGTTGCGGCCGCGCAATTCATCGGCGTATTGGATCACCACGCTGCGGGCAGTCAGCGACGACGCATCGAAAAGCAGACCCACGGTTTGCGCCGAATCGAGATTGACGGGTTTGCGCTCCCTGCGCAGTTTGGCCAGCTGTTGAGACAAAAAGCGTTGGTGAAAGAAAGATTGGATATTCCTCCAGCTCATTATTTTACTTTTCCTTTTTCGGTACATCCGAAGGTTCGGTATCATAAACGCCCATATTGGCGTATTTATTGATACGGGCTTCTATTCTTTCATCCGGCTCCATTTCCTGCAATTCGGTCAGTGCCTTTTTGATCTGTTTCTTCAGTAGTTTAGCCATTTCCTCGGGGGCTGCGTGGGCGCCGCCGACGGGTTCTTTGATAATGCCGTCGATAAGTCCGAACTCGAACATGTGGTCGGCGGTAAGTTTGAGGGCTTCGGCGGCTTGTTCTTTGTAATCCCAGCTATGCCACAAAATCGAAGAGCACGACTCTGGGGAGATCACCGAATACCAGGTATTTTCGAGCATATACACGCGGTCGCCGAGCCCGATGCCGATAGCGCCGCCCGAGGCGCCCTCGCCAATTACTACACATACGATTGGTACGCGCAGTTGGGCCATTTCGAAGAGGTTGCGGGCGATAGCTTCAGCCTGGCCGCGTTCTTCGGCTTCGAGGCCGGGGTATGCGCCCGGGGTGTCGATGAGCGTAATCACGGGGAAGTTAAAGCGCTCGGCGAGTTTCATCAGGCGCAGCGCCTTGCGATACCCTTCGGGGTTGGCCATACCGAAATTGCGGTATTGGCGCATCTTGGTATTAATTCCTTTCTGGTGGCCGATGATTACCACGGTTTGCCCTTCGAAGCTGGCCAATCCGCCCACGATGGCTTTATCGTCTTTCACACAGCGGTCGCCGTGCAATTCGATAAACTTCTTGCACATCTGGCTGATATAATATAGCGTATAGGGGCGTTCGGGGTGGCGAGAGAGCTGCACCTTCTGCCAGCCGGTGAGGTTGCTATAGATATCTTTGCGGGTATTCCGAATCTTGGTTTCCAACTCGCGCATCATCTCCGTAACGTCCACGATACCTTCTTCTCCTACCTGCTTAATCTTGTCGAGCTGTTCGTACAGTTTCTCTAAGGGTTTCTCAAACTCCAGGAAGACCATAGCTTACAGGATTTAGATCACATGTTTACTGCAATGTCCGAGCGGCAAAGGTAGCAATTCGACGGCAGATTTTTTTTGATAATTTTTTTTGATAAACCTTGCGCGATTTCAAATAGCAATTTACCTTTGCATCCGCTTGATGTAGATCGGGCATGAGAAAATAAGGGTCCGGTAGTTCAGTTGGTTAGAATACCTGTCCCGATCACAGATCGGGAGGGTCGCGGGTTCGAGAACTAGAAAGACTTTGACATAAGATTTTTTGGTCCGGTAGTTCAGTTGGTTAGAATACCTGTCCCGATCACAGATCGGGAGGGTCGCGGGTTCGAGAACTAGGAAG
>JABWBR010000160.1 GCA_013360405.1 Saprospiraceae bacterium
AGAACAGAGAACAGAGAACAGAGAACAGAGAACAGAGAACAGAGAACAGAGAACAGAGAACAGAGAACAGAGAACAGAGAACAGAGAACAGAGAACATGAAAAACCTCGTCTTCGCCACTAACAACCCCCACAAAATAGCCGAAGTCAAAGCTATCATCGGCCCCGATTTTGCTATTCGCAGCCTGCAGGACATCGGCTGCCACGAGGAATTGCCGGAAACAACCGACACCATCCCCGGTAACGCCCTGCAAAAAGCACAGTATGTGTACGACCACTACGGCGTGGATTGCTTCGCCGAAGATACCGGACTGGAAATCGAAGCCCTGGGCGGCGCGCCCGGCGTACACACGGCCTACTACGCCGGCCCACAACGCAGCGCCGAGGATAATTACAATCTGGTGCTTTCGCAATTGCAGGGCCGATCGAACCGCCGGGCCCAGTTCCGCACGGTGATCGCCCTGATACTCGGAGGGAAAGTCTATACCTTCGAAGGCATCGCCCCCGGCCGCATCGCCGAACAACCCGCCGGTGAAGGCGGCTTCGGCTATGACCCGGTGTTTATCCCCGACGGCTATGACCAGCCTTTTGCCAATTTGCCCTACGAGGTGAAGAATAGTATCAGCCACCGCGCGAAAGCGATGGCGGGGTTGTTGTCTTTTCTGGCAAAATTGTGAATATTTGTAGGGGCGTTGATTTTTTTACCACGGAGTTTCACGGAGGATATAATCTCACTCTGTGTAACTCCGTGTAAACTCCGTGAAACTCCGTGTTTAATAATCTGTTAGGTGCACAACAACAACTTATGGGCAAGACCAACAAAACACTGCTAATCGTATTCGTCGCCTTACTCGTCTTGTACGGCCTCAACAGGCTACTCTCCGGCCGCGGCGACAGCAACTTCAACTCCGAGCTGATCAAAATCGATACCGCTGCGGTCAGCGCGGTAAATATCATAATAAAACAACCCGAAGAGGCAGAGATTACCCTCAAACGGGAAGGCGCCGACTGGATCGTCTCCAACGGACAACTGAGCGTAAAAGCCCAGTCCGCTGCCGTCGAGGAACTGCTCTCCGCTATCAGCCTGATCAAAACCAACCAGATCGCGGCCACCCAAGCCGGCAGCTGGGCCGACTACGGCGTCGACGAAGAACACGGCACGCAGGTCACGGTGTATAGCAACGATAAAGAACTGGAATCGTTTGTAGTGGGCAAGTTTTCCTTTAATCCGCAGACGCAAACCGCCATCTCCTTCCTGCGCATCAACGGCGAAAACGAGGTGTACGCCATCGACGGCATGCAGGCCATGTCGCTCAACAAGAGCTTTGAAGGCTACCGCAACCTGGAACTGCTGAAGATGAAACGCGATATGGTGGTGACGTCCTTTAACTGCGAGCTGCCCGATACGACGCTGCGTTTCTCCAAAACCGGCGGTCCCTGGCTGCTCAACGGAAAAACCCCGCTCGACTCGATGGATGTGGAGAATTACCTCAATACGCTGCGCAACCTGCCCGGCGCCACTTTCGCCGATGATTTCGACGAGACCCGCGCGGAGAAGTTCCAATACGCACGCCTCACACTGGAAGGCGATAATATCCCCGCTCCTTTTGTGGTGGATTGCTACCGCGACACGAGCCGCCAACGGCCGTTTATCCTGCACTCTTCCCACAACCGGGATGCGTGGTTTGATAGCGATACGAGCGGGGTGTATAGGCAGTTGTTCTTAAATGTCAAGAAGCTGGGGAGGCTTTGAGGGGAGTGTGGGAATGTCTAACATATAGTGTACGCTATCCGATACGCAATTTATAACGCTGTGGTATACTACCCTGGTATTGCCGAGATGGTCGTAATTGTAATAACTCACCCCGCCCCCGCTGGCACGAGATTCCACCTCGTGCCGTTTATCCTTCGGGTTTTACCCGATTGTACTGTGCCTGTCGGGTTGGAACCCGACTGATAGGCGGCACG
>JABWBR010000040.1 GCA_013360405.1 Saprospiraceae bacterium
GTGCGTAGCACCGATCTTCGTCCAGCAAATTATCAATAGCGTAATCCATACCTTTTTTGCCACAAAACTACGCATTCAGCCTAACAGGAATATGAGCCAGATTTTTTCTGTCTAGGTGGTTTTTTGTAGGATCGTATTTTCTTGAAAAGTTAACATCTGTTGTTTGATTTTGAAAACAGACACAATAAGTACTCATTCTACCACTTTTCCATCACCGTACTTATGGTGTTTGTCTTCTGCGTCGGCATCACCCATATAATGTGGATATACCTTGAAGGTAGTGGGGTCAGCATTTTTCATTTTTTTCATTTTATAATAAATACCCTGGTTATCCATGGTATACTTTTCATTGAATATCCTGAAGGACTGTGCGTCTGCATCTTTGAAATATTGGTCATTGACATAAATTCCTTTTTTATCCCTGGCATAATACGTTTCACCATTTGAATTTTCATTTTCTTTAAACAATTCAAAGGTGTTTGGATCGGCGCCCGGTATCTCTTTTGCATTAAAATATACGTTGTTATTATCTTTAGCATATTGACTTCCAATAATAATAAAGCTAGCGGCATCAGCCATAAGCATTTTTTTTTCCCGGAAATAAACGGACTTATTGTCTTTGGAATACTGGTAGTCTATGATTGAGAACGATTCATATTGGCATGGAATTGCAGTAATGCTGTATTGGTCGTCACCGCCTGGATTACAGTAATAATATTGTTTTGCGTCCTTAGCGTAGTATGTATCAATTATCTCGAAAGTACTGCCGTCTATCCCCAGAACTTGCTTGCAATCAAGATATACATTGATGTTATCCTGGGTGAAATGATGATTTAGCGCCGCCAAACCAGGGATATCGGCGACCTTGAAGTTGCTGCCATTATACCAGGCACGGGCATTATCTTTTGCATAGCCATATCCTAAAGTTAGAAAGGATGCCGCATCGGCATTTTCAAGTTTTTGAATTTGATGTTTTTTAGTAAAAAAGTAGTCTCTGCTTTCACGGTAGGTTCGAAAATAGAAAACCTGGTTTTTGTCTTTGCAATAATTTTCATCCAAAATTTCGAATGTAGTAGCGTCAATACCTTTTACTATTTCATTTTGAAATTTGATTGTGTCTTGCTCTTTGGAGAAGCCGTATTTCAGGTTTGCGGATTTTTTTCTGCAAGAAAACAATATTAGAAGTGCAATAAGACCTGCGATCAAAAAAAGATATGTCATGATTTTAGTGTTCATAAGAAGTAAATGTTTAGTAGGGTAAGCGTTTACCGCTTACCCGTTTAGCGTTAGAGTTTAGTTTTCTAAACATACAGCTAAACCCAATCGCTAAACTGCGAATGCACTAACCCCTACCGCTAAACCCTAACCCCGCTAAGCTCATCGAGCCGCACCGCCTGCAGGCGTTGTTCGCGGAGATATTGCAGCACAGTGCGCAGAATCCTGGGTTGCGCGGGGTTGGTATCGTGCAGCAGGATGATGCTGCCCGGTTTTATTTTGGCTTGCACGCGCTGAATGATTTGCTGTTCGTCTTTGAGCAGGCCGTCGAGCGAGCGCACATCCCAGCCGATGACGGTGTTTTTCTCGACTTTTACCGCCTCGGCCAGCGCGGGTGTGGTCACGCCGTAGGGCGGCCTGAAAAGCTGGGGGGTGACGCCGGCAGCCGTTTCAAAAGCAACCCGGCAGCGGCTGATTTCCTCGCGCAGCATGTTCGGGGTTTTGAAGTCAATCCAGTAGGAATGGGTGTAGGAGTGGTTGCCCACAATATGGCCGGATTCTATGATCTGTCGCACCAACGCCGGATGGGCGTCTACTTTCCAGCCAATACAGAAAAATGTGGCCTTTATATCGTATTCTTTTAAAATAGCCAGCACTTGCGGAGTGATTTCGGGGTCGGGGCCGTCGTCGAAAGTGAGGGCTACCTGGCGTTTGTTGTTGGGGACGTGGCATATGGCCGGGATAAAAAACTGGGAGCATACATAAGCCGAGCCGTAAGCCATGCAGCTTGCAAATGCCAGCATCCAAAAGGCGTATACGCCCCAATGCACCGGCGTCCATATATGAATGCCCGCGGTTAGTACCATCAACAGGATGAAAATCCGGCCCGTGCGTTTAAAGTTAAACATTTTTCAACAATAATAGCGAATGATTGATATTGCTGTAATTATTGTAAATCAATATGTTATTAATGTTTTTTGCTTGAAAAGGTTCGAGCTTGACGGCTTCAGGCACGCGTTGTTTGTGCAGAATTTGCGCAGCCAGCCACATGCCGAAGGCGGTGGCGGTTTTGTATTCCCCGCAAAGGTGTTTGAAATAGCCGAGGTGGTTGTGTTTAAATAGTAAATCGCGCACCCGGTAGTACACCTTGTCGAGCTCGGTATTGCCGTTGAGACCCAGCAATACGAGGTCGATATCCTGGATGGCGAGATCCTGGCTTGCCAGAAACCCGGTGATATACTGGGTGATTTCTGATTCGTCGGCGGGTTTGTAGCGCATGCCTACCGCCTGGAGTTGGGCGTATGTGTGCTGCGCCTGCTCGCTTCCCAACATAAAAAAGGCGGCGCCTTCGCCGGGTAGACTACCCCGCAGATGGTTGGCCAGCAGACTGAGCTGGGAATATTCGTTGGGTTTCCACTGTCGTAGCCGGCCGGTGATGGAGAGGTAGTTGGGCGTTATTTCGTCGATGCCGCCCAGCAGGATATTTTTGACCGACTCGTCTTCTTCAAATTGGAGCAGGGCGTCGAATAAGGCGCTTTCAAATGAGAATCCGCGGTGTACGTAGGTGAAATTGTAATTATTGCATCCCAGCATGATCGCGATCTGGGAGGCTACGCTGTTGTGCGTCGATTGAATAAACTGGGTAGGGGAGATGATCTCTTCGTTGCTTTCGTAGATGGCGCTGAGAAACTTGTCGGTATCTTCCATACAGCCCAGTCCGGTGCCCACGATGATGGCGTCGGGGTTGTCTATCTGGGCTTCTTCCAGGCAAATTTTGGCGGCGCTGACCCCCATTTTTATCACGCGGCTCATGCGGCGGAGGTTTGCGCCGGCTATAAAATCGCGGTAATTGGGTTCTTTGCAGGTGAGGTGGGAGCCGTAATGGTCGACCACTTCTTCCAGGAACAGGTTGTTGTCCAGGGAATGTTGGGGAGAAATATTGCCGATACTGTTGATATATGCGGGCATACTTAACAACTTGAAAATATCATGGCCGAGCAATTGCCTCCAAAGCCGAATGAGTTTGACAAAATACTGCGCAGGGCGATACCTTCTTCGAATGCCACTACCGGGGCGATCTCCAATTCTGCTATCGGATCTTTAAAGTTTAGGTTGGGAATGATAATACCGTGTTGCAGCGACAATACGGAAATAACGGCTTCTACCGATCCTGCCGCTGCCAAGGTATGGCCGGTATAGCTTTTGGTAGAGCTAAACCGGGGCAGGTAGTCTTTAAACAGGTTTTTCAGGGCCTGGCCTTCCGACAAATCGTTGTTGGGCGTGGCGGTGCCGTGGGCGTTGATGTAATCGATATGGGAGGTGGTAAGCCCGCTTTGGTGCAGGGCGAGTTGCATGGCGCGCAGCGCGCCGGCGCCGTCGGGCGAAGAGGCCGTTTGGTGATAGGCGTCGTTGGCGTTGCCAAATCCCGATAATTCGGCCAGCGGTGTTTTGCGGCTTTCTTCAACGGCGCGCGCCGATTCGAGTACCAGATAAGCGGCGGCTTCGCCCAGGTTGAGTCCGTTGCGGTTTTGGTCGAATGGCCGGCACCAGTTTTCGTCTACGATGCGCAGTGAGTTGAAGCCGTTGAGGGTATAGCGGGTAATGGCGTCCGACCCGCCCACCAGCACGCGGTCGAGCATACCGGCTTTGATAAGTCGGGCGCCCAGCATGATGGCGTTGGCAGCAGAAGAGCAGGCCGTACTGATGGTGCTCACAAAATCTTTGATGCCCAGGTCGTCGGCAATGCGCTCGGTACTGTCGCCGCAATCGTGCGACACCATGTAGTGGAGGTCGCCGCCACGGGCCTGGTCTTTGAGAAATTCGCCAAAAAACACCTCGCTTTTATCGATACCTCCTACGCTGGTAGCCGACACGATGCCGGTGCGCAGGTAGGGGTGTTCGTGCAGGCGGGCATGGGCGGCGGCTTCTCTGGCTGCCATGATGCCGAGTAGTGCCGTGCGGCTATAATCGCGGATATCATCGAGGCCCAGCAAAGTCGCCAGTTCGTAGTCGGAAGCCTTCACTTCGGCGGCGGGCAGCGTGCCCCGGTGCCGGGTCTGCAAAAAACGGATAGGGCCGATACCAGTCTGGCAATGGCGCAGCGCATGAAGGGCTTGCGGCACATCAAAACCGATGGCCGATACCATGCCCATTCCGGTTATGAATACTTTATACGACACCTAATCCCTTATTTTCAGAAATGAATTCTGCCAGCGTGCGCACCGAATAAAATACTTTTTTGCCTTCTTCCTGCGACTTGATCTTCAAGCCGTAGATGCGCTCCAGCATAACAATGATTTCGAGGGCGTCAATCGAATCCAAACCAAGTTCCGATCCGAATAAGGGTTCATCGGCATCGATATCGCCGGGGCTTACGCCTTCCAGGTTGAGATGCTCGATAATTTGCGTTTTCAAATCTGTAATGAGCGTTTCCATTAATTTGAACTGTTATGGTGACCCAATTAAGAATGAATAGTCCATAGTTGCTGAATAGTCGCAGGGGTAAATTCCGTCGCTCCGACTTGACCGGGTTGTCGGTTTACCCACATCAATAATGCGTGGCGCTTGTCGCCGTAGTATTCTACCCAACCCGCAATGGCAGCATCCACCGCGTTTTCGTCGAATACATTGCGTACATAGTTGCATAACAAAGTCGCATCGGGTTGTTCTGACAATAAAAAGGCGTGTTCTCCTGTAATTTTATGCCTAATACAAATTTCTCCGATTACGATATTCGGCAGCGTATATACAAATAATGCCGGACTTGGAAAATTATTTTCGTCATTTGCTACCGTTTCGTAGTATCGTTCGTCAGTGTCCAGGCTGCTGTGGGCATTCATCAGGAACAGGCCCGTCTTGTCTTTGGGGGTATCTGCAAAGTCAGGCACTGCTTTTAAAAGCGCTTCTGCGGCCAAAAAACCCAATTTACTCAAATTATCCATTTTGAAAAATTTGAGGTAGCTAAGTTCCATGTGTTTGTACAAAGCGGAAGCAAAAGCGCCGACTCCGGCTTCTTTATCTTCGTGCCGGTACGTTGCCCGGCCGTCAACGACCAGGGCATCGTCTTTTATCAGGCTATAATGCGCGATGACCGGCATAGTCTTCTTCTTTTTGCAATACCAGGGCGCCGTTGCAACCTCCAAAACCGGAAGCCGTTTTGAGGCAGGTTCGGATGTCGGCGTCTTGTGTTTGCGTGATGATATTCAGCGGCTTACTCACGCCGTTTTTGGCGTAGCCTGCCGAACTAATAAGCTTATGCCGGCGCATCGACCAACAGGCAGCTATGGTTTCAAGCATTCCCGCGGCGCCCAGGGTGTGCCCCCAATAACCTTTGAAACTATTGAGCGGGATGGATTGCATGCCGAGTGCGTGAAACGCTTCGGCTTCCATGTCGTCGTTGTAGGCCGTGGCAGTGCCGTGGGCGTTGATATAGTCGATGCGGGGGTTGCCCGAAGCGCTCAGGGCTTGCCTTACCGCCTGCTGGAGTCCGCTGCCCGTGCGCGAGGGACCGGAAATGTGGTTGGCGTCGTTGCTGATGCTACCTCCCAGTATGGCAATGCTGCCGGGGTGTTTATCGGCGGAGAGGACTACCGTGCCGCAGCCTTCGCCCAGACTGATACCCTGGCGATCGGCGTCGTAGGGCCGGCAGGGTTCGGGGCTCACCGCCTTCAGCGATTCAAAACCCGTGAGGATAAAATCGGAGATCACATCGGCGCCCGACACGATGGCATGCCGGTATTGCCCCGATCGGATCAGCCTGGCGCCCATGAGCAGCGCCATTACCCCCGAAATACAGGCATTGCTCACTATGACGGGTGGCTGAAGCAACCCGAAATGCGATTGTACCGTATGGGCGGTTTCGCTCAGGTTGATGCGCGCATTAGGGAATCGCTCCGCTGTGGCGGGGTTGATAAGGTCGATATTACCTTTGGTACTCGATAAAATGGTGACCGTATCGGGAGAAGAAGGGTCAATGCCCGATTCTTGTATGACGGCTTGCATGGATAACAATAAAAATCGCTCAAATCGGGTGTATGATGCCGGAATATGATAGCGGGTACAGGCTGCTTCGAGTTGGTCGTCGGGCACTGCGGCCAGGCAGAAAGGGCCGGATAGATCCTCCCATTTGTCATAGGTGCGGATACCGGTTTCACCACTGCACAGGCGTTCATAGTGCGCGGCGGAATCTGTACCCAGCGCGCTCAGCATATGATCGGCAATAATATAAACCCCCTTCATACTTGCTGTTCTTCCTTTCTGGTTTCCTGGTTATTGCGTATGCCCCACCGTTGTTTCCAGGCTATCAAAAACTCGGGTAAGGTAAGCATCAATTCGTTGTTATTGTCGAGAAATACCTGTACGGTTTCTCCTGTAGCCGCAATTTTACCGGTGCTTTTGTTGTGAACCGTATAGTGAAAGACCAATTTGGCGGCTTGCGTATCGATATAACGGGCCTCTACTTCTACCGTATCGCCATAGTGGATGGGGCTTTTGTGTTCACAAATACTGCGAACGATAGGGGTAACGAAGCCGTGGGAAAATACGTCGAGGTATCCAAGGCCGTACTGGACGCCGAAAGCTTCGCGGGCGTCTTCAAAATACTTGATATAATGGCCGTGCCATACCACGCGCAATGAATCGACTTCCGAAAATCGCACGGTGATGCCGGTAGTTGCAGATAGTACGGGGGACGTATTTAGCTGTCCGTTTTTTTTCATTAATTATGGGTTTTGCACCACAAATATTTTGATTTCGCACCTTGCCAGCACAATATCTTCGGCCTTTATAATACCTTCAAAGATGCAGATATCAAGCACTTCCTGCTTGAGGCGTACTTCGGTGAAAATCTCAGTGCCTACCTCGGGTAATTCGAATATTTCCAGATCTTTAAAAGCGCCGATAAAGCCCAGTGGCACGGGTTCCTGGCGGTTTTTGTGGTAATAACCGGCCCTCACGGCAGCTGTTTGAGCGATATTTTCCATCAGCCCTGGTTCGGTAAACCGGTCGCCTTTCACAAACAACATGCCGGGGCGTATCAGCAAACTGGTGCGCGTGGCGGTCTCATTAGAATACCACAAATTATCGATCATGACGATAGGTGGCGCCTGCGGCAAATGATCGGCGATTCGTGAACTGTCGAGCAGGGGATACATGGTATTGTGTGCTTAGCTGAGCGAAACTATGTAACAACTATTTTTCAGTAGGAATAGTTGCGGCGGAAGTTGTCAATGCGGGTGAAGAATCTTCCCAAAAGTCGTAATAGTTGAACCATTGTTCAGGAAATTGGCGCAATATTTTTTCCAGGCTTCGCAAATAAGCGTCAATTACCTTTTCGGGATTGTCGTGGGCAATATGGCCGGGAGTAGCAAAAAAGTGGTAATGGGTATCGGTTTCTTTTACAGAAAAAACAAAAGTGTAGGGCACCTTAAAGCGAACAGCCAGTTCGAACGGCCCTAGTGGGAAAGACGCGTAGCGCCCCATGAAGGTAGTCCGATAGGTTTTTTGGTTAGAATTTTTGATATACCGGTCGCCGTGAATACAAATGAATTCCTTGTTTTGCAGGGCATTGTGCATATCGAGCAGGTGGGAAAAATCATTTTTGACGCTGATGATTTTAAACTGGCGGTTTTTGATAGCGCCTTCGAGCACTTCTTTGATGCCCTGGTCTTCCCCATCGTATAATACCACATTGACGGGGGTATTGAGTTTTTTGAGCAAATGGCCGGCGATCTCCCAATTGCCGATATGGGCGCTGATGAGCAGTGCGCCCCGGCCGTCTTCCGACAATTGGCGCAAGTTTTCTACGCCGTCAAAAAAGAAAGTAAATTTATTAGGGAAGCCGCCCAGGATTACCACCTTGTCGATAAGCGTCTGGCCGAATTTGTAGTAGCTTTTGTAGCAATAGCGCAGCGATTTGAGCGGGGGGAAGCCGTGGATTTGGCGAAAATAAAAGTAAGAAGCCCGCGTAGATTTGCGTGCAAAGACGAGGTACCATCCTGCAACGATATATAAAATGATATAAGCGGATGAAAGTCCAACGTATTTCAGGAAAAATAAAAAGATCCTGTACCCTAGTGCGCCGCCTCTGCTTTTTCCTTCCCAGGAAGCCTTTTTTGACATATCGCTCAGGCGCTCACGTTTTTGTGAATATAATCGTAGAGGTGCTCAAATGTTTCGATGGCTTTGAGGTCTTCTCTGTTGACCTTAAAGCCGAAATTATCTTCAATGATGACCACGAGGTCGACAAAGTCGAGGCTGTCCAGGTCGAGCGTTTCTCTGAGATTGGCATGCAGCGTGATATCTTCGGCTTCTACTTCGAATTCATCGGCCAGTACCGCATTTACCTTTTCTATGATTGATGAAGCTACCATGATGGTTTGGTTTTGAAGGCGAATTAACGAAATTTTTTGACGATGAGGGAAGAGTTGGTTCCTCCAAAGCCAAAAGAATTGGACAGAAACACATTCATCTCTTTTTCGATAGTCTCTGGTACGATATTAAGCTTGGCGGAGACTTCGTCGGGATTTTCGAAATTGATATTGGGAGCGATAAACCCGTTTTGCATCATCAGTATGGAATAAATCACCTCGCTGGCGCCCGCCATCCAGCATTCATGGCCGGTCATCGATTTGGTAGAGCTCACAAAAGGCCTTGAGGCGCCGAATACTTCGTGCAGTGCGCCGGCTTCGCTGGCATCGCCAATGGGGGTTGAAGTGGCGTGCGCATTGATGTAGTCGATATCGGCGGCAGCAATGCCTGCGTCGATGAGGGCCATCTGCAGCGATTTGACGGGGCCTTCTACGCTGGGTTGAGAGATGTGCGCGCCGTTGGACGAAAAGCCGTAACCTATGATTTCTGCCAGGATGGTGGCGCCCCTTTGTATGGCCGACTCATAGCTTTCAAGTATCAGCGAGGCGCCGCCTCCACTGGGCACAAGTCCGTCGCGGTCGCGATCAAAAGGCCGGGAAGCCCGACCCGGCTCGTCTTCGCGTATCGAAAAAGCGCTGAGGCCGTCAAAGCTGCCCATTGCGTATTGGTTGATCTCTTGGGCGCCGCCGCACAGGATGATGTCCTGCAAACCGTTGCGGATAAACATGTAACCCAGGCCGATGGCATGCGAGCCGCTGGCGCAGGCGGCGCTGACGGTAAAGTTGATACCTTTGAGCTTGTAGATGGTGGCCAGGTTCATCGTGACCGTCGAATTCATCGATTGAAAGATAGAACCCGACATGAGCGAGGTGGTGTCGTGTTTTTGGCGCAGGGCGTCGATAGATTCTATGACGGCTTTCGCCGAACTATCATTGCCGTATATGATGCCCACTTCGCGGCGCTCGAGGAAGTCCATGTCGATGCCTGCCTGTGCCAGCGCCTCGGCAGTGGCTACGTATGCGTATTCGGCTTCTTCGGCCAGTCCCACGCGCTGGCGGCGTTCCAGCACGCCCTTCAGGTTGGGCTTCTCTACAATGCCTGTGAGCCCCGAACGAAAGCCGAAATCCTTGCGCTCCTGGTCATATCCGATACCGGATACCCCTTTGTACAAGGATTGGGTTACTTCTTCCAGATTTTTCCCGATACAGGAGTATATGCCCATACCGGTGATGACTACTCGCCTCATTTTTTTTGTTTATAAGGGTTTATGAGGGTTTATGAGGGTTTATGAGGGTTTATGAGGGTTTATAAGGGTTTATGAGGGTTTTAAAAATTATTTAATCAAACATCCAACATTCAACATCCAACATCCAACATCCAACATTCAACATTCAACATTCACATATACAGTCCTCCGTTCACTGAGATAACCTCTCCGGTGACGTAAGAAGCGCGGGATGACGCGAGGAAACCGGCCACAGCGGCGACTTCTTCGGGGGCGCCAAACCGGCGCATGGGTATAGTTGCTTTGATATCCTGCTCGGGCAGGTCTTGGGTCATATCGGTAGAAATAAAACCGGGCGCGATACAGTTGACCGTAATATTTTTGCGCGCCATTTCCTGGGCCAGGGCTTTGGAGGCGGCGATAATGCCGCCTTTTGCAGCTGAATAATTTGTTTGACCGGCCATGCCGCTCAAGCCCGACAAAGATACGATATTTATAATTCTACCGTATTTGTTGCGCAACATTGCTTTGAGCAGGCATTGGGTGACGGCATAAAACCCGCCAAGGTGGGTGTTGATCACGCTATCCCAGTCGGGGTCTTCCTGCCACAGCAGCAGGTTGTCTTTTCGATGCCCCGCGTTATTGACCAGTACCTCTATACAGCGTCCTTCTTCTTGTTGCAGCCAGTTTTCCAGCACCTGCCGGGTTTGCATTCTGTCGCTCACATCAAAGGGAAGCAGGCTGCCTTCGCCGCCATTATCGCTGATTAATTGCAGGGTTTGGCGTGCGGCTTCTTCATTGGATTGATAATTGACCAGCACGTGGTAGCCCATATTACCCAATTCCAGACAAATAGCCCTCCCGATACCCCTGGAGCCTCCGGTTACTAGCGCGTATTTCATTGGCAAGTGTTCTGCTGTACAAAAGGATATTATTCCCGTTCTTCGTTTTTAAGAAAATCTCTCAACTGCTGGAGCGAATCGGAGAGGGGAAAATCCTGTTCAAATATAGGCACAATAGCCCTTAATTCAAAGTAAGCCGCCCTGGATGCCGACGACAATCGGTCGGATATCTGCAAATAATCGACGGATTGTAAAATGGCCAGCCATTCGATGGCCAGCACTTCGAATGCGTTGTCAATTATTTTTTTTGTCAATAGGGCGGCATTGGTACCCATGCTTACGATATCCTGGTTGTCGTTGTTGTTGGGGATACTGTGTAAGTACATGGGGTAGGAGAGCGTTTGGTTTTCGGCGACGGTTGAAGTAGCCGTAAATTGTGCGCCCTGCATCCCGAAGTTAAACCCGATTTGTCCCAGATTGACAAAAGGAGGCAACTTATTGTTCAACTTGCTATTGAGCAGATAGTTCAATTGTCGTTCACACAACATAGATAATTTCGTGACGGCAATTTTCAGCTTGTCCATTTCCAGCGCGATATAATCTCCGTGGAAATTGCCGCCGTGGTGCACATGCTGTTCTTCTTCAAAAACGAGCGGATTGTCATTGGCCGAGTTGAGCTCATCGAACACTGTTTTTTCGGAGTAATTGAGGGTGTCGGCCACAGGGCCGAGCACTTGGGGAATACAGCGGATGGAGTAATACTCCTGGATTTTGTCTTCGGCTTGGCCTGCTTCAGCTGTGCGCTGATACAAGTGTTCTGTGCGACTCCTGATGAGCTTGCTGTCGTGTAGCAGCGCGCGCATACGGGCGGCCACCCATCGTTGGCCTTCGTGTAGTTTGGCGGCATTGAGGGAAGCCGAGAAATGATCGTCGTAGGCTTCCACGATTTCATTGATCACAGAGGAAGCCAAAATGCTCCATTCCAACAAACGACGGGCATACGACACGTTGAGTACGCCGATACCGGTCATAGCGGAGGTGCCGTTGATCAATGCCAACCCTTCGCGCAAGTGCATAGCAATGGGCTGAAGGCCTTCTACTTCAAACGCCTCGCTGGTGGGCTTAATAACGCCCCGGTGGAAAACCCGGCCTTCGCCGATCATTGAAAGCGCCAGGTGCGCCAATTGTACCAGGTCGCCGCTGGCGCCCACGCTGCCGTGATCGTAAATACAAGGATAAATATCGCGGTTGATCATTTGGCTCAGCAATAAAACCGTGCTGCCGTGTACGCCCGAACGGGCCAGCATCAGTGTATTGAGCCTGGCAATCATGATGGCTTTCACATAAAGCGGAGGAATGAGTTGCCCCATCCCTGTGGCATGGCTCCTGATGAGGTTGTACTGAAGCGCCTGGATATCTTTCGGACCGATGATATATTGCGCCATGGGCCCAAATCCCGTATTTACGCCGTAGATAACTTTATTGACAGCAAATTGCTTCAGGAATTCGTGGTTGTTTTCAACTTTCCGGAGCGCGTTATCGTCTATTTCTATAGACGTATTGGGGGCAAAGAGCAGGCGTCGAAACTCGGCTATTCCGAGCTGTTGTGTCCCGACTTTAATTCGTTGCACAAAATTTTAATTAAACTGTTAGCCAATATACCCGTTTAAGGAAGATACCCCCGGCATTTGTAACACGAAATCTGCCGCAGGCCCAACCCGCCGCGTGGTATAAAATTTGGCCAAAGATATAATATATTCCGGATTTTCGGCAAAAAGCCTATTCTATGAATCTGCGTTTTTGGAAGAGAAGCTTGCTTTTTCTACTGTTAATTTTGGGCGGTGTGACCGTGCCGGCTTTGATTTTTTACAAACAAGTCATTGCCACGCCCCCGCAAGTGTCCGATTTGTCCGTGTTGCAGGATAAGCGACAGGAGACTGCGCCGCAATTTTATACCCTCAAGCACAACTGGCTGAAAAAAAACCAGGCCGGCTTCTGGGAATTGTATCTCGAAGGCGCCCCTTTTGAAAGAGGGGTTTATGGGGGCAAATTGTGCCGCGACATACTGGAGGCCCACGAGTCGGCTTTTGTGCAGGGCGTAGAAGAAAAAATTCACTCGAGATGGTATCTCCAGGTACTGAAATTATTTGTAGCCTGGTTTAATCGTGACCTGCCCGATCACGTGCCGCTTGAATACCAGCAGGAAATCTACGGCTGGTCGCTTGCCGCTTCCGACTCCTTTGATTACGTGGGGCCTAAATATCACCGCAAGCTTAATTACCACGCCGCGCACGACATAGGCCACGCGCTGCAGAATATGGGACTGGTATCAGGGTGTACGGCCCTGGCCGGCTGGGACGGGGCGAGTGCCGACAGCACGCTTCTCTTAGGCCGAAATTTTGATTTCTACATCGGCGACGGTTTCGCCCGCCACAAAATGATCGCCTTTGTCAATCCCGACAGCGGTATACCCTTTGCTATGGTGACCTGGCCGGGCATGGTCGGTACGGTATCGGGCATGAATCTCGAAGGACTCACGGTGACCCTCAATGCCGGCCCCTCCGGTATTCCCCAAGGCGCCAAAACGCCTGTAACTATACTCGGCCGCCGTATTTTACAATATGCATCTACTATTGAGGAGGCTTTTTACATTGCCGAAGAGACCGAAACCTTTGTATCCGAAAATATCGTGGTGAGTACAGGAAAACCCCGCCGGGTAGTGGTGATCGAAAAAACGCCCGAACAGACTATTCTCTACGAAACCGATAACGAACACCTGGTATGCGCCAATCATTTTCAGGATAGTGTGTTGTGGCAAAGCGAAGAAAACGAAAAAGCATTGCGCCAGACATCGACGGCTTACCGCTATCGCCGCATGGAGCAGCTTTTTACCCAAAACCAACCTCTTACCCCCGCTAAAATGGCCGCCATACTGCACGATTACCGTGGTATGGACAACCGATTTATCGGACTGGGCAACGAAATGGCTATCGACCAGCTTATCGCGCACCACTCGGTGATCTTTCAACCCGAAAAACTTATGATGTGGGTGGCCGGCATGCCTGCGCAAATAGGCTCTTTTGTGGCTTACGATTTGCGCGAAGTATTCCGAAAAGCCCCTGCTCTGCAGACGCCGCTGGAAATCTCGGATGAGGTCTTATCCCTGCCCGCCGATTCGCTGCTTTCTTCGCCGGGTTATGCCGATTATTTGAGGTACAAACATTTAAGCGAAAGCATCTCCAAGGCTGCAAAAAAAGAAAAACAGGTGGATTCGGAACTGCTCAAGGCTTTTGAGCGGCTTAATCCCGAGCATTATTATACCTACGAGGTGCTGGGCGATTATTACAGCGCTATCGGCGACTGTGCAAGTGCATTGACCTACTATCAACGCGGACTCACCAAAGCGATCCCCTGGCTTAAAGACCGGGAACATCTGGAAGAGGGCAAGAAACGTTGTATGTAGAGTGAACGTTCACCGTTCACTCGTTCACCGTTCACTCGTTCACCGTTCACTCGTTCACCGTTCACTCGTTCACCGTTCACTCGTTCACCGTTCACTCGTTCACCGCGGATGATCTTTTCGGCGTATTCCGGGTCGGTGGCGTAGCCGCCGGCTACCAGTCCGCGAGCCCAGCGGCGGTAATCGCTGCGGCGGTAGCTAAACAGGTGCTGATAATGGGGTTTGGATGCCAAAAAGCGCCCGAAATCGAGATAGCTTTCTCCGCCTGCTTTGTAAGCTCTAAAACAGGCCTTTACCGTGCGAAAAGCCCCCCTTTCAAATTCGCGGGTTGGCAGGCAGCAACGCGGCTGACTGGCTTCTGCCTTGATACCGAA
This sequence comes from Saprospiraceae bacterium, assembly GCA_013360405.1. GTDB lineage: Bacteria > Bacteroidota > Bacteroidia > Chitinophagales > Saprospiraceae > JABWBR01. The sequence continues at coordinate 14,485 of JABWBR010000040.1, forward strand.
ATGGTTATTGCCTTTTTGGGCCAGTTCGCTGGTGCCCCAGGCACTCTCGAGTCCGGCCACTGCCAGCATGATAGTAGGCGGCACGCCTGTTTCTTTACTGGCAGCCACGGCGACCGGGGCGTATTGTTCGAGGTAAGCCTGGGTTTGTGGCGGCAGGGGCGTGCTGCGCCGCTCGCGCTGACACAAACGCATAATGATAAGCAGGGTGAAAATGATAATGACACTCCTGCGCAGATTGAAATAGCTAAATACCTTGCGCGGTAACATGCGGCAAAGCTATGGATTTTTATTAGCAGTTAGCAGTTAGGGCTTAGCGCTAAGCCCTAACTGCTAAGCCCTAAACCCTAATTGCCAACCGCCAACCCCTAAACCCTTACAAAAATCTTTCGCGCATACAAAATCCACACCAAACCCAGGCAGATCAGTACATTCATAAGTGCCCAGGCTAGTGAGGCGTTGTAGGGCGATAGCCAGGATTCATAAAGCGAGCCGTATAGCGCATCCTTCAGCGTGACGGGAGCGCCGTCGGCGCCGGCCCAGGAAATTCCGTACATCAGTTTGGCCACTATCGCTGACAATACATACGCCACCAGGGCATTGGTGCCGTATACTACGAAGGGTTTGATCCATTTTTTGTATTGCAATACATCTACCAGCCAATACACTACGCCCAGGAACAGCAGGGCTACGCCGCCTACATAAAGCACGTAAGAGCTAGTCCATATTTTTTTGTTGATGGGAAAGGCGAGATCCCAGGTCAGCCCCAGAGCGACCAGGATTGTGCCTACGGCAAAGATACCGGTGAGTTTTTCGTAGTCATTGCGCGGCGTCTTGATCCACAAGCCGGTGAGCATGCCGATAATACCGGTGACAATAGACGGCAGTGTGCTGAGCAAACCTTCAGGATCCCAGGTTTTGGCCTGGTCCCACAGGTGCGCACTAGTGAAAATGGTGCGGTCGAGCCAGGCGCCCAGGTTGGTCTCGGGCTCGAGATTGGGGGCGTAACCACCCGGCACGGGTACCAGGGTCATCAATATCCAATAAAGCAAGAGCAGACCCGCGCCTGTCCATATTTGTCCTTTCCAGTCTGTTTTCAAAAAGATAATCGAACAGGCCCCGTAAACCAAGGCTATGCGCTGCAATACGCCAGGAATGCGCAGGCCGGCAAAGTCGAAACCGGGGATGAGATGTAGCAACAAGCCGATGCCGAAAATAGCCAAAGTGCGGCGCAATATTTTGAGCATCAGCGCTTTTTGATCGGCGCCTTCGGCCTTGCGTCGACCCAGGGCAAGCGGTATGGCAACCCCCACAATAAAGAGGAAGAAAGGGAAGATCCAGTCGGTAGGCGTACAACCGTGCCAATCGGCGTGCAGCAAGGGGGCATAGGTAGTGCCCCAATTGCCGGGATTATTTACCAGGATCATACCGGCGATCGTAATACCCCTGAATACGTCAAGTGCGAGTAATCGTTTTGAAGCGTCCATAACCAGTTGTTTTTTCGTTTTGCTCTCGTCACCAAAAGTAATAAATTCGACTGCCACAAGTAGAATTTCATCGATTAATTTGTGCAGAAAGCAACGTTGTTAACCGGCCTGTGTCTTTCTTAGAAAGTATTTACATCATCATCAAAACAAACAGTAGAAATGAAAACCATCCAGCTCACGGTATTAATGTTGACGCTCGTTTTTAACGCCGCCTTAGCACAGAAATGGGGCTACGTAAAAGGTGAAGGCCCCGTAGTAAAACAGGAATTAAACCTCGACGATTTTCACTCTATAGGCCTGTCTATCAGTGGTTCGGTTTACCTTTCGCAGGGCAACACCCAGAAAGTGGTGGTAGAGGCCCAGCAAAATATTATAGACCTGCTGAAAAAAGAAGTGAAAAATGGCAACTGGAATATCGGCTTTGAGAAAAACGGGGGCAATTACACAAAGGTGAAGGTGTGGATCACGGTACCTACCCTTAAGGCGTTATCGCTGGCCGGCTCCGGCGATATTATCACGAAAACGGCCTTTAACGGCCTCGACAACCTGAAAATGGATATCGCCGGCTCAGGTTCGATTGAAGTGAAGGGTACTGCCAATGGCGCTTCAATAGATATTGCCGGCTCCGGTGATGTGAAGGCCGCCGATCTGGAAGCCAAGTCGGTAGAAGTAAGCATTGCCGGCTCCGGCGATTGCTATATCCATGCCGTCGATATGCTTAAAGTCTCGGTGGCCGGCTCCGGCGACGTCCACTACAAAGGCCGCCCACGCGTAAAAACCAGTATCGCCGGTTCCGGCGAAGTGGAGACGATGGATTAGCCGTTGCAACCGGTCGGACGGTTTCAAACCGTCCGACCGGTACAAGAAAAGTGCTATATTGCAGCCCGAATCTAACTACCGGTAAATGACTAAGGCTGATATAGAAAAACACCGAAACGAAGACAACCTGAAGCTGCTCATCTCTCAAATGCAGCAGCGATTTGAAAAAATCGCACAGGGCGGGGGCGCCAAAAAACTCGAAAAATTGCGCGACGAAGGCAAAATGTCGGCTCGCGAGCGCATAGCCTACCTCGTCGACAAAGACAGCGAATGGCTCGAGATCGGCGCTTTTGCCGGTTATGAAATGTACGCCGAACACGGCGGCTGCCCCGCCGGCGGCGTTATCGTAGGTATCGGCAAGGTGAAAGGCCGCCAATGCGTGATTGTCGCCAATGACGCTACGGTAAAAGCAGGCGCCTGGTTTCCTATCACCGGCAAAAAAAACCTGCGAGCCCAGGAAATCGCCATGGAAAACCGCCTGCCTATTATCTATCTCGTAGATAGCGCAGGCGTGTACCTGCCTATGCAAGACGAGATTTTTCCCGACAAAGAACATTTTGGTCGCATTTTTCGCAATAATGCGCGTATGTCGAGCGAAGGCATTCTGCAAATCGCCGCCATCATGGGCAGTTGCGTGGCCGGCGGCGCCTACCTGCCGATTATGTCCGACGAATCGCTGATCGTAGATAAAACGGGGTCTATCTTCCTGGCAGGCCCTTACCTCGTAAAAGCAGCTATCGGCGAAGACGTCGACAAGGAAACGCTCGGTGGCGCTTTGACGCAATCGGAGATTTCCGGGATATGCGACTATAGGATGCCTGATGACAAAACCTGTCTCGATACGATCCGGGACCTGGTCGACAAATACGGCCATTTCCCGCAGGCAGGCTTCGACCGCGCCGAGCCCAGGCCACCCGCCGCCGACCCCGCCGATATCCTGAAATTTTTCCCCGATAACCCCTCCAAACCTTATAACACTGTCGAATTACTCAAGCGACTGGTTGACAATTCCGAGCTCACTTTTTATAAACAAGGTTTTGGCAAAACGATTATCTGCGCCTACGCCCGTATCGACGGCTGGGCTGTCGGCATCGTGGCCAATAACCGCGAGGTGGTGCGCAACGCCAAAGGCGAAATGCAATTTGGCGGCGTGATCTATTCCGACTCGGCAGATAAAGCCGCCCGGTTTATCCTCAACTGCAACCAGAAGAAAATTCCCCTCGTTTTTCTCCACGATGTCACCGGCTTTATGGTAGGCTCGCGATCCGAACACGGGGGGATTATCAAAGACGGAGCCAAAATGGTGAATGTCGTGGCCAACTCTACCGTGCCCAAATTTAGCGTGGTGATAGGCAATTCATACGGCGCCGGCAATTACGCCATGTGCGGAAAAGCCTACGACCCCCGCTTTATCGTGGCGTGGCCTACGGCGCGAATCGCCGTGATGGGCGGCGCCCAGGCAGCCAAAACGCTGCTCCAGATTCAGGTGTCTACGATGAAGGCCCAGGGCAAAACCCTGTCGCCCGAAGAAGAACAAAAACTGCTCGACGATATTCAGGCGCGCTACGACGAACAAACTACGCCGTATTATGCCGCCGCCCGCCTGTGGGTGGATGCTATTATCGACCCCCGCGAAACCCGGAAATGGATAGCGGAAGGTATCCTCGCCGCCAATAATGCACCGGTGGAGCGTTTTAATGTGGGCGTGATTCAGACGTGAGTGTGGGAGGGAGAGAGGGAGAGAGGGAGAGAGGGAGAGATCTTAGGTAAATCATTGGAAGGATATAGGAATGAAGGAAGTTAACGAATTATTGGAACTTTTGAAGCTCGAAACTATCGAGTGGAATTTGTTTCGCGGCCTCAGCCATAGCGTGGGCAGTCAAAGCGTGTTTGGCGGACAAGTACTCGCGCAGGCACTTAGCGCCGCCATGCAAACCATACCCGAAGGCCGCTTCGTGCACTCGCTGCACGCTTATTTTATCTTGCCCGGCGACCTCGAAATTCCTATCGTTTTTGATGTAGACAGGATTCGCGACGGCGGTAGTTTTACCACCAGAAGGATCAGAGCTATTCAACGCGGACAGGTGATCCTCAATATGTCGGCCTCTTTTCAGAAGCCGGAAGAGGGCTTTGATCATCAAATTGAGATGCCGAAGGTGTCGGGGCCGGATGACCTGCCCAGTTGGGAGGACCTGGGGCGTCAATTCGGCGATGTATTGCCCGAAAATTTCAAGCGCTTCTTCGACAGAGACCGCCCTATCGAGTTTCGGCCGGTAGAACTACACAATCCCTTTGTCCCCGAGAAATATGACCCCATCCGCCACGTGTGGATGCGCGCCCGCGGCACGATGCCCAGCGATAAAACGGCCCACCAACTGGTGCTGGCCTACGCCTCCGATTATAACCTGCTGACTACCTCCTTGTTACCCCACGGCGAACACGGCAGTTTCTGGAAACTCCAAATGGCCAGCCTCGACCATGCGATGTGGTTCCATCGCGATTTTCGCATCGACGACTGGCTGCTTTATGCCATCGACAGCCCCAGCGCGTCTAACTCCCGGGGTTTTACCCGAGGCAATATTTTTTCGCGCGACGGCAAACTCGTGGCCTCGGTGGTGCAGGAAGGCCTGATCAGGCAGAAGAATAGCGGTTAGGGCTTAGGGCTCAGCAGTTAGGGCTTAGCAGTCAGCGCTAACCGCTAAGCCCTGATTGCTAAGTGCTAACTGCTAAGACCTGACCGAGCCCCTCCAATCCCGCCGGATCGTCGAAATAACTAATGTGGTCGCAGGCAACCTCCAACTTAGTGGGTACGTCTTTGCGCTGTTCCTTACCGGGTATTTCGAAGATGCTGTTAGTGCTTACCGCAATATCATTAGCCAGTTTAAATAACATCTTGTCGAGCGCATTGTAGTGGGCGCGCTGGCGGAAGCGGTTCAGTGCGCGTATCAGGGCAAGCCGCTGTTTTTCGCTGATCGCCACGGGTATAAGTTGGGTGTTTCCCGCTACAATTGCGTAGGGTATGCCAGGGTCGGAGCCGTCGTTGAGGGCTTTGAGAAAAGCCGACTTTTCGGCGTCCATTTGTTGCAGGGTAAGGAATAGCTGGTTGGCCAATTTGCCTAATAGCGACAGCGGGAGCAGGTATGGCTTGAGGAATGCCGCTCCGTTGACGGCTCTGGCCAGTAATACGCTGGCCAGTTCGTATACATCGGCCCAGGGCGAACCCGAATTGGGCGTCCCTACCTGGACAAGATAGTTGACCATCTTGTTGCCTTCTTCCTTTTCAATCATCCAACGACTCACCAGTCCGCCCATGGAGTGCGCTACGATGGTGAGGTGTTTGCCGTGGCCGGCGCCCAAGCCCACTGCTGTAAGCCGCGTTTTGAGGTCTTTGGCGGTTTGCTCGATGGGGGTATTCAGGTTTTCATAATCGAAAGTCATTACGAGGTCATAACGGTTGAGCGCTGTTTGGCCATTATCGTCTTTGATACGCAACAGCGACTTGGGCATCACGGTCGTATCTCCGATAATGCCGTGGATAAACAAAATAATTTTTTCTGCGGCAGCTACTTTCGATTTTACGGCAGCTTCTTCGATCAGGTAGCTAAAGGCTTCTTCATCCTGCTCTTCGCCTTCCGGCTTGGTGGAAAAATCAGCCACGGCTAATTGGGGGTGGTTGTAGGTATACCCCAATTTCGACAATACGACCTTGTGGAAGAAAATCTTGATAGACCCTCCCAGACTGCGGGTGCCGGCGGGGGTTTCTTCGGGCAGCGATTCGATGCGCACTTCGCCGTCGGGAGTCGACATGCCGAGCGGATAATAGGTACCGCTCTCGGGGTCGTAGCCCAGCGGTATCACCAACTCCCTGTCAGCCGGCTTATCCTGCAAGCCGACGGTGAGCGGATGGTCGGCGTCGACTTGCGAGGCGCCTTCTACGTCATATAGTTCAAGCACACTCAGCGGGGGGGCCTCGTTGAAGCCGCGCGTCATGGCGTATGGCTCGGCTGCCTCCTGGAAGCCCCACAACTGGCTGAAATTAGCCCCTGTATCGAGCGATCGTTCGGCTTCTCCGCGGGGGGTCAGCGCTATCTTTGCTGAAAGTCCTGCCGGCGGTTTGATGCTGATCTTGTCGAGCAGCGTGACGACTTGCCCGGCGCTCAGGGTTTGTTGCTCCATGGGGCGCACCACGGTGAGCGCTATTTCGCGCGTGAGCCAGTCGGGGATATCGGGATTGGCAGGTTCTTCCCCGCGGCCGGCGCGGTTTTTTTCTGTTTTGCGAAAATCGAGTTCCAACCCTTTTTGATTATAAAAATCGGTATTGAGCTGGGGGGCGGTGCTGATGAATATTTTGAAATATTCCTTTTTCTCTGTGGCGCCCCAGCTGTGATAGGCATCGGCTACACTGAGCGGAATAGTGCGGTAGTTGTAATTTTTGTAAAGTTCGGTGAGCCACACTTCGCCTCCCGCAGGTAGCTCCTGCATCGCCAAAAAGCGGTTGCTAATGGTGAAGTTGTCTTCGAGGTTGAGCGCACTGACGTACAGAATGCGATTGCTTTTGTTGACGACTTTGAGCTGGAACGCCGGTTGTTCCCATTTTCCGTTGACAAAATCGTAGCGAAAAACGGGCGAGTTGCGCCAGTCGGCCTCTTCTACTTTTACGTCGTCTTCGAGGTAACCGGGCTGTTGGCTGCGGTAGAGGTGGATGCTGAAATCGTCGTTGCTGATCGTAGTGCGCGGATTAGTCAGGTCGAGCAGGTTGCGCCAGCGGGCTACCTTTTCCAGGTCGCCCAGAAATATTTCGGCGTTATCAGATGAGTACCCTTCCACGCGCCTGAACAGCGGGCGTTCCTCGCAGGGCAGGGTGAGGCGGTACGATTTCTCCGTAGCCCTGATCCAATAAGTGGCGGCATCTATATCGGTGGTTAGCGATAGTAGGGGAGAGGCCAACGAGCGAAAGGCCTGTTGCATGAGGGAGAGCCCTTCTTTTTCGCCGTCGGGGTCGAGGGCTACCAGGAGTTTGGGCAGCACAAACTGGGAAGAACTGACTTTATACGTTTTGGTGGCGTCTTTTCCTTCCATGCCGGACACTTCCGACCGGTTTTGGTCTACCTGGGTGATTTTGATTTGGGCGCCGTCTTCGATGGTTACTACTCCTCCATTGGCGGGCACGCCCTGCAAGGCGCCGGCGTCGAGCACCCAGCGGCCTTGCGAAAAGACCACATTGAAATAGGGCGACTGTGCCGGCGCTGCGCCTCCGAGAAAGCGCAGTTTCTGATCAGTTGGCTCGGTGCTGATAAGCTGGGGCGTTTGTTCGCGCACTTTGCCTTCGATGCGTAGGCGCAGCGAGCTCACCAGGTCTTCATAGCTCATCTGGTCGGCGGCTTGCTCTAGTAAGGCCACCAGGTTGTAGGTGAAAATGCCGCGGGTTTGCGCGCCGATTTTGAGTTCTTTGGCGGTTTCTTTGTCTTTGGCAGCGGCGAGCTGTACGTAGCGGCCGCGGGGAGGGCTTAGTTGCAGCTTGCCATTTTCGGTAGTTTTATTATAATCCTGATAGCCGTGATAGTCTTCCAATTTCGAGGGCACGGGGCTGGTCTCGGCCATACGCGGTGTGGCGGCCAACTCGCGGGTGATAGTTCCCGAATGACAGCAGTCGAAAACGGCAATAAAGTGTATATTTTTGCCCTGGGTCGCTTTCCAGAGGAGGTAAGACATTTCTTTATCCATGAGGTCTTTGCCGCCGACGCGGCTGTCGAAGCATACCAGCGACTGGTTCATGCGGCTGGGGTCGAGGTGCCAGAATTCGGGCGGCGCCGGCGCCTGTGAGCCGTGGCCGCTAAAGTACAGCAGGCATACGTCGCCGTCTTGGGCTGCGTCAAAATGGCTGAATGATTCTATGACGGCCTGTTTGGTGGCCTCGCGGTCGGTCAGCGTTTTGAGGCGCAGCCTGGTGGGGGTATCCGTTGTAAAGCGCTTTTCCAGATAACCTTTCAAGGCATCGCGGTCGGCCACACAGCCATTGAGGCGGTGGCGCGGAATGGGATAATTGTTGATCGCGATGAGCAGTGCGTGCAAATGGGATGGCGCTTGGCTGGGCATAGGTGGTTGATTTTTAAATTTTGGGAGTACGGTTTAGTAGCGCAATTTCAGAAAAAAAAGCGCCGTGGATATTGTTTAGGGGGGGATTTATCGACAAAAAAAATTCCGGAAGCGGCGTCGCGCTTCCGGAACTTCTGCGATTATGAAAATAAATACAAAAATTAATACAATACGATTCGTTCAACAGCGTCGGGCATACCGTCGGATACGACCCTAAGCAGGTAAAGTCCAGGTTGATACTGATCGAGGTGCAGGGCGGTATTTAGCTCCTGTACTTCTTCGATTTCCTGCTGCCGGAGAATCGTGCCATACAGGTTGAGTACCTCGATGCGCACCGGTTTTCCATAATAGCCCGACAAATCGACATTCAGCTCACCCGTAGATGGATTCGGGAAAACATTCAGGTTGGGTTGCTCATTGCCCTGTGTCAGGAGGAAATCAGGCAATTCGGGCGAAGTAAAGGGCACGCCGACGGTTCCGCTTACGCTGACATTGTCGAAAGTAGCGCTAGTAGACCCATTTTGCTGATCATTTGTAATAGCCAAACCAATTTTGATACAGTTGGCCATCTGGATGGTCTGAGAACCTATCAGGAACCAGTTCTGGCCGTTAGGAGAAGTGTACATCAAAAACTGGTTGCCTTGGCGTACAATGCGCAGCCAATACCTGTTGTTGCTGGGGAATTGTTGCGGATAGGCCTGCCCGTTGGTAGTAAACCGGTGTTCGCGACGATGTTGAGCGCCCAGGTTGGTGAGGAGCTGCGCCTTTTTAGATCCTGCGGCCAATGTTTCCCGCATGAAAACGCCGGCCCAGCCCAGTCCGTTGATTGCCGTCACCTGTGCGGTAATGCTGCCGTTGCCGCACATATTGATCGCTGCGTAAGATAAGGCGTCCTGGCTGAATGGATTGGCATAGTAGCAACTCGATGCCGAGCCGTAGAATGTCCCGGAACTGGAGGACCAGCTACCATCGCAGTTGGCGCCCATGGCGCCGCTGTACCAGTAGCAGGGCAAACCTGTAATATTGATTTCCGGCCATCCGCAGCCGCAGAATCCGGGATCCGTTTTATTCGGGTCGTTGGGGCAGTCGTCGCAGGCATCGCCGGCGCCGTCACCGTCCGTATCGGTTTGAGCGGGGTTGGGATCGTTAACGCAGTTGTCGTTATCATCGCAAATGCCATCGCTATCGGCATCCGGGCATGAATTGCACAGCGGCGCCAGGTAGGCGAGTATGTTTTTGCGCAGGTTGTAGGATTCGGTATATGGGTTGTGAAAATAAGTAGCCGTCATTCCTCCGAACATTACCTTGCCGCTGCCCCAGCTTTTCTCCGTCAGCACGGGGCCGTAATCACCGTCGATGAGCACAGTGCCGTAGGGGCCGCTCACGATGTCGTGAGAAAAATAACCGCCGGACCAGGAACTGCCCACCGGTGTATAAGGGCCGTTAAAAATGGGATGCCCCGATTGCCCGCCGGCGATATAGCCATTCCAAGAAGCTATCGAGTACAATGGATCGAAAAACAGGCTCACCCCCCCGAAAACAGGGCCGATGCTGTTGTCCCAGCCTGCGGAGTTAAAAAATAAAACGCCGCCGGCAGCTACCCAGCTTTCCATGGCCGCCTGGTTGGCTAACACGAAAGCTTGCATGGCAGCGTCGTGATCTGCACCTCCTTCGAGCCAGATAAAGCAGGTATTGGAAGAGAACAGGTCGGTCAGGCTTACGCCGCCGTAGTATTCGTCCGACCAGTTGCCTGCGCCGAATACGTCGTTCATCGCCGCTACGTTTGTTCCTACGTACCAAGGCTCAGTCGTGCCGGAAACGGCGTCAACATACACATACGGTTGTAGTAGACTTTTCTCATTGTCGGCATTATTCCTTAGTACGTTCGTTGTCGGCGGAGCATAAGCGTAGCCTTCCGGCGCGCGCGAGCTGACCGGTTTTTGCCCGTATGCAACGGAGCAGACCAGGCCGGCCAAAATGACAAGGGATAGAAGTGTTTGTTTCATCTTAGATGATTTACGGTTATACCAAAAGCATATGGGTTTTGGCATTTCCTGATTCAGAAATATAAGGGTTTAAAATAATTCTTATTTCTTTACCACTCAGGAGAGTCGCACAGATAAATAAAGGCAATTTTGAATGTAGATAGAAAAAGCAAAAAGGGGGGGGATTACTAACTCAGCTAATATGAAGCAAAGTTATGGAAAGTTATGTTAAGGTGCTCGCGTTTTGAAGAATAAATTTTTATATAAGGACAAACTCAGTTTTTCTATAACAAAAAAATGTCATCCCCGTTAAAAGGAGGATGACATTTTTTATGCGGTTATCGCAGCGTATTATTGTTTTACTATTCGCGAGGCGCTAACCTTGCCGTCGGAGACAAGTCGCAACAAATACACCCCTGCGGGCAATGCGCCCAGGTCAAATTGGAACTGGTGCGGACCGACGCCGAGGCCTGACTGGCCGAGTTTGACCACGTGTCGTCCCGTAGCGCTGAGCAAGTCAATAGTCGTTTCCGACTGTGATTCCAACTCAAAAGACACATTCAGTATGCCGTTAGTAGGGTTGGGCTGCGCTTTCAGGTCAAAATAACCCGGCTGAACCACTTCTTTTGTGCCCACAATGCCGAGGTCAGACAGTGGTACGCTGACATAGCTGATAAAATTCAGTTCTGCGGGGTCGAGGTCACCGCGTACGACGAGGCCGGGGCGGAAGTCGTATTGGAAAAGGAGCCGAAGGCTATCCGACACATCGCGAACAACACCTGGGAAGACAGCCTCCATAAAATCCGTCAGGTCGGGGTCGGTCATAATATCCGCATTGATCAGATCATAGGGGGCTGACCAGGTCTCGCCGTAGTCGGAAGATACCGTCACGAACATGTGGCGGTAGTGTTGGTTGTCTTCCGTATTCAAAAACTGGGCGCCTTCCATAACGGCAGAATAGACGAGGTATATATTGCCGTTTGCGTCAATGCCGGCGCTGGGTTGCGAGGTGATAGAGGTAAAATACAGGGCAATATTGGCAATGCCGGCGATATCCAGGGTGTCATTGCCGTTTAAGTCTAGTGCTGAGGCGGCCACGATAGCGTTGTTTTCCCCCCTGGTTTCATTCCAATAGGCGAGCCCGTCAGTAGCGGGGAAATACGACCAGTTGCCGTCGGTGGTGTCGGCATCCTGTACGTACATCAAGCCAAAAAAGCAGTGCACGAGGCCGCCTTCATCCACGATTACCGTACCGGTTTCGTCATTGGTCAGGATGGCCAGCGTGTCGGGCGCATTAGGGTCGTTTAACAAGTCAGCGGTGGTATAACCGTCGTCGATATTGTATTTTTCGAGTGGAAATTCGAGTACCACCGAGGAAGTCCAGGTATCGCCGCCGTCGTCCGATTTAAATACCCTCAGGTCGTTCCATTGGTTGAAGATGCCGATGGCCACCACGTCGCCCCGCGCGTCGATGTAGTAGGCGTCGGCCCGGCCAAAAGCATAATTGGTACTGTCGAGTCCGGGTATGATGCCGTCCGTAACATCCCAGGTCTGGCCGCCGTCGGGCGAGCGGTAATAGAGAATATGCCCGTCAATGCCCTCGTAGACGGCGCCTTGGAGGCTGGTGGGGGCAGTGATGGCGATGATGTGGATGGTCTGTCCGTTATCGCCGCCGACAGCTGCGCGCGGCCACAGTATGCCGTTGGGCGTGCTGGTGGGGATGAGCGATTCGGTCCAGGCGCCGCCGCCGGGGCCCCTTTTGAGCACTTTGAGCCGGTATTGGCCGGTATGCGATACGATAAATTCGCCGCCATCGCCGGTAAATACGTGGTTGGGCCAGCCCGTGCGCTCCGATTCCAGGCGTATAGCAGGCTGTGCGCCCCAGGTGCTGCCGTCGTAGGCGTTGTAACCCGTGCCGCGATCAGCGTAGTTGGGATCCGCGATTCCGATCGTCCAGGTACCTGCTATCTTATCGCCAAACTCGGAGATGCGTTTACAAACCGAGCTATTCGACTGCAAGTCATAAACAGTCGTACCCAGTATCACCTCGCGGTTAGGCGTACGAGAGCCTTCCGTATTAACAGGAAACAGCGGCCGGGGCATTTCGGCGCCGGGTTGGTTGTAAACGGGGCCGAACTCCGTCTGGTTGGTCATGATCGCGCTTTGGCGTAACGCCGGATTTTGCTTTAGCGGCGCTTGTTGGGCAAAAAGTGGAATGGACACTACCACCAAACTCAATGCATGCAGAAGTCGAACTGATTTCATATGCGATTGGATTTTTTTGTGAACGAAAAAATTCTTACAGTCAGGTTTATTGAAGTTGAAAATAATAATTTGCGATGGATTGTAAAAAGGATGCGCTACCTTTTGTCGCAAATCCGGCAAATGACTGTAGCGCCTTCGGCGCAGTTTAGTGCATGCGCAGTTTAGTTTGCAAACAGACAACCGACAACCCACAACCGACACTAAACAAACAAAAAAATGAGCGCCTCCGCAGAAATGCCCTACTTTATCAAGCCTTCCCAGAACATGGGGAGCGAAGAAAAAACTGCCGCCTACGAACAGGCCTTGCAGGAATTAACCGCCGTGCTGGAAGGAGAAACCGATTTCATTCTCATCATGGCTACCATCAATTGCATTTTAAAAACGCACCTGCGCTACTACTATTGGGTAGGTTTTTATTGTGTAAAAGAAGGGCGTTTATCGGTAGGGCCGTATCAGGGTACATTGGGGTGTCTGCACATCGATTTCTCCAAAGGCGTATGCGGCAGGGCCGCCCGCGAGCGGCAAACGCAACTCGTAGGCGACGTACACGCCCTGGTGCAGGGCGCCGAGCACATCGCCTGCGACCCCAACTCCCAATCAGAAATCGTCGTCCCGGTTTTTGACAAGCAAAATAACCTCCTCGCCGTCTTCGACGTCGACAGCAGCGAAAAGTTTTCGTTTGATGAGATAGACCGGCGTTATTTGGAAGAGATTATGCAGCGGTTTTTAGCCAGGTAGCTGCTGGATTGTTGTCGGTTGTGGGTTATGGGTTGTGGGTTGTCCGTTCTCTGTTGTCAGTTGTCAGTTGTCGGTTTGTGGGATTAATCAAATATCAAACATCAAACATCCTTACCCATCCTTCCGTATCCCCCAAATCCTGGTTCAAAAATCCCGTGCCGGAAAGGGCAGTGTACTCACCGGAGGCTTGGGATGCCGCGCCTGAAGCGCGGCGCGGGGGTGGCCCCACCCCCGTCACGCTTCGCGCGACACCCCCGCGAGCGGGGGATAGGAGGCGCCCGTTGGGCGCTGGCGTAGGTTTTTGCTATTGTGGCGTGTACTGCGCGGGTGTTAGTGCAATGAGCAGCGCAACAAGGGGAGTGAAACAAACCCCTCTCTGCCACTCCTATCCCCCGCTTGCGGGGGTGTCGCGCGAAGCGTGACGGGGGTGTGGCCTCCCCCGCGCACGCCGAAGGCGGGCCTCCCGTGCCTCCCGTGCCGCAATCGCCGCCTTGCCCCCTGCTGCCCGGGGAGGGCAAGGCATGGTTGTCAGAATCACGGATTACGCGGATTTATGGGATTCCACGGATTGTTGTGGGTTTGCAAGATTAATCAAACATCCAACATCAAAAATCCTTTCCCATCCTTCAAAATCCCCCAATTCTAGTTAAAAATCCCGGGCAGTGAGTTCTGGAGTGAGCCACTGAAAGCGAACGAAGTGAGTCCCGACAAAAAGTCGAGGGAGTCCCGTACCGACAGCGGAGGTCGGGAAGAGTGTGGGAATTGAAGAATTTGGTTTATATTCGTCATTCGTAATTCGTCACTCGTAATTAAATGAAAACACTACTACCCCTTTGGCTATGCATCTTGGCTGCGCTGCCCGCCCTGTCGCCCACCGCGCCCATGCCCCGTGCCGGACAAGACTACGCCCTGCTCTTTGCCGTCAATGACTACTCCGGCAAACTCATGCCGCTGACCAATCCCATCAAAAATGCGCGGGATATAGCCAAAGAACTCGAAACCCGCTTCGGCTTTGCGACCGAAGTAGTAGAAAACCCCACTTTGGCCGACATCGACAAAAAGTTGAAGGAATACGAAGACCGCTTTGCCCGCAATATCAGCGGGCGTTATCCCTCCGGCGGGCAATTGTTCATTTTCTTTAGCGGCCACGGCACGGTGCGCTACAACGTGGGGTACTTCCTGCCCCTCGGCGCCGACCCCGACTCCCCCAACACCACTGCGCTCGACTACAACTTCTGGCGCAACCGCATCGATGCCATCAACTGCAACCATATTCTGGTGGCCGTCGACGCTTGCCATAGCGCCACCTTCGACCCCAACTGGCAAAACCGCCCCGACCGCCATTTCTCCCGCCCTGGCGAGCTGAGCGAAAAAGAGAAAGTGATCTTGAATCACTCCAAATACAAATCGCGCTTTTTCTTCACTTCCGATGGCAAAGGCGACCAGACCCCCGACCGCTCGAGTTTTGCCAACAAAATACTGGAAGGCCTGCGCACCCACAGTAGTCCCAGCGGCTTTCTCACCTCCAGCGAACTCTTTGCTAACTATGTAGAAAGGGCCTTTCCCACGCCCGGCGGGGGCGACTTCGGCGCCTCGGAAGGCGGCGCCAGTTTCCTGTTTTTCCACGAAACCAAAGGCCCGGCCGTGGACTTCAAGACCTCAGAGCAGCTCCGCCGTGACCTGGAAGCCTGGGAAAACGCCCAGCGAATAGGCACGATAGCCGCCTACCAGGAATACCTCGACAACCACCCCGGCGGCGGCTTCCGCTCCGAAGCTCTGGAGACCATCAACAATCAACAAGACGAATTGCAATGGCGCTACGCCAAAGCCAAAGATAAGCCGGAGGCATACCGGGAATACCTGCGCCTTTTTCCAGCCGGTCGCCATGCAACTGAAGCAAAAAATGCCATCGACAAAGCCGGAACAACATTGCAATCCAATACCACCGATGCTACCCCTGATATCGCCGCCCTTGACCGCTTCATAAAAATCGAAGGCGGAACTTTCCAAATGGGAGATATTATGGGCGACAAGGAATACGACAACGAAACCCTGCACCCGGTAACGGTAAGCACCTTTTACCTGTCGCCTTACGAAGTCACCTTCGAAGAATACGACCGCTACTGCGAAGCTGCCGGCAAAGAAAAGCCGAGCGACCAGGGCTGGGGCCGCGGCAAGCGACCAGTGATCAATGTAAACTGGTACGACGCAGTGGAGTACTGCAATTGGCGCAGTCAACAGGCCAAGTTGAAGCCGGTATATACGATCAATGGCACAAACGTAAGCGCCGACTGGAGCGCCAACGGCTACCGCCTGCCCACCGAGGCGGAATGGGAATACGCTGCCCGAGCTGTAAACGGTAAAGGCGGCGGCAAGGTGCGCTTCGGCAACGGCAAGGATGTCGCCGACCCGAAGGAGATTAATTTTGATGGCAGTAAAGAGTATAAAAAACCTTATTCTATAGTGGGCGAATACCGCGGTAAAACAACTCCCGTAGGCAGCTTCTCACCTAATAGCCTCGACCTGTACGATATGAGCGGCAACGTCTGGGAGTGGTGCTGGGACTGGTACGGTACTTATCCAACAAGCACCCAAGCCGATCCCAAAGGCCCCAGTAGTGGCCCCTTCCGGGTTCGCCGTGGCGGGTCGTGGGTCAACGTCCCCGTCTACGCGCGTTGCGCTGGCCGGGGCAACAGCACCCCGGACCGCCGCAGCTACAACCTCGGCTTTCGCCTTGCCAGGGCGGCTCGTTAGTTTTTGGTTTTTTTACCTTTTTACCTTGTTCGGCTGGGGGGGCTGAATCACGGATTTCGCGGATTAGAAGGATTTCACTGTTTTTTCATTGTCTTTAACGTTGTCATTCCCGCCAGGGAATCTGCTACATCACGGTAGCACTAGCCTGTTCAAGCGTTTCGTGTACAGATGCCCTGGCGGGCATGACAAGTTTAATGCTTGATGTTTAATGCTTGATTAATTTTTAATTACGTATATAAAATAATTTAACATTAAACATCCAACATCAAAAATCAAACATCAAACATCCTTTCCCATCCTTATAAATCCCCCAAATCCTAGTTAAAAAATCCCCGGCTGTGAGTTGCCTTGCAATCATCCCGGTTATTTTCCGGACTGCAAAAAATACTGAAACCCAATCACAAAATCCAAAAAATCATTATTATTCACATTTTCGTCTTCCAACCTGAATTTGGAATAATAAAACAAACCCTCTATCGCGATGTTGTGTCGCACAAACCAGGCCAGACCGGCGCCGGCTTTCAGATTGATATTCAGCTTGTTGGGTTTTTCGGCCTGTAACTGGAAGCGAAAACCGCCGCCGGCTTCTACGAGGGGGCGCAGCCTGCCGTTGCCGGCCCCAAAATAATAGCGCACAAAAGGTTCGGGTTCTATTATTTGGTTGTTTTCGGCAATGGCGAGGGTGAGGGCGCCGCCTACGGCCAAATTATTGATTACAAAATACGCCACACTTGGTCTTATCTCGAAATACCAGTCGTCATACACACCTATATTTAGCCAGCCGCCGCCGCCGCTGAGGCCGATCTGCATAGCGCCTTTCTCCAAAAGCGGCGCTACCTGTCTATCTTCTTCGCTGCGGCGCTGCAGGAAGGCTTGTATGCCCAATTGAAGCAGCACATCCTGATTCGGCTTAAACTCGCCGTATTCGCCGACATAACCCAATGTGCCTTCCAACGCCAAACCCGGCGCCAGGAAAAAAGCGACGCCGCCACCGATATCGGCAGAATAACTATCTCCTCTCGCTTTTTGGCTTTGATAGCGAAAAAAACCATGTTGCCAGCCAGGACTTGCATAGGCAAAAGGCCTCCAGTAGTGTTCTTTGGAGCCAAAATAATACCGGGCAAAAGGCCGCAAGTCAACATAGCTGTTGTAAATCAAGTCATTAGTATAGCTGTAATACGTAAAAGCTTCCAGGCCCAATACCAGTCGATCAGAGAAAAAATACCCGCCTTTGATATATGGAGAGGCAAAAAAATTGCGATTGGTGCCGTCCAGGTTGTGGCTGATAAGCCCGCTTCCGTCAATGAGCCAGGCGCCCCGGCCGGGACTGTTTTGAGAAATAAGGGAAAAAGAGAGTAATAGTGATGCACCCACCAGTGTAAAAGCGCGAAGTGTTTTCATGGGCTTATGATTTTCAGCCCAATTTAGGGAATATTCAGCAATTTATGCGTCTGGAGGCTGAGTCTCCACTGGGGGTGTTGCAGGCAATAGTCGAGCGCCAGTTGGGTGTTGGTTTCGCGGAAAGGGCCGTCCATGGGCTGCAGGAAAAAGTGTTGAAAGTCGAGTTGGGTAAAAAACTCCGGCTCCGCGCCAGACTGGGGGTACACCAGTTTGAGTTCGTGGCCGCTTAGCAGCACCAACTCCGTATTAGCCTTGGGACTCATACAGATCCAGTCGATGCCGGCGGGGGTGGCCATAGTACCGTTGGTTTCTACGGCGACTTCAAAGCCTGCCTCGTGAAAGGCGTCGACGAGGGCTTTGTCGAGTTGGAGCAGGGGTTCGCCGCCGGTGCATACCACGTAAGGGCGGCCTATGTGGAGCTCGGTAGGCCATAGCGAAGCTACCTTGGCCGCCAACTCCCGGGGAGTAGCATAGCGCCCGCCGTTGAGTCCGTCCATGCCCCAGAAGTCGGTATCGCAAAACTGGCAGATAGCCGTGCTGCGGTCTTCTTCTCTGCCGCTCCAGAGGTTGCAGCCCGTAAAACGGCAAAAGACGGCAGGGCGCCCGCTCTGGGCGCCCTCGCCTTGCAGGGTATAGAATATTTCTTTGACTTTGTAAGCGGACATACATTTACCATTCTACCATTATTCCGATGCTGGGTAACACTGTGCCCTGTGCGTCGTTGATGGTTTTGATGCGGTAGCGCTGTTGATCGATGGGCGCTTCCGGGTTTTCAATGATGGCGCCGCCGATGGGTTGGCCGTTTTCATCGAGGGGGCGGTCCAGGATGAGCTGGTCGTTGCCTATGGCGTTGCCGGTTATGTTTTCTATATCCAAATACAAATTAAGGCTCCATTTGTTGAAATACCACCTTTTATCTACGCGCAGGTCGATGGCGTTGCCGGCGTCGCTGCGCAGGGTATTTAGCCGGTTGAAGTTGCGGATGCCGCCGCCGTTGACGTCCCAGTTGAGTACCAGGCTGGAAGCGTCGCTAAACGGCGTTGCCGGCAGTCCCGACTGGAAACGCCAGTTGATGCCTACTTCCCAGTCGCGTTTGAATTTTTTACCAAAAACGACATTTACAATATGCCGCGCATCCCACGACGAAGGGATGTATTTGCCGTTTTTGTCTTCAAATTCGCTCCAACCCAGCGTATACGACAGGATGCCGTAATAGCCTTTGTAAAGGCGCTGCTGGAATAAAAATTCGAGACCGTAGGCGCGCCCTTTTGAGCGGGGAATGGCCGGCTCGTTGCCCAATACGCCAAAGTCAGCGCCGAGGTTGGCTAGCGTCAGGCTGTCGCGCAGCAAAAACGGGTAGTTGTCGTACATTTTGTAATACCCCTCCACGGTAATACGGGAGCTGGCGGCGGTATTGAATTCGATGCCGCCCACGAGGTGGGTATTGCGGATGTATTTGATGCCGTTGTCGCGGTTGATCAGCCGGTCGTCTTCGCGGTAGCCCAACACGGTTAGCGGCGGCAACTGGTGGTAGATGCCGGTGTTGAAGTTGAGCGACAGCCGGTCGGTGAGCGAGTAGGCCAGCGAAAAACGCGGCGACAACTGGGTGAGCGGGTTGCTCATCTCTTCGGAGTAGTTGTTGGCGTCGGCGCGCAAACCTGCCGACAGCGACAGGCGCTCCTGCAACAATTTGCGGCTCATCTGCCCGAAGAAGAAGTATTTGTGCAGTTCGATGGCCGAGCTGAAATCTATGGTTTGCGGCCCCGCAGCCGTAAAGATGCGGTTGAAGGTGCGGTTGTTGTATTTTACATATTCGTAACCTACGCCGTAGTTGTATTTGTAATCGCCCACCTTGCCGGTATTTTCGATGCGCAGTTTGTTTTCGATTTCCTGCGAGCGGTAGCGCAGCAGGAGGTTGTCTTCCGAGCTATCGTCGTTTTTGAAATACTTTTCTGCTTCGTTGTTGAGCATGCTGCGGCTGAGCACAAACGTAAAAAAGCCCGACTGGCGGTAGCGCTTGTAAACGAGTCCGTTGGTGTAATTCCACTGTGGCGACACGGGCAGTCGGTCGAGCAGGAATTGCTGCTCTTCGGTTTCGTTGGCTTCGAGGTTGAGCGCAAACTGGTCGATGGCGCCCAGTCCGATAAACGTGATTTCGTTGTGCTCGTCGATGCGGTGTTTGATTTTGGCCTGGAAGTCGTTGTAGGTGGGCAGGAAGGGCAGTCCCAGCGCTTTAAACAAAAATTGCAGATAAGAGCGTCTGGCCGAGACCAGGTAAGTCGTTTTTTTGCCGATGGGGCCTTCCAGGGTGAGGCCGATGTCGGAGGCGCCTACCATAAAGTTGCCGCCGAGGCGGTCGCTGCGGCCGTCGCGCTGCTTGAAGTTGAACACCGAGCTCAGGGCATTGCCGCGGCCTGCCGGGAAAGCGCTGCTAAAAAAGTCGACTTCGCGGATAAAATTGACGTTGATAAGTCCTACGGGTCCTCCCGAAGAGCCCTGTGTGGCAAAGTGGTTGATATTGGGCACCTCTACGTCGTCGAGGAAAAATCGGTTTTCGTTGGGCGCGCCGCCGCGGATGATGAGGTCGTTGCGGAAGGAGGCGGAGGTGGTCACGCCGGGCAGCGACTGCACTACCCTCGAAATATCGCGGTTGCCGCCGGGGTTGCGCTGTATCTCCGCCACGCCGATGGTGCGCAGGGAGACGGGACTTTCTTCGGTTTTTCGGAAGGGCGAGGCCTGCACCACTACTTCCTGCAATTCCTCGGCGCTTTCTTCCAGTTCGAAATCCACTACCGCGGGTTTGGAATTGGTGACCTGTACTTCGAATTCGGTAACCTCGTTGAAGCCCAGGAAGCTGACTTTGATGTCGTAGAGCCCGGGTATTAAGCCGGTGATTTCGTAGTTACCCAGGTCGTCGGTGATGGCGCCCAGGTCGGTACCCACCACGATCACATTGGCAAAGCCGACGGGGTCGTTGTTGATGCCGTTGGTCACACGGCCTTTGACGATGCCGGTCTGGGCCGTGGCGAAGCCGGCAGCTATCAGTAATAAAGTTAGTAATCCGTATTTTTTCATGTGTGGTTGATTAACCTGGGGTAAACAATCGGGGGGGCGTTTTGATTAAGGTTAAAGAATGTTTTCATTAATTTTATCTTGACTGGCACATTTATGTTGTGTATATTTGTACACATAACCTGTGTAAAATGAAAAATTTGACCTTATCAATACCTGACGATTTGCTACGCCGCAGCCGGGAATATGCAGCCCAGCAAGGCACAACGCTCAATGAATTCATCCGCAATTTATTAAGGCAAGCCGTGAGCCCTCCTGAACAGGACCCCATCCAAAAACTATTATCACATACCAGGGATATAAAAATACAAACCAAAGATTGGAAATGGAACCGAAACGAACTATATGACAGGAAAGTACTTTCTTGATACGAATTTCTTGGTGTACTGTTTCAGTGAGGATGAATCAGATAAAAGCCAAACCTGCCAGCGAATCCTGGAAAAAGGTAGAGGCGAGGTGATGTTCGTGCTCAGTACGCAAGTGCTAAATGAATTTGCAGCCGTAATGCTGGGTAAATTCAAACAACCCCCACATAAAATTAAAGCTGTAATCAATGATTTAGCGCTACTTGAAGTTGTGACGGTAAATGCTGATCTCATTAACGAAGCTATTGATATTCAAACGCTAAATCAGCTTTCATACTGGGATAGTGTAATTATTGCTGCGGCAAAAAGAGCTCAATGCCATACCGTTATAACCGAAGATATGCAAAATGGCGCCATCTTATCCGGGGTACGTATCCAAAGCCCATTTAATAGTGGAATACTGTGATCCCCATTACAAAAAACTATACCCCTTCATCCTATTTTTGCCCCATCTAAACCGAATAGTCTCTCCAGCTTATGGCATTCCACAAATTTGTCCTCTTTCTGCTCTTATTTTCTGCCACACAGGGGTGTAGTTCTACACAACCCGGCATTTCCGGCAAAATTACCCCACACCCCGACTGGAAACCAGTCCTCTACCTGGTGCAACCCCGCAGTTTTGCCGAGCTCAATGCCAATTATGCAGGCATTGTGGTTGATTCTGCCGTGGCAGACAAAGCGGGTAATTTTAATTTTAAAAATATACCCAAAATCGAACGCCCAGGCTTGTATCAGATTGAAATACAACGTAAGGAAAGCCGTTTTGCCAATAAATTGGAAGACGACGATATCTCCTCGGCTAATTATATGCCGGTATTGATAGCGCCTGGCGAAAACATATCGATTACAGCCCAATCCGATCGCTTTCAGGCCGGCTTTTCTATTGCAAAACCTTCTCCCGATAATCAGGCGTTGCTACAAGTGCGGGATATTCGTCATCTGGCTTTCGCCAAATGGCAATCGGTTATGGCGGCTATTGACAACGATGAACACGCCATAATAGAACAGGAAAAAGCCCTGCTTGAATTTCAGCAACCCCTGATGGCATTCGCGGATACGACAAAATCAGCTTGGGCTGCTTTGTCCGCTACCCGCTGGGTGAGCCCCTCCAACGATTTCGAGCGCGTGCCCGAGTTTCTGCATCGCCAATGCGGGCGCTGGTCAAGCCAACAAGCCGAAATGCCTTTTGTAAGGCAACTATGCGACCAGGCCGGCGCCGAAAAACTGCCCGTGCTGGTCGGCGATATCATCCCCGATTTTCCACTGCCCACCCAGGCCGGCGATACGGTGGCCCTGAAAAGTCTGCTGGGAAATAAATTGACGATCCTCGATATCTGGGCCTCCTGGTGCGCCCCCTGCCGCCGCGAAAATCGCGAGGTGTTGGCGCCGCTCTGGGACAATTATCGCGATAAGGGCCTGCAAATCATCGGCTATTCTATCGATAGCGGCGAAAACGCCTGGAAAAATGCGATCGCCAAGGACGGCGCGGTGTGGCCCCAAACCTCTCACCTCACCGGCGACGAGACACCCCTGATGGACGCCCTCCGCATCCGCACGATTCCCGCCAATTTTATCCTGGATCAGGATGGCAAGGTGCTGGCGAAGAACCTCCATGGCGAGGAATTACGGCAATTCATCGAAAATCGAATACCGTAGAGACGCCATGCATGGCGTCTCTACGGGTTAATCCGATTTTTTTCGGGATTTCCCGGTGTTGGTCTGTTTGGTCGATTTCTCTGCGCCGTGTTCTAATACCAGCACCGCCAGCGGCGGCAAATTGACCGAAATAACGTAGGGCCTGCCGTGTTTGGTTTCTTTTTTTGCTTTCGCAGATGCGGCAACCGCATAACCGCTGCCGCCGTAGACCTTGTCGTCGCTGTTGAGCGCGATTTTCCAGGTTCCGCCCTGGGGTACGCCCAACTCGTAGCCTTCGCGAACTACCGGCGTGAAATTGCACACCACCAGTACAGGTTTATTGGCATTAGCGCCTTTTCGCAGGTAGGATAATACACTGTTGCTGAGGTCGTTGTGTTCCACCCATTCAAAACCTTCGGGCGCAAACTGCTTTTCGTACAGCGCGGGTTGGTGGGTATAATAGTGGTTGAGCGCTTTTACCCAAGCTTTCATACCCTTGTGCACGTCGTATTGCAACAGCCACCAATCGAGGCCTTTTTCGAGGCTCCACTCGCTGGTCTGTCCGAATTCGCCGCCCATAAATAGCAGGCGGGTGCCGGGGTGGGTAAACATATAGCCGAAAAGCGTGCGCAGGTTGGCGAATCGCTGCCATTCGTCGCCGGGCATGCGGCGTATCAAGGAGCCTTTGCCGTGCACCACTTCGTCGTGCGAGAGGGGCAACATGAAATTTTCACTAAAAGCATATACGATGCTGAAAGTGATCATGTTGTGGTGGTAGCGCCGGTGGATGGGGTCGTTTTTAAAATAATTGAGCGTATCGTGCATCCAGCCCATCATCCACTTCTGGCCGAAGCCGAGCCCGCCGGTAAAGACCGGGCGCGAAACGCCGCTCCAGGCCGTCGATTCTTCGGCGATGGTGATGGCGTCGGGAAATTCTTTGTAGACGGTTTCGTTGAATTCTTTGAGGAAGGCGATAGCTTCCAGGTTTTCGTTGCCGCCGTATTGATTGGGTATCCACTCGCCCTGCTTACGCGAGTAGTCGAGGTACAGCATGGAAGCCACGGCATCTACGCGAAGTCCGTCGGCGTGGTATATGTCGAGCCAAAATAAAGCATTGGAAATCAAGAAGCTGCGTACTTCGTTGCGACCGTAGTTGTAAATGCAGCTTTTCCAGTCAGGGTGAAAACCCAGCCGGGGGTCGGCATGGTCGTAGAGGTGGGTGCCGTCAAAGTCGGCCAGCCCGTGGGCGTCGCTGGGGAAGTGCGAGGGCACCCAATCGAGCAACACCCCGATGCCGGCCTGGTGGAAGGCGTCCATGAGGTACATGAAATCCTGCGGCGTACCGAAGCGACTGGTAGGCGCAAAATAGCCGGTGGTCTGGTAGCCCCACGACGGGAAATAGGGGTGTTCCATCACGGGCATAAACTCCACGTGGGTAAACTCCATTTCTTTCACATAACTCACCAGTTCGTCGGCCAGTTCGCGGTAGCTCAGCGATTCGGCGCCGCCGGCGCGTTTGCGCCAGGAGCCGATGTGGACTTCGTACACCGAAAAAGGCTTGTCGAGGGCGTTGACGGCGTGGCGGTTTTTCATCCAGCCCGAGTCGTTCCACTGGTATTCGAGGTCCCACACGATAGAAGCCGTATTGGGCGGGATTTCCCAGAAAAGGGCGTAGGGGTCGCCTTTTTGCAGGCGCCGCCCGTCGCGGGCGTGGACGTGGTATTTGTACAATGCCCCTTTGCCCACCCCTGGGATATAGCCTTCCCAGATGCCGGAGCCGTCCCAGCGGGGGTTGAGCGGGTGCGTGTGGCGGTTCCAGCCGTTGAAATCGCCTATTACCGAAACCGCTTGCGCGTTTGGCGCCCACACGGCAAAGTAGGCGCCGTGTTGCCCTTCCAGTTCCATCGGGTGACTGCCCAGCTTCTGGTAGATGCGAAAGTGTTTCCCCGCTTTAAACAGGTTGATATCGAATTCGGTAAAAAGACTGTAGGTGATTACGTTAGCCATCGTTTGTCTATTATGGGTACGGCCGGTATAGGCGCAAGTGCAAAAATGGGGAACGGAGGTGAAAGTACAAAGAGATGAGGGAAAAGTTGTCGGTTATGGGTTATCAGTTGTCGGTTCTTTGTCGATAGTAGTCGAGAACTGACAACCGACAACCGACAACTGACTACATTTATGCTATATTTGTTTATCTTTCTTCACCAAAACACCATTCCTATGCTCATTTTCGCCATTGCGATAGTTGTATTGGCAATAGTAATAGTTGGCATGTACAACGGGCTGGTGCGCCAGCGCAACAAAGTAGACGAAGCCTGGGGTAATATTCAGGTGCAACTCAAGCGCCGCTTCGACCTCATTCCCAACCTGGTAGAAACCGTAAAAGGTTATGCTACCCACGAAAAAGAGACTTTCGAAAGATTGGTACAAGCCCGCAACTCTGCCTTGCAGGTGCCCACCGACGATGTAAGCGCCCAAGGCTCCGCTCAATCGATGGTGTCCAGCGCGCTGCGCTCGGTGCTCGCCGTGGTGGAAAATTATCCGGAATTAAAAGCCAATACCAATTTCCAGCAATTGATGAGCTCGCTGTCGGAAGTAGAAGACAATCTGCAGATGTCGCGTCGCTACTACCAGGCTACGGTGCGCGACTTCAACAACAAATGCGAAACTTTTCCTTCAATGGTCATAGCCGGATTGTTCAACTTCCAGCGCCGCCCGTTCTTCGAACTGGAAAACCCGGAAGAAGCCGAAAACGTACAGGTGAAATTCTAAATCATGCGGAAATTCCTCCTCTTTTTGGCTTTCGCACTGTTGGGTCAAAACCTGGCAGCCGAAGCTTTTTATATTGATAAATACGACATCCGCGTGCGCCTGTCCAACGACGGAGTGCTGGATGTGGTAGAAACCATCGACGTCGTTTTTACCGAAGAACGGCACGGCATCATACGCAATATGCCTTTCCGGTATTACAACGAGGCTATTCCCAACGGCGAACAGGCCCGGCGAGCCTACAAGGGCAACGAGGAAATCACCCTTTTCTACAAAGATTTCCAGGTCGACGACTGGCAATTTGAAAGCTACAAAGAAGGCGATTACGAGGTGCTGCGCATCGGCGACCCCGACGAAACTGTCGACGGCGCCCAGCGCTTTGTCATCCGTTATAAGGTGTACAATGTGGTCAGCTTTTTCGATGACTTCAGCGAATTGTACTGGAATCTCATCGGCCAGGACTGGGATGTGCAGATTAATGCAGCTACTTTTCGGGTGGAGTGGGACAAGCCCATACCCGCCAATTACGAGGTGCGCCATTTTGTGTCCAGCGGATATTACGGCCGCACCGGCGGCAACGTGGAATACCGCCTCGATCCCGGCCGCCGTTTTCTGGAAGGCAAGACGACCAGTATGCTCGGCGCCCATGAGGGATTGACGGTAGGCGTTTCTTTCCCCAAAGATTTTCTCCAACTGGTGCCCCTGCCGCCCGAAGCTATCGCCAAACGCGTGGTCATCCGCCGCCACGATACCGAAATTGACATTCAAAAAAACGGGATATCGAAAGTCAGGGAAGTATTTCAAATAAAAGTACTGGGAGATACCGAACGCTGGAAACGGTATTTTTACCCTTATATCGACGGCCTACCCACCGGTTTTTATAACCTGGCCGGCGGCAGGTACCGCTATGCCCTGCGCAACCTGGAAGTAGCCGGCGGCAAGCGTTGTTACTCCGGCTCCGGCGCCTGCGTCAAACTCGACCAACTCGACGACGAGGGAGTGGCCACAATCATCATCACTTATGAGCTCTATGGTAATTTACTAGCCGATGGCGACAGGCTGCTTTTTCAACACCCCGCACCCCTCAGCTTCGACGAGCCGGTGTTGCGCAAAAGCCTGCACATCACCTGGCCCGCCGGCGTCACCGACGTCGATTTTAACGCCTATGCCGACAACGACGAACAGCAGCGCGATCAAATCGACGTAAAAAAGGTAGGCTCTCACGCCGCCGAAGCCGTCATCACGGCATACCCGTTTATGGCGCCCGGCCATACGCTCGCATTCGACCTGGCGATACCCGGCGACGCTATTTCCGCCAGTCCGCCGTTTGCGTATACCCAGGCATTGTGGTGGGTTAACAACAAATTCCTGTTCCTTCCTTTGTTAATTATCGGTTTGCTTTACGCAATATGGGACCGCTGGGGCCGCGACGAGCGCACTACACGGATGGTACACTACTACCCGCCTGCCGATCTGCCGCCTTCAGAAGCCGGCATCATCATCGACGACAAGTTGCACGACCGCGACCTGCTGGCGCTCATCCCGTATTGGGGCGCACAGGGATTGATAGAAATCACGGAGTTGGAAAAGAAATTCCTCTCGAGTCGGAATTACGAATTCAAGCTGGTGAACCAATTGCCTGCCGACCGTCCGGCTTATGAACAAACCATTTGGAGGGGGCTTTTTGGCTCCAATCCGGATATCGGCGAAAGAACACATCTGATCCAATTGCGCGATAAGTTTTACGTGCATTTTACTCAAGCCAAAAAACAACTCGAACAGCGCATCAAGGAACGAACATTTTACGTGCCGCGTTCGCGCGGCGCGGGCGTGTTGCTAATGGTATTGGGTATAATTGCTTGCGGTGTGGGTGTATTAGGCTTGGGTGTGGCCCTACTGACCGGCGACGACGTCGTCAGCCGCGAATTCGGCATCGGCGTGCTGGTCAGCGCAATTGCAATGATTATTTTTGGTGTAAAAATGCCCAAAAAGGCGCCGATGGGACTGGAAGCCTACCAGCAGGCCGACGGCTTCAAAATGTTTGTCGAAGAAGCCGAGATGCCCCGACTGGAAGCTTTTCTGAAAGAAGATCCCCATTATTTCGATAAGACGTTGCCTTATGCCATGGTCTTTGATCGCGTAGAAGGTTGGGCCGAAAAATTCAAAGACCTCGCCGTGCCCACGCCCAATTGGTACCACGGCGACAGCTCGCGGCCGTTTTCTACTATCTATTTTACCAGCCAACTCAGCAATGCCATGCAATCGACCGGGAGTACGTTTGTGAGTACGCCCGCCCCCAAAAGCAGTAGCGGCGGTAGCTTTGGCGGCGGCGGTTTTTCCGGCGGCGGCTTCGGCGGCGGCGGCGGCAGTAGCTGGTAGAATTTCGGAATTCGGATTTCGGATTTCGGATTTATGCAGGGTACATAAGCAATTATTTATTTTTTGAATTATTTTTCTTTGCAGTTACAATCGAAGATACGATGATAGCAAGCAGTTCATTCCCTTCTTTTGAAAGAGGGGTAATATGTAATTCCCATTTATCAGAAATACCTATGATGAATTCCAGCCAAAATAGAGTTTCATCGAGTTCTTCTTCTACAATTCCCATTTTTGCGATAAAATCAGCCGCAGATCTTGCTCTGCAGGCTGCCCTGTAATTTGCCGCAGAAGATGAACTAGAGCGAATAATTTGGTTTGTTACAACCTTGTACTTGTATACATCGGGTAATTGTTCAGTGAAAAAGATGATGGATAAAGCATAATTTTTTAGCCTATCCTGTAGTTCTCGTTTGTTCATAATGGGGTAATTGTTTTGTTATAATATTACTTTCAAAAGTACGAAATAGCACAATAATCCTATATCAAATACTTCAAATATTGTAGAGCCCCCAATTCGCAATTTTCGATTTCGGAATTCGGATTGCGGATTTGGGATTGAACCAGGATAAATCCGCAATCCGAAATCCGAAATCCGCAATCCGCAATCCGCAATCCGCAATCCGCAATCCGCAATCCGAAATCCGAAATCCGAAATCCGAAATCCGAAATTATTTGCGTTTTCCCGCAATCTGCCGTACTTTTGCCGCCTCAAACGACGAAATCATGATCAGGCGCACCGATATAGCAACCGTGTTAGCAAACCCGGCCATAGGCCAGGAAGTGACTGTAATGGGCTGGGTAAGGGCTTTTCGCTCCAACCGCTTCATTGCCTTGTACGACGGCTCCTCTGCAAAAACCTTGCAGGTAGTGGTCGACTTCGAGCGGTTTGACGAAAATTTACTCAAAAAAATAACCTTCCACGCCTGTATCGGCGTGACGGGCCGCCTGCAGGAATCGCAGGGCGCCGGACAAGCAGTAGAGGTGCTGGCCGACAAGATTGAACTCTGGGGCGCCGCCGACCCCGAGCAATATCCGCTGCAGCCTAAGTTCCAAACCATGGAATTCCTGCGCGAGAAAGCCCATTTTCGGATGCGGACCAACACGTTTAGCGCCGTCTTTCGCATCCGCCACGGCATAGCCTATGCTATCCACAAATACTTCCACGACCGCGGCTATTTCTACCTGCACGCGCCCATCATCACGGGCAGCGACGCCGAGGGCGCGGGCGAGATGTTCAGAGTAACCACCCTCGACCTCGACCACCTGCCGCGCACAGAAAACGGCGAAGTCGACTTCGAAGCCGACTTCTTCGGAAAGGCCACCAACCTTACGGTATCAGGGCAGTTGCAGGGCGAAATCGGCGCATTGGCACTGGGCAAGGTGTATACTTTCGGCCCCACCTTCCGGGCCGAAAACTCCAACACCACCCGCCACCTGGCCGAATTCTGGATGATCGAACCCGAAGTCGCGTTTTTTGATATCGAAGACAACATGAACCTGGTAGAGGATTTTCTCAAATACCTCATCCGGTTTGTGCTCGACAATTACGCCGACGACCTGGCCTTCCTCGACCAGCGCATCGCCGACCTGGAGAAAAATATGAAAACCGAGGATCGCCGCCCGATGCCCTTGGTGGAAACCCTCCGCTTTGTGGTCGACAACGAATTCGAGCGCATCACCTACACCGAGGCCATCCGCCTGCTGCGCGATTCCAAAGAATTCAAAAAAGACCGCTTCGAGTTTACGCCCGAGTGGGGCAAAGACCTGCAAGCCGAACACGAACGCTGGCTGGTGGAGAAACACTTCAAAAAGCCGGTGATCGTGCGCAATTATCCCGCTGCGATTAAGGCATTTTATATGCGCATCAACGAACCCGGCACCGACGGCGCTCCCGGCGACACGGTTGCTGCGATGGATGTGCTATTCCCCGGCATCGGCGAAGTGGTGGGCGGCTCTCAGCGCGAAGAACGCCACGACGTGCTGCTAGAGCGCGTTAAAGCTTTCGGTATTCCGGAAGAAGAATTGTGGTGGTATCTCGAATTGCGCAAATTCGGCGGCTGCCCGCATGCCGGCTTCGGCCTCGGCTTCGAGCGCATGGTGCTGTTTATCTCGGGTATGGGTAATATTCGCGACGTGATTCCTTTTCCGCGGACGCCCAAGAGCGCTGAGTTCTGATTGGCAGTCAGCAATCAGCAATCAGCAGTCGGCAGTCAGCTACCAAGCGCTCCGTAGCGATGGCGTTTTATTCCCATCGCGGGGGAGTATCTGAGCTGATCAGCACTCAGCAGTCAGCACTTAGATCAGAGATCGCGGATGGAGTGCCGGTCGAGGAGGATATCTTTGAGTTCCTTCAGGTACTTGTACTGGTGGGGCATTACCTTTTTGAAGGCTTCTTTTACTGCAAAAAAGGCGCCTTTATCCATACTTTCCAGTTTGTCTTTAATTTGAAGCGCATCTTCGAGCAGCATATGCTTGAGAGAGGGAATTTCGTGCCAGTCGCCTTCCACGGCCCAGGCTTTGCGGGTATGGCCGTCGGCTTCGGTCACAGGGTCGAGTTCGATCACGCGGTCGGCCTGGAGGAGGTCTTTGGATTTATCGTCTTGTGGGTTTCCTTGCGGAAGGCCCCAGTTTTCGCCGGCCTCTTTATCATTTACAAGAAAAATTTCGAGCCCCCGCTCCTGAAAACGGTATATGATAAGGTTTACTTTTTCGCTTAAGCTCATGACTACATTTTTGAAATACCCCAAAAAATCAGAAGCTAAACAACACGGGGTACAAAAGGTTCAACACTTGCGTGTAGTTGCTTGATATTGGGCAACAATTTAAGCCGGAAAACAGAGATTCTCAAAGGAAGCGGCATATATATTTATTCGACCTTGCGGTTTACCAGTTCCAGCACGGAGAGTGCAAGCAAGAGCGTTTCTTCCTCTTCGGTGATATCGTTTTTTAAAAATTCGAAGGCGCGCTGGCTGAGTCCCTTGCCGGCAGCGGGATTGGCGGATACCAGGCTGCCCACTTCGCGGTTGTTGATGCGAACGGGGAGCAGCGAGTTTTGGGTCTCGGGTTGTAGTATCGCGATGGGTTTTCCTGATTTGGCGCTCAGGAGGGTATTGTCTTTATAAGTACCCACCAGTTTGTTGTCGATCACCACTTGCACGCCTTTGGGCCTGATCCAGAAGGCGTATTCGTGGCTGGCCGAGCGGGCGTAGAGCAGGGCGTGGCGGCCGCGCCCCAAGAATTGCTTGTAGCTATAGGCTATTATGGGTTCGTTATAAATGGTAGTGAATATACCTTTTGCGGAGGTCGTCCAGCGCTTGCGCAATACCTGTTTGATCTGGCTTAGCGAAAACAGCTCCAATTCTTTTTTGTCGATAGGTACCAGTTCGCCAACCCATTTTTGCATGTCGAGACGCATGTTGTTGACTTCCTGCTGCATTTTGCGTTCGCCCGGCTGGAAGAGTTTCATTACCTGGGTTAACAACACTACGCCGATGACGGCTACGATGAGGGTTAGTATTGTGAGGATGGCCATTGTTTTTTTGTTAGCAGTTAGCAATTAGCAGTTAGGTCTTAGCGGTTAGCTATCAGCTTTTAGGATCTAACTGCTAATCGCTAAGACCTGACTGCTGATTCACCTGAATGCCGTAATCTTCCGGTCGTTCCAGTTGATTGCGGCGGGTTTGCAGGGCAATCTTGTCTGCCGGCGACCAAAATGAGAAATCTGCGGCTAAAATAGCGTCGAGTTCGGCGATTATTTTTTCGAGGCTTTCCCAATAAGTAACACCGGCTTGGGTCATATCGTTGAGTAAATCGGCTTTTAGTGCCGTAATTTCAGGTTCGAAGCGTTTGCTGCGGGTCAGGAGTGCCTGCACTTGCCGAAGCAGCCGCAGGTGGTGGCCGCGCCCCAGCAGGCTATGCCCGCTGTAATCGGTAGTTTGGATGGTCCACACCGGAAAAAAAAAGGCGATGCTATCGTCGGGAAAAGCGCTGATAAAAAGTTGAATCAGCTCGTCGTCGTCGCTTTCGGGGGTTTGCCGGGCTTTTTGCAGCCATTGGCGGTAATCTTCAAACAGGTGGTAGGCCGTGCCTTCGGCCACCAATTGCGGGGCATACCCTGGGAATACCTCTCCCAGCCAAAACAAGTCGGCGGGGGCGCCGTTTGCCGGCGCTACCTTGGCGGCAAGCACGGTTACCAGCGAGTCGCACTGCGTGCGGCCGTTGCGGAAAACGACGGCGAAATCATCGGCATCGGTGATAGCCTGGTATTCTTCGCGGTACTGGGTCAGCCGGGCCCGGAATGAGGCGCCGGCCATACTCTGCAAGCGGTTTTCGAGTTTAAAGATGCGTCGGGCCGATTCCTCCGTAGCATGGAGTTGCACATCGGCGGCATACACCCAGCCTTTGGCGCCCTCGGGAGTTTTCACGAGCAGCCAGGGCTCGTCGTAGGTCTTGCCCTGAAGTTGTAGCGGCGTGGTGAAACGGCTTACTTCCGGCAGCGCAAAAAGGGTGGCGCCTTTGGGCAGCCGCTGTATTACCTTCGCATTTTCACCGGCGGCTTCGCGCAACAAGGCAGGAGAAGCTACTACATCGAGCCGGGCGGGTTGTCCATCTTCCCGATTTCGCTCTGCGTCTTTATTTCGCGATACGCAGGAGGCGACGAGCAATAAGGCCGCCCATGCCATCCATTTAATACGCATAACCGGTTAGGCAGCTTATTTCGTCTTCTTCATTTCGATAATACGCGTCATCACGTCGTCGAGTTGCTCGGCGGCAATGCGCTTGGAGAGGATCTCCTTTTTGCTGTCGAGCACAAAAATCAGCGGGGTAGAGCGGGTATCGTAGATAGAGGTATAACGCGACACGTTGTAGGGGTCGGCGCAGTGCAGCCAGTCCTGCGTGCCGTTTTCGTCGACGTATTCCCAGCATTTGGGCACCTCATCGGTGAATTTCACGCAGACGGCCATGATTTTCACGCCTTTATCCTTGAATTTTTCATAAAATGCCTTCAGGTCGGGCGTAGATTTTTTGCACACGGCGCAGTCATAGCGCCAGAAATATAGGATCGTATACTCCGACTTGACGTCATAGAGCGAGATTTTTTGGCCGGCCCTGGTTTCCAATGATATGTTGGGGGCAATCTTACCAATCAGCAGGGGTTTAAGGGTTTTGGCCGATTCCAGGATTTTATTGAGTTGCTCTTCTTCGGTCCAGGGCGCGAGGCCGGTGGCGTAGTACCTGTCCACAAGGTTCACATACACGGCGTCTTGCCCTACGATATTGGATTTGGCGAATTGGTTGAGAAAGTGGATCAGATAAAACTTGAAGCTTTCTTCCGCCGGACGAAGGCGTTCGAGGAGGTACACGGTGGCTTTCGACAGGGTATCGGGGTGCTGTACCTGGAGTTTGTTTACATAATAATCGATCCGGGAATACAAAAAAGGCGTGCGTAGCAGTCGCGGGTCGGTCAGGTCTACGTTGTCAAAATAGTGATCCTGGGTATAGCGCCAGCGTTTGGTTTGTATCTCGGTGCTGTCGCCGGTGAATTCGGGAAATTCAAACGGCATATTGGCCTTGATCAAGGCGGCGGTGAGCGTTTTGGGCTGCTCTGCCATGATCTTTTTCTGGTAGTCTTCGACTTCTTTGTTTACCTCCTCAAATTTCTTTTGCAGTTTTTCCTTCTTTTTGGCGTCGTCGCCCGATTTGTCGATCTGCGCTTTGAGCGTATCGGCTAAGGGGCGACGGTTGTTGAGGAAATTGATGTATTGGTAAAACAGCGTATTATCCGGGGCGCCTTCGAATTTAATTTTTTCGACCGCCTTTTCTTTGTCGGTGACCAGTGTAAAATTTTGCTCGTAATCGCTGATAAGCAACTGAAAAAACTGGTTGTCGGGGGCCATTACTACGAGGTAGACGCCGCCGGGCAGTTTTTCTTCGCCTTTGAAGACGAAAAAGCCGTCTGCGCCGCGGGCTACGGTATCTCTGATGTATTGCTTGTCGGCCATGTGGTAGGCCAGGAAGAGGTTGCTTTCGGTATAACCGTTTATTTTAACGCGGATGTTATACCCGCCTTCGCCGGCTTGTGCGTGGAAAAAAGCCAGTAGGGCAGGAAAAAAAAACAGGAGCCACTTTTTCATAGTCATGTTTGCGGATTAAGTAATTGGGGTGTAAATATCTGCACTTTAGCGCACAAAAGCACAGGAGGATAGGCCATTTAGATAATATTAACAAGAGCAATCCACAATTTGCGATTTCGGAATTCGGAATTCGGATTTATCCTGGACAAAATCCGCAATCCGCAATCCGCAATCCGCAATCCGCAATCCGCAATCCGCAATCCGCAATCCGCAATTCATCAGTGATTCCATTTTTCGTAGAAAGCGATAATTCGCTCGTCGGTCATAATATCGCGGGGTTGGATGGGTTGGCGAAGCACGATACCTTCGAGCGTGCGGCATCGGCTGAGGGCTACGTAGGTTTGTCCGAATTCAAAGGCGCCGCGGTCGAGGTCGATAATCACCTTGTCGAAGGTTTGTCCCTGCGATTTGTGGATAGTGATGGCCCAGGCCAGTCGAAGGGGAAATTGCGTAAAAGTGCCGATGGTTTCGGTTTCGATGGTATTTTCTTCTAATTTGTAGCGCACCACGTCCCAATCGACGGGTTCTACTTCTATATATTGGCGTTGCCCGGAGCGGTCTTCTACGCGTACGGTAATGCTGCCTGATTCCAGTTTTTCAATAGTGCCGATGGTGCCGTTGACAAAGCGGCGCTGGGGGTCGTTTTTGACAAACATGACCTGCGCGCCTGGTTTTAGTGACAAAGCAAGTTCGGCGGGGAATAAGTGGGGCGGGAAATCGCCGGTCACGCGGGCGGTATAACCTTTTGACTGCAGCGGTATAGCGTCGAGTTTTTGGCGGTTGATGGAGTCTACGCGGGCGTTGCGGGTAGAGAGGGTGATGTAATACTCCGGCGGGTCGAAGTTGGGCACATGTCTCTCGTTGAGTGTGGCCAGGTCTTCGGAGTCAAGCCTATTGAGGCGGATATCGTCGAGTAGCCGCAGAAAATGCCGGTTTTCCTGGCGGTATACTTTGCGAAGTTCAAGCATTTCCATCGCGTAGCCATCCTGAAAAACCCGGGCGGAAAAAAAATAGGGGGTGTCGTAGCGGGAATTCATCAGGTGGGTTTCCACATCGGAGGCCAATACCGGCGGCAGTTGGAACATATCGCCGAAAAACACCACCTGCACCCCTCCGAAGGGTTGGCGGAGGTTATCGCGGTTGATGCGCAGAAAGTAGTCGATATTGTCGAGCATGTCGGCGCGCACCATCGAAATCTCGTCGATGACCAGCGTCTCCATTTTTTTGTACAGCTTGCGGTCGCGGCGTTTTTTGATGTCGTGGGGGTTGAGGGGCCGGGGCGGAAAGCCGAAAAAGGAGTGGATGGTTTGCCCTTTTACATTTAATGCGGCAATGCCGGTAGGCGCCACTACGACGGCTTTGCGGCGCGTGGTCTGGCGAAAAAGCTGGAGTAGGGTAGATTTTCCCGTGCCCGCTTTTCCGGTTATGAACATGCTGCGCCCTTCCTTTTCCAGCAAATCGAGTGCATATTGGAAATCGGCGTTGAGTTCGAGCGGTTCTTTATCGATGGACACGTTTTTTTGATGTTTGATGTTTGATGTTGAATGAATTTATATTTTTTAAATTTATAAAAAAAATAATAATCAAACATTCAACATTAAGCATCAAACATTAATAATTATTTTGGTTTAATCAAATACACAAAAACCGGGAAGTGGTCGCTATAGCCGCCAATATACGTATCTCCGGAGAAAGTACGGTGCGGATATCCCTTGTATTGTCCGGAAGGTTGGTATAAATAAGGCGGGTTGAACACGTGGGCCTTGTAGAAATAATAACCGGGTACCTTTTCGCGCACCAGGCCGTACGACAGCACGATTTGGTCAAACAGGTTCCAGGCGTCGTTATAGGCCAGGGTGCCGAGGCCTTGCTTGAAAAATTCGTAGAATGGGTTAAACATGCCGTTTTGTTTGACGTCGGCTTTATCGGCTTTGGCGTTGAGCACTTTGCGTAGGCTGGCGTTGACGGGGTCGTCGTTGAGGTCGCCCATGATGATCACCTTGGCGTCGGGGTCGAGGGCCATCAGCGAGTCGGCCACTTGTTTGCATTGCAGGGCGGCGGCGTTGCGCAGAGGCGCTGTGGCGGCTTCGCCTCCGCGGCGCGAGGGCCAGTGGTTGACGAGGATATGCAGGGGTTCGCCGTCGAGTTCGCCCGACACAAAGAGGATGTCGCGGGTGAAGTTGCGCTCGCCGTTTTCTTCAAAAGTGACCATTGGAATAGGCCGGCTGCCGGTCACTTTGAAGTATTTGGGCTGGTACAGTAGCGCCACGTCGATGCCGCGTTCGTCAGGCGAGTCGTAGTGTACGATCTGGTAATTGCGCGAAGCCACTTTGGGGTGGGCGACGAAGTCTTCGAGCACCTTGCGGTTTTCGATTTCTGCGGTACCGAGTATGGCTACGCCGTCGGGGGTCATGGCTGTGCCCATTTGAGATACGACGGTAGCCAGGTGGTCCATTTTTTCGATGTAAAGCGGGGTGTTCCAGCGTTTGGCGCCGTTGGGGGTGAATTCGGTATCCGACACGTCGGGCGTGTCGAGGGTATCAAACAGGTTTTCGAAGTTGTAAAAGCCGACAGCGCTGATTTTGTATTGTTGCTGAGCGTGTAAGCCCGTAAATGAAAGGATGGCGATAACCAGGGAGATGACTATTCTCATAGAATTGTTGTTGTGCGGCGCAAAGGTCGTAATTTCCCCGATAGCGCGCAAGATGATGTGCTAATTTGCTAATTTGCTAATGTGCTAATGTGCTAATGTGCTAATAGTTAAATAATCAGCACATCAGCACATTAACTCATCAGCACATTTTTCTTATATTTGTCCAATCCCCCCGTGTTCATTTTTGTCGTGTTGAAAAACCATAATCCCATGAAAAGAAAACTGACTCCAAAGGGCTGGTTTCCCCATCTCTATTTTTTATTGTCTTTTTTAGTAATGGCTGCCGCCGGATTGTCACTCAGCCTGGCGCCGAATCGGGTTTTTACACCGCAGATTTCCGTATCCGCCTTCGAACCCTTCTGCAGCACCGGCGACAGCCTCTGCCTGGGTTTTGCCGACATCCCTTTTAGTGTGTCGGTCGATTGCGGACAAGAGGTGCCTCAGTTAACGGCAACAGTCGACGGGCAGCCGGTCCCCAATGCGATTAGCGGCGCTTATCCCGATTACGTCTTCAGCGGCAGCTTTGCCGTAGGCATCCACGAGTTGGTTTTGCAGGTTGCGGATAGCTGCGGGCAAACAGCGGCGGAGATGCTGTCGTTTGAGGTGGTGGATTGCCAGGCGCCGGGGGTGACATGGATATTGACGTATACAACCATTTTTTTTCCGGTCATTCCATACGCAGATGTAGATGGCGACGGTGAAATAGATTTAGGCGTAATAGAGGTTCACGCTGAAGATTTTGTGCTTAACGCAAATGCGGATTGTACACTTCCGCTGCGATATTCCATACACAAGATGGAAGATATTATGGACGGCTCCGATCTGCCCAATCCTGAACAAACCTCAATTATATTTACTTGCTTTGGTTGTGTTGATGAAGTTCCTGTGCGTCTGTACGCTTGGGACAGCGCTTTTAACCCTTATTCTGTACAGCCTGACGGTTCGCTAGGAGGTGCAAATTTTATTTTTTATGATACTAATGTCTTCTTCACAGATATGTTTAGTGTTTGTTGGTGTGAGACTGGCCCAACTGTAATTCAAGGTGTAATTGCCACGGCTACTTGGGACGTGGTTAAAAACGTTGATGTGGCCCTTACCGGATATACCACCCTTAACTACCTGACCGGTACCAATGGGGCCTTTTCTTTTTATAATCTTCACAACGGACAAAATTATACAATTACGCCTTATAAGAATGATAATCACAAAAACGGGGTTTCCACTTTTGATATAATTCTCATCAATAAACACATCTTAAACGTGCAACCCCTTCCTCAAAACTACCACCGTATTGCCGCCGATGTTAATAAGTCAAAAGCCATCACCGTAGCGGATATTGTATTGATCAGAAAGCTGTTGTTGGGTTTAATAGACGTTTTCCCCAATAACACCAGTTGGCGATTTGTTCCCAAAGATTATGTATTTCCGGTTCCAAACAACCCATGGTTTGAAGACTTTCCAGAGCAAAAGATCATCACAGATCTCGAAGGTGGCACTACGATTGCCGATTTTGTGGCTATCAAAGTTGGCGACGTCAACATCAATGCGATTACAGATCAGTGAACTATGAACAGTGAACTGTGAACAGATCGTGGTAGGGTGCAACCATATTGTCGCATCTGAGAAACATTAATGTCATGAACGTCTATTGCTTATTACTACTTTGCCACTTTACAATTTTGCATAAAATTCGTGGACATATTGCGCTCCGCTGGAGCTAGAATGCACTTTGTTCATGAATCTTCTACCCATATTTGCGCCCCGATGGGGCTTTTTTGACCTTTAAAAGGCCCGGAGGGCCGAAATATTGGTAGAATCGGCAATAAAAAGATCCCATAAGCTCCAGCGGAGCGTAATATGCCGTATGCCTGATTTAAAGGGAATTCTACAAAGATATCGTTCCTCCGGAACGGCTAGGTGTGGGCGTGTCGATTCTTGTGGAGGTTTTGTGCGACAATTTGGTTTGCGCCCTCGTGGTATCTGTTCACAGTTCACTGTTCACAATTTTACATTAATTTATCACCAGAAAAAAGCGCATTTGGCGGGAAGTATTAATTTTGCACTCACTTTTATTACAGCCAAAAAAGTTCTTATGTCTCATCCCTCAAAAGTGCTTACTGCGGCGCTTCTCCTTGTCGCCGCCGCTTTTTCCAGCATCACTGCTCAAACGGTCACAGTTAAGGGAACAGTCCAGGACACGCTCAACCAATCTGCTGTTCCCGGCGTGGAAGTGCGATTGGCGTCGGTGAGTTACTTCACCGGCAACGACGGCGCCTTTTCGTTCCAATTTAATGCCCAGGGCCGCTTTGTGCTGTCACTCGCGAAACCCGGTTACCGAACCAAAGAAATTACCCTCGTTGCCGACGGCAAACCCGAGATCAACGTGGGTACCATCGACTTGTACCCCCAGGAAAGTACCGACCAGTTGGCCGCCGAAGACCTCATCCCCACGATTACGCTCACTACCGACGAGTCGCAAACACTCGGTAGCGAGAATATCTCGGGTATCCTCACCGCCTCGCGCGACCTGTTTGCCTCTACCGCCGCTTTTGTCTTCGGACCCGCCCGCTTTCAAATCAGGGGTTACCGCTCTGACTACACCTCGGTGTTATTCAACGGCGTTTCCGTAAACGACCCCGAAACCGGCGGTATTTTCTGGAGCAATTGGGGCGGCCTCAACGACGTAACGCGCACCAACAACGTGAGTATCGGCCTGGCGCCTACCGACTACACATTCGGCTCCCCGGGCGGCGCTTCGCTCGTCGACACCCGGGCAGCCTACCAGCGCAAGCAATTGCGCGTATCGTACGCCCTTTCGAACCGCACCTACGGCAACCGCCTCATGGCCACCTGGTCGACGGGGCAATTGCCCGGCGGCTGGGCCGTCTCCCTGTCGGGATCGCGCCGATGGGGGCAGGAAGGCTACGTGGCCGGCACCTACTACGACGCCTGGGCCTATTTTATGTCGGTCGACAAAAAATTGGGCGACAAGCATAGCCTCAACCTGACGTTTTTCGGCGCTCCGACCCGCAGAGGTAAAACCGCCGGCGCCGTGCAGGAATTGTATGATCTGGCCGGCACCAATTATTACAACCCCAATTGGGGTTATCAAAACGGCAAAGTGCGCAACTCCAAGGAAGCACGCACTCACCAGCCGATGGCCATACTGCGCCACGACTGGCAGATCGCGCCACGCACAACGCTCACAACCGCCGCTTCGTGGCAATTTGGCCGCGACGGCGATACGGCGCTCGACTGGTACGACGCCCGCGACCCGCGCCCCGACTACTACCGCCGTCTGCCCAGCTTCTACGATCCGGAGCAAGCAGCTTTAATAGAACAACTCTATCTCGACAACCCGGATTTGCTCCAGGTGGACTGGGACTACCTGTACAATGTCAACTATGGCAGTACGGCTACCATTCAAAACGCCGACGGCATCCCCGGCAATACCGTGACGGGGTTGCGCTCGCAATATATTGTGGAAGACCGCCGCGCCGATCGCCAGGTGGCCAATATCAATACCTGGCTGCAACACAAGCTGGGCAAACGCGTCAGCCTGGTAGGCGGATTGAGTTACCAGTGGTTTAAAAATCACAACTACAAACTCGTCGACGACCTGCTCGGCGGCGAGTTTTATCTCGATATCGACAAGTTCGCAGAGTTGGACAACCCGCTGAGCGATCCCGATTTTTATCAAAACGACCTCGAAACCCCCAACCGCTTGGTAAGGGACGGCGATATTTTCGGCTACAATTACGAAACGCACTCGCGTCGCGCAGGCGGCTGGGTACAGGCCAATTTCGGCTTCACCAATTTCGATTTTTTTGCTGCCGCAAATGCCACGCAGGTATCCTACTGGCGCGAAGGGCTGGTGCGCAACGGGCGTTTCCCAAACAACTCCCTGGGCGAATCCGACAAAGCTGATTTTCTGGAATTCGGCGGTAAAGCCGGCGCAACTTACAAACTCAACGGCCGCAATTACCTGATACTCAACGGCGGTTATTCCCAGCGGGCGCCGTTTATGCGCAACATATTCGTGTCGCCGCGCTCGCGCAGCGACCTGGCAGAAGACCTGCGCCTGGAGAAAATCCTGTCGGCAGAAGGAGGTTACCTGCTCAAAGCGCCTTACGTAAAAGCCAAATTGATGGCGTATTACACCCAATTCCAGGATCAACTCTACACCCGCAGCTTCTACCTGGATGACGCCATCGATATCGACGAAGGGGGATTTGTCAACTACATCATGAACGGCATCGATAGCCGCCATACAGGCATAGAGGTGGCCGGCGAAGTCACCGTCCTGCCCGGCTTGAAACTCAACGCCGTAGCGGCAGTGGGACAATACATCTATACCAACCGCCCGGAAGTTACCGTGTACAGCGATATATCTGCGGCTAAGCTGTCGGAGCACATTGTGTATACCAAAAACTTCTACATACCCAATACCCCGCAGTCGGCGTATACCTTCGGCATCAACTACAACGCCAAGCGTTTTTGGTTTGTCAATCTGAACTTCAACTACTTCGACGATATCTGGATCGACATATACCCCGAGCGCCGCACCAGCGATGCCGTTGCGGGTTCTGCTGTGCCCGATGTAGAGCCCGGCACGCCGCTTTGGAACAGCATCATCAACCAGGAAAAGGCCCCGGGGGCTTTCACCATGGACTTCTTTGGCGGCAAATCGTGGAAATTCGGCGATGTGTTCCTATACCTAAACGTAGGCGTAAGCAACGTGCTCGACAACAAAGAGTTTAAAGTGGGCGGCTACGAGCAATTCCGATTTGACTTTGAAGAGAAAAACGTGGACAGATTCCCCAATCGCTATTTTTACGGTTACGGGAGGACCTACTTCATCAGCTTAGCTGCAAGGATTTAATCAACCAATGCATTTATCTAAATCAATTCATATGATTCGCGTAAAATATTTTGGCTGGGCTTTCGCCTTCGTTTGGATGCTCACCGGTTTCTGGGCCTGCGTCGACCTCGAATTTGACCAGCCTCCCGTGCGGGAATTACCCGTCGTGACCCCCAATGCTACAATCGCCGAGTTGAAACTCAAACACACCATCGGCAATGACGCTTCCCGTATCGACGAAGATATGGTAGTAACGGGTATCGTGGTAGCCGACGACCGCTCGGGCAACTTCTTCAAAAATATCGTCATTCAGGATGAAACCGCCGGTATTGCCGTGCGATTGGAAGCTGTGGGTTTGTACAACGATTTTCCGGCAGGCAGCAAGGTGGCGGTAAAATGCCAGGGCCTGTATATCGGCGACTACAACGGCCTGTATCAGCTCAACGGTTCGCCCGACGGCACGATCCCCGAGGCTTTGATACCCGATCACGTTGTCCGCATCCAGGATGACGGCTCTTATGCGATACAGCCCCGGATAGTGACCATCGATGAACTGAGCAACGACGTCTTCCTCGACGAAGTGCTCAATACGCTCATTTCGCTCGAAGAAGTGCAATTTATTGCTGCCGATACGCTGGTGACCTACGCCGACCCCGTCAACAACTTCTCGGAAAACCGCACGCTGGAAGATTGCGACGGCAATTCGTTACTGCTGCGTTCCAGCGGTTATGCCGATTTTGCTGCTGCACAAACCCCAACTGGTAACGGTACCATCCTGGCTATCATGAGTGTTTTCCGCGATGACCGCCAACTGCTGATCCGCGACCTCACCGACGTACAATTTGCCGGCGCCCGCTGCGGCGGAGGTGGCAGCACAGCCGAACTGACGGATATCAAAGGTTTGCGCGACCTGTTTAATGCCGGTACGACTGCAGCCCCCGCCAACAAAAAGATCAAAGGCGTTACTATTTCCGATACCGATAACGGCAATACCGACGGCCGCAACCTATACTTGCAGGACGCTACCGGCGGCATCGTGGTGCGCTTTTCAGGCGTACACTCGTTTAGCCTGGGCGACGAAGTCGAAGTAGAAGTCTCCGGCGCAGAATTGTCCGAATTCAACGGACTGCTGCAAGTCAACGTGGCTCTTTCCAACGGCTTCAAAACCGGCACGGCGCCCCAGCCTGCACCGCGTGTAGCTACGGTAGCCGAAGTACTGGCCAACCTGGAGTCCTGGGAATCTTCGCTTGTCATCATCAAAAACGCTACGTTGAGCGGGGGGACCAACTATTCCGGCTCGCGCACGCTTGCTGACGGCACCGGCTCGATTACCCTGTTTACGCGTACACAGGCTTCTTTTGCCACCAACGCCCTGCCCACCGGGCAAGTAGACGTGACGGCCATCGTTTCCCAGTTTAATACGGCCCAGGTCATCATCCGCAACACCAACGACGTAGTCATAACGGGCGGCGGCGGCGACCCCGAGCTGATCGACCTGGACGACCTGCGCGCTTTGTACACCGGCGCCACTACCTCGGCGCCTGCACTGAAAAAAATCAAAGGCGTGGTCATTTCCGACCGCGTTAACAATAACACCACTACCCGCAACATAGTCGTACAAGACGCCACCGCAGGTATCGTAGTGCGTTTCACCGCCGACCATACCTACTCGATGGGCGATGAAATCGAAATCAACGTATCGGGACAGGAGTTGTCGGAGTTCAACGGCCTGTTGCAGGTCAACAACGTGCCCAACGCCAATGCGGCGGTTATTAGCTCGGGCAATAACCCCACACCACGCGAGGCAACCATTGCCGACATCAA
This sequence comes from Saprospiraceae bacterium, assembly GCA_013360405.1. Taxonomy (GTDB): domain Bacteria; phylum Bacteroidota; class Bacteroidia; order Chitinophagales; family Saprospiraceae; genus JABWBR01. The sequence goes on from JABWBR010000040.1 coordinate 57,719, forward strand.
CGCCAATTTCAATACCTGGGAATCCACACTGGTGAAAATCGTCAATGTGACGTTCCCCGAAGGCGGCACTTATTCCGGTTCGAAAAATATAACAGACGGCACGGGCTCGATGGTGTTGTTTACGCGCAGCCAGGCCAGCTTTGCGGCAAGCAATGTGCCGACCGGCGCGGTTACACTTACCGGCGTTGTCTCCGATTTTAATGCGGCACAGGTGTTTATCCGCACGCTGGCGGATATTAATCCATAATGTTATGTCCGGGCAGGGTGAACGGTGAACGTTCACCCTACCTGGTTTGTTACCACCGATGCGGTGAACGGTGAACGTTCACCCTACCTGGTTTGTTACCACCGATGCGGTGAAC
>JABWBR010000113.1 GCA_013360405.1 Saprospiraceae bacterium
TTTACCGCTAACCATTTGATGTTGGGTTAGCGTTTACCGCTAACCATTTGATGTTGGGTTAGCGTTTACCGCTAACCATTTGATGTTGGGTTAGCGTTTGCCGCTAAACTTAGCTTTGTTTCACTATTTTGATGATGTATTCGCAATTGAAAATCACTCGATTGCCTGTTTTTGTATTTTTTGTTTTAAAAATTAAAATACTACTAATCAATATTTTATGATGTTAATTGTTTTTAAAGATGAAAATAATTTACTTTTTGTTGAAAAATATTTGTGTCAAGTATTGACAAAAGAAAACTTTTTGTATATCTTTGATTTGTAAATCAACAATTTATTGATGATGGATCTCCAATTATTAGTCAGCAAGAAAGGAACAAAGGTAGTGACGGCCACCAATTTGCACCAGGTGTTGGAATTGGGGAGCCAAAACTACGCTCAGAATATTCGCAAATGGCTGGAAGACATTTTTGAATTCAGGGATGGCATCAGGAAGCCTGTAAAAATGCAGGATTACGCCCCCCGCAAAATGACCGATAGCACGATTATAGAAGATTATTATCTAAGCGTGGAATTGGCTAAGTTGATTGCCTTGCATTCCAAAAGCAAAGTCAAACTCAAATATGCAAAGTGGTTGCAATCACAGGAAGAACTACCTGCAGGGCCCGAGATGTTAAGCAAAGAACAAGTATTGGTGGTCTTGGATATGGTCAAGGCAATGGGCCAGGTTTCCTGCCAGGAAGCCTGCGAACGCCAACACCTCAAAGTGTATGAGTTGCGCAACGGCGGTCAGGCTTACAATTGGTGGAAACACCGCGCAGAAATCCTGGGTTATTCTGCCGAAGTACTCCGCGAAAAAGTACGCGCTATCGGCCAGAAATCGCAGGGCAAATCACAGCGCCAGCTCCTGATGCAATTCGATAAATACGAGATGATCCGCGCCGGTGTGATCGATTTGTTTATGGCGCTGGGAAAAAGCGAGCAATACGCCCGTTCCATGGGCGACCTGGCAAAAAGTTTTGCCGAAGAACTCCAAATAGAGATTTTTGATGATCGCAACACTCAAACAGGCTACGCTACAAGGGACAATACCCATACACTGCAATTGTTGCAACAAACAGGCAGTTGAATTTCCTATTCATTCTAATCCAAAATCCGAATTCCAAAATCCGCAATCAAAAATCAAAAATCCCCCTATCCCATCTCCGACACCACTTCCTTCACCTGGGGCACCATACGCTTGAGCATGCCTTCGATGCCTGCTTTCAACGTAATCGTAGAAGAAGGGCAGCCACTACAAGAGCCTTGCAGCACGACCGTTACAATGCCGTCGTAGAATGATTTGAACTCTATATTGCCGCCGTCCATTTCAACAGCCGGCTTGACGTAAGTATCAATAAGGTCTTTGATATGGGCAGCAAGCTCGCCTTCTCCTTCGCCGTGTTGGACAGTACCGCGTTCTACTTCCCGCTGTATCATGGCCTCGGCAAAGCCTTCTTTCACAATTTCGCCGCCCTGCTCGATATACTGCTTGATGAAATCCTTCAACTTGAGCATGATATCCTCCCACTCGTAGTTGAATTCTTTGGTGATCGTCACAAAATTATTGCACACATACACACCCTTTACATATGGCAAATCAAATAGCGCCGAAGCGATGGGCGACCATTCACTGGCAAGCTCCGCCTCCTTGAAATCAGCAGTGCCTTTGTGCAACATCCTGTTGGTCACAAATTTGAGCGATTCCGGATTGGGCGTTTGCTCCGTATATAACATCACAGGGCTCTTGGCTATCGTACCGTCCATTTTGTAGCTTATTTAGATTTATTCTACAAAGATAACAAGCATCTACAAGTATGGTTGTCATACGCCAAGAAAAAATATTTTCAGTCTGGGCAGCATTTTGGACATAAGGAGGGTCAATAAAGTAATGGGTTATCTCCGCGTTGTGAAAGCACGGCGCTTTACTCGAAGACAACCTAGTTTTCCTTCAATACAGATATGGTGGGCCGCCAGCATCAGGAGCCGGCGGCCTTGTTTTTTTCTATACTTACCCTCTACTCTGCAGTCAGCAAGAGCTTTTCAGTAAAAATACCCGATGTACTTTGTACCGTTACCCAATACGACCCCGTAGGCAGCACCTGCAAATCAAGGCTTAAGGAATTAATCCCTATTTGTACCTCCGTGTTATGCGTATACACCCGTTGACCTAAATTATTGATTACGGAAACAACCATCGTTTGTGCGGTTCCGCTGTACATGTCCAATTGCACCATACCTGTACTTGGGTTGGGGAAGATGGCTTGCAATTGTTCATTTTCCGCATTGACGTCAGATCCTTCTGCCAAACCACCGCCAAAATTGACGAGATTAACGCTGTAATCTTCTACTTCTCCATACGGAAAAATACCACAAGGCTGTGCCGCTGAGCCATAACGCATGGCTATTCTCATTTTGGTGGGGCCTAGCGGCATGGTAGGCGGTATCACGATCATGCCCGTTATCTGACCGGCGGTGGGGATGGAGGCAAATACCTGCTCGCCTGCATCGAGGAAGTCGCTGTCGTGGTTGAAGTCTATCCAAATCCGCCATGTTTCCGAAAAAGCACTGCTCAGGTATCCGGGTTTTAATAAGGTGAAATAACTAATTCCCGGCGATAGGGTGATGGTCTGGTTTTGGAATGCGCCATAACCGCCGTTATTGCCGCTTTGGTGGCTGAAATTGCCGATTTGTATCCGATCTATCCATTCGAAAAACGTACTGGCGCCCCGAGCGATACAAAAATCACTCTGCTGGCTATTTATCACGGCAGTTGCTTGGGCTTGACAGCCATTGGCATCGGTGACGGTAACAGTATAGACGCCTGAAGCGAGATTAACGGGATCAGGCTGGGTCACGCCGTTCGACCAAATGTAGGAAAACGGGGCGATCCCCCCCGTTACGATGAGGTCAATAGCGCCATTATTGCCCGAAGTGGCATGCGTTACATTCGTTTGTAACACAATTTGCGGAGGTTGGCTGAGTGTGACACTCTGCGTAGTTTGGCAGCCCTCGCTATCTGTGATGGTAAGAAAATAGCCGCCCGCCGTGAGTCCTCCAATCAAGGGACTCGTACTACCATTACCCCACGCAAAAGCGTAAGGCGGCGTGCCTCCTGAAACGGTAGTCGCTATGAGCCCGTCGCTGCCCCCATAACAACTGGGCGGGGTTTTTGCTATGTTCACCTGGAATGGCTGTGCTGCATTAACCTGTGCGGTAGCCGTCGCCTGACTATTGCCATCACTGACGGTTACGCTGTAGGTGCCCGGCGCCAGGTTGCTAATGGTAGCAGTCGTTGCGCCTGTATTCCAAATATAGGTGTAAGCCCCATTTCCACCTGTGGCTGTCACGGTGGCCCAGCCATCGTTGGCGCCGCTGCAACTGGTACCGCCAGACTGGATTTGCTGGATGGCCACAGGTTGTGAAGCCGATTGCAGACAAAAACTAACGGTAGAGGATACGGTGAAGCTTCCGCCCGAGCCCAACAACTGGCCGTTGGAGTCTCTCAACTGGTAGGAACCGTTACCTCTTGAACAACACATGCCGTCGCCATAGCTGTCAAATACGGCCAATTGGTAACACCCCATAGGTAAACATACGGTCTCCACGAGAGTGGAAGCCGGCGGATTATTGCCGTAAGGCCCTCCCGATGCCACCGCATTGCCCAACCCATTGAATATCTTCCAATAGGTTTCACCAGGGTGGTTGTCAAATTGAAGGTGGAGCGTCACGCTGGCCTCGCAAGGCTGGTGCACGTATTTCTGAGCAATGGCCCGAAGCCCCCTGGTACCGCTCTGCAGGCCGGCATCCACGCTCAACCATCGTACCTCCCATGCGTTGATAGGGAATACCAAACTGGTATCAGCGGTTTCTCCGATTGGCTCCATGTACTTATCTCCCAAAGCATATACGCTGTAGTTATTGGCGCCCGGCACGGGACTCCAGGATACACGGGCTTGTTGCAGACCGGCGCTTTGTACCTGAAAGACAGGCACGCCTAAGATGGTAAATCCTGATGAGGATTGCCCGGTCAGGTTGTTTCTGCTTACGCGAATAAACGCATTCCCCGTAACCGTATTGGGCACAATCCAGTTATAGTGGCGGCGGTTACCGGGCACGTTATTCGATATGGTTTGCCAGGTAGCCATGTTATCAAGCGAATAAGAAAGGGCAAAAGTGCCGCTATTGCCCACGGCATCCCAGCGAATGGTCTCGGTTTCACCAGGCACGAAATGCTCTCCACCGGCCGGATACGTTACCGCTATTTCATCTTGCTCGAAATAATATACCAGGTAGTAACTTTGGGGCCCTTGTGGCGCCAGATAGCCATTTATTTTTACTGTATAAAGCCCCGAAGTAGGTTGGTCAATTACGACTTGCTCCATATTGTTGGCGCGGTCGCGACCCAAATAAGCTGGTTTTGTGATACTGTCAATATGCGTTTGGCGGCTCAGTACAAGCGGCAGCCGTTCGGGGCCGCTGGGCGGCAATACGCTGAGGTCGAGGTCGTTTATAAGGGCCTTGGCCGACAAGGGAGAGGAGGCCGGGTCGGGCCAATACACCATCACACGCAGGCGACCCGTGCCCGGAGGCACTACGATCGAATGAAATTGCTGGGCGCCATTGCTCACCGAGGCGTTGAGATACCAGTGTTCTTCTATAGATTCGATAGCGCGGCCCAAATGGAGGCGCCCCCAACCGTGGTCGTAATCGGGGCCGGGCCGGCCGATGTCTTCGGCGGTGTTGAGCATCAGGGCTTTGATAAGTCCGGAAGGCGCAATGAGGCCATTGTTATTTTCTGCAAAGGCCTGGTATAACACAGCCGCGCCACCAGCCAAAATGGGGGAGGCAGCAGAAGTGCCGCCTCCCCATTGGTAGATGTCTCCCGAAGCAGTGGTGTAGTTTTCTTGTCCATGTCCGCACAAATCGGGTTTGATGCGACCGTCGTAGGTGGGGCCCCTGCTACTCGATAAGCGAAGGCTGTCGTTGTAGTAGATGTTGCCGGCCACCAGGGTATGTTTTGCAGCTTTTCTTCCTCCTGTGATGTTGCCGTAACGGGTACCTTGGGCACTTATCATGCCGCTATAGGGATTATTACACACTTCTATAGCGCTGTTGCCTGCCGAAAAACAGTGCAAGAGTTCAGGCCTTGCAAGCACCTGCAGATCAAGCGCCTGGGCCGAAGCACTGTAAGCGCCGCCACAGGCTTCGCCATAAGAGGTGTTAGTGATTACAATGCCATATTGCAAAAAGTTATTGATAGCATTGGTAATGTGTGGGTAGGTACCGATGTTGAACATATAAATATCGGCGCCGGGCGCCATGCCGATGCCCCGCGGATCACGATTGCCGGCGCTCCCGGTGATGCCGGCTGTCATATCACCGTGATTGTTGCCGTCGACTTGTGTAAAGTGGGTGACGCGCCCCTGAAAGTCAATGTGCTGCACGTTGCCGTCGTCGCCGATCCCCACACCAATGCCCGACCCATCGTATGTCGTTAAGGGTGTGATGTGCGAAGATATGCTTGTACGGTGCAAGGTCCGCCCGGGAATGCCTTCCGGTTCAGGGGCGATCCAGGGTTCTACAAACATGATCGCAGGATGGCGTGCCAACTTTTCTATGTCTCTCCTTGCAATGGCCAACCTCAGTACACCTGCATCGTCGCCTGTTACAGACCAACCCGCGGCTTCGAGCGCGGTTTTAAATCCGGCAAGGTCAACCCCGGGAAACGGGGCCACCGCCAATGTTTCCTGCTCGCCTCCGCTGAAAGGCGGTTTTCCAAGCGCCGGCGCTATTTTGTAAGCAGGCAATACCGGCACAATGGCGCTTACCGGCAGGAGCGCAAACTCGGCGCCTTTAGGCACGGTAGCCAAATATGCGTAATTGGGAATGTAGGTGTATAGTGCTACACCTAGTCTCTGTAGGTTTTCTTTGTCCTGATGACCAGGAATTTCTTCAAACTGGAGGATCACGTGGTATTGCCCCTTGTAGTCGGCTATCGAAGGGGCAAGCACCGCAAAGGCTGCCGGCGTATAGCGTTCGTGAGGAGGCACAACTCCGTTGATCAACTCGATTTCGGGGTGCGTTGGTTGGGCCCAGGCTATCAGGAAGCTTAGGCAAGCCACTAGTGTGGCGTACTGGCGTTTTTGTAACATATTCGTTTGGTTTGTAAAGCTTGTTTCACTCAATAAATATTGCCATATCATCGCATGACAGCTAACTGCTGCTATGATCAATAACAGTGGGGGGTAATACCCGTTCTGTCTGGTGGCAACTATGCCACAAGAGTCGCGATTTTTGGAAAGTAGTAACTAAAAAGAACCACCCTAAGCGTCATAAATCAGTAGGGGGTAGTGCGATTTTCTCAAAGATGTGTAGTCGATTCCACCAATGATAAGCCGAGAGGCTGTAGGTCCCTGTGGTGGTTTTCTGAATTATTATGCAATATATGGTAAAAATATTATTACATGCAAGTGTTAGTGTCTTTTTAATAATGAATTAAGAATTAAAAATAAATTTAATTTAAACAAAAAAAGATAAGATGCGCGTATAATTATGTCTTTTTAAAATATTAAAAACCAATATATTAAACTGATTTGAGCAGGTTTTGCACCACGATTTCTACCGCTATCTCCCATGTAAATGTGTCGAGTCGTTTTTTTCCACTTTCCGCTAATTGTCGACAAAGGGAAGGATCGGTATAGAGCTGCCCCATGGCATTAGCAATGGCCGCGGGATCATACGGATCGATAAGCAAAGCAGCTTCTCCTGCCACTTCAGGAAGCGAGGAGGTGTTGGAAGTGATAATAGGAGTTTCCGTGTGCATGGCTTCGAGTAAGGGCACGCCGAAGCCTTCAAAAAGGGATACGTAGGTAAGCGCAAGCGCCGCGCCGGTAAGCCCGGGCAGCGCTTCATCGGAGATGTAACCCAGCAGCCGGATGTCATTTCGGTAAGGCGAAGCATCCAGGGCGGCTTTTACCGGGCCGGTTTGCCAACTAAGCCGTCCCCCGATGAGCAATTTGACAGTCGAGCCGGTTTGTTTTTTAAATAAACTAAAAGCTTGAATTAGCCGGTCCACGTTTTTGCGGGGATGCACGGCGCCGAGATAAAAAAAGTAGGGCTGCCCCCCGGCGTATTGCTCCCGCACGGCCTGTTTTTCTGTTTCCGTCAAAGGCACGAATGTTTCTCTGCACCCGTTACAAGCCACGTCAATTTTTGCCGGGTCGATGCCGTACTGCTCCACTATGTCGTTTTTGCTGAATTGCGATACGGTGATCAGCCGTTCAGCCCGTTGCAGGTAACGCGGCACGAAGTAATCGTAGTAGCGCCTCACCAGCGCGGGAACCTGTGCCGGGAAATGCACGTGGGCTATGTCGTGGGCCACCATGACGGTGGGCGTGCGCGCCGCCAGGGAACAATAGCCGTCGGGGGAGAAAAATACGTCGGGACGGTAACGCCGCAATACGATGGGCAGCGATACCTCAAACCAGGCCCACCACAATACCGGGTGGCGGGCAGGCGGGGGTACGACGACGGGCGTCACATTCGGACCACAAATAAAAGCCGGATCATAAGGCCTGTCGAAGAGGAAAATAAACTCCCAATCGGGGTAACGCGCCACCAGCCGCCGGGTCACCTCCCAGGTAAACCAACCGATACCCTCGAGTTTGCCGGGCAGCAGAAAACGGGTGTTGACGGCTATGCGCACTATTTTCTTCCGATTTCATACAGCAACCAACCCTCCGGGTCTACGACGGGTTTGACGCCTTTTTCAAAGGTGATAGTCAATCCCTCCGGCGGAATATTGTAGCGCTTTATTTCTTTTCCCATTTCTACTTCTACGGGCATAGGGAACGGCAGGTTGTTGGGCGCTTTCCAATGCAGGTATAGTTTGTTGCCGTCGATGAGCGAAAAAAGCTCCGGCAGCGCGGGCTGGCGCAGGTACACTTCAAAAAACCAGTCGAGCGACTGCCCCGAGGCTTCCTCGCAGATCGTCAGGAAATCATCGGTAGTGACAAAGCGGGTCTGGCCGCCGTCAGTTTGTACTTCCAGGGAGGGATCGGGGTAGGCCATGCGGCGCAGCGCCTTGAAAAAGGCTTCGTCACCGATGAGGTAGCGCAGCGAGTGCAAAGTCCAGGCGCCCTTTACATAAATCGGCGCGCGGTATATGGCTTTGCTCGTCATCGATTCGCGGGGCGCAATCGCCAGCGTATTGCTGAAACGCCGCATATTTCGCATATACGATTTGTAGACTTCCCGGCCTTTCAGACGTTCGGCGTACAACGGCTGCATATACGAACCAAAACCTTCGTGCAGCCACATATCGCGCCAATCGGAGTTGGTGGCCAGGTTGCCCCACCATTCATGCGCAAGTTCGTGGTGGTGCAGGGCGTCAAAACCCCAGTCCATTCCGCCGGTCATGGAGCCGTTGTTAAACTTGGCGCCGTAGGCGATGATGCTCTGGTGTTCCATGCCCAGGTGGGGCGTCTGCACAACGCCGTATTTGTCGGCCCGGAATGGGTAAGGCCCCAGCAGTTCTTCGTAAAACCGCAGATGGTCTTTTATTTCAGAAAAAAGCTTTACGCCTTTGTCGTAGTCTTCGGGCAATACGTAAAAAACTACAGGGAAGGTATCGCCCGCCACGCTCGCCATGCGGTCTTCGATGAGGCGGTACGGCGCGGCGTTAAACGACACATTATAGATATTGATCGGATTGGAAATGTACCAATGATAGGTAGTGGTGCCGTCGCCGTGGGGTTCGGTTTTAAATAATTGTCCGTTGGTGGCCACAACAAGATCACTGGGCACGCGGAAGTGAAGGCCCATATTGCGGGGTTCGTCAGATACGTGGTCTTTGCAAGGCCACCATATATCGGCTCCTTCGCCCTGGCAGGTGGTGGCGATCCAGTGTGCGCCTGAGGGTGTTTTTGCCCAGGAGAACCCGCCGCTCCAGGGCGCCATGGGCGCCGGCCGGGGTTTGCCGCCGTATTCCACCGTCAGTTGCACCAACTTCCCGGGCTGCCGGGTGTGGTGCAGGTCGATCCACAATTTGCCCCCCTCGCGATGAAAGGCGGCCTCGCGACCGTCGGGGGTGTAAATCTGATGCACATCCAGCAGTGTATCGAGATCGAGTACCAGCCAGTACATCGGGTGTACCACAATGAGGTCGATGCGCACTTTGCCGTCGATGCGCTGCTCGTCGGGCCATATTTGGAGCGACAAGTCGTAGTTTATGACGTCGTAGGCGGCTTGCTCGGGTATCAGCGGGCCGCCGCTGTCGTAGATGTCGGTTTGCGCCGCGAGGTTGGCAGCGACAACTAACAATAGTATAAAAATGGTGGACTTGGCCAGGCGTTTCATTTTGATATATTTTGAGCTGGTAAGTTAGCGATTTTACCGCACGCCGTCAAGTCAAGTGTATGACTCTTCCGGCTTTGCGGTATTATCCTTCGCGCCCGAGCCCGGGTCATGCCCAAATCTTGGCGGCGCGAAGGATAAGTTTTTCAACTTGCGCTTCAAATAGCGGCTTTTGCGTTGCCAGCGCAAAAGCAGTTGTTTGCCGGCTTGCCGGTCGGGGCTTGACCAATAAGTGGCGGCCAGGTCGATTTGCAGGCGCCGCCAGGCCCGATCGTAATCGTGCCAGATGCCCAGTTGGTCGAGAAGGGCGTTGATGTCACCCTGTATGCCGGGAAGCGGCCCGGGATCAAACCCGAAATACCGGGCAGAAATTTTGCGGTTGGCCTCGTAGTCTTTGATGTCTTTGCGCAATTGGTGCATTTCTTCGTTGGAACAGGTAGCAATGTGGTGGATAATTTGATGGGCCTGCGCGCTGAGTTGCTCGAAATAATCCGTCAGCGTAGGTTGGTTGCATTGGCTGATAGCCTGCTGTATGGCTTCTTCGAGTTCTTCCCAGGTAGGAATACCGGCATCACGCGCGTGTATCCGGAAATCGTTGCGCGCCAGTTGGTAGGCATTCACCAGGTATCTTTTGTATTTGCGGGTAAAATGGGCGTCCACTTCGCTTTCTCTCTGCAGCAAATCCGTTTGGCGGTGTATTTCCCGGACGATCCCGGCGTGGGCAAAGATTTTTTTCAGCCTGTGAAAAGACTTTTGGTAGGGAAAATCGGGGTCTGCCTCGCGAAACAACCGGTATAGTGCGCGTTGTTTTTTGATATCCACCCTCAGGTTATGCAAAGAAGCCTCCCCGCATCGGCGACCGAGTTTTTTTACCCTGCCGGCAATGCGTTCGCTGCGATAACGGATGTGTTGCGGGATGGTGTCCATCAATAGCGGATGTTTGGTTGGTTATTTGGACATTGGGTTATTTGGAATTCGAATCACCGAATAACCAAGTTAAACATTTTTAGCAAATATGAAATCACATCGACAAAACACCTGATTATTTCCTCCAAATCTCTTATATTGCTTTTCATCTTGTAATACCCATTAAACTCCACATCATGAATCACATCTACCGGATTACCCCCCCCCTATTTGGTAATTGCAGTGTTATTCGTTTTTACGTATAACGCCCTGGCACAATCCCCGGTGAACAAGGCCTGGCATACCTCTTTTGGCGAACCGCTTGCTTCCTTTGACTGGACGGCCTCCGCCGTTGATGACTCTGGCTATGTATACACCACCGGCAATACCCGGCTTTCCAACGGCAAAATCGCCGCTTATACGACCAAACACGACTCCCTGGGTAACCTGGTATGGGATCAGGAATTTGAGGCTACCGGTATCGACGCCTCTTACTGCGTCGCCATCCAACTTGACGGCAGCGGGAATGTGTACGTCGCCGGGGCGGCCTACTCGGCTTCCGACCTCCACTTTGATTTTCTGGTTGTCAAATACGAAAACGACGGCGACCAGGTGTGGTATGCCACGCGCAACGGTACGGGCAACGGCGACGACTACGCCTCGGCGCTGATCGTGGACGGCGCCCAGAATGTGTACGTGACCGGCCCCAGCAAAGGCGTGGGAACGCAGATGGACTTCATGACCCTCAAGTTATACGCCAACGGCACGGCGCACTGGGCGAAGCGCTACGACTACGCCCAACTCGACGAAGCCCCTGTTGCCATTAGTTTTCTCAATACCACCACCATCGAAGTCAGCGGGGGTAG
>JABWBR010000161.1 GCA_013360405.1 Saprospiraceae bacterium
TCGCATTCTTCCGTACAGGGCATGGCACGTACATAAACCAGCGTAACATTGCCGGCTTGCGTACATTCATTCGACATGGGAATGTATTTTAATACGTGCAATCCCAAATGTGCGGGCGTAAACACCCATTCTCCGGTATTTTCATCATACACCAGATTGCCGTCGTTCGGCCCCAGCGGCTCAAACGAAGTTACCTCATCGGCTATGTCGTTGTCCAATAAATCTGCGGGGAGTATACGCAACGTAGCTCCCTCGCACAAATTCAGGATATAAGCAGGCGTTTGCTCGCAGCCTTCTCCCAGATCATCGGCTCCGGCTACGATGCAATCGCAATTGCTTTGACCGGCAACCTGGTAGCCCAAGGCGCATAAAATGGATTTTTCTGCATCCGTTAAAACGCGGCTTTCGCCAGTGGGTAAGAAATAGTTCATTAAAAACGCGGGGGTTGCGTTTCCGTCGCAATCGGTATTGAGGTGGCTAAATGCACTCCCGTTGCCGGGCGTTCCTGTGTACACCGGGTATTTTTCCGTACTTGAAACGGCAAAATCCATATCCGGTCCGCTTGCTACAGGATCCATGCAGCTTTTGTGCAAATCTTGCTGGTCGATTTGTAGTTCCCAATGATAAGGATCTCCACCCGACATGCCTACCACAGGATCGTTATTGTCTAATTGCAAAAAAGTAGCAAACCGGCCGTATCCGGCATCGGCGCCGGCCCGCGGGCTGCCGTCCGTCGGGTTCATCAACGCCGAAAACCCCAATATGTGCAGGGCTTCGTGCAACAAAACGGAATACAAATCGTGCTCTTGTGAGTTTAATAACCCGTCGCCCTGACCGGCGTGGAAGGTATATTCGTCAAAATCCACGACCAATTGTCCATGGGTTATATCCATTTCATTATCCGAGAGATGGCCGCTGTTAAGTATACGCCAGGGATAACCGTCTATGATACCGCCGTGCTGTTCGTGGTATGGCGGATAAATAGCGGTGGCAGCTGCCACAACCATATTCGGCAAACCAAAACCTTCACCTTTTCGATACAACCTGATGTTGACAAGCGGCGCGTTTTCACCCGGATAAGGCGGGTTAGCGCGTAAAATGATCTCCGACAAATCAGCAAATACTTCACAGGCTGTTTTTCGATAATAATATCCTTTAGGTTGTGTGTTAAGCGGATCGACTTCATCATCTGCGAAACCCATATCGGAGCCGCTTGTACAATCCATAAACTCCAGATAAAAATAGCTGTCGGCCAAATTCGCTATCTGGCCCTCAAATTCCGAGCAATCGCAGGGTGGGTCGGAACTGGTCGGCGAAATAAGCTCGCTGTATGCATAGCGGTTGGCAAACCGGTCAAAATAGGGTTGGGATTCTTCCTCCGTCGCCGGCTCGCTGAGCTTAATCATTTCTCCACAATTTCCTGCCGTTTCTTCTTCCCCTTCTTCTACATCAAGCGTCAACACACCTAACTCTCCGACTTCGCTTTCATACCCGCCGCTTATATTCGTCAGCTCAAAGGTGTAAGTCCCGCTGGTATCCGCCGTGCCCAACACTACTGAAAAACACTGCACAGTATCGCCAGGCTCAAACGTCAGGGTCTGGGGTTCAAAGCTGGCAAGGTGCGGCAGCGAATCAGAGGCTAAGGCCACATCCACGCTCAACGGACTGCAATAACAGGGGTTTTCAAGCTCGACGCATATTTCCACTGTGTCCCCCGACTCAGCCATCAGGCTGCTGTCAGCAAAGGCTACTTCGGTGGCCGGAATGCTGTCCGATTGCACAATGCTTATATCGGTAAAGGTAGCCGTGATGGTCGTATTGCTGTTGCCGCTATAGGCAAACATACCCATCACAACGCAATCGGTCATCGACAGCGATGTCAAGAAAGCCATATTCCAGGTACTTCCGTTGGTCGACCACGAGCCCATGACCTGCGTGCCGCTGCGCGTCA
>JABWBR010000162.1 GCA_013360405.1 Saprospiraceae bacterium
CCGGGCTATACAGGTGAGGCTGGCGCAGCAGCGCACTATTGAGATGAGTTATAATTACATTGCCTGTGCCTCGAGGGGTATTTTATTACTGCACAACGACCCGGCGGCGCTGATCTCCCTGCACCACAACACCGTCCACGCCGGCAGCGCCTCGCCTTTGTCGAAGGCCGTCGGTATCATGGTATCGGAGCAGGGCATAGCGCAGAACCAGGCGACTATCGGCCCCCGCAATATCGTACAGACCTACGGATATGATATGGGTATTTACCTGGGTTCGGCTAACGGCTATGTGGTTTCAGACAATGAAATCACGCTCAACCACAGCACTTCAAGCCTGTACGGCATTGCCGCTCGCGACGCACTGAATAGCACGATAGAACTAAGCTACCTCGAAGGCGCGGCAACGAGCAGTGGCACGGGTATCGACGTACTCAGCAGCACGGGTATGGCCTATAGTTGCAACACCCTACACAACCTGCAAACGGGGATGCACCTGAACGGTACCTGTACCGATACCGACATCAGGGGCAATACCTTCGAGCCGCCGTTTGCAGACGGCCTGCACTACGGAAGCCTGCTGGATATCAATGCCCAATTGTACCGGGGTAATCAGTGGCTGTCGGGTACCTACTCAGGCGCGGCGGTGAGGAATGATATTGAGAATAGCCCCGATGTTTTAGACAATTTAGATATTCGACGTCACGAAGTACACGACGACCAGGGCGCCTATTACCCTCCAAGTTTTGCATTTCCGAATTTGCCGAGTCCGATAGGAGCCTTTATTGCAGCCTGGTTTCCTGTTAATCCCAGCGGTAACCCATGGGATTGCGAAGATCAACTCGTGGGCGATGAAAGAGAAAAAATAAGAGGTATAGATACTTTGGTTGCACTGGGCACAGCGCCGACAGGCGACTACGAGGAGGCCCGCCGGTGGGGCGCCCGGCAGCAACTCTACAGAAAAGTAGCCCTGCAAGGAGGAGAAACCGACACCCTGGTAGTGGACAGTTTCTATGTGAGCCAAAGCGACAGCCTGCTAGGACTTTTGTATGAAATCGAGGTTGGTAAAAAACACCTTTTTGAGCAAAGCCCGGCTGAACAACAGGAAGTAGTAGCGCTAAGCCACGACCGCGACAGCTTAGTTCAGCGATTGGCAGCCCTCGACAGCATGCTGATAGTAGCAGAAGAAGACGTATGGGCTTTGCGCGATACGCTGCTTGAAAAAGCGGGGTTTTTATTCCAGGACATGGACAGCCTGGATCAGCTTATTAAAGCCGAAATATACGCGGCGGCAGAAAACCTGGCGGACGATAACGACGCGCTTGAAAGCGCCAAAGGGTATGCACAAAACGAGTTGGATGTAAATGCACGTTATTTATCGACCCTGGCAAGCGGCATGGATACCTTTTCTTCTGTGCAGTTGAGCGCGCTTGGCAGCATTGCCGAACAGTGCACTTATAGCGGCGGCCGCCTGGTATACAAGGCCCGGCACCTGCTGCATTTGCCTTACCCGGATTCTTTGAGGGTGGATCCTGGTTGTTATCAGGCTTTGGCGGAAGCAGAAGCTAGCAATATTGTTCCTAATCAGAAAACGCGCAAGACGGAGGAAACGAGTACCATTTCGGTAGCCTGGATAGTTTACCCCAACCCGGCGAGGAATGTGCTACAGGTAGACATCACTAATTCTACCCCGGTAACCATCGCTTTGCTGGATATGTACGGACGGGTATTGCTGTCGCAGCATGCAGGGGAAGCGCCTTTGGGGCAAAATCTCACGATTGATATAAGTAGCCTAAACAACGGCATATATCTGCTGGAACTAAGCGGAATGAGCATCAACCGACAAGTAGTGCGTATTGTGATCATGAAGTAATTGTTCATCTACGGCATTGCTGTGCATTACCTGCACAGTAATGCCGTATTAATTTTCTGGTTATGTTCAGGATACTTAC
>JABWBR010000114.1 GCA_013360405.1 Saprospiraceae bacterium
TTAGCACATCAGCAAATTAGCACATCAGCAAATTAGCACATCAGCAAATTAGCACATCAGCAAATTAGCACATCAGCAAATTAGCACATCAGCAAATTAAATTTTTACCCTTTTTTACACTTTTTGAAAAACCATTAATCCTTTCCCGTTTCGCATGGCTACAACTTTGCAGGGATACTTGCGGTAATTTGATTTCCGCAGGATAACCTATGAAGTTTGTTCACTAAAAAATTGACCATGCTTTTCCCCGTTATTAAAACCCGTATTATTCCCTCCCTACTGTTAGTTTCTTTTTTGAGTATTTCACTATGGACACAAGCACAGGAACCGTTGGTTGACAGAACCAGGATTCAGAAAGAGAATTTTGACCAACAAAAAAACTATCCCGATGCCGATATCCAGGAATGTTTTAGCGGCGACCTGGGCGGCAGTTTGTCGTTTGGCAACCCCGACAATATCAGTATGGCAAACCTGAGCGGCGACAATCTCGACATCGAATTGTTCGGCTGCCTGGCGCCCTCTGAAGCCGACTATCACGATCTGTTCACCTTTGTAGTACCCGAAGGTTTTGAGTTGGTGTCTATTCACCTGCAAGACATGGATGCTTTATTTGATAACACACCTGTGAAGTTTCGCTTCTGGTTTGGCGACGATGCACAACCGATAGGAAGCCCTGATGTGGAGGTAGACAATATCAATAACGCTGATATCCCGACTGGTAACCTTATCGGTTCGCTAACACTGCCCCTGCCTCCCGGTACTTACACGGGCTGGATTGATATTGACATACCTTTTTCGTCGACCACCTACCTGCTGATTTTTACCTTCGATTGCAACGACAATGCACCGCCGCTGTTTACGAGCGAACCCGGTAGCCTTGACCTATCACTGGAATGCAGCGACGAAGCCGGCCTCGAAGACGCCCTCGATCTGGAACCCGAAGGCGTGGATGTGGGCGGCACTGCCGAAGCCGTACTGGTAGATGATGGAACCGTACCAGGTAGCTGTGCAGGCGAATATACCCTCATACGCACCTGGCAACTGGTGGATAAATGTGGAAATGTGAGCATGGACTTGTTTACCCAAACTATTACAATAAGTGACGATACGCCACCCGAACTTGATCTCCTGAACATACAAGTCACCCTTTTCGACGATGGCGATGTGGCCCTCACGGAAGCCATGCTCGTCGATAATGCATCTGATAATTGCGGCGAAGTCACTCTGGTAAGCATCACACCCGCTTTTGTCAATTGCGACCAATTGGATACGACGATACCTGTAACGGTCATCGTAGAAGACGAATGCGGCAACCAAACCCAGGGTGTGGCCCAGGTATCGGTAGAACAGGATACCGGCATCAAACCGCCCTGGAGCAATGGCAATATCGGCGGCACAGCCAACGGCAGCGCCACCAACGAAGTGTGCGATGACGGATTTAAGGTGAGCGCCAAAGGGTATTCCGTGCCTACCTCCGATGTAGCCCATTTTGTGTATGTCGACCTCTGCGGCAACGGTGAGATCACAACTCGCGTATCCGGCATCCAACCTTCAGGTGGTTGGGGCGGCCTCATGATCCGCGAAAATATGACGCCGGGCTCCCGCAAGGTAGCCCTCAAATCTAACCTGGGCAACCAGATACGCCGCGAACTCAGGGGTACGGCCAATACCCCCATGCAGGTTCAACAAAGCGTGATCGCCCCGGGCCAAGAACACTGGCTGCGTATCAACCGCACCGGTAATACGATCACGACCTACGTGTCGGTCAACGGCCAGCAATGGACTTCCGTGGGTATCTCCCAGGTCAATTTCCCCAATTGCGTATTGATGGGCGTATTTGCGGAAAGCACCAACAACAATATCACTACTACCGTTATTTTTGACAATGTCGCCATATCAGGAGGTATTCAACCCCTTATGGCGCCGCTGAATACAGCAGAAGAAGATTTTGTGTCGCGAAAAGATGTGCACCAACAACCAAGCACTCCGCTAAAAGTATATCCCAATCCCACCACAGGCGCTATCTGGGTGGATGCCGTTGTAGAGGCAGGCGAGCCTATGATTTTGCGGGTATTAGATATGACAGGCCGCGAAGTAATCACCCGGCAGTATATCAGCACCGGCTCACTGGAACAAATTGACTTAACCGGTAATACGCCCGGTGTGTACCTGATCCAAATGCGGACAGCGACAGGTATTTTGCATACAGGAAAAGTTGTAGTCGAAAGGCACTAATTTGGAAGAAAGGGAAAGCCGTCTCATTTTCTTACGTGGATAAATGAGGCTGCTTCTCTTTTTTATTTAATAAGCTTAAAAGAAGTATTGATTTGCTGCATGGTCAACATGCTTTCGGGAGAAGAATTGCCCGTCTCATCTCTAATATCCTGGAAAGCAAGGATGCGCTTTTTATCATCCGGAAAAGGAATATCGAGAATTTCGTAATTCAGCGATTGCCCGATCAACGACACCTCTATTTTTTTTCCAATACAGGGTATCTCACCCAACTTGCGTTCAAAAGGAGTGATCGTGCAGTTTTCTGCTCCAAACTGTGCCACCATCTCGTCCACCAGTTCGTCGAGTACCACAGGCACGTCGTATACGAACATCAATATGATGAAATCGCTGCCGTCGAGCGACCAAATCCTGTAGCCGAAATCTTCTTCATACGTATAAGCGAAATGCGTGGGATATTCGAAATACACAGATTCAAACTGGAACTGCCGAAATGCTGCCGAGCGCACGCTGACGGTGGGGTTGGCAGCCACGCCTTTGAGTTTGAGTTCGTCGCCGTCTTTGAGGGTATAGGTTTTGCCGTCGATGGTCAGCTCGAGTCGCAATGGCGGCTCGATTTCATTGACGGACAAGGAATCTTGTCCCTGGCCAATCAGCGAGTTAGTCATAAGTAGTAAGAGGGCAACAGTGGCAAGTTGGGATTTCATGCGTTTGTTTTTTTTATTGAAATTAATAATAGGTTAAGGTTAGCGGTAAACGCTAACCCTCCCTCCCTCACTCACTCACACACTCTCCCCCTCCCCTCCTTCTGCCTGCGCTGTCATCTGGTTGATCTTATCCAGTTCCATATCGATGAAATACAAGCTCTGGGGCGTATCGCCGATCAACTTAATTTTATCGAGAATCGTGCGCATCAGGGCTTCTTCTTCGCGCTGTTCGTTGATATACCACTGCAGGAAATTGAGCGTGGTGTGGTCTTTTTCTTCGTACGACTGCGATACCAACTCGTGGATGGAGCGGGTCACTTTTTGCTCGTGGGTGTATACTTGCTCAAACAAGTCGCGGACCGACTTAAAAGTATGTGCGGGTTCTTTGATGCCCGGCGACAACGCGTGCCCATCTACCTCATTGATATAGCGAAAGATACGCAGCATATGCGCGCGTTCTTCGTCCGATTGGCGGTAGAGGAATTGTGCGCAGCCTTCAAGGCCTTCATTTTCACACCAGGAGGCCATCGACAAGTAAAGGTAAGAGGCATATCCTTCGAGCGCTATTTGCTGATTAAGCGCTTTTTCCATGCTTTTGGAAATCATAACTGACTATATTTTGTAAATTGTTGAAAGTTGAATAGCTGGTAGTATATAAACCAGCCTGCGATGATTTTGTTAAGGTTATTCGGTGAATTTACACACAATAATAACCATTTTATGCTTCTTTCTGCCGCCATTTTAGTGTGGGTGTATATGAGCGCCTGGTTTATCGTCGCCGTTTGGCAACGCGACAACGGGCTGGTCGATATTGCCTGGGGACTTGGGTTTCTTGCGCTGGCTGTCTGGCCGGTATTTGCCGGAATGCCGCTGGGCTTGCCCTACTTTATTTTGGCAGGTATGATAGCGCTTTGGGCCCTTCGCCTGTCGGGTTATCTGTGGCTGCGGTACCGACGCCGGGAGGCCGAAGATTTCCGCTACCGCCAATGGCGCCAACAATGGGGGCGCCATTGGGTTTGGCGCAGTTACCTGCAGGTTTTTCTTTTACAGGGCCTGTTTATGTGGGTAATCGCACTTCCCATCACGCTGTCCGCTTCTCACCAAACAACAGGCTCACCGATCTGGCACCTGCCAGGCCTACTTATTTTTGCCGCCGGTTGGCTATGGGAGACGATCGGCGACGCCCAATTGTCCCGCTTCAAACGAGATCCCCGCAACAAAGGAAAAATAATGACGACCGGCCTCTGGCGCTATTCCCGCCATCCTAATTATTTTGGCGAATGTGTGGCCTGGTGGGGAATTTTCATGTATACCCTGCCTTTCGAACACAGCATATGGGCCGTTATCAGTCCCCTCACACTCACCTGGCTCCTCTTGCGCGTCTCCGGTATCCCTATGCTGGAAGAAAAATACCGCGACAACCCCGAATTCCAGGAATACGCCCGCCGGACTAACGCTTTTGTGCCGGGGGTACCTGAACCCACAAGGTGAGCGGTAAACGCTCCCCCTGCAACCTTTTAACAAAAAAAGCCCCGATTGCGAGAACCGGGGCTCAACCAGATATTTTCTATATCTGAAGGGCAACTGTTTGCCTGCAAATTATCGTTTTTCCGGGAAAAATCAAACTGTTCTCTGTTCTCTGTTCTCTGTTCTCTGTTCTCTGTTCTCTGTTCTCTGTTCTCTGTTCTCTGTTTGGTTAGGTAGAGACAAATCATGATTTGTCTACAACGGATAACCGACAACGGATAACCGACAACGGACAACCGCTAATCCACCCTCGTCTCCGTAGTGATCACCGAAGAGAAATACTCGCGGTTCATCCTCGCGATATTCTCCACCGAAATGCCTTTGGGGCATTCGGCTTCGCAGGCCGTCACATTGGAGCAATTGCCGAAACCTTCGAGATCCATCTGCTTCACCATGCTTTGAACGCGGCGGGCGGCTTCTACTTTGCCTTGCGGCAGCAGAGCCAGGTGGCTCACCTTAGCGCTTACAAACAGCATAGCGCTGGCGTTGGGACAGGCGGCTACGCAGGCGCCGCAGCCGATACACTCGGCGCCGTCGAAAGCGCGCGAGGCCTGGTCTTTTTCTACCGGCAGCGCGTTGGCATCCTGGGGTTGACCGGTATTCACCGATATAAAACCGCCGGCCTGGATGATGCGGTCGAAGGCTGCGCGATCCACTACAAGGTCGCGAATCACCGGAAAAGCGCCGGCGCGGTAGGGTTCGACATGAATCGTATCGCCGTTATGAAAATGGCGCATATGCAGCTGGCAGGTGGTCGTTTTTTGCTGGGGGCCATGAGGATGGCCGTTGATAACCATGCTGCAGGCGCCGCAGATGCCCTCCCGGCAGTCGTGTTCAAAAGCTACCGGCTCCTTTTTTTCGCCAATGAGCTTTTCGTTGAGCACGTCGAGCATTTCGAGAAACGACATATGCTCGTTGGCTTCTACCTGGTGAGTTTCAAAACGGCCTTTTTCGTTGGCATTTTGCTGGCGCCATATTTTGAGCGTGAGATTGAGTTGGCTCATGGTATTGCTGGTTTTGCTGCTAATTATTTGTAGCTGCGCGATTTGAGTTCAATGTTGTCAAAATCGAGGTCTTCGCGGTGCATGAGGGGATCTTCTTCCCAACCGCGGTATTCCCAGGCAGCGACGTACCGGTAGTTCACATCGTCGCGTTTGGCTTCCCCCTCTTCGGTTTGCGATTCCTCGCGGAAGTGGCCGCCGCACGATTCGTTGCGGTTGAGTGCGTCGACGACCATGAGCTCGCCGAGCTCGAAGAAATCCGCTACCCGCTGGGCTTTTTCCAGTTCGGGGTTGAATTCATCGGCTTTGCCGGGCACAAATACGTCGCGGTAGAATTCTTCGCGTAATTCGCGAATCATCTGGCGGGCGGCGGTGAGCCCTTCGGCAGTGCGCGACATGCCGCAGTAGTCCCACATGATCTTGCCCAGGCGGCGGTGGAAGCTCTCTATCGACTGCGAACCGCCGATGCTCATCAGTTTGTCGATGCGCTCTCGGGTTTCTTTTTCTACTGCTACAAACTCCGCACGGTTGGCGTCGATTTTCGGCGTGCTGATGTCGCCCGATAAGAATTTGCCGATAGTGTAGGGCAGCACGAAATAGCCGTCGGCCAGGCCCTGCATGAGAGCAGAAGCGCCGAGGCGGTTGGCGCCGTGGTCGCTGAAGTTGCACTCGCCGAGCGCAAAAAGGCCGGGGATGTTGGTCTCCAGGTTGTAATCCACCCACAAGCCGCCCATGGTGTAATGCACGGCAGGGTATATTTTCATAGGCAACTTGTAGGGGTTTTCGCCCGTGATCTTTTCGTACATTTCGAATAAGTTGCCGTATTTTTCTTCCACTACTTTTTCTCCCAGTTCGATGATCTGTGCCTCCGAAGCGTTGTGGATACCGGAGGAGTTGGCTTTCGACTGGCCGTAGCGCTTGATGGCGGCGGAGAAGTCGAGATAGACCGCCAGTCCTGTGGGCGCTACGCCGAGGCCTTCGTCGCAGGCCGTTTTGGCTGCGCGGGAGGCTACGTCGCGGGGCACCAGGTTGCCGAAGGCAGGGTAGCGGCGCTCGAGGAAGTAATCGCGGTCTTCTTCTTTAATATCGAGGGCCGTTTTTTTGCCTTTGCGGATAGCTTCGGCGTCTTCTTTCTTTTTGGGAACCCATACGCGGCCGTCGTTGCGCAAGCTTTCCGACATCAGGGTGAGCTTCGACTGGTAGTCGCCCGAAACTGGTATACACGTAGGGTGAATTTGCGTAAAGCAAGGGTTGGCCATGAGGGCGCCACGGCGCACTGCGCGCCAGGCGGCGGTTACGTTGCAGTTCATGGCGTTGGTGCTCAGGTAAAACACGTTGCCGTAGCCGCCGGTAGCCAGTACCACGGCATGGGCGGCAAAACGTTCGAGTTTGCCGGTCACCAGGTTGCGGGCGATGATGCCGCGGGCCTTGCCGTCCACGATAACTACGTCGAGCATTTCGTGGCGGTTGTACATATCCACGCTGCCCAGCGAGATTTGCCGCGACAGGGCCTGGTAGGCGCCAAGCAAGAGCTGCTGGCCGGTCTGGCCCCGCGCATAAAACGTACGGCTTACCTGTACGCCGCCAAAAGAGCGGTTTTCGAGCAGTCCGCCGTATTCGCGGGCAAAAGGCACGCCCTGGGCAACCGCCTGGTCGATGATATTGGCGCTCACCTCGGCGAGGCGGTACACGTTGGCCTCACGGGCGCGGTAGTCGCCGCCTTTTATCGTATCATAAAAAAGCCGGTACACGCTGTCGCCGTCATTGGTGTAATTTTTGGCGGCGTTAATACCGCCCTGCGCGGCGATAGAGTGTGCGCGGCGGGGGCTATCGTGAAAAGTAAAGCATTTCACATTATAACCCAATTCGCCCAGCGACGCCGCTGCGGAAGCGCCGGCGAGGCCGGTACCCACCACGATGATCTCTAGTCGGCGTTTATTATTGGGAGCTACCAGCGGAACCGTAGAGCGGTATTTCGTCCACTTTTCTTCCAATGGCACTTTTTTTACCTCGTCTGGTATATTGGCGTTGAGAATCATATATGCTGAATATTGAGCGTATGATGGGAATAGGATTATTGCATCAGATACATGTAAATGGGTATGATGGCAAAACCCGCCGATACCACAATCGCATAGGCTTTACCTACCCATTGTATGAAAGGCGTGTATTTGCGGTGGTTGAGACCCAGTGTCTGGAAGGCGCTCTGAAAGCCGTGGTATAAGTGAAAGCCCACCACGACCATTGAAACCACATAAAAGATGACATAACCCAGGTTGGTGTATGCCGCCGCCACGATCGTATACAGGTCTTTGTATTCTTCGCCTTCGTAAGTGACCATGGGTACATTGCCCAGTTTCATTTGCAGCCAGAACTGGTACATGTGCAGCACCAGGAAGATGAAAATGATGGTGCCCAGCCAGCCCATATTGGAAGCCGCAAAACCGTTGGTATTGGTAGTGCGGGTCACCTTAATCGCATACCGCTCAGCGCCTCGGGCAATGCGGTTTTGCCGCCAGATCGCCCAGCCCTGTACGGCGTGGAGGAGGATGAAGGCATATAACCCGTAGGAAATCACCTTGATTGGCGTGAAAGAGGTCATAAAATGGGCGTAAATATTAAACGCCTCGCCCCCATCGTCGTGCAGCAACTGCAAATTGCCCGCCAGGTGAACGGCCAGAAACATGATGAGGAAGAGCCCGGTAAGGCTCATGACCATTTTTTTACCTAAAGAAGAGGTGAGAAATTGTGCTAACCAGTTCTTTTTTTTCGTCTTTTGCATACGCAACATTTGTATCGTAAAAAACGTACTTAGCCTGGGCGCCATCGCCCGAGTATGATCCCGGATTGTGCAGATCAACTTTGATGTGCAAATCTATGTTAATGAATACAAATTGCCCAATGCTTGTTCGTGTTCAGTTGCAATGCATTGTTATTTAGAATTATTCAAAATTACTGCATAATAAATGGCTGCTCCTCTAAAGGTGAGTTTTGAACATTTCCTGGAAAAATTTCCCG
Organism: Saprospiraceae bacterium; assembly: GCA_013360405.1. GTDB lineage: Bacteria > Bacteroidota > Bacteroidia > Chitinophagales > Saprospiraceae > JABWBR01. The sequence continues at coordinate 8,486 of JABWBR010000114.1, forward strand.
AAATTGCGCTTCCGGTGACGCTTACCGACGAATCTCACCACCACTTCGGCAAATACAACGACCCGCTGCCCCTGCTCATGATCGAGCAGTTTATCGTGCCCTATGAAGAAAACGACCCCGACGACATGACGGAATACATGGCCTGCTTCCGTCTCAGCGATCCCGGCGATTTTCACGCCGTGGTATATTGGCGCGCTGCGCTCATGGATTACCACTATGTGCTGGCCACTTATTCCCGCAGGGGTATGCTCATCGACAGCCGTGTTATCGCCGGCACGTACTCCGATGGGCAGAAGCTCACCCAATCAGTAGCTACTATCAACGAAGACCTGGGTATTTACGTGGTGACGGGGCAGGCGGATGCGCATCGCACCATGGATTATAACGCCAGTACGAGTACGTCTTACCGTTTGGAATTGAAAGAAGATGGAACCATCGAAAATGTTTGACGAACAAGAAATATCTTACCTTTGTTGACTTTTTTAAAATAACCTAAAATTCGGCATATGGCATTCGATATCGATATGATAAAAGCGTTTTATGCAGCCCTCCCCGGAAAGGTAGATGCTGCTAAAAAAGCGCTTGGCCGTCCGCTGCCCTTAGCGGAAAAGATCCTGTACGCCCACTTGCATCCCGAGTCGCCCCTGCATACATACCAGCGCGGCAAAGATTACGTGTTTTTTGCCCCCGACCGCGTGGCTATGCAAGACGCTACGGCGCAAATGGCGCTACTACAGTTCATGACCTGCGGCCGCACCAAAACGGCGGTGCCCTCCACCGTACACTGCGACCACCTCATCACCGCTAAGATAGGCGCCGATACCGACCTGAAAGTCGCTATCGATATCAACTCGGAAGTATACGACTTCCTCGCCACTGTGTCCAACAAATACGGCATCGGCTTCTGGAAGCCGGGTTCGGGTATCATCCACCAGATCGTACTTGAAAACTACGGCTTTCCCGGTGGCATGATGATCGGCACCGACTCGCACACGCCCAACGCGGGCGGACTGGGTATGGTAGCTATCGGTGTCGGCGGCGCCGACGCCGTCGACGTCATGGTGGGCATGCCCTGGGAACTCAAGATGCCCAAGCTCATCGGCGTAAAACTCACCGGTAAACTCAACGGCTGGACCTCTCCCAAAGATGTCATCCTCAAAGTAGCCGGCATCCTCACCGTAAAAGGCGGCACCGGCGCCATCGTAGAATACTTCGGTCCCGGCGCCGAGGCTATGTCGTGTACCGGCAAAGGCACCATCTGCAACATGGGCGCCGAAATCGGCGCTACCACTTCGCTGTTCGGCTACGACGAGTCGATGGGCCGCTATCTGCGCGCCACCGACCGCGCCGACGTGGCCGCGCTGGCCGACGGCGTAGCCGCACACCTCACCGGCGACGCCGAATGCTACGCCGATCCCGAGAAATACTTCGATCGCGTGATCGAGATCGACCTCAACACGCTCGAACCCCATATCAACGGCCCATACACGCCCGACCTGGCCTGGCCGATCTCCAAATTTGCGCAAGCAGTACGCGACAACGACTACCCGCAAAAACTGGAAGTGGGCCTTATCGGCTCCTGCACCAACTCTTCGTACGAAGACCTCGACCGCGCCGCCTCGCTGGCGCGCCAGGCCGTGGCCAAAAAATTGAAAGTAAAATCTGAATTTACCGTCACGCCCGGTTCCGAGCAGATTCGCTACACCGTAGAGCGCGACGGCCTCTTGGCGGCGTTCTCTGATATCGGCGGCGTCGTATTGGCCAACGCCTGCGGCCCCTGCATCGGACAATGGTCGCGTCACACCGACGACCCCAACCGCGCCAACTCGATCATCACTTCGTTTAACCGCAACTTCTCGAAGCGCAACGACGGCAACCCGCAGACGCGTTCGTTTGTGGCGTCGCCCGAGATTGTGACCGCCATGGCCATCGCCGGCGACCTCACTTTCAACCCGCTCACCGATACGCTGATCAACGAAGACGGCCAGGCCGTAAGACTCGACCCGCCCACAGGCGTGGAGCTGCCGCCCAAAGGTTTTGCCGTGCAGGACGCCGGCTTCCAGGCCCCCGCCGCCGACGGCAGCGGCGTGCAGATAAAAGTAGCGCCCGACTCCAAGCGCCTGCAGTTGCTGCACCCCTTCAAGCCTATCACCCAGGATCAGCTCAAGGGCATGCGCATCCTGATCAAGGCCAAAGGCAAATGCACCACCGACCACATCTCGATGGCCGGCCCCTGGCTCGAATTCCGCGGCCACCTGCAGAACATCGCAAAAAATACCTTCATCAGCGCCATGAACTACTTCAATGGCGAGATGAACAGCGTGATCAACTACGAAGAGAATAAATACATGCCCGTGCCCGATTCTGGACTCGCTTACCGCGATGCCGGCGTCAGCACCGTCGTCTTCGGCGAAGAAAACTACGGCGAAGGCTCCAGCCGCGAACACGCTGCCATGCAGCCGCGCTTCCTGGGCGTCAAGGCCGTGGTAGTCAAATCGTTTGCCCGCATCCACGAAACCAACCTCAAGAAGCAGGGTATGCTGGCGCTCACCTTCGTGAACCCCGAAGATTACGAGTTGATCCGCCAGGATGACAAGATCGACTTGCTCGGCTTCAGCGATATGCAGCCCGGCAAAAACCTGACGGTTGTGCTACACCACAGCGACGGCAGCGAGGACCTCTTCGAGGTAGCCCACACTTACAATGAGCAACAGATCGACTGGGTTCGCGCCGGTTCGGCGTTGAACAAGATCAGGGAGGAGCTGGGAACGGCGTAGTGAGAGTGTGAGAGTGTGGGAGGGAGAGAGGGAGGGAGCACTGAAAATCTCACCCTCTCACTCTCTCACCCTCCCACACTCATGACTTTGTCAGCCTGAATGCGCACCCAGGTCGCCAATGACATAGCCGTGGGGGTAGGTTCGGTTTTTGGCTTTAGTCATTAAGCGGGCTTTGCGGCGAGGGGGGAGCAGGCTAATCAGCCTGCCGCGGAAGCGCAGGGCGCCCCGCACCAATTGCTGAAGGAGCCGCGGGGCGGGTTTCAGGCCAACGGCGGCCAGCAGCGCATCGTCGAAGAGAGCGTGGATGAAGGGTGCGCCGACGGCATAAAGGCTCTTGGGCAAAAACCAGGACAACATCAGGTTGCGGGTAGCCGTGGCCAACGCCTCGTTGTCGGGTGAATAGCGGAATTCTGCCGCCTCGTAATCGCGATTGAATCGTTCAAATTCCTCCAGGCTCTCCGGGATATCCTTGATGCCCATTCTCCTGCCCAATTCGCACCAGAAATAATAGGCGGCCAGTTTCTCGTGTCGGGTATAAGGCCGCCAGCCGTATTTGCTTATCCAGCGGTTGGGTTCAAAAATAAAAGTCGACAGCGTATAAAGGTACTCGTCGTTGGGTATCTGGTAGCGGCCGTGTTGCTTATTCATGCGCACCAGTGCGGCTTGTCCGCGGGGGGTATCGTAGCCGCCGCTTTCCAGTATTTCGGCCAGGATGAGCACCGTATCGTCATAGCGCTTTTGGGTGCGCTGCTGGAATTCGCCGGTATGTACCAAAAGCGGCGTGCCCTTGGCCACGCCGAACACGCGAAACAGCGCCACTTCGAGCGAGCGGGTAGTATCCCAGGGAAATTCGTAGCAGGTAGTCAGGTAAGCGATCTGCTGGCAGTCGCGCTCGGGGTCCAGGCTTTCGATGTATTCGCGCATAGCCGTTCGCCGCCGCGAGCGGATGGCGTTGGCGGCGACGGTTTCCCAGATGGCTGTATCATTGGTGCTCATCGTTTCGGGAATTTTGGTAATGGTGCAAATATACGGTGTTCTGTGGTTCAGAATTTGGGTCAATAAGTGGTCAGGGGGTGTTCTTTTATTGATAATTCAGGACGTGACTTCAAGTCACTTCCTGAATTGGCTGGTCATTTCGACTCCGCTCAATGACCGGCTCTGTCGTTCGTTGAGCGAAGTCGCAACGAACAGGCCTCTGACCTCGAGGGTTTCTGCTCTGAACCTGTCAGTATAGTTAGGCAAAGCCTTTTTCGCTCTTTTCGTTGTCATGCCCGCCAGGGCATCTGCACACGTAGTGTATGTACACCGACAAGTGCGATTTTGGGCTCAGTCCCCGGGCTGAAGCCCGGGTTTGAAGAGAAAAGGCAGGGTTTTTCGCACTTTGTCCAGCATGACACTGTGGATGATCTTCGAGCATGATCAAAAAGGGCGAAAAACGGCTATGCAATGGCGACGCTCGTCGGTAAAGAGAATCTACAACGTCATGATGGACAAGGAGTGATTTGTTACCATCAATACGTGTCCAGATGCCTGGCAAACCGACAACCGACAACCCAGAACCCCCTACTTCCTCTTCCTCCTCCTATCCTGATATTCCGGGCATTTCAGGTCGCCGAAATAATAGACCAGGCCGATGCCGAGAAAATAATAGGAATCCTTATTATTGGCATTGCCGCGCTGACGGCCTTCTTCGCTGAGTTGGCCTTCGTTGGTGCCGGGTATGATCAATGAGCGGTCGGAGAGGGCGGCGGCGATTTCTCCGCGGTTGCGCAGGAGGTCGCTTTTATCGGGGTATACTGTGCTTACATCGTCGAGATAATCGGTAAACAGGCGCCTGCCGCTGAGTTCTATGTTGACGCTCCACTCGTAGCTGAGGTCTACTTTGATGCCTAAACCGTAGGCCAATCCGCCGTTGACGGTATAGTATTCTTCTCCTTTAAACTGCCCTTCGGTGCCCAGGGGGCGCAGTTCGTACAGCACGCCGTCGAGTTCTGCTTTTGGATTAAAATACACCGCCGACAAGCCGGCGAAGAGGTACGGCGTAAAAAACTCGTCTTTGCTGCCGTGGCGATAGGGGAGGAAGTTAAATTCAAACTGGGCGGTGCCGTCGATCACTGTGGATTGAAAGCTCAGGTTGCGCGCTCTTTCGTATACGTTTTTAGAGCGCGAATCGTCGCCGGCTACCGTGCCGTAATTGCCCGACAACTTGAAGCAAATGCGGTCGTTGAAATTAAAACGGGCCAATAAGCCGCCGGCGGCGCCGGGCAGGCCCAAGTCGTAGTTGGTATTCAAGTCGCCGAAATAATGGCCGGCGCCCAACCAAAATCCTGCCTCCCAGCCGCGTTGTGCCTGGGCTGTCGCGAGGGCAAAACAAATACCTATCAATAGTAAGGTTGCTTTTTTCACTTTATTTCTGCTGTTGATGATGCTAATAGTGGAAAAGTGCGCAAAGTTAATAAGAACAGTGTATACAACGGCAAAAAGGTTGTCATTGGTATAGCGACGCCCCGCCTTAAAGCTTATCTTCACCCAAAAGCATTCTCCAAAGACGGCTCGCGCCATACATTCAGCATTACCTTGTAAGAACCAGGCTTATCATCCCTTCTGTGTCGGAAGCAGTCCCATACCCCAAAAAATACACTCCGGCAGGTAGCATGCTTGTGGGCAGTATTGTGTTACCTCCAGTAGCTTCAAACCGAACTATGCAACGGCCCCACACGTCCGTCAAGGTGCACCATAATGTTGGCCCCACTGTTTGCACATCCCACTGCAACAGGCAGCGCTCCCCGGCTTTGGCGGGATTGGGGAATAATTTAATTGCCGCAGAATTGTATAGATACCCCACAGCCACATCCGCACTAATCGTTATACCCAATATCAGGCTGCAGCCCAGCGAATCGGTAATTAAAGCCTGGTAATCGCCAACACCCAAGCTATCGATGATTGCACCCATATCGCCCGTACTCCAGGCCACCCCGTATGGCGGCGTTCCGCCTGTGATCTGATTTATTTCAATACTACCGTCAGTAGATTCAAAGGAGCTCGCATTGACTGCCTCGTACGCTGCGGATAACGGCTGCGGACTATCTATTTGCACGGCTAAGGTGTCGCTGCAGCCCGGAAAATCCGTTACGGTGACCTGATATATGCCGGGAAATAGTTGTTCATTCCCCGTACCGCTCTGGCCTTGTTCGTCCGACCAGGCATACGATAAAGGCTCGTCGCCGTTGGTTGTTACGACAAAGTTGCCGCCCAGCTCGTCAGCACAGTCTGCCGGGTGGACTTCACTATTTAGCAACTGAAAGTGGGGCCGCTCGTAGGCGCCTATATCTACCTGGCTTTCGAGAATGCGGGGTACTCCCGCCAGATCGTAATAAATGCCCAGGCTATCCAGGTAGGCATTGCTGCCTGCGTTGATAGCCGGCGAGCAGGCCGCGAGGCGGAAATCATCCAAAAGCGTATCGACAAAGACCGGATACGTAGAAAAAATATTACCCGATTCGCAAGCCGTAGCTCCGCCGGGCAGGTTGCAATCGGCTGCGCTGATCAGGCAGTGGCGGATGCGGTAATCGTGCAGGGTGAAATTAGTCGGACTGCCGTTGTACAATATCCGCCCCAGCGGCTGTGAGGGTTCCCAGATAACACTGTTGGCGATTTCCATGCGATTGTAGTAATCCTCGTAGTCAAACAGCGGATCCCAGTTTTTAGAAATGGGGTATTTGCCGTTTTCGTAAAAAGTGCAATTCTGGATGAGGCTTTCCGCCGAACCTTCCCAGCCGTCGACGGCGACGGCTCCGTCATTGTGAGCAAAGACGGTGTTGAAGACCTCTAAACGAGATGTCATAGTAAAAGAAGAAGCAATATGGCCTTGAATGAATATGCCTCCAAATACACCGAGATAGGGAACTTCATTACCGATAAATCTTGAATTGCTAACGTACAAACTGCCTTCGGCATGAGGGGCATTATATAGATATATCCCCGAGCCTCCGTTTAGGCTCCAATTATTAGTAAAATTGCAGTTTTGCACATAAACTCGGCTTTTTGACCCTGAATTATGTATATTAATTGCGCCCCCGCTATCATTCGGAGTTCGATTGTTATCAAACTGACAGCTATTGAAATAAAATATAAAGCTCTCCGAAGTCCCATTTCCCCACTGCGTACTCAGAAATGCAAATGCGCCGCCTCCACCACCTCGGCTATTCAAGAAAATGCACCTATCTACTAAAAAAAGACCCTCCCCCAGAAAAGACTCGTAAAAGATGGCTCCACCGCTACCCATCGACTTATTCCCATCAAAACTACAGTTGCGTAACTCAATGTATCTGCTGGGATCTTTCAGCATTATTGCCCCTCCTGTGTTTAATCCTGTATTATTGTCAAATCGGCACCTGTGAATAATA
>JABWBR010000163.1 GCA_013360405.1 Saprospiraceae bacterium
GCGAGACGGCCAACAGCGCCACGGCAGTAAACCTCAAAGCGGAATCCTGGCAGGCCCAAAGCAGCGAGACGCTGCTGTGCCAAACCTCCGAAAACCCGCTGCTGTTCGAATGGCGGGTGGTGGGCGGCCAGTATTCGCCCTCCTGTCTGTTCTCCAAACGCTTCAAAAGCAAATACAAGCGCAAAGCCTTTTTTTTCAAGCAAATCTGGAAATACGTCAGCGAAAAAACCACGACGGATTATTTTTATGAAAACGGCGCACAAAGTACGGTCGTCAAACGCCTGTCTTATGTCTATGGCGATCAAACCGTCAATTTACCCACTGCGCAGTTTTTTACCAACAGCGACGGCGTGGAACATCGCCTGGAGACGCGTTACCACAAGTGGTTGTATATCAAAGGTATACCCGAAGAAATCACCTACAAAGTCGGCGGGGCGGTAGTCGGCGGTCAGTTGTTGACTTTCCAGGCCGGCAAACCCCAAAATTTTTACGAAAAACTCCTGGGCGGAACCACGCTGCTGCGGGGCAATATCAGCGCCTATACCGCAAGCGGCTCTCCGGAAGATTTTACCTGGATGGCTTTCCCTACCGACGACTTTTATTGGGAAAACGGCCTGATGACCCGGCGCGACAAACTGGACTGGCATTGGCAATGGCAGTACGACGAACGCCGGCTGCTGACCGGGGCGACCGATATTGACGGCCAGCAACTCTCCTTTGGTTACGACGCTTTGGACAGACTCCAAACCAGTAGCGCCCGCCAGGGCAATATCGTTGCTACGTACGTTTACGAATACGGCACGCCCAACCGCATCACCCAGACCACCACCTACACCGATGCTCCCACCCAAACGGTGGTGCAGACCTTCGACGGGCTGGGTAGGCCCACGAATATGCGGCACAATAACGTCCTCAAAAAAGAGTGGATTTACGACGCCTACGGCCGCCTGGAAAAGGAAACCTACCTGCCCGGCAACCTGATGACCTATATCTACGACGACTCACCCTTAACCCGGGTGATCCAGGTGATCTACCCCGACAACTCCGAAACCGAAACCCGCTACGGCGCACAGGATAACTACTACAAAACCACCGTGCTGGACGAAAAAGAAAATGAAACGCAGACTTTCACCGACCTGCTGGGCCGTACACACAAGATCATAGACGCCCACGGCGGACAAACCCTCTACACCTACGATGCGAGCGGCAACCTGGAACGGGTAGACCCGCCCACCGGGCTACCTTATGAATACGAATACGATGTGCGCAACCGGGTGACCAGCAAGGACGTACCCGGCGCCGAAACCCAATACCTTCGCTATTACGATCAGACCGACCTGCTGAAATTTGCCGTCGACGGCAACAGAAACCGCCTGGATTATGCCTACGACGCCTACGGGCGGGAACAGGAAGTGAGGCTGGCTACCGGGGTTAATATCAACCCCGACCAGGAGCAGTTCGGCGCGCCGGGCGACCTGATCCGGGATAATACCTACGGGGAGGCGCTGGGCGGCATCCACGTGGGAAAACTCACCCAAAGCCGGGCCAAAATGCTGGACGGCACGGCCAATTTTGTGACCAACAACTACTCCTACGACCCCTACGGGCGTATGACCAGCCAATTGGACAATTATACCCTGGGCGGTGTCAACTTCAGCGATAGCTGGTTGTTTTCCTTCAACCATGCCGACTGGCAGACGGCCATAGCCCGTAAACACAACCGGGGGGCGCAAGCCTTAGACGTAGTAGCCACGATGGCCCATGACAATTTCGGCCGCGAAATCATGTACATCTTCGGCTCCGTGCCGGGCGACGCCATGGCGGTGACCAGGACATTCAACGACCGCGACGAACTCATCCAGAAGCAATACTGGGTTCGGGGTCATACCTGGAAAAAACCGTATTCCGGTACACGCCCCGGGGTTGGATTGAGGAGATGAACCCCGTCGTGGCGCGCAAAGACGACTGGACGTACTGCTCGCGCCCCACGCAGCCGCCGTCACCAGGCGGCGTACACGAAGAGGCGCAGGTCTCCCTGGATGAATTGCTGGACCGCATAGCCGCAGGCGAACAGGTCAGCGTCAACGACCTGGACCCTTGCGAAAACGGCGAGTGTTACGAGCGGCTCTACTCCTGGGAGGTGAGCTACGACTTGTGGCGCAGCGCCAACAACGCCATTATGCAAATAAGGGCGGCAGGTCAGACCCTGAACTTGCCCAACTACAATTACGAAATAGCCGACAGCCTGCAACTGCGCGCCGACCTGGGCGCCTGGCTGACGGCCAACGGTTATGTATATGCCAATATCGATTTTGAAGTGGCGGGCGGACAGACGCCCACCGGCGCCCCCACCTGGCGGGGCACGATCCGCATCAGGCGCACCAACCTGACCTTTGAGTACATCCGCGAC
>JABWBR010000164.1 GCA_013360405.1 Saprospiraceae bacterium
GGGCCTCGGCGGCCCCGGCAATATAGGCATAGAGATAGTTGCCTCGCCCGGCAATGTGTACTGCTGCAATACCGTGGGCAATACCCGATTGGGCGTGAGTGTGAGCGGCGGCAGCCTGGCCACCGACAACTTCAGGGGCACTACTTTCGGCAACCACGCCACCAGCCTGTACCTGCCCGACGTCAACGCCGTGCTGGGCTCGCAATCCCATACCCAAAATAAGTGGACGGGAACGGGAGCGGCGGTGTATGGGGCGCCTTTTAACATTGCCCAACTTTATCCTTTTACTATTGACATCACCCCGCCTAACGGCTCGCCGGATAATGAACCGGTATCCCATTCGCCCACCGGCTGGTTTGCTTACGATGAAAATCCAACAACTTCAACTGCTTGTGACCCTTCTGTTTGTATGACGCCATTGTTCTATTCGGAGTCTGACGACGTAAAGCGCATTGCAGGCGGCGACACATCTCTTAGCCCCGTTACGCTGTGGGAGTTGCAACGCTACATTTATGCAGGATTGACCGGACAATATGTACAAGATGCAGGTATTCTCTCTTTTTTATCGCAAAGTGATACATCCTCCATTGGAACTTTCCATAACCTGGACAGGCGACTGGCTGAATCTTTCCAGATAGATACGGCTGTTAGCCCCCAACTTCAAGCCATTTTTTATCATACAAACGAAAAAATGGAAAGCCTGAAAAGTATAGATCAATTCCTTTTGCAGGCTGATTCTGTGCAAACGATTGAGGCTTTGGAAAGCAGGAAAGTAGTTGTAAATGATCTTTATGAATTATCGGAACAACAGCAGAACTTGATACAAGTCCTGGAGAATAATGTGACTTCTGCCGCCAATGGCCTGAGCGATGAAAATGAAGGTATTTTAGCGACAACGATTTTCGAAATAAATACAAAAACCCTTAATGCTATTTATTTCAAATACCTTGCGAGTTCCGATCAAATGCTTGATTCCACTGACATCGCCGTGTTACAAACTATCGCATTTCAGTGCCCTGCCACAGGTGGCAATGCCGTGTATAAAGCCAGGGCCTTGTTAATGGTTATTATGCATGAACTGTCAGTATACGACGACCAGGCATCTTGTAGTCAAGGGCAGGCATTAATAGTTCCAACCCGGGATGGACATGATACGAATACTCCCCAACAGAGGTTCCTTGTTTTTCCCAACCCGGCAAAAGACAATATACAGGTTACATGGTTGGAAGCGGCTAAACAATCCGGGCAGGTAGTCCTTTCGGATATTTACGGCAGACCGATATGCAGGAAAACTATTCCATTAGGAAGTAATTCCTGTGTACTGTCCTTGCAAGGCGCCTCCAATGGGTTGTATATACTTCATATCGACCTGGATGGAATCCGTACAGCTGAAAAAATCGTGGTCAAATATTAACATGTTAACATCTGAGCGTCATGCTTTATGCCCTTCATGAAGCATGGCGCTATTATTTATTAGCTTATGTACAAACATTTCCTTATTTCATGCGTGTTTACCGTATTGTTTTTCGCAGAAGCTTTTTCTCAAAAACACGACTACATTTGGTTGATGGGTAATGACCATCCGACCAATTCAGAATTTTCGGGCATTGTCATAGATTTCAACACTCAGCCGCCTGACATCTACTACGAGTTCCGGGACATGTTTTTTTTTCAGACCAACGCCAGTATGTGCGATACTGCCGGTAATCTGCTTTTTTATACCAACGGCATATACGTGGCCAATGCCTTAGGCGAGCCAATGGAAAATGGGGAGGGGCTTAACCCTGGGGAGCAAGCTGAAATATGGCAGGATTATGGATATATTTTAGATCAAGGGGCTATAGCTTTACCTGCCCCG
>JABWBR010000041.1 GCA_013360405.1 Saprospiraceae bacterium
GTCAGCGCTCCCATCCAGGCACGTGGAGAAACGAAAGTAGAATTCGTTCTTTCCATAAGATTACAATTTGTTAAATAATGAAGAAATTAGGTCGAAAAAAATATGATTCGCTGTATTACAGCTTTGTCAGGGGGCTAGTGGAAATAACCTTAAGGTCGTCGGTCATTAAAAACCACTTTCGCCTGGTCTTTTCACTGTTGTTTTGTCGTCGTCGTCGTCTTTATTTCGTATAAAAAAGTGAAAAGAGCCGTTATGATAAAAGTAAAACGAATTACTGCAAAGTTGTCAAAATAACAGGCTAGCATACCGTTGTATGATAGCGGGGGAGAATAGCGGGGTGCAAAGCTAACGATGCACAGGCACGCATTCTCACGCGAGAAGAGGTGTCCTTAGAAGTGTTTGTTTAGGAAACAAAAATGATTGATAAACAGGAAGTAGTATGGGTAGAATAGAAATGAAATTCAAGGAGTACTTGTTTCTTGTCATGGGATTGTTATTTACAACGGTACAAATGTACGGCATATTGATGATTAAGTACACAAAATTTAAAAATATTTTTCAACAAGACTCACCATCAAGTGCATCAATATGTAAGCGCAGCTCTTGCAGAACGTTGTATATTCTCTCTTTGCTCAAAATTGGTCGTCTCAGAAGATCGCGTGCGTAAAGGTCGTCGTTTGTCAGTATGTAGTAGCTTGATTTCTAAATTAACGAGGCAAAGATAGCATATGAGATTTTCCTATACATACCCTAAATAGGGTATTTTATTTTACAGCAAGCTATTATCATATGCGGCCTTGATTAGACCGGCAGTATTACTCACGCCCAGTTTGCGCATAATATTCTTCCGGTGGACGCTTACTGTTTGGTCGCTGATAAAGAGTCTTTGGGCAATTTCTTTATTGTTCATCGCCTGGGCGACAAGGTGTAGAACCTCGAGTTCGCGCTTGGTGAGGTTGTATTTTCTGATAAAGCGGTCTCCAAAAAAAGCGGGATTGGACGCGGGGTGGCGGCCTTTGGCACGGCCAGGAATGGGTACGTCGCTAAGTATGACGCCTTCGCCCATAAAGACCTGACCGGTCAGCACCGTTTGTATGGCCTGGAACAATTCATCGACTGCCTTATTCTTGAGGATATAACCATTGGCGCCGAGTTTGAACGCCGATTTGATAATCTTGGGATCGTCGTATGAAGTGAGCGCAAGGATCTTAATATCGAGCCGGCGGTACCTGATCTGATGAATAACCTCCAGGCCGTCTTTGTCGGGCAGATTGAGATCAAGAATCAGCAAATCCGCCTCCCTCGTATTTTTGTTCAGCAGATTTAACAACTCCGAGCCGTTATTTGCGATACCAGTTATGTCAAAACGATAATCGGTTACTTTTTTTTGCAAAACGGTCTTAAGGCCTTCAATGAAAATACGGTGGTCATCTGCCAGCACTGTTCTAATAACCTGCATGGTTGACGGATAATTGTTTGTCAATGGGATTATGAGCACGCAACCGCACGCCTGCCTAAATCAAGCGCTGCGCATGGTTGCTAGTGTAAATTTAAGACTATCTGCCGTAAAATCAAAGAGCGGAGACGACAAGCGCCAATTGCGTCGATAAAAAATGTAACTAAAAAGTACCAAATAACGTTTATTATTAACGAAAACGCTGTGACCAATTTTAGTTTTGACGTCAAAACGGGTATATTTGAAGGTATTGCGCCTTTGAACCGAGGAACCAATACAATTGTTATAAAAGCGACGAACTCAGATGGGATGGATGAAGAGAAGCGAACGATAAATTTCTGAGTTTCCTCAACTACGTACAACAGTCGGGTGATTTCATATAGAGGGTGATCTTCACGGGTTGCCCTCTTTTTTTTGGACTATTGGACTATTGGACTGTGAGCGCTAACAGTCCAACAGTCCAAAAGTCTATCCTTTAGTAGTTACCCGTTTAATTCTGGCCTGCTCGCCGGGGCGGAGAATCTTATCGATCATCCAGCCGTTGAGTTTGAGCAAATCCTCATGAGGAATGCCGTAATCCTTGGCTACTTCCGACAATTTGATGCGGCGTTTGGCGGTATAATAGACGTATTCTTCCCTGATAGGAGGTGCGATATCGGGAGATAGCAAAGAAGGAGCTTCTGCGATTGTTTTAATCGGATTGCTGGGGATAGCGGTAATTTCGACCATTTTACGAGGCGATTCCTTGCGTCGTTTTTTAGTCTCTCTCAATTTATACACGATCAGTTGAGTCCCTGTTTCGATTTTCTCATTAGAAAGCCTGTTCCACAAGCGTAGTTGATAAGCCGTGCAATTAAGTTCTTTGGCAATAGATTGAAGGGTTTGTCCTTCTTGAGTAGTATAGGTTAATTGCTCGTAGGCCGCGCGGGCATCTACCGGTTTGGCGATCATAATCGGCACCTGCAGCATCGCCATATCGATAATATTATCGGGGCGTTGAGTTTCCACATATTCGCGGAAATAGGGCATCACCCGGCTGGGCAGCGTCACGAAGTTTCCGTTGGAATTGCTGGGTATGAACCCCTGCTCATAGGCGGGGTTGAGTTTTTCGATAATATCGAGCGGAATACCGGTGAGTTCAGCAATACGGAAGAAACTGCAATAGTCGTATATTTCAATAGTTTCGGTCAATTGCAAGTCTAAGCTGGGATAATCGGGTTGTAAATCGTGTTTGTCAAAAAACTCTACCAGGTAAGTGGCGGCAATAAAGCGGGGTACATAATTGCGGGTTTCCGACGGCAGATAGCGTTGCAGGCGCCAGTAATCCTTGGTGCGCGCGCGTTTCATAGCACGGCTCACACGGCCCGACCCCGAATTATAGGCGGCAAGCACCAGTGCCCAATCGCCGAAACGCTTGTATTCTTTTGTCAAAAATTGGGCTGCAGCCTTCGATGATTTGATAGGGTCCACGCGTTCGTCCACGTAACGCCCTATTTTCAAGCCGTATTCCCTGCCGGTAGCGGGCATAAATTGCCACAATCCCACCGCGCCGACTCTTGATCTGGCTTTGGGGTTGAGCGTTGATTCGATGATAGGAAGGTATTTTAGCGATTCCGGCAAACCGGCCTCTTCGAGGTATCTTTCAAAAATAGGAAAATACATGACCGTACGGCCCAGTATATACTCGCTTCCTTTGCGCCCTGTTACGTAGCGCTTTACATAATTTCTGACAGCAGTGTTGTATCGATAATCGAGGAATTCCTTGTCGAGGCTCTCGAGGCGGGCTTTTACTTCAGCTTCGCTAAATACAGGGGCGATTTCGGGCTTTTCAGCCTTTGCCACGGGTATTTGAAGTAAACATAAAAAAAGAACGAAATAAACAATAAATATGGGACTGTTAGGCGTACTACATTCCTCCATTTTTGTAAAGGGTATTGATCTGAAAAGCAAAAATACTATAAAATATGTTGCTTTACCCCCTTTATGGGTTGGACGAGGTCAAAAGAGGTGTTTACATGTGATAATTTTTTAATCATAAATATCTGATTTTAAATATTTTACACAAGTTACTAACATCTTTAAAAATCCACCGTTTTTTTGTCGAAAAAATTATGAGGAAATTTGGCTTTTTACTATGGAACAATTTGTTTAGAAAAAGCCAATAAAGCTTCTTCTTCGAAAGGCGCTCCCATTAATTGCACCCCGATAGGCAACCCATTATCGGGGTGATTGCCGGCGGGAAGTGCGATGGCTGGAATACCGGCCATATTAGCTTGCACGGTAAAAATATCTGCCAGGTACATAGCCACGGGGTCGTCGATAGTTTCGCCGAGCGGCCAGGCCACGTTGGGGGCCGTGGGCATAAAGATAAAGTCGTATTTGGAGAGTATATCGAGCGTGGTATCTCTGATGAGTCGGCGCACCTGCTGGGCTTTGGCGTAATACGCATCGTAATACCCGGCGCTAAGCACAAAAGCGCCCAGCATAATGCGGCGTTTGGCTTCGGCGCCAAAGCCTTCGCTGCGGGATTTGCGGTAGGCGGCCTCCAGGTTGTGCGCGTCGGCGCTTCGGTAGCCGTACCTGATACCGTCGTAGCGGGCCAGGTTGGAGGAAGCTTCGGCGGTAGTCAGTACGTAATAGGCGGGAATAATATAATCGAGCCATTCAAACGACACCGGCTCCACGATATGGCCTGCGCCGGTGAGTTTTTCCAGAAATTGCAGGCAGGCTTGCCGTACGCCGGGGTCGAGACTGGGGTGTTCCAGCGCTTCGGGCAGGTAGGCGATACGCGCCCGGCGATCGAACGAAAGCCGTTGCGAATATGCCGGTACCGGCCTGCGGCCGGCGGTACTGTCGTATTCATCGGCGCCGGCCATAATCTCGAGCAACAGGGCGGCATCCTGAATGCTGTGCGAAAACACGCCTATCTGGTCGAATGAAGATCCGTAAGCCAGCAAACCGTGGCGGCTAATGCGGCCATAGGTAGGTTTTAGGCCTATCACACCGCAAAACGCGGCGGGCTGGCGCACCGATCCGCCGGTATCGCTGCCCAATGCAGCCAGGCAGGTACCCGCCTGCACGGCCACGGCCGCCCCGCCCGAGGAGCCGCCGGGAATACGGCTGGGGTCGGCAGCGTTTTTGGTGGGTCCGTAATAAGACGTTTCGTTGGTAGACCCCATCGCAAATTCATCGCAGTTGGTGCGGCCTATTATAATGGCGCCTTCTGCAAGCAATCGCTCTACGGCGGTAGCAGAAAACAAAGAGGTAAAACCTTCCAAAATATGCGAGCCTCCAGTAACCTGGTGGTCTTTATAGCAAATGACGTCTTTTATAGAAATCACCATGCCGTACAAGCGACCCGCCGAAGCCGGGTCGGTTGCGTAGCGCTCGTCAAGTGATTGCGCGCGCTGCAGCGCCTCGTCGGCATAAACTTCTATGTAGGCATTCAGGTGCTTCGTGGCCGCTATTTGCTCCAGATAAAACGCCACCAATTGCCGGCAAGTAATTTGCCCGGCGCGTAAATCGGCTTGTATGTCAGAAAGTTTGGCGTATGATTTCATGCTGATGAATGTTGAATGCTGAATGTTAGATTATTTTATAAAACATTAATAATTAAACATTTAACATTAAAAATTAAACATTATTTTTTTCGCGCCAGCATCAGACCATCGCGGAGGGGTAGCAGGATATTATCTACACGGGGGTCTTGTTGCACCTTATCGTTAAAAGCCTGAATAAGGCGGGTATCGGGGTCGGATTCGCTGTTCACGACTTTCCCGCTCCACAACACATTATCGGCGAGTAGTAGTCCGCCGGGGTTGATCCGGTCAAAGACCAGGTCGTAGAAAAAGGCGTATTGTTGTTTGCCTGCGTCGATAAATACAAAATCGAACGTAGTGGGCAACGCAGGAATAATCTCTTCGGCTTTGCCTATATGCAATTCAATTTTGTGTGAGAGCCCGGCTTTGTCAATATATTTCCGCAGGAGGTATTCCAGTTCGGGGTTGGCTTCGATCGTATGCAACACGCTGCCTTCGGGAAGCCCCATGGCAATGCTGATGGCGCCGTAGCCGGTGAAGGCGCCGATTTCGAGGGCCGCACGCGGTTGCGAGACCTGGGCGAGCATCGTAAGCAGGCGACCTTGCAGGCGGCCCGACATCATTTGCGGCGCGAGCGTTTTGAGATGCGTTTCGCGTTCGAGCTCGAATAACACATCCGGCATCGGGGTGCTGTGCGCTTCGCAATAGGCGTGTAATTGGGTCCAGAAGGGCGACATAAACCGGGTTGTCTTGTTATTTTTGCAAAAGTAATCAAGTATAATTTGCTGATGTGCTGATGTGCTGATTTGCTGATAATAATATTTCTTTTGTAACTGTTTAGCAGGGTTTGGTGCGTGCGCAGTTTAGTGATTGGGGTTAGCGAATTCGCGTGTAATTTTTTAATTAATTATCAGCACATTAGCACATTAGCACATTAGCACATTAGCACATTAGCAAATCAGCACATCAACATGGATGCCTTCATACTGGGAATAACCATAGCCGCCACCCTCGTACAACTCACGTACTGGCTGGGCATCTTCTCCCGGCTGGCAAATTACAAACCTGCGGCGCTTAGAGCAAAAGAAATTCGGGAAGAGCCATTTGTATCCATTATAATTTGTGCACGCAACGAAGCAGAAAATCTTTCAAAATTTCTTGACCGTTTCCTAAATCAAACCTACCGTTCCTTTGAAATAATCGTCATAAACGACCATTCCAGCGATGAGACGGAAAAAGTTGTTTTGGATTTTCAAGCAAAAAATCCGACCTTGTGCCGCATCAGTCTTTTAAAGACTACCCTGCCCGGAAAAAAAGCAGCTTTAGAGAGAGGCATTTCAGCCGCCAAAGGCGATATTGTATTATTGTCTGATGCGGATTGCGAACCTGCAAGTCAACAGTGGTTGGCGCTCATGCAGGCCGCAGTGCGTGATCCTGTACAAATTGCCCTTGGATACAGCCCTTACCGGCTCGAGCCAGGCTTGCTGAATGCTTTCATTCGCTTTGAGACTACCTACACTGCCATCCAGTATCTTTCCTTTGCACTTATGGGATTGCCCTACATGGGAGTAGGGCGCAATTTAGCTTACAGAAAGTCGCTGTTTGAGCAAGCAGGCGGCTTTGAAAAACACCGGCATGTTGCGTCGGGCGACGACGATCTTTTCGTCAATGCCGCCGCCAACAGCCGCAACACCACTATCGTTATTGAGCCGGGCGCATTCGTGTATTCTGAACCGAAGCGTACCTGGCAAGGCTACTACCACCAAAAATCGCGACATCTCACTACCGGACGCCGGTACAAGGGGATCCACCAGGTGCTGCTGGGCGGGCTTTCTGCCAGCCATTTTCTGCACTACGCGGGTTGCTTTGTGCTGTGTCTGCTACCGGAGTATGCGCATGAATCCCTCTTGATTTATTTGGCGAGAACAGGTGTGGTAGCCTTGTATTATGCCCGGATAACGGCTTTGCTGAAAGATCGCAGCCTTATCCCGTGGGTACCGTTGCTCGATGCAGCTTACTTGTGTTATTACATCGCGTTTTTGCCGGCATTGATAACCGGAAAACGACAGCGATGGAAGTAGTAGCCAAAGCAATCGCTTCAAAGAAAGCGATAGAAGATTACGAATTGGTAAAGCGCGCCGTAGGAGGCGAAGAGCAGGCGTATGCCCTTTTGATGAAACGCTATCAGGGGTCGCTTTATCATATGATGTACAAAATGGTAAACGATCGCGAAGACGCGAACGACCTGACCATTGAAGCTTTTGGTAAAGCATTCGCCAAGTTGCCCAACTATGTGCCCCACCATGCGTTTAGCACCTGGCTCTTCAAAATTGCCCTCAATAACTGCATTGATTTTGTGCGCAAAAAGCGCCTTCGCTTGCTGTCTATCGACGACAGCATGGAGCCCGAGTATTTCCAGGATTATGCCGGCAACCTGCAGTCCGGCGGTCCCGATCCCGAAGAGCAATGCATCCGCAAGCAGCGCATTATATTGATGCGCCACCTACTCGACCGCCTCAACGACCGCTACCGCTTGATGATCGAATTGCGCTTTTTTGAAGAAAAATCGTACGAAGAAATCTCCAACGAATTGCAACTGCCGCTGGGCACCGTTAAGGCCCAACTCTTCCGCGCCAAAGAAATGCTCTACGATATGCTACAACACCCCGGGGCAAGCGCGCATTTTGAGTCGGTGAGGAGGAGGGGGTAGGTCAGGGCTTAGCGGTTAGGGCTTAGCAGTCAGGTCTTAGCTGCTGATAGCTAACTGCTAAGACCTGACTGCTAATTGCTAACAAACGGATTATTCCTTTTCTCATACCCTATCGTCGTGGCTGGGCCGTGGCCGGGGTATACCTTCACCTCGTCATTCAGCGTATAAAATTGGGTTTTGATAGAAGTGGCCAGCGTATTAAAATTGCCGCCGGGCAGGTCGGTGCGGCCGATGCTGTCGCGGAACAACACATCGCCGGCGATCACAAAGCCGTCTTTTTCGCAATAAAACGACAGGCTGGCCGGCGAGTGGCCGGGGGTATAGAGCGCTTTGAGCTGCGTATGGCCGAAGCTGATCAGCTCGCCGGCAGCGATATACCGGCCTGGCATAGGCGAGGGTTCGGGATAAGGCATGCCGAACATAGCCGCTACCTGTGGGGCTGATTGGAGCACGGGCAATTCGCCTTCGTGGATCTCCAGGGGCAATTGGTATGCCTCGCTGACAAAGCGGTTGCCCAGCACATGGTCGATATGGCAATGCGTATTAATGAGCCGCACCGGCTTGAGTTGCAACTTATTAATAGTGCTCACCAACTCCTCTTTTTCGTGGCCTTCATAACAGCCCGGGTCGAAAATTATGCATTCCCCGGTGTCGTCATACACCAGGTAAGTATTCTCTTCGAATGGATTGAATGTCAAGCCGACAACAATAGCCATGGTTTTGCCGTTTTTAGATAGGCAAATATCAGCTAATTATTCTATTTTGTAAGGACTTAACGTACAAAGCCGATTAGATGCATAAAATACTACACACTGCCATCTTAGCCCTTCTTGTGGGCGCTTCGCTGTGGGGGCAGGGCATACAAACCCAATACGGTAAAAACCGCGTGCAATTTCATCGCGATTTTGACGAATGGTCGCAATACGAAAGCGACAATTTCGTCGCCTATTGGTACGGTGAAGGGCGAAACATAGGGCAGGCGGTGGTGCAATTGGCCGAGCAAGACTTTGCGTCGGTACAACAATTGCTCGAGCACCGAATCAATGAAAAAATCCAGATTATCGTATACACCGACCTCACCGACCTCAAGCAGAGCAATATAGGCAGCGAGGAGGCATTTACCAATACGGGCGGCCAAACCAAAATAGTTGGCAACAAAGTATTCGTTTATTTCGACGGCAACCACAGGCACCTGCGCCGTCAAATCAGAGAGGGCATCGCCGAAGTATTCCTCGACGCCATGTTATTCGGCTCCAACATACAGGAAATTGTGCAAAATGCCGTGGCGCTCAACCTGCCCGAATGGTTCAAGCAGGGCCTGTCAGCCTACGTAGGCGAGCCCTGGAGCAGCGATCTCGACAACCGTCTGCGCGATGCGCTTTTGCGTGCTGATTTTGAAAATTTTGAAAATTTCGCAGAAGAAAACCCTCGCCTGGCCGGCCATTCGCTTTGGTATTTTATCGGCGAAAATTTTGGCGCTTCTACCGTGTCCAACCTGTTGTACCTCACCCGCATCAATCGCAGCGTAGAAAGCGGCTTTCTGTATGTATTAGGCAGCCCATACGAAGTGATTACCAACGGTTGGTATTCGTATTTCCACGACCGCTACGCATCGGAAAATGCACTGCGCCAGAATCCGGTCAACCAGGATCTCAAAGTAAAAAACAAACGCAAACTTCCCGTCAGCGAAGTGAAGATCAGTCCCGACGGCCAGAAAGTAATATACTCCACCAACGAAATCGGCCGTTTCAAGGTATTCATGCAGGATACGCGCACCGGCAAGCGAGAGCTCATCTTTGCAGAAGGATTTCGCAATGCCTTCCAGGCTACCGACTACAACTACCCTTTGCTGGCCTGGAACCCCAACAACAATGAAATCGCCATCATCTACGAACGGCGCGACGTGGTAAAATTGCTTACCTACGACTTGTCTGCCAAAAAATCAAAAACAACGGATTTGGCGCCCGATTACCAGCGCGTACACAGCATGGGCTACGTCAACCCGATGACGCTTGTCTTGTCGGGTACTTCTCGAGGCTTTTCCGACATATTCCTGTATTACCTGAACACCAGGCAGTCGGAGCGCCTCACCAACGACTTTTACGACGACCTCGACGCCGCCTATGTGCAATTGGGCGGACGCAGGGGCATACTTTTTGCGTCCAACCGGGATAATCCTGTATTACAAACTGCGCGGCTCGACTCTATCATGCCCGTAGGCACGTTTGATATATTCTATTTCGATCTCGACACCCGGGATAAAGAGCTGATTGCCATTACGCAAACGCCGCTGGCCAACGAGCGCCAGCCTGTGCCGGTTGATACAGCTCTGTTTGCCTATTTGAGCGACCGCAGCGGGTTATACAACCGCGAAACTGCGTATTTGGAAGACTACATCCACCATTACGAGCAGATCGTAACCCTCAAAGACGGCAGCGAATTTATCTTCCACGCCGATTCTGCATTGGTGGGCGTGGACAGCCAGGCTATCGATACCATTCGCCTGCACCCCGTACTCAAAAAGCGGGCCGTGCAATATAGCAGCACCAATTCTTCGCGCAGCATAGAGGCGCATAGCACTTCACCGCGTACCGGCAAGTTGGCCGAATTAATATTTTTCGAAAACGAATACCGCATTTTTTATGGAAATGTGGGCATAGACACCCTTGTGATGCCCATGCCAACCCTATTCCAGGAAAATCAGCGCAGAAAAAGCAAAGAAAAAACGGTGGAAGAGGTCCCTGCACCGCCTGCAAACAACCAACTTATAGAAGTGCCCACCCCGGAAATCCGCGAAGAAGACATCCCCGTTGAAAAACTCGATACCGGCAAAATCGACATCGACAACTACTTGTTCCAAAGTGAATTTGACGATGAAGACGTACCTACTACCGTGATCCAACGCGAAGAAAACAAGGTAGAAAAAGAGGAGTCGCCCTCTCCCGTCACCAAAGTACAACAGCCGCAAGTCGCCACCCTGCCGCCGCCGGCTATCTCGGGTGCATTGACCTCCACAAAAGGCGTTTACAGGTTCCGCCCGGGCAAGATCATCCCCTATCGCCTGCAATTCCGTACCGACTTTGTCACTACCCAACTCGACAACAGTTTGCTCTTTGACGGGCTCGAAACGATATCGGCTAACCCCAACGGGTTTGGGTATCCGCCTCCCGGCATTTTATTAAAAGCCAATTTCAAAGACCTTTTTGAGGATTATGAATTTGAGGGCGGCGTGCGCGTACCTACTTCTTTTAATGGAACGGAATACTTTTTAACTTTTCATAATAAAAAGCAACGCCTCGACAAGCGTTTTTCCATCTATCGTCGCAACCTGCGGGAAAGCGACGAGGTCATCTCGTTTGTACCCCGCCGGCGGGAGATGAATACGATGCTTGGGCAATACGGCGTGCGTTATCCGCTTGACATCTTCCGTAGCCTGCGTGCAACGGCTACTTTGCGCCGCGACCGGGTAGAACAACTGGCCACCGAGCGCCCCGCCCTCGATGTACCTACGGTAAACGAGCAACGGGCGGGCATCAAATTGGAATACGTATTTGACAATACGCTCGATGTGGCGCTCAACATCAAAAACGGGTCGCGCTACAAGATATTTTTCGAAGCCGTCAAGCGCTTTGACGTCAATACCAACGAAGGGTTCAACGTATCCTTCAATGAAGGATTTATGAGTGTATTCGGCCTCGACGCGCGCCATTACCAGCGCATCGATAAGCACTCCATACTGGCACTGCGCGTAGCGGGCGCCACTTCTTTCGGTTCTGAGAAGATGTTGTATTACCTGGGCGGTGTCGACAACTGGTTGTTTCCGGCCTTCAGCAACGACATCCCCGTGCCCGAAGGCGGCGATTTTGCTTTTCAGACGCTGGCTACTCCCGTGCGCGGATTCCGCATGAATATCAGGAACGGCAACTCTTATGCCGTTTTCAACGCCGAATTGCGGGCGCCTATTTTCAAATATTTCTCCAAGCGCATCAAGTCGCCGTTCCTGCGCAATTTCCAGGTAGTAGGCTTTTTTGACATGGGCACGGCCTGGCAGGGCAAAGACCCCTTCAGCACCGATAACCCGCTCAATACCAGCTATTACCCGCAGGATGCGCCCAATCCGCCCGTGGTTGTGAAGGTGAATTATTTCCGCGATCCCATTGTGGCAGGTTATGGATTGGGCGTGCGTACCGTCTTGTTCGGTTATTTCGTACGCGTCGATTATGCCTGGGGCATTGAAACCCGCAAAGTGCTGGCGCCAAGGCTGTATATTGCGCTGGGGATGGATTTTTGATGTTATCGGTTATCAGTTATCGGTTGTCGGTTGTCGGTTATGGGGTGTCCAAACCTGTCAATTTTCTTCGGTTCGCCTTAGCAACGGCCATACTGACTTGGGGGAGCATCGCGTATGCTCAACCTGAGTCGTTACATCTGCATTTGCTACCCATAGATGCGGCGCCGGAATTGCTCTCCAAAATCGCCCCTTCCAAAACCTTCAAAGACAGCACGGCGATAGTGGCCGAATTGCACAATATCATACGTCAGCTGCAGGCGGCGCAGTATCTCGAAGCGGGCGTGGATACCCTGGTGCGCACTGATAGCTTATACACCGCCTTTCTGCACATTGGGCCGGCGTACCGGTGGGCGCAGCTTCGAAATGGCAATGTGGAAGAATCCTTTTTGGCTGCTTCCGGATACCGGGAGCGGCTTTTTCGCGGCGTTCGTTTCTCATACCGGCAGATTGTGCGATTGCAGGAATCGCTCCTGGGTGCGGCTGAAAATGCCGGTTATCCCTTTGCCCGTGTACAACTCGATAGCCTGGTTGCCGAAGGCGGCGCGCTACAAGCAGCGCTTATGCTGGATAAGGGGCCGTTGATAACCATCCGTTCCCTGAAAATCGAAGGCGATGCGCGCATCTCAAATGCATTTTTGCAACAATACCTCGGTATTCGCCCGGGGATGCCCTATCACCGGGGTAAGGTGCTCAAACTCAGGCAACGCCTTTTGCAACTCCCTTTTTTGAGCCTTACTGCCGACCCGGGCGTGGTTTTTCAGGGGGCCGATGCCCTCATCAGTCTGCCTTTACAGCGGCGCAATGCCAGCCGGTTTGATTTTATCATCGGCGTATTGCCCAATAGCAGTCAGGTAGGCAGGCTGCTCCTTACCGGGTCTTTCAACGGCGAGCTCCACAACCAATTCGGCCTTGGCGAGCGGATTTATGCGCGTTTTGAGCAATTGCGGCCTCAGACACAGCGACTGGACCTGCAATTCACCTACCCCTACGCGCTGGGATTGCCCTTTGGCGCCGACCTTCAATTTGGGTTATACAAACGCGATACCAATTTTATCGATATCAATTTCGACGTGGGAATACAATACCTGCTCGAAGGGGGCAATTACCTGAAAGCTTTCTGGAATCGCCGTACCACCAACGTCCTCAGCGTCAATGCAGCACAATTGTTCAACAGCGGCGCCTTGCCCGACACATTGGATGTAAACCACACCTTTTTCGGCCTGGAATACGCCCATGAGCGCCTCGACTACCGGTACAACCCGCGCAAAGGCTGGCGGGTATGGGCACGCGCCGCTGCCGGCACCAAGCGAATCGAAAAAAACAACCAGATCGAATCGCTGGGTTTCGGGAGCTTGTATGATTCGCTGGTATTGCGCAGCTTTCAATACCGGCTCACCGGCGCGCTGGAGGGGTACCTCCCCCTTTTCAAACGGGGTGTAGTCAAAACAGCGCTGCAAGGCGGGTTCATTTTTGCACAAGATCCCATATTGGCCAACGAGCAATACCGCCTTGGCGGCAACCGACTGTTGCGTGGCTTTGACGAAGAGTTGATCTTCGCCACCCAATATCTGGTAGCTACGTTGGAGTACCGCTTTCTACTGGGAACGAATTCTTACCTCTATCTTTTCGGCGACGCCGCCCGCACCGACGCCCTCACCGCCAACACGCCTACCGGCGCGGATACCGTTGATTTCCCGTATGGTTTTGGGGTGGGCATCACCTTTGAAACGCGTGCCGGTCTCTTCGGGGTAAGCCTGGCCTTCGGCGGCCGCCAGGGGCTGCCGGTCGATTTTGGCGCGCCCAAGGTGCATTTTGGTTATGTAAGCAGATTTTGATGTGGTAGAGACGCAAAATTTTGCGTCTCTACCACATCCCTTCTCTGTCGCGCAGGCGGTCGATCATCTGATATAGCGTAGAATGGTATTTCCACACGGCGGAATAGGGATGTTGCGTAGCGCCGAATTGGCGCCGGATGGCTTCGATATTGCGCATCATGCTGCCCTCGAAATCAAAAACGGGTAAGCCGAGTTGTTCGGCGGCATAGCGAATAGCCTCCCAGATTAGTAAAATGCCCGCGCCGCTTTGGCGCAGGGCGGGGTCATCGCCGGAGAGGTGATACCAGGCCGAATGGGCATCCCAAATCAGATATGCAACCGCATGCAGTCGACCTTGCTGATCGAAAGCAGCAAAAATGCGACGGCATTGGTGTTGGCTCAGGGCTTCGTCGTGGCGTAATAATTGAGGCAGGGTATAAGGCAGGCGCAACCCTTGCCGCTCAAAGCTCATCGCATTGATCCGATAAAAATCTTCCAGCGGCAATTCGTTGGAAATAGTGAGTATAGACTGTGCTTTTTGCAGGTTGCGACGCATATTCCGGTTGATGCCCTGCAATACGGCATCGGCGCCTGCTTCCAGCGATAATTGATAAGAATACCGCGTAGTTTGGCGATAGCCGGCCCAGTAAAAGGGCAGCCAGTTGGTTGCGCTATAGTGGAAACATTGCTTAAAGGCAGCTACCGCGGGCAGTTGGGCGATAAGTGCCTC
This sequence comes from Saprospiraceae bacterium, assembly GCA_013360405.1. Taxonomy (GTDB): domain Bacteria; phylum Bacteroidota; class Bacteroidia; order Chitinophagales; family Saprospiraceae; genus JABWBR01. The sequence goes on from JABWBR010000041.1 coordinate 14,541, forward strand.
CAGCAGTCGGTGTTGTTCAGTAAGCGATACGGCGGGATCGGCCAGGTAGGGCCCCATCATTTTGACAAAAGGAGGCATGGTAATATAGCGGAAGCCTCCTTTTTGTTTAATAAAATAAGGCAGGACAGCCTCTATTCGCCCCCCCCGCTCTACTACAGCCGCATCCCACTGCCCACCATCGCAGGCGGCATCGAGGTACCAATACTGGGCAAAAACCGGCATTCGGTTTTCCTGGCAGAATTGGCGGTAGGCAGCAGACTGGTTCATTATTTCAACAAGCGCTTAATACGGTCGTATTCCGTTTTGTAATTTTTCGAGCCGGTGCAGGCCATTTCTTTGGCTTTGCCTTCAATTTTCTGGACGCGGTTGCCGGGATCGGGGTGGGTACTGAGGAATGCAGGCGGGTTGCCCTTGCCTTCTATTTTCTTAAAAAAGCCTGCTGCGCCATCGGCGTGGTAATCGGTGCCGCACAAATACAGCACCGAATGTTCGTCGGCTTCCGTTTCGTGGGTGCGGCTAAACTGCAGCGAAATCAACCCCAGCGCAATTTGTTCAATCATACCGGGATCGGATTTGCCGGTGGCGATAGAAGTAAGTGCCGCCAGGCCGTATATTTTCGTCATCTGGCGGGTAGAGTGGCGCAGGGCTGCGTGGGCAATTTCATGGCCCATCACGCCTGCAAGCTGGTCTTCCGTGTCCAGGTATTTGATTAGTCCGGTATACACATAAATATAGCCGCCGGGGGTACAAAATGCATTAAGTGTATTGGCATCGTTTATGATTTTCACCTCCCAGGGGAATTCATTGCGATATTTCACCTTGCCAGTGTTAAGTATTTTGGTAGTAATACCGCGCACATAGCGATACACTTCTTCGTTTCCGCTTTCAGGTAAAATAGGATACGTTTTGGGGTCGCCGGCGATTTCTTTAGAGACTTGTTTTCCTAGTTCGATATCCTGTTGGGGGGTAAACAGGTTGAGGCCGCCGCCATCGGCAGATTTGCATCCTGAAAAAGAAAACGCGACAGACAGAAAGAGAGACAAAATCAGTAGTTGCTTCATACTATTCGAATATTGTGTAAATTCCCGAGATAAACGGACAGGAGAAAAAAAATATTGTTGGGTGACGGGCCACGAAATGGATTGGTGGGTGACGAGGTGACAGGGTAAACGTGGAGAACGGTAAACGTTCACCCTACGGCGATGGATTTCGTTGCAACAGGGTTGCCAATTCTGCATTTTCCAACCAGAAGTCTTCATACAGCCTGGTGCTGGCTACGAAAGTGAAACGTTTTCCGAAACTACCTGATGCCTTGAGTTCGATAGTTACTATTTTTAAAAATAAAAAACTGCTCTCGTGCAGAGAAGATACATCCTGAAAAGAATAGCGAAAATGCTTGAAATAATTAGTCACAAAAATATGTTCGGGTGAAAATTCCACGCGTTTGAGTCGCATAAGCGTAAAAGCAAACACGGCCAGTCCGCTCACGAAAAAAAAGAGCACGCCCCAGCGGAAGGGGCCGGCAGGGATATTGCCAAAATAGGCTGCTTTGTTGGTCCAAACGGCAAGCGTAACCGCGCCGAAGAAGACAATCCAGAACGTGGGCACAAAAATTTTCAAAAAAAGCGTAGCGTTGGTCGAAACCCTTTGCATGAATACTGAATTTACATCATCCTTCCAGTTCGGCCTCGTGCAGGCGATAAGCCCTGCGGGCCACGTAAATGCTAAGTTCGTATAAAATAAACAGCGGCCCGGCCACCAATAACTGGCTGGCCACATCGGGCGGCGTAATCACGGCGGCCACGATGAGAATACCCACTACCGAATGCCGGCGATATTCGCGCATTGTTTCGGGGGTGAGCAGGCCTACTCTGGCCAGGAAATATACTACCACCGGCAACTCGAACACCATACCCGTAGGCAGGGTAAACATAATCATATAATTGATCAGCGAGTTGAGCATAGGGATATTTTCCACCCCGGGGATAGTAAAGCTGGTGAGGAAGCTAATGGCAAAAGGGGCGATACCGAAATAGCCGAAAAGAACCCCCGACAAAAAGAGCAAGCTGCAAATAGCCACCACTCCCCGGGCGGCATTTCGTTCTTTGCTATATAAGCCGGGGCTTACAAAGCGCCAGAATTCCCAAAATACATAAGGAAAGGCGATAACAAAGCCTGCAATAAAGCTCACTTTGATAGCAGTGAGAAAAGCTTCGGCAAAACCTACCGCCTGGGTAGTAAATTCGGGAGGGCCGAAACAGAGCGTGCCTTCGGCGCCCATCGACTTGCCCAGCCAGCAATAAAAGCGGTAAGAAATAAAATCCCTACGGGTAGGGGCAAATATGACATTTTGAAAAATCCAGCCGTTTACAAAAAACAACCCTATTCCCAGTGTACCTACCACGATCACCGATCTGACGAGGTGCTGCCGCAACTCATCGAGGTGCTCCAGAAAGGTCATTTCCTTGCCACTATCAGGCTCCTGTTTTTTGTCTGCCTTTTTTCTGCGGGGCCAGAAGCGCCGCCTGGGCTTTTTAGATTCTTCTTCCGCGTGAATTTGATCCAATGGCATAGCTGTAATTGCTTTCCTACTATGATATCCTTCAACGCTCTGCGTTTAAAGAAAAGCAAAAGTAGCAAATTATGCGGCGTTGCTTCATACAATTGCTTTGCTACGCACTTTTTTATAGGGTTAAAAGGGCCATAATGCGTAAAATGCTTACTTTTATAGGCAGAGTGAGCTTCCCTGAATAATGAACTAACATATGAGGACTGCTGCCTTTTTCGTATTTCTGTTGTTTTGCGTTTATGCTCTTGTGGCGCGCTGGTATTTTGTTTGTGAAATGAGGGGGCATTGCAATCCCGCTTCTTCTCCCCAGGCGTCCGAGGAGGACATACGGCCCAAAACGCTCGAAGTGCGCGAGGGCGATACCGTGCTGCTGAGCGGCTACGATCATTTTGCATTCGACTCGGCCAGCGTGGCGCCCCGCCTCAATGCCGACAATACGGCCTTCCTCGATACGCTGGCTGCGCTGATGAAACTAGACACTACCAGGCGCCTAACTATTACCGGATTGTACCGGCCGGGTGAAAAAGACATTCGCCCCGGCGGCTTTTTTGAAAATATCGGCATTGCCCGCGCCGACAGGCTACGCCGCCTGCTGATGCAACGCGGATTGCCCGAAAGATATATGTCGCTCGACCAGGCTGCCGGCATCGACAGCGACCTGCGCGAGCCCCTGCGCTTCGAATTGTACCGCCCCTCCGGCATTCCCGAAGACTATGAAAAAGTGCAGTTCGTATTTACCAACATGACCTTCTCCGATGCCAATTTCGCTTACAACTCCGATGAATTTAAACCCGGCGATGCCTTTGTCGCTTATGCCGATTCGGTAAAAACCTACCTCGACCTGCACAGCGATAAAACGCTCACGATCGTGGGGCATACCGACAACGTCGGCTCTGATAAATACAACCTACAACTTGGGCTGCGCCGCGCAAAAAATGCGCGCACTTACTTTACTGATCTGGGGGTCAGCACCAAAATCGATGTAAAATCAATGGGCAAAACCCGCCCGGCAGCTTCTAATGATACGCCGGAAGGCCGCCAAAAAAACCGAAGGGTGAATTTTATTTTGGAATAATCTGAATATCATATGGATAATTTCTTTGCGGGGTTTAATACCACTGACAGTTACGCCATCTTGTTTATCATGCTGCTGGCGTTTCTTTTTGGATTGATTGTCGGGTTGTTGCTGCGCGGACGGCGTATCCGCGCGCTCAAAGCCGAGAGAGACGCTGCTATCGAAACTAAGGCCCTTGCAGAGGCGGAGCTGGCCGGCATGCGCGAACAACTCGCTTTAAAAGAGGCGGACATGAAGCGCATAGAGCTGGAAACCGCTGAGTTGCACGACAAAATTGCCCGCCACGAGGAAGAAAAAAGCAAGCTTTACTACGAAATCCACCAACTCAACGCCGTAGTAGAAAGCCAGCAGTCTACCGCCAAAGAATTCCAGGCTATCATCGACACCCTTGAGACGCAATTGTCTGCCGCACAAAATACCCAGCAGCAGCTTCAGCAAACACTTGAGAAAGAAGAAGACAGCGTAGAAGACCTCGCCGCCATGCAAAGCTTTTACAACGCTTCGCGCATGCGCATGGATGCCATTGAAGAAAAACTCAGGCTGCTGGAATCTGAAAACAGCGCGCTACGCCAATCGCTCGACGACCTCAAACCACTCTCGGCTTCCCAAACTATAGCAGCCGCGCCGATGATTGCCTTTTCACTGGAAGAAGAACCCGAAGAAGTAATTTTCGAACCGGGGAACAAGGACGTTCTCCGCGAAAAAATAGTGATTGAAACGCCGCCCAAAGACGACCTCTCGCTCATCAAAGGCATAGGCCCTTTTCTGGAACAAAAATTGAACCAGCTCGGCATTTTTACCTTTGACCAGGTCAGCCAATGGGACGAGGCGGAAATTGAGCGGGTGACCCACGAAATAGGTTATTTCTCGGGGCGCATCGAAAAAGACGACTGGGTGGGCCAGGCACGCCGCCTGCTCCAACTCAAGCAGGAACACCCCTGGGCGCTACAGCCGCTGGGTATTCACAGTACCGACAATGCCGACCTGAAGATAGTAGAAGGCATAGGCCCCAAAATTGAATCCCTGCTCAAAGAAGCAGGTATCAACACCTGGGATGACCTCGCCGATACGGCTGCCGACCGCCTTCAAGAGATTTTGGCTGCCGCAGGCGAAGCATTCCGCATTCACGACCCCACTTCGTGGCCTATGCAGGCGCAAATGGCCGCCAACGGCCAGTGGGACCTGCTCCGCGAATACCAGGAAGAGCTGAAAGGCGGGAGGATTGTGTAAATCCTACAGTCGCACAGTCTAAACCCCCATGGCCACCCGGGCTGCATCGAGCACCACGCGGGTCTCTGCCAGCGTAGGCGCCTGTGCGTACACCCGAAGTACCGGCTCCGTTCCCGATGGCCGAATCATCACCCAGGTATCGTTGCCCAGGTTGAACTTATAGCCGTCGATCGTCTCCAGCGACTCCACTTTATAATTGCCGATCGTTTTGTAGGGCGCCTCCTTACAAGCTTTGATCACAGCTTGTTTTTGCGATTCCAGGATGTGCAAATCGTCGCGGTCGCAGGCGAAAGCGCCCACCAGGTCGTACACTTCCTGGATAAGCGCTTCGAGTGATTTGCCTGTTTTAGCCATAAATTCGAGGATCATCAATCCTATCCAGATGCCATCGCGTTCGGGGATATGGCCTTTCACGGCCAAGCCGCCCGATTCTTCGCCTCCGGTGATCACGTCTTCGTGAGCCATAATTTCGGCGATATATTTAAACCCGATGGCTGTTACTTCTACGGGCAGGCCGAAAAGCCCGGCTAGTTTTTTCATCTTGTCCGTTACCGAAAAAGTGACCACTACCTTGCCGCTCTGTTTTTTGTACTTGTGCATATAGAGCAACAGGAGCAGCAGGATATGATGTGAATCGACAAAATTGCCGGCGGCGTCGTAGAGGCCGATGCGGTCGGCGTCGCCGTCGTTGGCGATGCCCAGGCCGATATTGCCTTCTTGGCGGATCAACTCCGAAAACTCAAGCAGGTTGCGGTGGATGGGCTCGGGCGCCTGGCCTTTGAACGAGGGGTTGTAATCGCAGTGCAGCAGCACCGCGTCGGGAAACAAGCGGCGCATCGCGTTCTGACCCGCGCCGTACATCGCGTCGTACGCGATTCGGATACCCGATTGCCGGATAGCGTCGAGGTCGAAATTGGCGGCCACGTGGTCGAGATACATTTGTTCGAGGTCGGAATAGACCACCAGTCCGCTGCTTTCCAGGGCAGACAATTCGGGCAGCGCAGTAGTCACCGGGCCATCGGGAATAAGGGCTTCCACCTCGGCCACTTCGGCGGGAATCATGGGGCCGCCGAGGCTGGATTTGAGCTTGAAGCCGTTATAAGAAGGCGGGTTGTGGCTGGCCGTAATCACGATACCCACATCGGCGCCCAGCTTGACCGTACCCAGCGAGACCATAGGCGTAGACACAAAATTGCGGGCCATCACCGATTTGATGCCGTGGGCGCCCAGCACCCGGGCGGTAGTTTCGGCAAATAATTGGCCGGCGAAGCGGCAATCATAGCCTATCACAGCCTGTTTGCCACCGCGCTGCAAAAGCCAGCGTGCGGTACCTTCCGCCACGCGTTTCACGTTTTCAACCGTATAATCCTGGGCGATAATTGCCCGCCAGCCATCCGTGCCGAATTTTATTGTATCCATGTTATTATCTTTGAGTCCGACAAAAATAGCATACCCCGCATAATTTGGTTACATTCAACCTGAAAAAAGAGTCCTTGTGGAAGATACGTACCGGCATAAAGGCATGCGTCGCCAACTGGTGGAGGATATTCGCAAAAAAGGAATTACCGACGAAAAAGTACTCGCGGCCATCGGTGCATTGCCTCGCCATTTTTTTCTCGACAAGGCTTTCGAGGAGCTTGCCTACGAAGACAAAGCCCTGCCCATAGGCCAGGATCAGACGATTTCCCAGCCCTATACCGTGGCTTTTCAGACCGTGCTGCTCGACGTACAAAAGCGCAATAAGGTACTGGAAGTCGGCACCGGCTCGGGATATCAGGCGGCCATCCTCGCCATGCTCGGCGCCAGGGTATACACCGTAGAACGCCAGGAAGCCCTGTATAAGCAGGCCAAAGCCATGTTATCCAGGATTAGCCCCGGCAATGTGCGTTGTTTTTACCGCGACGGCTACAAGGGCCTCCCCGAATTTGCCCCTTTTGACCGCATTTTGGTCACCGCCGGCGCCGATGCGATTCCCGAAGCGCTACTGCAGCAACTCAGGCCTGGCGGCATTCTCGTTATCCCGGTGGGAACAGAGCTGCAAGTCATGCACAAAATCACCCGCCAAGCCGACGGTTCTTTCGTTGATGAGGAAAAGGGCTTTTTCCGGTTTGTGCCGTTTGTCAAGGGGTTGAATAGGGATTAGGTGTTAGGGCTTAGGGCTTAGGGCTTAGCGATTAACTGCTGATTGCTAAAACCAGACTGCTAAGACCTAAGCCCTGAAACCTAACTGCTAAATTTCATCTTTTGCATGGATTTTTTGCGGGGGGATTGTATCTTTGCATTTCCTTTTTAAAAAACGACTTATAACTGATTGATTTTAAAAAGATTGAGTAGAACTTAAACAACTACAGATAATGGCGCTGATTGGTACAATACGGAAAAATTCGTGGATTTTGGTGGTGATGATTGCCCTGGGTCTGGGTGGTTTCATATTAATGGACATCATGACCTCCAGTGGGCCGGGACAAGCAACTACCAGGACGGCATTGGGTAAGATTAACGGCCAGAAATTAGACCAGCAAGTATTTGAGCAGGTTTACGACGCGATGTACGGCAGTTCGGCTACCGATGCATACAGTGCGCGCGAGGCGCTTTGGAACTTCTTTGTAGAAGAGGCCATCGTGAAGCAAGAGGCCGGCAAACTCGGCCTTGGCGTAAGCCGCACCGAATTACTCGATCTCGAGTTCGGTCCGCGCCCCAGTCCGCTCATCAACCAGCGTTTTGCCGATCCGGATCAACCCGGCGTGTTAAACCGCGAGCAATTGGACTACATCAAAAATATCATCCAGGAAAACCGGGTACAGGAAGCCATCGACCAGGGCCAACTGCTGCCGTCGTTCATTCCTTACTGGAAGCACCAGGAAAAAGAGATCATCAAAGAGCGCCTGCAGGCCAAAATCAACAACCTGGTATCCAAAGGGCTCTATACGCCTTCCTGGATGGCTGAAATGGGCTTCAACGAATCGAGCGAAACGGCTGATTTCACCTATGTAAAAGTGCCTTTCGACGAAGTGCCCAATACCGATGTATCGCTTTCCGATAGCGATTACGAGGCTTTCCTGAAAGAAAACGAAGCTAAATACCGCGTCAAAGAAGAACAGCGCCGGGTAGAATACGTCGTATTTGACATTGTGCCTACCGTAGAAGACTCTACCGCTTCGCGCGAAAAGATTAGCGGGTTGCTCGCTGAATTCCAATCGACGACCGACGACTCTTCTTTCGTGTTGCGCAACGCCGGCACGATCGACGCCGCCTATGTTAAAAAAGCCGACCTGAGCCCCACAGCTGCCGACACCATCATGAAGTTGGCCAAGGGCAGCGTATTCGGCCCGTATATCGACGGCGGCGCTTACAAAGCCGTCAAGATGCTCGACAAAAAGATCATTCCCGACTCGGTACGCTCGCGTCACATTCTGCGCCAGGCTACCAATCCGATGGAAATGGCGCAGGCTCAAAAAACTATTGACAGCTTAAAATTGCTGATAGAAAACGGCACGGCAAGTTTCGACTCGCTGGCTGCCCGCTTCGGCACCGACGCTACCCGCACCAAGGGTGGCGACCTGGGCTACACCTTTGCCGGCGGCATGGTAAAACCCTTCAACGACCTCATTTTCTATGAAGCCGAGCAAGGCAAACTCTACACGGTAGAGACCCAATTTGGTATTCACCTGGTAGAAGTTACCGGCAAAAAATTCATCAACAACACTGAAGCCGTCAAAGTAGCTTATCTGCAGGAACAACTCGTGCCCAGCGACGACACGCAGGCGGCCATTTATGATAAGGCCTCAGGCATTGCTTTCAACAACCGCAAGCTGAGCCAGCTGGAAGAAGCCGCCAAAAAAGACCCCAGCCTGCGCATGGAAACGTCGGAAGGCTTTGATCGCAATGCCTTTGCCATCGGCGACCTGGGCGTAAGCGGCGATGCCCGCGAAATTGTGCGCTGGGCGTTCGGCGCAAAAGAAGGCGAAGTATCATCTACTGTGTATGCCTTCCGCGACCCTGTGGCTTATTACAACAACAAATACGTAGTCGTAGGACTCAAAAATATCCAAAAGCCGGGTCTGCCTTCGGTAGCAAGCGCTAAAACGGACATCGAGCAATTGGTCATCAACCGCAAGAAGGCCGAGCTGATCAAAGAGCGCATCAAAGGCCAGGATTTGAACGCTGTGGCCTCCACTTACGGCGTACAACCCGATACTGCTTACGGCGTTACCTTTGCGCAATCATTCGTGCAAAACCTGGGCAACGAGCCTGCTGTTATCGGCACGTTGTTTACGCTCGATTCGGGCAAAACCTCGGAGCCTATTGCCGGCGAAACGGGTGTTTTTGTGCTCAACATTTCGCGCAAAAATCCGCCGGCAGGCGATGCCGGCGTAGCGCTGCCGCAATTGAAAATGCAATTGACCCAGACTGCCCGTCAGCAAATCCCCCTGGGTGTGATGACGGCGCTCAAGAATAACGCCAAGATCAAGGATAACAGGGCGAAATTCTATTAATGTGCTGATGTGCTAATTTGCTGATGTGCTGATACTTGTAAAATTATTAGCAAATCAGCAAATCAGCAAATCAGCAAATTTTACTTTCGCTACTGGCGGAGAAAACAAAAAAGACATATATTTGCATCCGCTTCTACGCGAATCGATTTTGGTCGGGTGGCCGAGTGGCTAGGCAGAGGTCTGCAAAACCTCGTACGGCGGTTCGAATCCGCTCCCGACCTCTGGGAGGCTCAAGTGTTACTTGGGCCTTTTTTGTTTTTGTGTGCCTTCGCAATTCAATCTTCCGGGGTAAGACTGTGATTACCCGCTCCCATTTCCCGATATTGCTTATTCTCTGAAAAGTTTCAGGTACTTGTCAAAGGAAAATATGCGATTGCGCTTATTTCCCGTAAGTTCTGTTAAGATGCCCAGTTTCATAAAATCATCAATTAACCGCAATGCAGTAGTAATATTTACTTCCAATGCCTGAGCTACATCTGCTGCATCGGTGATGGGCTTACCGTACAGGTATTGCAAAAACAATTTTGCCAATGCCTGCTTTTTGCCCAAAGCAATAATTTGGTGTTCAACTTCGGAGCGTAGCCGGATTATGCGTTTAAAGGTTTCAATAGAATTTTCGGAAGTACGGTAAACGCCTTCCAGGAAAAACTTCAGCCATTGCGTGAGGTCGTTGTGGGTGCGTACCCGGGTTAGGTTGTCGTAATACAGTATTTTATGCTTCTCAAAAAAGTCGGATAGGTACAAGGTGGGCTTGTGCAACAGTTGGTTGTCCACTAAAAACAGGGTAATGAGAAGCCGCCCTATGCGGCCGTTGCCATCCAGAAACGGGTGGATAGTTTCAAACTGGTAATGTGCAATACCTATTTTAACAAGATGGGGCACCGGCGTATTTTGATTGTGCAGAAAGCGCTCCAGGTCGGCCATCAGGTCGGCTACGCCATCGGGGTGAGGCGGTATGAAAACGGCATCGGATAAACTGCTGCCGCCAATCCAGTTCTGGCTATTCCGAAATTCGCCCGGCAGTTTGTGTTTGCCTCTTACGCCCTGCAGGAGTATTTCATGCGTTTGCCTGAGCAGCCGATTACTCAATGGAAGTTTTTCGAGGTTAGCGATGGCCCGGTTCATGGCTGACACATAGTTCTGCACTTCCTGCCAGTCGTCTTTTTTTTCCGGGTCTATATATTCTTCTTTTTGGACGGCCTCATCTATGTTTGTCTGTGTTCCCTCTATCCGGCTGCTTTGGGTGCCTTCTTTCATAATGTGCATTTTTATAAAAAAGTCCACATCCGGAATGAGTTGCGAATAGGCATTGAGCTCTCCCAATTTGATGTCAGCACGGCTAAGCAGCATTGCCAGTTCGGGGTTGTCTATTTGCCATGCCACATCTACCACATTCGGCTCAAAGCTTTTGTACCGGTAGCGTTGCACCCATTTGCCTGCCTTGAAATTGCTGATGTGCATGAAAGTGAGATTGATGGTTTGTGCAAATATAGAGATTTATATTTGCAGATAATTCATTTTGTGCAAATAAGAAAAAAATATATACTGCACACTGTCAAGTTATCCCGACCTGTCGGTACGGGACAAGTTAGGCATAACCTTTCCGGCTTGGCGAACGGCCTTGGGGGGGGTTCGCACCCGAGCTCTGGAAGCCCTGCAGCAGATGCTGGCTTTTTTGTTTTGTGTTCCTTCCGCAATTTAAACTTCCGGGGTAAGTCTGGTATCTTGGTTCTTCCAACTCAATACTACTTTGTCACTTTAAAATTTTTCATGAATCACGTGTACACATTGCACCCCGCTGGGGCTGAAATATAATTTTCTACCCACATTTACGCTCCGCTGGAGCTTCCTGGGCCCCTTAAAAGGCCCGGAGGGCCGAAATATTGGTAGAACCGGCAATAAAAAGATATCAAAAGCTCCGGAGGAGCGTAATATGCGGTATGCCTGGTTTTAAAGTGGCAAAGTAGTATTAAGTACAAAAAATAAATGCCCCATCTCGCAGTATGTATTCTGTTGCGTCATTAAATTGTTACGCTGTTTCTCCATGTCATTTTGCTTTGCCGCAAGGGGAGCAGAAAGTGCTGATATTTAAAACGGTTACTCATGAATGAACTGGAAAGCACTAAAGATCTCGTCGTTTTTGAAAGCAAAGACGGTGAAGCCCATCTGGAAGTCACAACGGATTACGATACCGTTTGGCTGAACCAGGCACAGCTCGTTGAGCTATTTCAGCGGGACAAGTCCGTCATTTCCCGACACATCAGCAATATCTTTAAAGAAGGTGAATTAGAAAAGGAGTCAGTTGTTGCAAAATTTGCAACAGTTCAATTTGAAGGAGAGCGCGAAGTCCAACGGGATATAGAGTATTACAATCTCGACGTTGTGATTTCGGTCGGCTACCGGGTCAAATCACAGCGCGGCGTCGAATTCCGGCAATGGGCCACCAAAGTCCTGAAACAATATCTGATTGACGGCTATGCGCTAAATGAAGCCCGGTTGAAGAATGCCCCCGGTTCATTGCTGGATCTGTTCAAACTGCAGGTCCAGCTCTGGGAACGCCAGGAGTTGATCAACACAGAAATTCAGGACGACATCCAAAAACTCGGCGATAAGATTATCTCCATCGAAGCTAAGATCAAATCGGTAGATGAAGGGTATTACACCATTGCCGGGTATTGCAGCCTTTACAAGATACCCTGCCCCCTCCACAAGGCAAAGGAATGGGGTAAGGCTGCCACAGCACTAAGCCGCCAAAAGAACATCCCTACCGGCACTGCGCACGATGAGCGCTTCGGGAAGGTGCGGACGTACCATGAGGACGTATTGAAGGAAGTGATTAAGTAATTTTTAATTATAACTATCTGATAATAAAATTATTAGCCCAACTCACCCCTCATACCCCACCGGCAATCTATTCAACTCCTCCTTCAATAAACGCCACTGCGGCAGGAATTTGTTCATATAGCCGGTAAAAACGGGGTTGTGGGTTCTTTCCAGCAGGTGTGTCATTTCGTGGACTACGATGTACTCAATGCACTCAACGGGCTTTTTGGCGAGCTCCAGGTTGAGCCAGATGCGTTTTTCGGGTATGTTGCAAGTGCCCCAGCGGGTTTTCATTTTTTTGATGCCGAAGGATTCGACCTTTACGCCCATTTGTTTTTCCCATTTGGCAATCAGTTCGGGTAGGATTGCTTTGAGTTGCTTGCGATACCACTCGTTGAGCAAGCGCTCTTTGGCTTTGGCGTCGGCGTTTTCGCGGATGTGGAGTTCTATGGTGTCAAAATTGAGTTCGATTTTTGCGGGGGCGTTGCGCTTGGTGGGGGTTATTTTCAGCAAGTAGGTATTGCCCAGAAAATAATGGCTTTCACGGGGAAGGTATTCTCGCGGGGCTTCCCGGTTTTGGCTCAATAATTTTTGTTGTTGCTTGCGAATCCAATTGAGCTTTGCGATGGCAAAAACCCGTATCGTGTCCATATCCATACGCATAGGCGCGGCAATCCTGACCCTGCCTGCGGGCGGGTGAACGCTGAGGTGAACGTTTTTGATGTTCTTGCGGATGACCTCAACGGCTATTTCCCCAATGGTTATGCTATGCATATTTCAATATTCCTGTTGCTTCTCAATTACTTTGAAGATACGCTCTACTTCTTCTATGTCGGGAATGATTTTGAAAATCTCTTGCTTGATTTCGTTCTCTTTGGCCTGATTGCCCCTGAAACCCGCCTTCTTGATCCTGATAACGGCCTCGTTAACCTGTGAGGCAAGTTGCTCATCATCGCCCAGGTTGTGGTATAAAGCCTTTAGCGCGGGCGTTTTTATGCTACCTGGCAGGTTTTGCATACCGCCGTCTTTTACATTTCTGGCGATGTTGGCGAGGTTTTGCAGATGTTGCTCGTAATCAACAGCTTTGTCTTTGCGCTGTTTGATTACTTCGTCGAGCAGTTTGGACATTTTTTCAAAATAGGCGGGGTCTATCAAATGTTCTTTGATGATTTTTTGCCTGATGTTGTTTTCTATGGTTTCCGCTATGGCGTCGCGGTTGCTCCTGATGCCTTTGGGCAGGGAGTTGATGGCAGAAGCCAAACCGGAGTTGACGATCAGATCGAGCAGGGTCTGGTCTTCGCCAAAGGGCGAGATAACCCTGCTGTCTTCTGCCTGTATGTAGGTGTCAATGAGGTGGCGCATGTCGGCTTCGTAGGCTTTGAGGTCTAATACCTCGCCGCTGGCATTTTTGATCTCTTCGCGCAGGTTTAGATAAAAATCTACCCGGCGTTTGATGTCGCTGATGTCGGCAGGCAAGTAGCCGGCTTCTTCCATGTCGGCAGTGATGTTGGCGTAGGCTCTGATCAATTGCACGATCATTTTATACAGGGTAGTGCGCTGTACTTCTGTGGCTTTCAGGCTTTCGGGGTCTTCGGGGTTGCCACAGAAGTAGTGTATGTAGGCAAGTGTGTCTTTGGGGGGCAATACCGGCTCACAGAGGTAGTGTAAGTCTTCCAGCGCTTTATCCAGGCGCTCTTTGCCTGCGCTCAAGCGGTCTTTGAGCAAAATATCTACATCTTCTTTTTCAAACTCGTCATAGTCGAGTTCGGAGGTGTACACGGCTACGGCGTTTTCGACTTTGTCAAAGAGGTTTTTGTAATCTACGATGTAACCGAATTGCTTGTCCTCTCCGTCGAGGCGGTTGACCCGGCAAATAGCCTGAAAAAGCCCGTGATCCTGCATGTTTTTATCAATATACAAATAAGTGCAGGGCGGGGCGTCAAAACCTACCAATAGCTTGTTGACGGCAATGAGCAGGCGCATATTGGCCGGCTGTTTGATGAATTTTGCCTTGGCTTCGTCTTCGTATTGCTCGGTGCTTTTTTCATACGCGCCCGTAGCTTTTTTGCCCAGTATTTTTTCGTAGGTGTGAAAGATGTATTCTTTTTCGGTTTCGGTGTTTGCGCCGGTGTCTTCCAGTGCTATATCTTTTGTGCTGGGATTGTAGGAGGTGATGACGGCACATTTGCCCCTGAATTCGGTTTGCTGAAAGAGTTCATAATACCGGCAAGCGTCGTAGATGCTAGGGGCTACCAGGATGGCGTTGCCCATTCCCGAATTCAGTCGCGGCTTGGTGTTAAAGTCCATGACGATGTCGGCTACGATTTTGTCTAACCTGCTTTTGGAGCTGAGCACTTTTTGCATGGTGCCCCATCTTTTTTTGATTTCAGACTTTTGAAAGTCGTTGAGCCCCCTGGTTTTTGCTTCAAACCAATCATCCACCCTTTGTTGCGAGCTGATTTTCTGGTCTATGTCGCGGGCTTCATATACGAGGTCCAAGACTACATTGTCTTCTACGGCTTCGTTGAATTTGTAGGTATGGATGTAGCGGCCGAATACTTCTATGCTGGTTTGTTTGTCTTTTTTGAGCAGGGGCGTACCTGTGAAGCCGATAAAAACGGCATTGGGCAACATGGCTTTCATGGTTTTGTGGAGCCTGCCCGATTGGGTGCGGTGGCATTCATCCACAAAGATGAACAGTTCGCCAACTACCGGCAGGGGATTGGATTGCAGTTCGTCTATAAAAGCGTCGAAATCCCCGACCTCTTTTTTGCCGAATTTATGCACCAGCGAACAAACCAGGCGGGGCAATGGGCTGCCAAGAATGGACATGAGTTCTCTGCCGCTTCGGGTGCGTTTGATCTGGTTTTCGCCTGCTTCCAAAAATACCCGCTCTATTTGTTTATCCAGCTCGTCGCGGTCGGTAATGATGGCCACCCGCGCATGGGGGTTGTTTTCCAGTATCCATTTGGCGAGCCATACCATGCTGAGGCTTTTGCCGCTACCTTGCGTATGCCATATAATGCCGTTTTCTTTTCGGCGGATGAATTCCTGCGCCGATTTTACGCCGAAATACTGGTTGTGTCGGCATATCTTTTTTATACCGCCGTCGAAGAGCATAAAATCGTAGATAATCTCGAGGAAACGCTGTTTTTCACAGAGTTTAAGCAGGTATTTATCGAGTAGCAGCTTGTCCTGCTGTTCCGTGTCTTCTTTCCAGTGGAGATAGTATTTTTCGGGGGTGTTGATGGCGCCGTAGCGGAGCCCCTGCGTATCGTTGCCCGCAAACACCCATTGGATAGTAGTGAAAAAGGATTCGATAAATTCTTTTTGCTGGTTGGTGATGTTTTGGCGGATGCCGTCGGAAATAGAGACGGTGCTTCTTTTCAGTTCGAGTACACCCAGCGCGATGCCGTTGACATAAATGACTATATCGGGACGTTTTTCGCGGTTGCCCAGAATGGTGACTTCTTCGGCAATGGCGAAGTCGTTGGCTTGGGGGTTTTTCCAGTCTATGAAATGGACGGTTTCGGTATTAACGCCCGCTTCGGGCACTACGCCTACGCCGTAGCGGAGTAGTTCGTAGACATTATTGTTGTTGTTGTAAAGGCTAAGCTGGTAGTTATTGGCGGTATTGCGAAGCTCGTAGATTGCTTTTGAAATGAGGTTTTGCGAATAGCCTTTTTGGAATAGGTATTGGGTAAGGAGGTCTTCTTCTATGTTACTGTTGCCCTGCCGGTCTTCCCAGTTGCCGAGATAGCGGTAGCCGAGTTCCTCGCAAAATAAGCGGACTATCCGGTTTTGGGTATGGCGTTCTATTTGACCTACGAATTGGGACATAGGACTGTCATGATAAGGGTTTACATGACAAATATCATAAAAAGGCGTCTATTCATAAGATAATTTCTTAGAAGATATCGTTAAAAGAATATCTTTGTGCTGAGGTAGTATAACACTATACGAGTAGAATCGC
The DNA here is from genome assembly GCA_013360405.1 of Saprospiraceae bacterium. Classification (GTDB taxonomy): domain Bacteria; phylum Bacteroidota; class Bacteroidia; order Chitinophagales; family Saprospiraceae; genus JABWBR01. The sequence goes on from JABWBR010000041.1 coordinate 30,707, forward strand.
ATAAATCATGGAGCCCCTACCCACAAAAATATCACCGGAACGGTTGAGAGATACGGTTATTGAGCTTAAGTATGATAGCGATATTCCTGCTGAATATATACTTGGCCTTGTTTATGATGCCGTTGAAGACGTATTGGCGCCTGTAAATAAACAGGGTTCCAACGAACTAAGCTTTAATCCTTTTAGTTCTATTATTATAAACCCCCGCAAAGATCTTTTTCAAAACGAGTTTATCCGGCTTCAGGTAATAGAGGGGCGTTTAATATTCAACTCTAATGGCGTTTACAAGGGCTGGATACAATACAAAGAAGAGATAAAAAAAACGTTGGACCTATTAAGTGGAAAAAACCTTATCAAAAGCATCAACAGAATAGGACTGCGTTATATTAGCGAGTTCTCAGAATTGCAAATTTTTGACAAGCTAATTTGGAATTTTCATTATACATGGAAACAATCTTTGAATCTAAATACATCATTTCGCACAGAATGGGAAGACAATGGGGATATGATTATTGTTAATCTTGCAAATAGCGCGCTTCCCCATGGCGAAACTTTCTCTATCATCGACATTGATGTGAACTATAAATTTCAGGAACCGATAGCGCTTGGCGAAACCGTACTGGACACCATTGAACGATTGCACCACAAAGAGAAGGAAGTTTTTTTCGGGTTAATGCGTCGGGATTTTCTCCTGTCGCTTAACCCTACATACTAAAAACTGTAAGGTATGCTCGCATATAATGCACCAACAGCAGATTTTTATAATACTCCCAATTATGAAACTATGCTGTCAAATTCTTACCAAACAGGGTCAGTACTTGATATTTCGCGAAGAGGAGCATTTTTGAACTTAAAACAACCCTATACTGAAGAACAGGCTGAGATTCCATATCTCCAAACCCCACTTGCTCAGGAAATAGAATATCGTTATCAAAACGTGCTGTCTATATTCAAACAACGTTTTGAAGCCGATCGGGATATTTTTGCCCACATCGAAGAGCAGAAGATAATGCACGTCTTCGAGCAAATGGCAAAATTGTTATTGTTGCTCTCGCCTTCAAAAATAAGCGCGGATATCACCCAGGATGCTTCTATCATCATTCAAGCTCATCTGGGGCCAAATCGTTTTTATTGGGAAACATATATGGATGAAGATGATTCGGACTTACATAGCAGTATAAATATTTTCATCGATAAGGAATTGAAATACACTGGTACCAATTCTTTTCAAGACATCAGACTGCAAATGAGTAATGCTGTCCAATCTATCCTATTCAAACAAAAGTAGCAGATAGTATTATTATACCTGTTCGATAGCATGAATTACCCTGGACACCTTTTGCCTAAACCTGATTATTGCTGCATTCCGTGGATGAAGGAACTGCAGGGCTATTTTTTGCTCAGAAGCGCGCCTTCTTCTGATCTATTGGATGCAGAAACGGGCATGGTGCGGGCCAGGTTTATATTGGGTGACAACCAGAGCAGGGAAATATTAAAGGATTACTCTACCAACCTGTTGGGCATATTTACTCCTGACGACGCGGCTATCAAGTTGACTAACAACGGTCGAAAGGCTTATCTGGTTGGCTTGTGGAGTGAAGGCGAAGAAGTAACTCCTCCAGTTGAAGACGACTTTGAAGTTTTGCAGGATTTCGGCTTTTTTTTCTATCCTATCGGGGTCATTCACGAATTCCCCCAGCCTCTTGATATTGCATCGAAACCTCAATACACAGAAGCTCGCTGCTATATTTGCCATACGCCGGTTCGCTCTAATTTCTGGCATTTTTCAGTTCGCTGGAAAGTTGGACAAGCAGATGCAGCCGATGTTCTGACCACAAAAGAATTGAAAGGACTCATGTCTATGGTCAAAGCTTTTCTGATTGAACACGCAGTTATCGACTATTCTGCATCTCAAGTGTCAACGGATATTCCACAAATCTGGTTTACAAGGCAAAATTAATTGCTCCTTCACACCAACCTGATCCTCCCCGTTAGCAAGCTCTGCATCATACCTTGTTTGATTACGCGGTATTTGGCAAGCTTGTTTTCTAAAGCTTCTATTTCTGCATCCATGTCGCTCAGGATTTGGGCGATGGCGGTTTGCTCTTCTTTATTAGGGGGGAAAATAACAACTAAGGAATTTATAGTTGAGAAATTTATTGCAGGCATTGTTGATGAACCTGAGATTAAAAGAATTTTGTCTTGGATAAGTGTTAAATAATGAAAATAAAAATTATTGCTTATGTTTTTTTTAGTTAACAACCGAAATAAGTTATTCGCTATAACACCCTCAAAACCATATCCTAGCAAGCCCGGTGAACCATACCGAACCATAAATAAATCGTCTTTAATGATATGATGCGAAATACCTGGATCATCAATATACCTATTTGGCTCAGCTGGATTAGTAATATCTATTATCCTGATAAATCGTAATCTGCCTTTGGCTTCAACTGTATATTGTTTCTCTACTGGACATTGCACTCCTTGTTTAAAATGAAATAGATTTCCAATTGGAGTAACCTCCCAATCCCCCGGTATCAACCCCAATTCAGTCTGTTTATAACCCTTCTTCACTCCTCCCTTCTCATCAAACCCCGCCAGCCGCCTTTTCCCCGTCAGCAACTCCTGCATAGCGCCCTGTTTGATCAGGCGTTTTTTGGCGATGAGTTTTTCAAGGGAGGCTATTAATTCATCGGTGTCAGATAGGGCGGTGGCGATGGCGGTTTGCTCGGGCTTGGGAGGGAGGGGGATTAAGATTTGTTTTAGATTATTTGCATAAATGTGGACGACAGCATCGCCTTGAGCGGCTTGCATTTTTTGTTTTACAATAATGTGAAAATTAAGCAAATATCCAAAGAAAACAGAACTGACATTTTCTGTTGGGGAGAGAATAATAATATCTCCACCAGCATAGGCCTCACAATCATCAACAAAAGCAACACATTTTCCAATTTCTTCAGCTGTTTCACCTGAACCCGCAAATAGCAACTCACCTTTTTTTAATTTTTTACTTTCATTCGCAACCTCGTCAGAAATAAAAGAATAGAAATTTTTAATGATATTATGGTGTGTTGTATATATCTCACCATAACGAATTGCAGGCAAGCCAGATGCAACTACCTGATCTTTTCTGATACCTTTCCCTTTATTAAAATTACCAATTTTAGAAAGTTGATGAACCTCCCACTCCTCCGGCACCACCCCAATATCCGTTTGTTTATACCCTTTTTTCAATTCCATGTGAAGCCCATTTTTTGGAGGTGAGCATGTACTTTTTCTTCCAACTGCGATACCGTTTCCGACAATTCCGGCAGGGGGGCCTCGTAGCGTTCCGCCAATTGTTTGATGCGGTTGGCTAAGCGGTGGCTGATGCGTTCTATTTCCCCGTTGATTTGTCTGGAAACTTCTGCCAGCCATTTTTGCATGATCACGATATGCCGTATCTCCTGCTCGGTGAGCAGGGCGTATTTGCGCTCTACGGCGGTTTCCAGTGCTTTTTGCGCGGTTTTGATTTCGGCATGGAGGCGCGTTTCTTCCTCCAGCAAGTCGAGATATTGGTTCAGTACAGCCAGCTCCTCGCGGTTATCGGCATGGGCTTTACCCAAAGCTTTAATCCGGGCCTGAACGGTTTTTTTGCTGATCTTGCCGTTATCGTCGGTAGCTTCTGCCAGCAGTCCCTCCTCCGTGCCGTGTTCTTCTTTGAGCTCCTCCATCCTGGCTATTGCGGCTTCCTTTTGGTTGAGCAGGGTATTGATGTCTGCCTGTTCGGCGGCAAAAGCCGTTTCAATCAGCAGGCCTGGGGGTATCAGCCGGCCTTCCAGTCCTTCCAATCCTTCCACCTCTTTTGCGCCTTTTTTGCTTTCCTTTTTCAGGCGGCTTACCTCGTTGCCGGCTTTCCAGCCGTCGGCGGAAAGCTCGTAGAGGTCGTCTTTCATGGTAGCTTCCCAATACGACATCAGGTGTTGATAAATGTCGTATTTATCGAGTAGCGGTTTGTTTGAAAAGGCTGTTAAGAGGTTTTCCGAAACCTGGTGAATGACGGCTTTGGGTTTGCAATTGACCTCCAGCTCGTTTGCAAGCCTGGCGGTAGCCGTTTTCCAGACCTCGAGCACGGCAGCCATTTGTTGTTGAAGGGCGACAAATTCGGGATGCGCAAAAATCGTATGGCGAATATCCGCCTTGTTTACTTTTAAGTCCGAATACCCCGCCCGCTTGCCTGCGCCAAAAAGCTGAGCTTTCAGCGAGGGGCAAACCTGCCAAAATTCGTTTAGCGCGTCAATATCTGTGTTGGGGATACCGCCCAGCAGGTGAGCGGCAATATCCTGTACATCCTCCGCCTCCTGGCTGTCAATATAGCGGGGGATATTGAGGTTAAACTCGTTTTGTTTGATCTCATCGAGGGGGACAAGGCGGGAATATTTGGGCAGTTCAATTTGCTTATTAAAGACATCTACAATCTTATGAATATCCTGTTCGCGCAGGCGGTTTTTATTGCCGTCTTTGATAAAATCCTTGCCGGCGTCGATCATAAAAACAGCCTGCCGGGTATCGGCCTTTTTTTTATCCAGCACAATAATACAAGCGGGAATACCCGTGCCGTAAAAAAGGTTGGCGGGCAATCCGATAATGCCCTTGATATAACCTTTGAGGAGCAGGTTTTTTCTGATCTCCGCTTCGGCGTTGCCCCTGAAAAGCACGCCATGCGGCAGGATAACCGCGCCTTTGCCCGTTCTTTTCATCGAGCGGACGATATGGAGCAAAAAGGCGTAATCGCCGTTTTTTGCGGGTGGCACGCCGAAACCCAGAAAGCGGTCAAAGCGGTCATTGGCGGGGTCTATACCGTTCGTCCAGGCCTTATCGCTAAACGGCGGATTGGCCACCACATAGTCAAAAGTTTGGAGGCGCGTTTCGTTTTCCAGAAACAGCGGATTGGCAATCGAGTTGCCCTGTTTGATTTCTGCGGTGGGGTTATTGTGCAAAATCATATTCATGCGGGCGAGGGAAGCCGTGGCGTTATCCTTCTCCTGTCCGAACAGCGTAACGGCCTGATCTGCCTCGTCGGCCACCTTAAGCAATAGCGACCCGGAGCCACAGGCGGGGTCGTAAATCGTAGTAGAGGGGCCGGCGTTATGTGACACGCCGATAATTTTAGCGATTATACGGCTGACCTCTGCGGGCGTATAAAACTGCCCTTTGCTTTTACCGCTTTCGGTAGCAAAGTGCTTCATCAGGTATTCGTAGGCGTCGCCCAGAATATCGTCGCCGTCGGCGCGGTTTTTGCTAAAGTCGAGGGCCGGGTTTTCAAAAATGGCGATAAGATTAGACAGGCGATCCACCTTCTCCTTGCCGGAGCCCAGCATCGTATCGTCATTAAAATTGGGCAATTTGGCAATGCGGTTGGCGGTGGCTATCGGCTCAATAATCTTTTTGTTGATGTCGTCGCCGATATTGGGTGTGCCTTTCAGGGCTACCATATCCTTAAAGCTTGCGCCTGCGGGAACGGTTATCGGCGCAAAAGGCTGGCCTGCGTATTTGTCGGAGATGTATTTGATAAACAGCAGCACCAGCACATAATCTTTGTACTGGCTGGCATCCATACCGCCTCGAAGTTCGTCACAACTTGCCCAAAGGGTAGAATATAGTTCGCTTTTTTTGATTGCCATATTGGGTTTCTTTGTGGTTGTTGGTTGTATGGGGTTGGAGGGGGGTAAAGGTTCAAATATAAGCTAGCGAGCAAGGGCGCTGCGGATACCGGTACTGGTTTGGAAAAAACTTACCGGATTGATTTTCATTGTATTTGACTAATTTTCCAAATACTTTTTGCCTGGTCGGCCATCCAACGTTGTGTGTCTACGATTTGTTTGGTGGTCCAAACAGCATACTTTTGGGCGGTTTTCTTTGTTAAATGGATATTGGCATTGGCCAATACCGGCTGTTTCTCCGCATAAGGTTTATTTTGCAACCCCCTGTTTTGGTCGCTTCGAAGCAGCGTCATATTACCTAACCTGTATACAAACTGCTCATGTTCTTGATCGGAAAAAGCTTCCCAACCTGTTTCCGGGTGTTCGGGTAGTATGTGTTCAATTGAATAGAGCTCGCTATCAAAATCGAGCTCCTGCCCGGATAATTGATGTTCAACAGAAAACAAAATATACCTGACAATTCGCTTATTACGCGTTTGAGTGGTTTTCAATATCTTTTCACTAAAAGCCTGGCTAAATGCGTCGTCGCTTGGATATATATTACGCAGGGCGCGAAGTACATCCTGTATAGTATGTAACTGCCCAGATGAAATTTGTTCTGCTGCGCTTGTATATATTCTTTCCTGTTCATTGGTTGGTAAATTGCCAATGACATTATACCTGAAAGAAATGACGCTACAGGCTTTCAACAGCATTGAAAAATCGGTTTCTGAAAATTTTCGTTTGGCGGCGAGTAGTAAAGGATAGGCCTGTCGCACATTGAACATTTTCATTTCCTCTATATATCTGCGCTGTTGGTTGTTCCAGAGGCTGTCTTCCGGATTGGACAAAGCTACATACACATCGGCATCTTGCTCCATTTCTCTGACGAGTTCGAATACGCGTTGCCGGTTGAATATGGTGCCTCTAATGGTTTTGAAAAGTTCACTATGCCTGACAAATTTGTTGGCACTATTCCAGTGTGCTCTCAAAAAATCGGGAAAACTCTCACTGCCTAATTTTCCTACCAGGATTTCCCAACGCTCTTCCAATGCATTTAGCTCTAGTTCGTCATTAGCGGATTCGCGATGTACTATAGAAAACAGGTAGTTTTTTAGCAAATCCGTCGAAGATAGCTTCACCCCTCGGGCATTGAGCGTCTCGAATACTTTATAAGCATTCAACTCGTCTGTAACAGTAATAACGGTGAAAAATAGCCTATCTGCTAATGTATCCAATAATCCGGCAACTCGGGCTCCTTCGCCCTGAACCCCGTATTCGTTCCATACTTTTTCCTTAAACCAATCAAAAGCTTTTCTCATGAGATGTTCTGTAGCTTTCAAATTGCGTACAGGTAGTTTCTGTAATGGCACGAGATAATTTTGGTAATAACTATTGTTATTTCGATTAAGTGTAAGCTTGGAACGAGGTACCAAGGTTACCGGGTCTAAATACCCAATAAAAGTGCCACGTAACTGTTCAAGCCTTCTCTTGTTATTATCAGGCTCAATACCATTTTCAATCAGTTTATTGAGTGCAGCCAAGACGGATAGCACAAGAATACTTAGCGTAGTCATTCGTTGTTGGCCGTCAATAATGTCAAAGTTTTTGTTATCCCGTGATTGTAGCACTAAATATCCCATGTAGTGCGCTGATTCACCTCCTGGTTCCACAACCTGCTGCATATCAGCCCAGAGGTCGTCCCATTCTTCGTCTGTCCAACTATAGTCGCGCTGAAACCGGGGAACGGAATACAATAACCCGTTACCCATTAACTGACGATAGGTTTGATTTGCCGTATTAAAATTGATTGCAGACATAGCAACTGTTTAACTAAGCCGTCTTAAAGTTAACAACTACCCCGCTAGTCATGATTTATTATGTGCTGGTTCAAAGTCGTCGTTTTCCCACAAAACATAATACGCTTGTACCTTGTGCCGGTTTTGAAAAAAAACAAATTTAACAAAAAAGATCAAAAAGTGGAGCTGTAGGATGACGTATGAGTAACTTTATATTGAGAAGAAAATGGTGGTATGATTATGAAAGAATTCATCAATCAAGTATTCATCTACGAATTAGCAAACAGAATTTTCAGGATCCCCGCTTCACCAAAACAACCACATCCCCAAACACCCCTTATTCTTTGATATCCACGGGAGGGTATCAGGCGCTGGTTTGTCGCTGGGAGACGCATCGTGTTGCGTCTCTACGAGGACGGAATCGGGGTGGGCAAAGTTGGTGGCCAGGTAGGCCAGTTCTTCTTCGGAGATGCCATCGTCCTGCTGTTGTTCCTGCAGGATGGCCTCGTAGATCTCCCGGGCGCGGACGGCGTCGGCGGGGTCGACTTTGACTTTTACGCCGCCGATGGCCTGTGATAGCAAGGGGTCGGCGTTGATGGTGATCTCATCCGCCATGGCGTGTTCGATGCCTTCGTGGCGAAGGCGCGCGACGAGCAGGATGTAGACCGGGTCAGTCGGGTAGGCGAAGGAAGCGATTTGGATATACTGCATATATGGGACTTTGAGACTTTGGGACTTTGCGACTTTACGAACTTAGAAGCTTCACGTATATTTGTGCCACCATTCAAACCTCGCACAGTCGCACAGTCCTACAGTCCTACAAAGAAATCTCTCTCTGATAAATCCTTCCGCCATTCTCCAGCCGGTACACGTAATTGCCGGGGGCCAGGTAAAAATCTTGCGGGCGGAGCCTGTAAATATAGCTGCCGCGTTCGTGGAAAGTATCCACCAGCGTGCGCAGCGCCGAGCCGTTGGGCAGCAGGATAGACAGGCGCAGGGGGCCTCGTTTCTGGAGGCTGTATTTGATTTGTATCACGCCGGGTTCTTCGGGGTCGGGGTTGTGGCCGAGCAGGGCTATGGGGTCGTTGAGGGGCGCCGGCGACGAAGAGGGCGGCAGCAGGCCGCCGAGGGGCGAAAAGTCATTGCCCAGCGCCGAGTTGACCACATCGGGATGCACGCAGAGCCAGTTTTCGAGCACCGTGGCGTAGGCATCGCGGAAATCGGTTGTATAGATGGGGTCGCCGTAGTTGTCGGTATTCACCAGGTCGGGTTCCTGGCCGATGAAGCCGTTGCCGATACCTTCGCCGAAGACCAACATCGGCGAGCTGGTGCCGTGATCGGTGCCCACGCTGCCGTTTTCGTAAATGGTGCGGCCAAACTCAGAGAAAGTCATGGCCAGCACGTTTTGGCTATGCCCGGTGGCGCCGAGGTCCTGGTAAAAGGCGGCCACGCTGTCGGCCACCCGCTGCAACAAAACCGGGTGGTTGGTGAGCTGGTTGGCGTGGGTGTCAAAGCCGTCGATGGTGACCAGGTATACTTTGCTGCCCAGGTTGCCTTTGATGAGGCGGGCTACGATGGCCATTTCTTCCCCGAAATTGCTGTTGGGGTAGGTAGCCTGGGTTATCGAGTTGTTGTATGCATCGCGGATGCTCTCCGAATAGCGGAACGCGCTGTTGGCCACCGTTCGCACATAAGCCAGTTCGCGATCGGGGGGAGCCGAGCCCAGGTTGTTGAGGTTGTATAATTGTCCCGACAGGGCGATCTGGTAAAATTCCTGCGGGTTGCTGATGCTGAGTGCCATATTGCCGCTCAGCGCTCGGAAGATCATATTGGTTTCTACGCCTATTTGCAGTGCCGGCGGCACCACGGGGGGCGCCGAGGCAAAAGCCTGGTAGTCGTTTTCGAGCCAACGGCCTATCCAGCCGGTATTTACGATTTCTTCGGAATCGGAAGCGGAGGCCCAGATGTCGCTGGAGCGGAAATGGGAGTAATTGGCGTCGGGGTAACCCACGTTGTGGATAACCTTCATGCTCCCGGATTCCCATAACGGCTGCAGTGCGCTCATCTCATTGGGCATGCCGTATTGGTCGCTGAGCGCCCACAATCCGGATTCCTGCACGGCAATGGTGGGCCGGATATTGTAGTATTCGTCGTTGCCGCGCAAGATGACCGTATTGAGGCCGTCGTTGCCACCTTTGAGGCGGATGAGCACCAGTACGCGGTCGCCGCAGTCCGACAAATTCAGATATTGCAATAATGGGTTGGGCGCAAAGGCGCGCAGGCTGGTACTGCCCAGCATCAAAGAGCTGCCGAGGGCAGCCAGGCCGGTCAGCCGCAGGAAATCCCTTCTCCCAAAGTTGCGGTGGGCCAATTGGTGCGCTTTTCCCTCTTCGATTGAAGCACCCAGGCGGCGTTTTACTTTGGGATGCATGCCGGAAGTATGATCATTACCGCTCATAAGCGTTTATTAGTCTGTTTTTTATAAAAAAATTACCCAAGCTGCCATTCCGGCAAACGCGTGATATAATACAGCAAATTGATAATCTGGTAAGGCACTTCGGAGTAGTACAAGCCCCAGGAGCCGTTTTGGAAGTAATTTTCCGGAATTTCCCCTTTGAAATACTGTACGGCCGTATCGAACAAAGGGGGGTCGAGTTCGCGTTTGAGGAAGTGGTCGACCAGGGCCCGGGTAACGATCAGCGGGTCGGTCTGATCGGGGCCGACCAGGTCGATAGCCAGCGAGCGCAGCTTCTCTCGAATGGGTTCGTAGCTGGAAAAACGCCCGTAGAGGTAATTAGCCGAAAAAGCCCAGCGGAAGGCCAGCGTATTTTCGTTGAGCCAGGCATGGTAGCCGGGCCAGCCCGCCACATCGACCGGGTTGAAAATATTTTGTCCCAGCTGGTCGACGACATAATTGAGGTAGGCGATGTTGTCGTCGGTGAGTTCGTCGGGGGTGATTACCCCGGTAAGGCGAAACAAGTTCGCCATCGCATCGACAGGGCTTTTGATATAGGTATTGATGACGCTGTCGTCAAAAAAATGAGCGCTTTTGAACAACTGCCGCAAAACGGGGGCGATTTCCCAGTTATTGTTTTTAAAAGTATCTGCCAATTCGTTCACCACTTCTTCGTTGGGTTCCTGATAGACGAAAAAGCGATACAATTTCTGGCAGATATAGTGGGCCACCTGGTCGCGGCGGGAATTAAAGATGAGGTCGTGTACGTCGTCGTAACCCCAATTGCCTGCATGCCCGAAGATGGTTTTCTGGCCCTGGTCGTGCAGGTTAATGTTAAACGTCACCGTATTATTGCAGCTATACATATTCACCCGCCAGCCGGTGAGGGCCCGGGCCACCTCCACGATATCGTCCTGGGTGTAGCCATTGCTTTCGCCCATTGTGAAGAGTTCCATCAGCTCGCGGGCGTAGTTCTCATTGGGCTGGGCGGCCACGTTGATATTGCCGTTGAGATACACCAGCATCGCCGGGTTGACGCCCATTTCTTCTACAAAAGTGCGGAAGTTGCCCACGGCAAAGCGGTGCAATAAGTTGTAGTATGCCCACATAAAGGAATTACAACTATACACCAATTCTTCCGTCACAAAATGATTGTGCCAAAACAGGGCGAGTTTGGCGCGGATGCCTTCTTCGACCATCTCGCGCATCCAGCGGATATTGAATTCTCGTTTGTGTTGAAAATAGAGGTCGTCGTCATCGCCGTAGTCATCCCAGCTCCAATTGGCCCAATAGGGCGGCACGGGGTCGGGGGCGGCTACGAGGCTGTCGACCACCTGGTCGACCAGTTCTCCCGGAGTCAGCGCCAGCCCCTGGTTAATCATTTCGCGGGTAGCGCCGAAGCCGATCCGCTGGTAAAAATGCTGCACCCGTCGCGCATCCCAGGGCTGGTTGGCACTGGGCACAAAAGGCTCCAAAAATCCTAGCATTGTGCCGGGTAAAGACATGGCAAAAATTTATTTTATGCAAATAAAAAATTACCCTCGAATATATAGGTAAAAACTAAATATTGCTCCTATTTTTATTGCAAATTTTGTAACTGTTTAGTAGGGTTTAGTGCATGCGCAGTTTAGCGTTAGGGTTTAGTACTACTTTGTCACTTTCAATCAGGCATACGGCATATTACGCTCCGCTGGAGCTTATGGGATCTTTTTATTGCCAGTTCTACCAATATTTCGGCCCTCCGGGCCTTTTCAAGGTCAAAAAAGCCCCAGCGGGGCGCAAATATTGGTAGAAGATTC
>JABWBR010000042.1 GCA_013360405.1 Saprospiraceae bacterium
AGGCCCATCGTACGCCACCATCGGGCCGAGGAATGGGTATCAGTACAATGGCAAGGAGCTGAATGAGGAATTGGAATTGGGGTGGAATGATTTTGGGGCCAGGTGGTATAATGCGAGTATTGGGAGGTGGAACGCTGTTGACTTGCTTAGTAGCCAGACCCCGAATTGGTCCGTATATCATTATGCCTACAATAGTCCCATCAATTATCTTGATATATTAGGCTTGTCAGGAGGAAATCCCAACGACTATTATGATAGATCAAGGCAAAAGGTACAGGATAAATTTGATAGTGCAATTGAAAATAATGAATCCGCTGGAGAAAATGCAGGGCAATATAATTTCCCAAAAGCCTACTATACTAACGCTGCAAATTTGAGCACAAAAGAGCTGGTATCCATTTTCAACAATGCTGCCGAAATCTTTTCAAAAAATGGACTTGACGGAATTACATTCATTTCTGTTGATTTGGAGGTAGCTAAAGCCCATAAGCAAACTTATGAGTATCAAATGTTTTTGGCGATTATTAGTAAAAAAAACTCGGAAGGCTTTACGACGACGCCGGGGATGAGCTTTGTATTCAAGAATGGAAGAATTGGAGTTTATGACGAAAAAAGAACTAAAAATGAAGCATTTCACTTTAATTATATTTACTATTTTTCTTGTAAAGGGTGTTCACGCTCAAAACGTTGAACGTATTGAAATCTACTACATTCCTTTTAACGTACATATAGATGGTAGAGTAACGCCCGAATTTCTGGAGACAGATACAATATTTAGCAGAAAAATTACTATTGAAGATTCAGCGGTTATCAGATCGTTTGAAAATGCCGTTTCGCTGGTTAACTTAATTCCCAAAACTAGTAGAAAGGAATTTGTGCCCTATATGGAAATAAATGTATTTATCAGAAGACCTGAGGGAAGTAAAGCAAAAGACACACTAAAGAAAAGCATATATCTGAATTCAAGCTATCTGATTAGTTTCTATGATTGCCAATTTCATAGAAACCCTATACTGGAAAAATGGTTGGGTGCTTATGTTTTTAATGTTAAGTAATACGTATCCCTCCGGCGAAGTACCTCCCCTCCTTCTGAAGATGGCACAACCCCGCTATTGCAAAGGTTTCCACCTATGGGGCAGCAGCTCACCGACTTGCTGGATGGGATGATCGGGCAAGCGGGTCAGAATGCGTTAAAATTAATTATTGTGAAATTATAATTTCCAAAACCGCAGCAACAATACCTCGGCAGCCAAAAACAACAGCGCCAGTATTACGCACCAGCGCCACAGCGTGACGCCCTTGCTGCGCTCTTCGATCTTGGCGGTGAGCACGGTATTGTCGTTGATATCGATCACTTTGGCATTATCGCCCACCCAGGTTTGCAGGTCGGTGGGATTGTAATAGTCGAGCTCCGACTCTTTGCGGTTGTAGTTGAAGGCCATTTTTTGCAAAATGGTGTCGCTTTGCATAAAAAGCTGGTAAAATCCTGCCTCTTTGACTTCTTCGTTGAGCGTCAGAAAAACCGTAGAACCCACGATGCGTTGCTGGGGGATGAATTCTTCGCCCAGACCTTTGAACTTGTACACCATTTCCGTACTGGTGGTGCGATGGTCGGCGCTCACTACTTCATCCACTCCGAGCGTATAGGCAATGGGCCTCTTTTGGCCCGAAGACAAAGCCATTTTGTACAACATCGGGATAAAGATCTCGCCGTTGAGGGGCAGGTTGTTGATCTCTTCATTCATCGGCGCAGCGCAGATGTAAAGGTGGCCGCGCTCAACGGGGTATTTGGATAAAAACGAAGAACCGTCGCGGTAGCTCAGCAGCTGCTCTTCCTTGCGATTGTTATAGTTGGTAAATTTAAAATTGCCCTTTGTGACTGGCAATTTCAGGTTGGCGCCCGCATTTTCAAACACGTCGTTGAAGACAAATTCCTGGGTATTAATGCTGCCCACCTGGCGCTCTATATTTTCAAAAGCCATCAATTCGTTGGCGGGAAACGCCGTGAGGAAACTGCGGTATGACATCAGGTCGGCGTCTTTGGCCGGGAAGACCAGCACGTTGCCGCCCCGGCGGGCGTATTGCAGCAATTCGGCGGCTAGTCCGGAACTGATACTGCGAAGGCCATCCACTACAATGAGTTGATTTTCGGCAAAACGCGAATAGTCGAGACTGCGGCTCGGCGAAGATTTGGCCTCAAAATAGCTGATACCCGCAAAAGCCGACTGGAGGTAGCGGTTGGGGGTATTTTCATAAATATTCAGCACCTTGATTTTTTCGGCCACATTAAAAGCCAGAAAATAACTGTCGTCAAACTGCACCGGGTAGTCGGTGAGTTGCAGGCGGGCCTCGTGCCAACCGGTGCGCAGAATAGTGAAAGGCACCGTATCGCTCACCGTACTGTTGGCCGGCACAGATAGCTCGCCTACCGGCTTCAACTGCCCTTCGTATTGCAGGCTGAGGCGGATGTTTTCGGCGTTTTCGCCGCTATAGTTGCTCACCCGCACCACTAATTGGTCGGTTTGGTTGAGCAATTGCACGGGCGTTTCAAACCAGGCGGTATCGATGGATATATTGCGTTCCTGCACCGATTGCAGGGGCACCAGATTGATCTCGAAAGTGCTGTCGGCGTAATTTCCGATATCGGTGATATTGCGCTGGAAGTCGGAGATTATATAGGCTACCTGGTTGGTGTATTTGCCGCTATTGAGGGTTTGCTCCTGGCGCGCCAGCACCTTCGACAGCTCGCGTACCGCCGGGCTTACGCCGATTTCGTCGATAAGCGCCAGGGCGTCTTCGCGGCTCACGAGCCGCTGGTGGCGGCCTTCAAAGTCGTTGGTCAATACCTGGAATTGGTCTTCTATGCTGTACGCCTCTACAATTTCCCGGGCGCGTTGTTTGGCGCGGTCCACCAGCGGCACATCCTGGCTCAGGGCGCTCATACTGAAGGAATTGTCCACAAAAACGCTCACCGCTTTGGCGCCCTGTTTCACCTCCACATCCTGCGGAATAAAAGGTTGGGCGAAAGCCAACACTAAAAACAACAGGGCCAGCAATCGCATAGCCAGCACGATCAGGTTGCGCAGGCGCGAACGGGAGCTGGTTTCTTCTTTGATCTCTTTCAAAAAGCGCACATTAGAGAAGTACACCTTTTTGAATCGACGAAAGTAAAACAGGTGAATGATCACCGGTATGGCGAGCGATAAGAGAGCAAAGAGGAAAGCCGGGTATAAAAACTGCATGTGTTGTTGCGCTATTTGTGCTTCGGATGCCGTGCAAATGTAAGAATTTCTCGGGGTTTAGCATCTACCCTTGTAAGATATGGAACGTCTGAATTACGATACTCACCACCTCTCAATGCTTAATCCATCCACATTGTAAAAATGGCTGTCCCTGGTTACAAGGGTCAAATTATACTGTATAGCAATAGCTGATATCCAAATATCATTTTCTGGTATAGGCGTTCCTTTATTCTTAAGTCCCTTTTTAACCTCCCCGTATATTTTAGTGGTATGTTCATCACAATCTAATATGAATATCTCTTCTTTGAATTCTTCAATTTTTTCAAGATTGTATGTCTTTTTGCTGGAATTGAATGCTCCATAATACAACTCTCCTAAAACAAATACAGGAAGGTAGATATCCTCATATTGGCCCAACTTATCCTTGAGACCTGTTTCGCCATTAAGAAAAGGAACCACGATATTGGTATCAAGTAAATACCTACCATTCATTTTCGTCTATTTGCTCACAGTCCTTTAATGAATCTGCGAATTCCCGGGCGGTAGTATCATCGAATACCCCTGAAAACTTTAGAATGCCCTTGGGCTTTTTCGAAACCGGCGCAGCCAACATAGAGTTAACGAATTCCAACAACTTGATTTGTTGAACCAGGGACATCCGGTTCATTGCCTTGATAATAGATTGTTGAATCTCAAGCTCGCTCATGTTATAACATTACATTAGTTAACGATAAATATAACGAATATATAGCTTCTATAGTTTCCTATTCATGCGCTTAACCCGGTTTAATTTTTCCCGTATTGGTACAATTTAACGCAAAGGCCGCAATTTCCTATTGGCTAGGTCATCGATATAGCACACTTTTTTGCCCAAAACCCACAAATTCCTATATTGCCACGCGATTATTTCTCTTATCCTGACTGTAAAACCATTTAAACACAACACCATGGCAAACCGGCTACTACTACTTTTCACCTTGCTCTTTTTTAGCCTTTCCGCCCTGCCGCTCCAGGCCCAGGAAGGCGACGCAAAAAAAGACGCCAAAACCGACGAAAAAAAACCGGCCTCGGCATCGAAACTAAAACCCTTCAGCGAGATCATTACCGCCGAGGCAGTGTCCGACCCGGGGCTGTTTACAGTGCATAAGGTGGGCGCCAAGTATTATTTCGAAATTCCCAATACGCTGCTCGAACGCGAAATACTGGTGGTGAGCCGCATTTCAGGGTACGTGCGCAACCTCAATTTCGGCGGAGCGGGCATGAATTCCCGGCCCCAGCAGGTGATCCGCTGGCAGCGCCACGACGAGACGATCCTGCTGCGCTCGGTGTCGTACAACAGCGTGGCAAGCGAAAATCTGCCCATTTACGAGTCGGTGCGCAATAACAATTTTGAACCGATTATTATGGCTTTTGATATGGCTTGCCACAATGCCGATAGCTCGGGCGTGGTGTTCGAGGTGACTTCGCTGTTTACCAGTGATGTGGAGATGATCGGCCCGCTGTCGCAACAGGAGCGCAAAGACTACGAGATCAAAGGCATCGACAGCAAGCGTTGCCTGGTTTCTTCTGTCAAAAGTTTCCCCGAAAACGTGGAGGTCCGCCACGTGCTCACGTTTAACGGCTCTAAGCTGCCCGACAACCAGGTCACCGGCGCACTTTCTGTCGAGATGAACCAGTCGTTTATACTACTGCCCGCACAACCCATGCAACCGCGCTACTACGACGCCCGGGTAGGCTATTTTTCGGTGCAGCAAACCGACTACGGCCTTGACGAGCAACGCGCTGCCAGCCGCCGCTTTATTACCCGCTGGCGACTCGAACCCTCCGACGAGGCCGCCTACCGCCGCGGCGAACTGGTGACGCCCAAAAAGCAAATTGTGTATTATATCGACCCCGCTACACCCGAAAAATGGCGCCCCTATCTCAAACAAGGCGTAGAGGATTGGCAAAAGGCCTTCGAAGCGGTTGGTTTTAAAAATGCGATCATAGCCAAAGACCCGCCCAGTAAAACCGAAGACCCCGACTGGAGCCCCGAGGATGTGCGCTATTCGGTGATTCGCTATATTTCTACGGATATCCAAAACGCGGTGGGTCCCCACGTCCACGACCCCCGCACCGGCGAAATCCTGGAAAGCGATATCCTCTGGTACCACAATGTGATGAACCTGCTGCGCAATTGGTATTTTGTGCAAACTGCGGCCATAAACCCCAAAGCGCAGCGCGTCAAATTTGACGACGCGGTGATGGGTCAACTCATCCGCTTTGTGGCGGCTCACGAGGTGGGACATACACTGGGTCTCCCCCACAATATGGGCGCCAGTTCGGCCTATCCCGTCGATTCGCTGCGCTCACCTACTTTTACGGCCCGCATGGGCACGGCGCCTTCTATTATGGACTACGCCCGCTTTAACTATATCGCCCAGCCCGGCGACGGCGACGTGGCCCTGATGCCCCAAATCGGCCCCTACGACATTTGGGCGATTACCTACGGCTACAAGTATTTCCCCGGACTCAACTCCGCCGACGCCGAACGCCCCCAATTGCACCAGATGGTGAAGGAAAAAACCGGCAACCCGCTTTACCGCTATGGACGCCAGCACTCCCCTGTGGTGGATCCCAGCGCCCAAACTGAAGACCTCGGCGATAATTCAGTGCTGGCCAGTCGCTACGGCCTCGCCAACCTCAAACGCATCGTTCCTAACCTAATTACCTGGACTTCGGAGGAGGGCAAAGACTACGAGCAACTGCGCGAGCTCTACGGCCAGGTGATCGGCCAGTTTAACCGCTACCTCGGCCACGTGACCGGCAACGTAGGGGGCGTGTACGAACTCCGCAAAACTGCCGATGAGGCCGGCGCAATATTCTCCCCTACTCCCCGCGAACGCCAGGCGGAAGCAGTGGCTTTTTTAATTGAAAATGTATTCGAAACGCCCACCTGGCTGCTCGACCAAAATATCCTGTCGCGCATCCAGGAAAGCGGCATCGCGGATCGCATCAAAAACCTGCAAACCCAAACGCTCAACCAACTGCTCGACGCAACGCGCCTGCAACGGATGATCGAAGCCCAGTCCGCACCTGGCTCTCAGGCTTATTCAATGACAACGTTATTGGAAGAAACCCGCAAAGGTATCTGGAAGGAACTCGCTACCGGCAAAGCTACCGACGCTTACCGCCGCAACCTGCAAAGCGCCCACCTCGATAAGCTGGTGGAGATGGCGTTCCCCAAAGCCGGCAATAACGCCCACGTAGATATCGGAGCTACGGCATTCGCCAATCTGAAGTTGCTGGAAAAGGAGTTGCGCCAGGGCATCGGCAAACACAAGGATGAGGCCTCCCGCCGGCACCTCCAGGCGGCTCTGGATAAGCTCAATCGCGCAATGGACGCTGAGGATTGACAGAGAGAGAGTGTGGGAGGGTGGGAGTGTGGGAGGGTGAGATCATAAGGGATCATTGAATCCCTCCCTCTCACACTCCCACACTCTCACCCTCTTACTCTGTATGTTACTTATTCAAAAACGCCGAATACATCCACACCAGCTTCTCCTGGGCCCGGATATAGTCGCTCATCAAGGCATTGGTGCCTTCGTCGCCGGCGTCGGCAGAAAGGTCGAGGAGCTCGCGCTGCAGGGTAATGATCGTTTTAAAAGAAGCCAGAATATTCTCCACTGCCTTCAAACCATTGTCAACCTGATCGCTTTCGGCAATCTTAGCGACTTTTTTGTATTCCGAATATTTATGGTTGGGCGTATACCCCAGGGTCAATATCCGCTCCGCCACCTCGTCGATTTTCAACAGCAAGTCGTTGTACAATTCTTCGAATTTGAGGTGCAGTTCAAAAAATTTCTCGCCCTTGATGTTCCAGTGATACCCCCTGGTATTTTGATAAAAAATGGAATAATTCGCCAGTAGCACATTCAGTTTCTCCGCCAGTGCTTTCGATTTTTTGGTATCTAAACCAATGGCATTTAATTTTTTCATAATTTTCTTTTTTTGCAAAAATACAAAATGACAAAGGGGCTGTCTGTGACAAATGTCATACATGCAGCAAGATTCTCTCCCTCTCTCTCCCACACTCTCTCCCTCACCTAATACCCATCCGGCAACTGCACCAGCGGTCTGTCATTTTCAAAATCGTAAAGCGTACTGCGGCGTATATCGTAAAAGGCCACCCAGAAGCTGCGAAGCGCGCTGACATAACTGCGGCGGGCCGCGTCTTGTTCGGCAACGGCGATGTTCAGTTCCGTAATGCCCAGCTTGCCGATATAATAGCGATTGCGCGACATCTCCTGGCGTTTTTTCGATATCTCCCATGAGCGCAGCGCGCGTTCCACCTGGTTGCGCACGAGGTCGAATTGCTGCACTTTGAGCAGTACTTCCCTTTCGAAATTCACGCGTTCCTGGGCTACGTTCATGCGTTCGAGCTCGAGGTTACTCTGGGCAATTTGTCGGCTTGCCTTGGCTTTACCCCAGTCGGCAATGGGCACTTCGAGGCCCAGGGTGAGGGCTTCCTGGTTGAGTGGGTCTTTGTAGGCGTCGCCGATGACGGTTCCGGTCTGGGAGAGGCCGAAGTTGCCCACCAGGTTGACCTGCGGGCCTGTATTTCCTTTTGAGCGGGCCACTTCCAGTTCGGCTTCCCGCAGGCGCCTGTCGAGCGCAATGATCTGGCTGCGGTTTTGCAGGGCTGCGCCCAGCGCTTTGTCGGCATCGATGGCCAGCGTGGGAATATCAGCCGGGGGTACCATTTCAAATTGCACAGACCGGGTAATGCCCAGAAAATTGCGCAAGCGTTCGGTGCTCGATTGCAGGTTGAGGGTAGCTTCGGCCAGCGCACTTTCGGCATTGGCCACGCTTAATTCGATCTGCAGCAATTCGGTCTCCGCAATTTTTCCCACCTCATAGCGGCCCTGCGATATGCGGTACAAGGTATCGGCATTGCTTTTCTCCTGTTTGGCTGCTTCGGTATTGAGCTGGGCGATCAATACCTCAAAAAACAAATTGACGGCGTCGTAGGCGGCGGCTTCCATGTCTTCGCTGTAGCCGCGCGTGGCCTCCTGGTAGCGCAGGGGCTCCACTTTTTTATTCCATTTTAATGCATTAAACCCAAAAATGGGCTGTATAAATCCAATCCCGATGGGGGTCGACAAATACGATAAGGAAGAAGGATTGCCCCCACTGGCAAATATGTCGAGGCGGCGCAGACTGGTATTCACAAAAACGGTACCCCCGGTAAGCGCCACGTCCTGCTGCAATGAAATCCCCACCGAAGTGCTCATAAACCCGCGCTGGATAAAGGCCTCCCGCCCATCCGGCAGGGTAATGGCGTCTATTGAACGATTGAGGTTGGGCAGCGTCGCGTTTAACCCGATTTTGGGTTTGTAATCGGCCAAAAAGGATTGATACGACCAATAGCGGTTGCTCAATCTCGTTTTCGCCAACTGCACATCGGGCGCCTGCCCTTGCGCCATCCGCACCACTTCCTGCAAGGTCACCCGCATGGTGTCCTGGGCCTGTAATGTTGCGCTGCAAATGGCAATGGCGACGAAGGCAATGAGTATTTTGTGAATATTTTGCATACAATCTCGATTGTCTAAAGTTATTAGAAAAAATTTAATGGATGGCCGAGTGGACAAAGTAAGGAGGGTGAGAGGGTGAGAGGGTGAGAGGGTGAGAGGGTGAGATAATTAGGGATAGTTGAATCCCTCCCACACTCCCACACTCCCACACTCCCACACTCCCACACTCCCACACTCCCACACTCCCACACTCACTCCACGCGCAGCGCCTTAATCGGGTCCTGCCGGGCAGCCTTGCGGGCGGGGAAAATCCCGAAAACGAGGCCCACCGTGGCGGCCACGCCGAACGACAGGATAATCGACCAGGCTGAAACCACCGCCGGTATCTCAAACGATGAAGTGATGATCTCGGCGGCTACCACGCCAATGAGAATGCCGAGTATACCACCCAACAGACTGATGAAGATGGCCTCAAACAGAAACTGCTCGACGATATCGCGCTGGGTGGCGCCTAATGAACGCCGCACGCCTATTTCTTTGATGCGCTCCAGCACCGAAGCCAGCATGATGTTCATAATGCCGATACCGCCTACCAGCAGCGAAATGCCGGCAATAGCGGCCAACACGAGGTTGAAGGTCTCCTGCGTTTTCTGTTGCTCTTCGAGCAATAATTCGGGTACTTCGATCTCGAAATCGACTTGTTCTTTGTGGCGGCGTTTGAGTAGTCGCGCCAGCACATCGGCCGTAGCGCGCAGCTCGTCGGAGTCTTTCACCCGCACTACGGCCCGGTCGAGCTGGTGGTAGTTTTCTTCCTTTTTCTCTTCTTCATCCCAGCCGCCGCTGATATCGGCTTTGGTGATTACCGCCCGGTTTTTGAAGCGCAGCAACGCGGTGGTGACCGGCACGTACAGGTCGTCGTTGTAATCGCGGATACCCAGGTTTTCGAGGCTTTCTTTGCTGGCGCGGCGCTTTTCAAGTACGCCGATGATGGTAAGCCACATCTGGCCGGCTTTGATTTTTTGACCTATAGGGTTTTCGTTGGGAAAAAACCGGGTCTGTATATTTTTTCCGATCACGCACACCGGTCGGCCTCCGCTGATATGGTATTCGTGAAAAAAGGTACCCTGGCTGACGCCCAGGTTGTTGAGTTCAAAAAAAGCGTTGGTAACGCCCACGCAACGCCCTTTTTCGAGCTTTCCATCCCGGATCAGGGAGGCATTGTTGACCACTTCCGGACTTACTTTTTCGACATCGGGCAGTACCCGGGATATCGCGTATAAATCTTCGAGTGTTAAGCCGGGCGACCAGGGGCGTTTTTTCTTTTCCGAAGAGTTGCCGCCAGCGCTACTGCTGCCGCTACCCGACGAATTTTCGTCGCCTTCTTCGAGGATGACGCTTTTCACCACGATGTTGTTGGTGCCGATGAGTTTCATGCGGTCCAGGATAGACTGCTTGGCGCCGGCGCCGATGGCCAGCATAGCGATCACGGCGGCTACGCCGAAGAGAATGCCCAACCCGGTGAGCAATGCGCGCAGACGATTAGCCATGACGGCTTCCATCGCCAGCAAAAAGTTGAAAAATACCCTTTGCATAGTATGGAAGCCTTATTCGATGATAATAAACATGCCGTCGTTACCGCCTGAGGTGGGCAGATTTTCGTCTTTTACCGCTTTACTGCGGGCCAAGGCCTCCTCTTGCCGTTTTTTGCGCTCGGCCTCCTGTTTCTTTTTGATCTTTTCTTTGATCGCTTTGTCAAGGGGCACAAATTGGAGCTTTTCGGCATCAGCCGGCGGGGTCAGGAAAATCTCGTCGTTTTTGGCGAGGCCGTATTCTACGATTACTTCGTCGTCGTTGCTCTCGCCGGTGATTACTTCCTGGCGCACTATTTTGCCGTCTGTTTTTTTATACACAAAAGAAAGACTGTCGGATTGGAGCGATTCCAGCGGAATAAAGACCACATCGGGATAGATATAGGTTACGATTTCGTTGCTGGTCGTCATGGCCGGGCGCATCACCGAGTCGGCTTCGTTGACCTGGATGACGACTTCGAAGACTTTGGCGTCGTAGTCTTTGAGTTGTTCGCCGATATTGGCTACCTGGATGACTTTGCCGGTGTATTCGCGGTCGGGGAAGGCGTCGATTTTCACTTTTACATCCTGGCCTTTTTTGACTTTGCTAATGTCTACCTCGTTGACGTAGGTTTTGGAGATCATGCTGGTGAGGTCGGGCAGTTCTGCCACGATGGGGTCCCAGGCGTGTACCTGTGATCCGGGGCCTACTTTGCCGTTCCAACTGCGCGCATAGATCACCATGCCGCCTTTGGGGGCTTTTACGACAAACTCGTTGGCCAGGTCGGTCAATTGCGTGAGTTTGGTCTGTATTTGGCGCATCGAGGTATTGATCTCGGAAATGCGTGCGTCGGATTTTTCTTTGGTGAGGTCGTATTTTTTGAGCAACTGCTGGTAGTCGCGCTCGGTGCGCTCCAGGTCGAGCCGGGCTTGCTGTATGACGCTTTGGGGCTCGTATTTGCTTTGCTCGAGCTGCAGGTCTTTTTCTTTTTTTAAAAATTTGAGGTTGACCAATTGGTCGCGAACTCCCCGCAATTCGATGGCGGTATCAATTTTGGCTTGTTCTAGCTGGGTGAGAATTTTGTCTAATTCGGTCTGGCTATCGCGAATGCGATTGCTGAGCTCGGTTTTGTCGAGGGTAGCCACATAATCGCCCTCTTTTACCAGGGTGCCTTCGGCTACCATATCAGAGATACTGGTTTGCCAGATGCCGTTGGTGCGCATGCCCTGCGGGCCCCTGATTTTTTCAGAGCGCTTGGCCTGCAATTCGCCTGTGGCGGTTACTTTTACTTTAAATTCCCCCTTTTTTACTTTGACGGTTAGCGCTTTATCTTCTTTTGATGCCGCCGGGCGGCTTTTGAGCAGGAACCAGGCGCCTATGGAAACCAGTGCAAGCGCCGCAATTATCAGAGATACTCGTTTTATCATACGGTCGGGTTGTGATGGTGTTTAGTATTACTAATGCAAACGTATGTATTAAGTCACAGTGGAATCAAAAAACCGAGGTTAAAAAAAGTGCCTTCGTTAAATATATCGCCAGCTGTATCCTTGTCGATGTCTATGATACCCAAGTAATAGCGCACGTCAAAAAAAATTCTACGCCTTTTCCGTATTTCTTTTTCTATGCCGCCCCCGATACACACCCCGGCATCCCATCGCCTGAGCGCCAATTCGTCAAACAACAACCGATCGATAACGATGTTGCCGTCGCTGGAATATCGGGCATAAGCCCTGGCGCCAAACGATATGTCGGCACCTGCCACAGCATAAAGACCGACAGGTTCTAAATCCAGTTGCATCTTTATTAAAAAATTTAAACTCACATAATCTACGGTCGCTAAGTGATAGCCGCGATTCCGGTCCAATTTGCGCAAAATTTCAGGGCTGGTGCGCTGCAAATAGGTCGCTTCGGTAAGAAAAACCACATTCGGTCTGTGTTTCCACTCGGCGACAACTCCGGCGCGAAAGCCGACCGTAGGCGAAAAACCACCTCCCCCTGTAAGCCCCAGGTAATGCTGTGCGGACGCAAATGGGACACAGCTGATCCAGCATACCGGCAACAGAAAATACAAAAGCCTGGCGAGAGATACGTGTAAAGTCACGGTAGGGTACGGCGTTTTGTGAATAAATAATGCTTTATTACAAAACGGAATTGATTCTAACGTATTTTAACGGATAAGGGTAATATTGCCTTTTTTAAAATAAGTTTCTCCGTTCAGGCAGTTTACTTCCAAAAAATACCCGAATACTTCCGGTTCGAGCAATTTTCCGCGGAAGGTGCCATCCCAGCCCACTTCGGGCGACCGGCTTTCGAAGACTTTTTCTCCCCAACGATTGTATATCGCAAAATACATCTCATCGATGGCGTTGCCACGCACATACAAGATCTCGTTGAGGCCGTCGCCGTTGGGGCTAAAGCCGTTGGGCACGTAGATATTCGGCTCCCGGCAGACCGGATCGAATACTACGATTGTCACTAATGCCGAGTTGATGCATCCGCTGGGGTCGCGCACGGTGACTTTATAGGTGGCGGTTTCCAACGGCGTAGCTACCGGATTGGGAATCAAAGGATTGTCGAGCGTGCCGGTAGGCGACCACAAATAGGTATAACCTTCAGCCGGTTCGGCGGTCAACTGGCTGCTTTCTCCGGTAGCAAGCGTATCAGGCTCGGCAAAAGCACTGATCGGTGGCACATAATTGAATATGTTTAAGACTACGCCGGTATCCAGGCTGCATCCGTAAGCGTTGCTGATAGCCAGTTGGTAGGTGGTGCTCACGGAGGGGCTAACCAATGGGCTGTATGTATCGCCGCCTTGTATGATACCTTCCTGCGGCGACCAATGATAAGTATACGCATCCCCTGTGAGGTTGGTTGCGAGCAATTGCGCGGTATCGCCTATACAAATGGTAGTGGCGCCTTCCAACAACACCGAAATAGCGTAACTCCCCACGCTTACGCTGTCCACTAGCGTGCAACCATAATCATCGATAAACCGGACATAATACGTGCTGAGCCTGCCCGGCATGACGCTTGCACTGGCGCCCACCCCAATCGGGTTGGTAAGTGCAGGCGTATCAAACCAATAGATGAATGCCGCCTGTTCACTCTGCACTTGTAAAGTCACCGACGGCTCGCATACGACGGTATCAGCCGGTACGACTGCGGTCAACACAGGGGGGACTACCGCCGTAACGGTACGAGTCACCTGACAAGCGCCTTGCGCATCGGTAATGGTGGCGGTAAAAACGGTGGTTTGCTGGATATTTACCACCGGGTTAGCCGCCGTAGGGTCGGATAACAAACCCGGCGGAGACCACTGATAGCTATAAGAAGTGTTTGCCCCCGGATATAAGCCCACCTCCTCGCCCGCACAGGCAATGACGGTATCTGCCGGATCGGCTTCTATCAAGGGTATGACGACCTGCCGCTGTAAAGTATCTACACACCCGTTGGCAGAGCTGATCACCAGCGTAACAGGCAAAATCGCCCCCGATTGCAAAACCAGGCTCGGATTGGGTATATCGGCGGTTTGACCGTTGCCGAAATTCCATTGCCAACCCGTGATGTCGCTTTGCGAATTGGCCGACAGGTCGGTGAATTGAATAACGGCCGTATCGGTGCAACTCTCATAGCTCCACGTGAAGTCTACATTTACCGGTGACTGCCCCACGCTGATGGTGCGCAACAAGGTATCGGGGCACGGCAGCCCGGGCGCCAGGGTAACCATCACCGTATAATCTCCCGGCGCCGCATAGGTATGGCTCGCCGCAGCGCCTTGCCCCGAAGCCCCTGGCGTCGCCGGATCGCCGAAATGCCATACGTAATACGAGGCATTTATACTGCTGCTGTTAAAATTGACGGTATACCCGCTGCACTGCGTATCCGAGATAAAAGCCAGCTGCGACGAGGTATCGATTACCGTCACTATTACCGAGTCGATAGCTGTGCAGCCGAACTGGTTTTGCATGTTCACATAAAACGTGGTGGCCCCCGATTGTGCGGGTCGTACCACTGCCGCCGCCGTATTGCCGTAAAACAAGACCTGGTCGGAGGGTTGCCAGTTGAAGCTGAGCGTATCTGTAGGGTCGAGGTTGACCACTACGGCAGCCGCCAGATCGCCTTCACAGACGATAGGGTTGCCCCCAGGCGCTACATTGATGCCGTTGCCGGTGAGGAGCACTTCAGAGGTATTAAAACAGCCGTAAACGTCCCGCACGAGCACATAATAAGCCGTGGGCCCAAACGGCGTAACAAATGCCGTGTCGGCCAACGAGATGAGGTCGACAAACAAGGAGTCGGTAGCCCAATAATACTGCACCCCTGTATTGCTCACGGCTTGCAACAGGAAATCGGGCGAACAGATCACCGTGTCGGGAGGCAGGTATATTTCGATTGCCTCCGGAATGACCACCTTGATCTGCCGTTCTATCTGGCAAAAATCGTCGGCGTCGGTGATGGTCACGGTGTAGATGGTAGTCTCGGTCGGACTGGCCAAAGGGTTGGGCGAAAAGGGGTTGCTGAGCCCCTGCTCCGGCGACCAGTGGTACTGATAAGCCGTATTGTGCTGGGGGTTGAGCATAATGGCCCCTCCCGAACACAATGCCAGGGAGTCTTCTTCCAACTCTTCTTCAATCAACTGCACAGGAAAAGTCTGCTCAAAGGTTTGCACACATCCATTGGCGGCCTCTACTTTTAAACTCAGGATATGCGTACCGCTACCGGTGGCGTAAAATACCGGATTCTGAAGATTGGACGTTTGCCCAGAGGGGGTCAATTCCCATTGCCAGAATACGGGTGAGGAGACGGTGTCTATCGTCAGGTCGGTCACCTGAATAGTCAGCGAATCGCTGCAGGCAGTGAACGCATAGTCGAAATCGGGAAAAAGCGAGTTGTCCTGGAGGTAAATTTCCCGCTCAAAAGTATCCTGGCAGGGTAAACCCGGGTCTACGATAAGCGTAATGGTATACCTGCCGGTATCGGCATAGGTATAACTGGGATTAACGGCGGTGGAGCTGGCGCCGGGGTTGTCGGGATCGTTAAAATACCATAAATAGCTGCCGGCGCCAAGGCTTTGATTCTGCACTTGCACCGTAAAATTGCCGCATTGGATATCAGGCGTAAAAAAGGCGGCGGCAGCTTCTCCGCACACGCCCACATTGTATTGAAAATCGCGCCGGGTAGTAGAAATCAGCACCCCCTCGCGATATTCTTCGATGCAGATGCCCACCACAAACTGCCCGATAGTATTGGGAAGCCCGGTAAGCAGTCCCGTATGTAAGTCAATAGCCAGCGGTTCTCCCCCCGGGGCGCCATTGAGCATATTATTCACGCCATAAGGCGGATTCACCCACACCACCGGTTGATAGGGCGGTGGGTTGGGAGGTTGTGGTTGTGGAATAGCCTGGTTGGCGCCCTGCCAGGGTGCGCACAATTTATACACAATCGAATCGCCGTCGGGGTCTACTGCCGATTGGTCAAAGATTATAGGTTCGTTTACACAAATAAACAAGGGCGGCCACTGCTGAAATTTGGCGCTGCTATTGCATTCCAGCAAAGCTTGCTCGGTGATGGTTACTCCGTAGGTAGCCCCGGTAGCCAGCGGATCGACGATATTGAGAATGGTCTGGTTGCGGCAACAACGCTGGTAAGCCAGTTGATACCCCCCGATGATGGGCGGCAATTCGGCTGTTGTGCGATAAGTAGTGGTATGCACGCAGACCCAGGGCGGCACCACGAGGCATTCGTCGGATAATACGGGGTTCAGCGTGTCGTTGTTCATCAGGGGTACCAGGATTTCAAACAACAGCTGGTTGCTGGAATTGAAAACGCCAATTGATGCGGGGTTATCAAACCAGGCATTGGGATTTCCGTAAAAACAATCGCGGAAAATCGTCAGCGTAATTTCGTATTGATTATTGCCCAGGCAGGTATAGGTCATTTCACCACCCACGATGTGAGTAGCCCGCGCCGGCAGAATAAACCCGGCAATCAATAAGATCGGCAATACGAGTTGGCGTATCAAGGCCCCTGGGTTTGGTTGGGCTACAAGATAGTTATTCGCCGGGAAAGTACAAACGGCTATGCTTAAACCCGCTGCCTGACCATTTCCAGTGCCTTCTCCAACTGTTCATCGGGTGTAAGGTGCGTGTTATCGATCACAAGGGCGTCGTCGGCCTGTCGCAGTGGGCTGTCGGCGCGGGTAGAGTCGATGCGGTCGCGCTCCAGGAGGTTATAGCGCACCGTTTCCCTACTCGACTCCATGCCGCGTTGTTGAAGTTCGAGGAAGCGCCGTCGCACCCGTTCGTCGGTTTCTGCGATAATAAACAACTTGAGCTCGGCGTCGGGAAAAACCACCGTGCCGATATCGCGGCCATCCATCACGATTCCGCGGCGGCGCCCCATGGCCTGTTGTTGTTTTACCATGGCTCTGCGCACGGCCGGGATAGCCGCTACGGGGCTCACCCAATCGGACACCGACATGTCGCGGATAGCCTCTTCGACGTCTTCGCCGTTGAGAAAAGTTCGATTGCCGCCGGCATGCCTTTCAAAATGGATAGCGATGTGGTCGAGCGCCTCGGCCACGGCTGCCGGGTTTTCGGGAGAAATACCATGGCGGAGCAGGTAAAGGGTAACGGCCCGGTACATAGCCCCGGAATCGACATACGCATACCCGAGCTGCTTGGCCAGGGCTTTTGCCAGGGTACTCTTGCCGCAGGAAGAATAACCGTCAATAGCAACGATGATCTTGTTCACGCAAATAGAATTGCCCGCAAAGATAGTCCTCAACGGAAATTGGCGAGCACCATTTCCCAAAGTTTTTCATAAGGGATGATCTCCAACTCGGTTAAAGCGCCCCGATAGGAAAAAGGACGCTCAGCGAGGCGGTTAAAATATTTGCCTGCATTGGAGATTTCATCGGGTTGGTAGCCGGCTTTGCGCAACTGCTGCAAGAGTCGGATAAACTGAATAGGCCTGAAATGCACTTCCTTGTCGAGCTGGCGGGAGGCGTACACTTTGAGCTGTTCAAACTGGTCGTTGAGTTCGGCAAAATTGCGTTTGTCGATCAATTGCAGAATCTGAAGCACCCGGGCCAACACCGCAAAAGTGCGCTGATCGCGGGAAAAGCGCTGCGGATCGTCCATGTACCGGGTGAGTTGTGCGCTGCGCTTGCGCTGGCTCATCCACATTTTTGCAGATACGGCCGTTTTATCAGCAAAATACATGACGTAAGCTTCGAAAATAGCCCACTTTTCTTTGGTAGCCCCTTCCTGCTTTTTGAATGCCCCATGGGAAACCGTTTGGTTGAAAATGGCTGCCGCATGAAAGTACTGTCCCGTTTGCAAAGCCAAAAGCAGGTAATATTCCATAAAGGTAAACCAGCTATCGCTTCCTTCCGGAAACTCATTGAGGCATTTTTCGGCATTGGCCCGCCCCAGGCGATAATCGCCCAAATGAAGAAATACAGACATCTTTTTGGTATAAAAAATGATCTGCTTGTCTTCCTGGTGGAATACCGAGTTGTGCGATAGGTATGCTTCAGCCTGATTGCACACCTCCAGCATGGCCTCGTAGTCGCGCATCATTTCATACCGCATAATCCACACCAAAAACATATTGTAATATATGACGGGCGATTGAAAGGACTCCGATAGTTCCATCAGCATATGACAATAAGTGTCCATTTGTTGCAGCAAGTCGCCCGCTTTGTTTGCCGGCTTGCGATAAAGCATGGACACTCGCTGGTAATATTCCTCCGAACGGATCTCTGCATCCAGTATCTCAGCGTATTGCTTGCTGTAACTGTCGTATAATTCGTACGATTTTTCATCTCCGAGGCCGGCGGAGTATTCGCGCAAGATGCGGGCACTGTTTACGATTATATCGGCAAACCGAAACTTAAGCGCAGTAGCCAGCAACCCCCTGGCTAGCGACGCCGCAGCATGTATAGCATTGTTGGCAATAAGAATTTTCACCAGCGTCCATTCTTTGTTACAGGTAAAGTATGCCTGGTCGTAGTTTGATACAGAAGGCTTGTTGATGTCCAGAAAAAAAAGCGTATTGAGCAGGCGTTTGCGAAATCGCGATTTTAGCTGTCGATATTTGGCGTCCAGCGGACTGCAGCCGTATAAATGCATGGCCGCATCCCTGTCGTTTTTAAACTTGTTGGCCGACAAGTTTTCGTAAAACTCATTGAACTTGCTGTTTTTCTGGCGAAAAACATGGTCGTCAAAGATTTCTATCTTCTTTACTTTTTTCTTTGTTACAATACTCGCTATTTCTATCAGTACTTTCATGTTCGTATATTGAAATTACAGGATATCAGCTTATGTAATGTTTGTATAAGGGAAAAATTAAACTGTCACAAACTATTTATTTTTCATAAAAATAACAAGATAAACTACCAATTTTTCACACACCTCATGCAAGGCGTGTAAAACAAGGCAGACACAAAAAAACAGTGTGTTGAAAAAAATCGGAATGGGCGCGCAGGCAGGTGCGCGTTGGGCAAAAACAATGCCTTACGCGCCTGCCAGAATGCTTCCCGGCCGACAGGTAAGACGTCGTTTACGCTCGCTTACGGACTTTTGTACCCGGGACTAATATTCGTCGTCGTTGAACAAAAAGTCGTCTTTACGGGGATAATCGGGCCAGATATCTTCAATCCCCTCATAAATCTCCCCCTCGTCCTCCATCGATTGAAGGTTTTCAATCACTTCAACGGGAGCGCCCGAGCGAATAGCGTAATCGATGAGCTCATCGCGCGTAGCGGGCCAGGGCGCATCTTCCAGATGTGAAGCAAGTTCAAGTGTCCAATACATAACTAAACCTGCGGTTTTGAGTTAGTGCACTAAAATGTTAAGAATTAACGAGAAAGACTATAATAATCTTTCACGAAAAGGCGGAAAGCTAAAATTTTTATCAACCAAAAGCAGTCCTTCCGAATAAATTTCCGGCAAAAGTAATAAAACTTAGATATACCAATCAAGTAATTTTTTTGCCGGCTATTTATAATGCCCTATGATCTCGAATTGCTGATGCTCGTAACCTTTGGGTATCAGGCCTATTTCAGAAGAATTGACAGGCCCGGTAGGATCGCAAAACAAGTACTGCCGCCCTTTATAAGTTACTGAAGCCCCCTCGGTATCAGGCAATGCCACCGCCAGGGTAAGATGATCAGGATAAGCGATCACGATCATCGGCAAGTCGAGCAATTGTTTAACCAAATTATAGCAAAGCGCCACCCTGTCCTCGCAATCCGACTGCGGGTAATAAAACACCTCCTCGGCCACCATGGGTTTATTGGAGCCGAACACAGCCTTGTCTTCTGCGTAGTTAAACGCCGAACGCGTGAATGTCACCAGCATCTCCAGGCGCTGACGCAGGGTTTTGCCTTCCAGCCAGGGTTTGAATGCCGCTGCAATGTTTTCATTCGTGCGGGGCGCCATGGGGATCGCCATGTATTGAAATTCGGAAATAAGCGGATATCCCTTCATAATTTCGGCAACGGTCCGGTCCACTAACAGGTTCATCCGGTAAGTTTCTCCTTCATACTCAAAACTCAACTCGCGCAGGGTATCCAGGGATTGAAGGGCCGGAATTGTTTGCAGATAAAAGGAGAAGGGCTTACCCGTTTCGTTGGGTATGAAATCAAGCAGGTAAAGTGGGGTGCCTAAATGGCTTTTTGCCCCAAAATAATAGCTGATATTGACAAAAGGCCTGCCTCTGTCGGTGATCAGCGGGGCTACAAAAACTTCATCGTCTGTGTGCACATTGATAAATACCTTTTTACCCAGGTAAGTAAGGCGGGCGTCAAACCCCGACCTGGCCAGCAAAAACCAACAAGTCAATTCGCGCTGAACGTCCGTTTTATCCGTAAAAATCTGAGCTACACTCTGGTGCATCAGGCGATAATACAACCAATCATTGAGCCCCAGTCGCTCACGGTGCGTTTGCAGACTCTCCAGCAGGGGCTGGTAGGGCGATTTGGCCATGAGCCGGTAAAATGCCGTCAAACCCTGCTCGTTGATGGTATTCACCCGCGAAGGCGCAAAATCTTCGTCGTAGGTAACGGTTAATTGTTCGGTATAAAATTTAACCTGCACACTGGCGGCGTCCGTCCGTACCGGCCAATAAGCCGCCAGTGCGATCAAACAGCCGGTTAGCAGGCCTGGCCAATAAGCCGGCATACTCCTTGTTTTACACAACAGGAAATGAATCATACCGATATGTGCTGAATGCCTTAGAGAATCAGCATGGCGTCGCCGTAGCTGAAGAAATTGTATTTTTCCTTTTTCGCTTCCTGATAAGCTTCCATCACCAGGTCATACCCCCCAAAAGCACAGATCATGATGAGCAGGCTCGATTTGGGCAGGTGAAAGTTGCTGATCATCGCATTGGCAATACTAAAGTCGTAAGGCGGATAGATAAACTTGTTGGTCCAGCCTTCTGCCGGCTTCAACAATCCTTCTGCCGATACCGCCGACTCAATGGCGCGCATGGTGGTGGTACCTACCGCGCATACCTTGTGGCCGCTATCTTTGGATTTATTGACTACATCAACGGCATCCTGCGTGATGCGGAAGTATTCGGCATCCATCTTGTGCTTCGACAAATCTTCTACGTCGATGCTGCGGAATGTGCCCAAGCCTACGTGCAAGGTGAGCTCTGCAAAGTCTACTCCTTTGATCTCCAGCCTTTTCAGTAGTTCTTTGCTAAAGTGGAGGCCCGCCGTAGGAGCGGCAACTGCGCCGGTCTCTTTGGCAAAGACGGTCTGAAACCGGTCGCGATCCATTTCTTCGGCCGCACGGGTTATGTATTTGGGCAGCGGCGTATTGCCCAGTGCATATAGCTCTTTCTGAAATTCTTCTTCGGGTCCGTCGTATAAAAAACGGATGGTGCGGCCTCGTGACGTCGTATTATCTACTACTTCCGCTACGAGGATGTCGTTGTCTTTTTCATCGCTGAAATACAACTTGTTGCCTACCCTGATTTTGCGCGCGGGGTCCACCAATACGTCCCACAAACGGGCTTCATGGTTGAGTTCGCGCAGCAAAAATACTTCGATTTTTGCACCCGTTTTCTCTTTGCGACCATAAAGCCTGGCTGGAAACACCTTGGTATTGTTGAATATCATGGCGTCCCCTTCCTGAAAATATTCAAGTATATCTTTAAAAACGCGATGCTCAATTTTACCCGTATCCCTATGGACAACCATCATGCGCGATTCATCGCGGTTAGCGGAGGGGTATTGTGCAATTAGTTCTTTAGGTAAATCAAATGCAAAATGCGAAAGTTTGGTCCTCATCCTATGTTTTTTACAAAATTGCCCGCAAAGATAAGCAGTTTACTTGCTAATATAATCGTATGGGAATCAATTTTGTTGCATTGTTTTTATTTTTGCAGCTAAACCAATGTGCACATGCTCAATGCCATTTCTCCTATAGACGGTAGGTATGCCCGCCAAACCGCCGAACTTGCCGACTTTTTCTCCGAATTCGCCCTTATCCGCTACCGCGTTTTGGTCGAAATTTATTATTTCACCGCCTTATGTAAAATACCGCTCCCCCCATTGTCAGATGTCTCCGACATCCAACTGACGCAACTCGAGCGGATGTGCAACCAATTTGATCTCGAAGCCGCCGAACGCATCAAAGCCATCGAAAAAACGACCAACCACGATGTAAAAGCGGTGGAATACTTCATCAAAGAACAATTCGACCTTTTGGGACTCGGCCCCTGGCGCGAATGGGTGCACTTCGGACTCACCTCCCAGGATATCAATAATACCGCAACCCCGCTGCTGCTCCGCCACGCGCTCGACCAGGTATACCTGCCCACACTGCATTTGCTTCGCAATCAGTTGCATGCAATGGCGGAAAGCTGGAGTCAGATACCCATGCCAGCCTTTACCCATGGCCAACCCGCCTCGCCAACGACGGTTGGAAAAGAGTTGCTGGTGTTTGTCTCCAGGCTCGACGAACAAACCGCCCAACTGCAACAAATCAACCTGAAAGCAAAATTCGGCGGCGCTACCGGCAATATGAACGCCCACTACGTCGCTTACCCCGATATCAACTGGCACAAATTCGCCGAGGCTTTTGTATCCGACTACCTCGGGCTCTCCCGCGCCCACCCCACTACCCAAATTGAACACTACGACAACCTCGCAGCGGTTTTTCACGCCCTGCTTCGCATTAATACGATCCTGATCGACTTGTGCAGAGACTGCTGGACGTATATCTCGATGGATTATTTTAAACAGCAAACCGTAGCCGGCGAAGTAGGCTCTTCCGCAATGCCCCATAAGGTTAATCCGATCGATTTTGAAAATGCCGAAGGCAACCTGGGCCTGGCCAACACCCTGCTGGCCCACCTGGCCGAAAAACTGCCCATTTCCCGCCTCCAACGCGACCTCACCGATAGCACGGTACTGCGCAATGTGGGCGTGCCGCTGGCACATACTCTTATCGCCCTCAAATCAACGATGAAAGGCCTCGGCAAGCTGCAACTCAACGAAGCCAAGTTGCACAAGGACCTGGAAGCCAACTGGATGGTGGTCTCCGAAGCCATCCAAACGATCCTCCGCCGCGAAGGATATCCCCAACCCTACGAAGCCCTCAAAACCCTCACCCGCGGCAAAGCCGAGGTCACCAAAGCCGATATCCACGCTTTTATCAACCAACTTGAGGTCAACGATGCCGTCAAAGCCGAGCTGAAAAGGATTACGCCGCATAATTATACCGGGAAAACCTTTTAATTGCGGATTGCGGATTGCGGATTGCGAATTGTTACTAAGAAAATCCGAAATCCAAAATCCAAAATCCAAAATCCGAAATCCGAAATCCAAAATCCAAAATCCAAAATCCGAAATCCGAAATCCGAAATCCGAAATGCTCCCTCCCCCATTCCTCTCCCAAATGCGCGACCAACTGGGCGCCGAACTGCCCGCTTTCCTCGAAGCGATGGCGGCCCCCCCGCCCGTTAGTATCAGATGGAATCCTTTTAAAAAGATAAAATTGGAGGAAAATTTCGACGGAGTAAAATGGTGCGACAACGGAGTATATCTCTCCGAACGACCCAGCTTCACCCTCGACCCCCGCTTCCACGCGGGCGCCTACTACGTACAGGAAGCCTCCTCTATGCTGATTGCCGCGGCTGTAAGGCAATTGACAGACCACACTATCCCCTTGCGCGCCCTCGATCTTTGTGCGGCCCCAGGAGGAAAAAGCACTTTGCTGGCCGATGTGTTGCCGGCGGGTAGTTTTTTGTTGTGCAACGAAGTGATCCGCCAGCGCTACCAGGTGCTGCAATACAACCTGGCCAAATGGGGCAGTCCCCATACCCACTTATCCCAACACGACAGCGCCGATTTTGGCGGATTGGAAGGATTTTTCGACTTAGTACTCCTCGATGCGCCCTGCTCGGGCGAAGGTATGTTTCGCAAAGACCCCGAAGCCGTCGGCGAATGGTCGCCGGAACAGGTGGCCCACAATGCCGCCCGGCAGCGACGTATCATTGCCGCGGCGGCGCCCTTGCTGCGACCGGGGGGAATTTTGCTGTATTCTACCTGCACCTACAACGACGTAGAAAACAGCGACAATGTAACCTGGATGTGTAAAGAGTTGGATATGGCGTTCGTGCCGCTCGATTTTCCCGCCGACTGGCAAATTGCCGAGCGCCCCATGGGCTATCAGTGTTATCCGCACCGCGTGCGCGGCGAAGGCCTCTTCCTGGCCGGCCTCCGGCGCAACGGCGGCCGGTCGCACCAGGGAAAAGCACGGGGTTACAAAAAACTTACCCCACTACCAAAAGCCCAGCAGACTATATTGAATGCCTGGCTCACCAACCCCGACGAATACGCTTACTGGACAACCCCCGACGGCGCCGTCAGGGCCATATCTGCCAACCAGCTCACCGACAGCCAATTGGTAGATAATGCGCTTAAAAACTGGGCTACGGGTTTTGAAGTGGGCGAGATAAAAGGCAAAGATTTCATCCCCTCCCCCGCCCTGGCGTTCAGTCTGGCGCTTTCTCCGCATATCCCCCAGGCCCCCCTTGATGCGGCCGAAGCCATGCGATTCCTGCGCAAAGAAGACCTGCGCCTGTCGCCTATCCCACAAGGCATCCGCCTGGCTACCTACGAGTCGCTCGGCCTCGGCTGGTTTAAAGGCCTCCCCAATCGCATCAATAATTATTACCCGGTAAATTGGAGGGTGATGATGGGGGATTTTTGATTTTTGATGTTGGATGTTGGATGTTGGATGTTTAATTACAAAAAAATCCTTTCCATCCTTCTTTCATCCTTAACATCCTGGTTCAAAACTCCCCTGCCGGCCGCCGACCGCCCCCTCAAAAATCGGCAATTTGTCACGACTGTCACCTAAAAAAGATTGTCATGCCCGCCAGGGCATCTGCACACGAAACGCTTGAACGGGCGAGTGCTAGCGTAATGTTGTAGATTCTCTTCGAGAATGCAAAAATCACAACGATAAGGAACGCCTGGATGGCGGCGTCTTGCACAGCCAGTTCAGGAGGTGATTTGAGATCACCGCCTGAAGTCGTACAGTCGTACGGTCGCAAAATCGCTCGTTGGCGGGAAAAAGGAGCGGGTGGCTCGTCCCTCACCACCCTCTCCTTTTTCCTGCCAACTCGCTCCAGCTCATAAGCAAAGCCGGAAGGGA
This sequence comes from Saprospiraceae bacterium, assembly GCA_013360405.1. Classification (GTDB taxonomy): domain Bacteria; phylum Bacteroidota; class Bacteroidia; order Chitinophagales; family Saprospiraceae; genus JABWBR01. The sequence continues at coordinate 25,006 of JABWBR010000042.1, forward strand.
CTGCCTCCTAACTACGGGACGAATACCACACGAAACCCCACGTCGTAGTCGCGATCGTCGGGGTTGAAGTTGAGGCGGTAAGCCACGCGGCAGTTCTCGGCGAGGTTGAGCCAACTGCCGCCGCGCAACACGCGACCATCTTCGCTACTTTCGGCCCCTGTCGGATTATTAACGATCCCTTTGTCCCGGCATTTTTCGTAGTAATCGCGGGCGTACCAGTCCCAGCACCATTCCCAGGCATTGCCGCTCATATCGTACAAACCGATATTGTTCCTCCTTTTTATCTTCACAGCGTGGGTTCGTCCGTTATTGTCGAAAATTTTATTCAAATCCCAATCACCGCTTAAAGGCTTATCGCCCGAATTTTGCCAATACCAGCCCACCTCATCCAGTTCGTCACTACCGGCAAATAACATTCTTGGGGCCCCTACCCCTCCTCTTGCAGCCAACTCCCACTCTGCTTCTGTCGGCAAGCGAAATCCTCCCGCTTTATGTTTCCAGTCTACTTTCCACTTCAACCAGTCATTTTTTACGAGATTTTTCGAATCGCTATTTTCTTTGCGATTCAGTTTGTAGCAGGGCGTCCGGGAGTATTGATTATTAAGCCAGTTGGCGTATTCTATCGTATCATACCAGGAAATATTGACAGCCGGGTGGTCGCCGAAGCGTCCCCAGTAAGGTGTGCGGCTGGCGATGCTCTTTTCGTTGGCTTCGCAAAACAGGGCAAACTGGTAAAAAGTGACGGGGGTTTCGGCAATGCTGTAAGGCGATAGCTTCACCTGGTGCAGCGTTTCGTCGTTTTGATGCCCCCATTCTCCATCGCCGCTACCCATGTCAAACACGCCGTTTTTGCCCAGCGGTACCGGTATCATAACGGGATAATAGCGTTGCTGCAATTGGGAATAAGAGCGGAGCGCTTTTAGCAGCGGCTGAAATTTGTTTCGCTGCTCCCATTTTTCATCCAAACAACGCTTTAGCAAAGGGTCCGTAGCGCTATTGGGCGCTAGCCGGAAAAGTAGTTCCGCAGCGGTTCTCGCCAAATCGGGCCGGCGGCCGCTTTCGGCAAAGAAAAACAACAGTTCTTCTATTGGTTCTATGAGTAGATTTTTGAATTCGGCGTCGACATCAATATCTACGGCCACGCTCAATTTTTCCAGGGCTTTGTCGTGGTCGAGCGAGCGGATGAGTTCCGTGCCCAGATTTGAAAACGATTCAAAAATAGAGACATTTTTATGGCGCAGCTCGGCCAGGGCGGCGTTGGCTTTGTCGGCCAGCTCTTTTTCGATTGCGGCTTGCCGTTGGGCTTTTTCCAGTTCTTCGCGTTGTTTTTGCTTTTCTGTTTCTTTTTGCTGACGGAGGTAATCCCGGCTTTTTTCGATCCAGTCGAGTTCGTCGGCGTTGAGGACAATCTTTTCGATGTGGGGGGTTATAAAATCGAGTTGCCTTTCGGAAAAAGGCTCTCGGGCTTCGGGTTTGGTCGCCGCCAGGCTGTGTATCAATCGCTGTACTTCCAGCAGGGCGATTTCCTCGTCGCTGCGCTTGGCGTGCACCTGTCGGGCCAGCGAGTCGTGGGCAATTTCGTAGCGCTGTTCTTTTTCGTCGAAGCGCAGGATGCGGCTGTGCTGAAAAGCCTGAAGGCAGTTGCCGATGAGGCCGGGCGTAGCATCGGGCAGGCGTTCTTGCAACATAGCCGACGAGAGGGGTTCTTTGGTGCCTTCGAGCGTTACGAAAGGCGAGAGGATCTTCCAGATATCGTCGGGCGGCACATTCATATTGCCTGCGGTTTGCAGCACCTGCTCGTCGAGGAAGTTGCGCAGCACATCGCCGATATCTCCGGTTTTTTGTAGTTCGGCCATGGAGAAGACGGCGTCAGCCTGCCGGCTTTGGTCTCCGCTGATCTGCAGGTAAAGTTTGTCCAGAAAAACCTGCAAATAGGGCAATTCGATGGTGCGGGTGTTGTCGCGGCCTTTTATTTTTTCAAAAATACCCTCGGCGACGGCCTTTTCTTCGCCAGGCAGCAGGCGCGCATTGCCGTTTGGCAGTCGGCCGACGCTTTCGATCACCGCGCTTACTTTTTCGAGGTTCATCGGCTCCACGCGCAGTTTTTTTCGCATCAATTCGGGCACTTTGCGCTCAAAGTCATAGAGGTAGCCAAGGTATTCTTCGCGAATGGAGATGACGATTTTCACGGGATGCTCCTGCTGCAGCATATCGCGCACCATATCAATAAAAGCGAGTTGCTCTTCGCGGCTGCCAAGAATGTATAGTTCTTCAAACTGATCGAAGATGAGGTAGAGGGGTTTGAAATGCTGCTGATAAAGGGCATTGAGTTGGCGGCTTATGTGCGACAAGGGGGCGGTTTCGACCGGTTCGGGTTCGTCGAGCCAATCCAGCCTGCCTGAGCGGAGCGCCCCTGCATTTCCGCGGGCCTCATCGAGGGCTTTTTGCAGCGATTCGTTGATATTGTTGCCCCGGCGAATAAAAAGGGCCAGCCATTCGTAGGGCTTAAACCGGCCCGCCAGTCCGCACATGATCAGGCTGGTTTTGCCGGTACCCGAGGCGCCGTACACGAGCAGCAGGTCGGTTTGGAAGGCCATCTGGTAGAGGGCTTCCACCTCTTCCTCCCGCCCGAAAAAGATGTCGCGATCGTCGCGGGTATAGGCATCGAGGAATTTGAAGGGGTAGCGTTTCATGACTTATAGCTCGTTGAGGTTAATAATGTTAACATCGCCTGAAATGGTACGGCGAGCATCCATAAAAGCGTCTACCACGCAATCGAGGTTAAACAGCTTGAGGTTGTCGAGTTGCAATAGCAATTCGTTGAGGTCGGTTTCGGGTTTGCAAATGCCTGTTTTTTCGATTCGGATTATTCGGTTATCGCCCAGGAAGCGGTATTGCAGCGCGCCGTCGTTGAGGTCGGTGGCGCTGAAAAAACATAACTTGGCGCCCGGTTCGAGCATCAAGGCATTGTAGTCAATGATAAAAGGAAACAAGTTGAGACCGTTTTGGTAATTATCGCCCCGGTACAACAACACCGCAGGCGTGTGTTCGCTGAGTTCGCAGTAATTGAGTTTTTCGGCGTCTTCGCTGTGTTTATTGTCGAGGCCCAACGCAACAAACCGGTGCATATAACGGGCGTCGTCGTGGTGCATTTGGCGGTAGTGGATTTTTTTGATGGAGACCATGCGATACAAGGTTAAAAAACCGAAGGGGGACATAACCGTACCCAAAAGCGATTCCGCTTGATCGCAGTCGGCAGGCGTGTAGTTTTTTTTACTCAAATTCTGCCATGCCCTGCAAGCCTGGTGTAATTCTCCGTTTTCTGCCATTTGGTCTGCTGCGTCGGGCAGTTCCTGGAAAGGAAAAGGAACGGCATGTTCGCGAAACAATTCGACGAGCGTTCGCAGCAGTTGGAATTGTTGTTCGAGGTTGTATTCGAAATTCTTATCAAAACAGGCGGCAAGTTTATCACGCTGCCGTGGATGGAGTGCAAGCGGGGTTACTTTCACATAGTCCCACCAGGCCGACAACAAAGCGTAATTGAGTAGGTCAAAAGTGCGCGGGGCGATATCGAGGATTTTGTCAATATAATAGCGTTGTTTTTCTTCAATGGTCATTTCCTTGAAAACGTCGATGCGCACCAGGTCGCGCAATTGCTTGCCCAACTCACCGATAAAACTCTGGAATACAAATTTTTGTACCCTATTAAAATCTTCAGGTAGATTGAGCCAGGACAAATCGCGGCTTAGCCTGTCGGCTTTTTCATTGTACGAGGCCATGGCTTTTATCAGCAGAGGAACAAGGCGCTTATTGAATTCATAATGTGGGCCTGCAGGCGCCGATTGCTGCTTTTGTTCGCCATAGATGTTAGTGACAATGTGGATATTACCCCCGGCGTGGAGTTCCGACTGCAGTACGACATTTTGGCTATTGGCAATCAAAACGGCATTCTCGGCTTCTCTTTGCCGTTCGGGATGCCGGCTCAGCGTTTGTACTTCTTCCAACAGTTTTCCGAGCGCAACCGAATTTTGTTGCGCCTCCAATTGCGAAAGCAATTCGAGCACATCCCAACGGAGTTGATTCAGCGCTGCGGCGGCGTCTTCTTGTCCTGTTTTGCCGAGCCGCACCTGCCGGCAAATATCTTCATAACGCGCCGATTGCTGAATAGCTTCATTTAGATGCGGCGTATGCTCCAACATAGCGCGCAGCAAAGACAAGGCTTCTTTGAATTGTCCCCCGGCTATACGTTCGCGAATTTGCTTGATATAAGCGTCTAATTTCATATTTTAATCATTTGGTATTTGCTTCAAATATCGTTTTTCTTTGTTTCAGCGCAAAAAGCAGCCCGGAATCTTCGAAACGGCTATCCGGCTCGTCCTACCAATACCGGGCTTCCATACGGCGTATTTGTCCCGAAAAAAAATCGGGAGCAGGGTCGTTCATCTGTTCATCGGCAGCCATCCGGCTTTGCTTATGAGCTACGGGACGAATACCACACGAAACCCCACGTTGTTGTTGCGATTGTCGGGGTTGTTGTTGTTGCGGTAAGCCACGCGGCAGTTCTCGGCGTTGTTGTTCCAACTGCCGCCGCGCAACACGCGATACGTACCCACGATGAACGCCCTTTTTTCCTCAGCATATTTAACAATAAACTTAAACTTCCCATAGCAATTCGTACTTTTCGTATAGCTTATTTCGAAAAGCCCAGGTATCGGCCTGTTCTACGAAAGCGCCGAGGGGGGTGATATGCCTTTGAAATTCTTTTTGCGACCAGACGCCGGTTGCCAATAATTGCGCATATAATTCAAATTTATCCTTGAAACGCTTTTTGCTGCGAGGGGCTAAGCGAACTTCATCCGGTAATAAACGGTACCCCAAAAACGGTAGCCCTTCCTCTCTTTTGTTTAAGCAAAACGGCTTGAGCTCTACCTTCAAATCATCCTCGACAAAAGCCTTAAAAACATAACCCGCTTTGAGCAATGTCTCTTTGTCATCATGCCAAAGTACCATATCATCCATGTAACGGACGTATGCGGGAATATCGAATTTCTCTTTGGCAAAATGATCGGCAGGCGACAAATAATGATTGGCAAAATATTGACTGGTAAGGTTGCCGATAGGCAGCCCCCTGCCTTTTTCTACTTCGTAGCTATCTATGATGGCGTCAAATATACCAAATAAACGACCATCTTTGAACATCGAACACAACTGCTTTCGCAAAATATCGTGGCGTATACTATCGAAGTATTTGCGGACGTCCAATTTCAAAAACCACGGATAGCATTTTTGAAAATATTTAGCTTTCTCCAATGCCGCATACGTGCCCTTTCCAAGCCGGCTGGCATAACTGTCGGCTATCTGCCTCTTTTCAAAATATGGGTGACATACATTCATCAAGGCGTGGTGCAATACCCGCTGGGCAAAAGGCGCCGCGCATATTTGTCGCCGTTTGGGGTCGTAAATGGTGAAATAACGGTAGCCGCCGACATCTACTTGACCCGATAGAATTTGAGCTTGGAGTATTTTAAGGTTCTGCTTCAAATGCTGCCCGTAAGCATACACACTATCCTTTGCCGCTTTGCCTAAGCGAGCCTTATAATAGGCCAATTCGAGATTTTGTATGGCTGCAATTTCTTCAATCAGATAGCCCCGTCTCTTCATTTTTTTCTTTTTCCGTAATAAAATACTTGCCGAATCTCTCTACCTTTTTTTCTCCGACCCCCTTGATACTTAGCATACTTTTTTCGCTAATTTCATCCTGTTTGGCCAGTTCAGCCATTTCTTCATCAGTAAGAATGATAAAAGCGGATACCCCCTCTTCAAGCGCAGCTTTTTTGCGTATTTCACGTAATTTGGAAAATTTTGCAAAAGTAGGCTCGTCCAATACCTTGCGGTAATCCACCTTGTTGATACCTCTTTCTTCTTCGAATGAAGCCTTCTCCACATACCGCACGCAAAAATGCCAGCACGCCCCGTTTTTGTTGCCGATGAACTGGTTTTCTACTTCCAGTATCTTATTGCTTCGCAGAAACAGGTTCATTTCCTGAAGCGCTCTCCCGCTATCTCCCACGGGAATAGTGAATAGTTTGATTTGCATGGTTTTTTTTTAATGTTTATTCTGCTCAAAAGCCTGATAACACACCTTGCCCGGCGTGACGCCGTAGATTCCAGCTGGGATTGTCAAGTTTTTTTGTCATGCCCGCCAGGGCATCTGCACACGAAACGTTTGAACGGGCAAGTGCTAGCGTAATGTTGTAGATTCTCTTCGAGAATGACAAAAAAAAGGGCAAAAACCGCTATGCAATAATAAAGCTCGTCGGTTGCGGGAATGCAAAAATCACAACGATAAGGAGCGCCTGGATGGCAGTGTTTTGCACAGACAGTTCAGGAGGTGATTGGAGATCACCGCCTGAATTGACGGGGTCGTACGGTCGATAGCCGGTTCTTTAAAATGTTGTAGGTTTTGTTATTGATTTTCAATCAATTAAACATCAAACATTAAACATCAAACATTAAACATCAAACATTAACAAAGATCGCCCCCTCCCCTCCCTCGCTCGTTGGCAGCAAAAAGGCGCGGGTGGCTCGTCCCTCACCACCCTCTCCTTTTTCCCGCCAACTCGCTCCAGCTCATAAGCAAAGCCGGAATGAACTGCCTCCTAACTACGGGACGAATACCACACGAAACCCCACGTTGAAGTTGCGATGGACGGGGTTGTTGCGGTTGCGGTAAGCCACGCGGCAGTTCTCGGCGTTGAGGTACCAACTGCCGCCGCGCAACACGCGATACGCACCTTCTTCCGGCCCGGAGTCATCTTTTTCGGGATGCGCTTCGTAGGCGGCGTACCAGTCTTCGCACCACTCGTACACCTGGCCGCTCATGTCGTACAGGCAGAGTTGGTTGGGTTGGAGCGCACCCACTTTTTGGGTTCGATACTCCGAATTAGGCGCATGTAATTCATCCCTGAATTTATAAAAAAACCAACCTACTTCGTTTAAATTGTCGCTGCCGGCGTATTTATATTTTTTTATGGCGTTGCCGGCTTCGTCCCTCGCTCCCGACTGTTGACCGCCGATAGCTGCGTATTCCCACTCCGCTTCGGTAGGCAGGCGGTAGTTTTTGCCGGTTTTTTGGCAGAGCCATTCGCAGTAGGCTTTGGCGTCGTACCAACTGATGAAAATAACGGGGTTATTGCGCTGATTTTCATCCATCCAGTGCCCGTAAACGTCATGCAGCCAACAGGCGCCCGTTTTCAGATAATAAGTGAGTAGGGTTTCACTGTTATGTGGATTTTTTGTCCAGTAAGATGCTATCGCCCAGCCTTCTTTTTCAGACTGGGTGGGGTATCCTTTCTCTTTGATAAACCAGGCGAATTCCCGCAGGGTAACGGGGTATTTGCCGATGCAAAAATTGGAAACCGTCGCCAGGTGGCGGGGCTGTTCATTGGTTTTGGCGTTTTCGTCATCGGCATCGCTGCCCATCCAGAAGCTGCCTCCTTCAACGGCTACCGTTTCCGGTTCGACAAAACGATCACCGGCGAGCGCTTCGATGAGATCGTCGATCACTTGTATTTCCCCTTTAAAACCGGCGGGGATGAGGCTTTTTTCACTGCAGCGGGTCACGATAAGCCTTAGCTTGGCGGGCAGCGATGTGATACGCAATTCGGGATTGCCGGCCAGGTATAGGGTTTCCAGACTGCTGAAATTCCCTAAATCAATTTCGCCCTTTAAGTCGTTATGGGCGATGTCCAATTCCCTCACTTGTTCCGCATAAAGAATACTGTGAATAAACCCGTTATCCGCCGGCTGTTGCACCCGGATGTTGAGGCGACCCTCCGCATCCTGCAACCGATAAGTGAAATTGAAAAACGAAACTTGCGCTTTATGCCGATTATAATCATACCAATTGTCAAATTTCGATTGCTGATAATCTTTTATTGAAACATCGTAATTATCCATCTGCAACACCACCGCATGCCGGTAAGGCAAATAGCGCATCCACCTGATCTCCTCGGTAAACAGCCGGGTAAAGTGCAGTTTATCGTAGGGGAAGCGGGCGGCGGCTTCGGCTGCATCATCCAACTGGTTCTCAAAAACAATGTCGCGCAGGCAAAGGTATTCTATAAAAGCGCGGTGAATGAAATGAAAATACTGTTGGGTCTGGCAGAAGAAAAAGGCGTGGAGCAGGTCGCCGGGCAGGATCTCATAACGATTGCATTCTGCTTGCAGGCTTTCCAGGCTAATGGAGTCCCGGTCTTCCCGCAGCAAATACCGGGCTATACCGGTGAGACAGTCGAGCTCATCGCCATTGAAATGGGCGTTCCGGATGAAGGCCTCGAACACTTGGGTAGTATGCGCCGGCGACACGCTTTCGAGGTAACAAAACGCGATGAGGGGCTGGGGTAGCAGGGTATCTTGTCCTGGCGGGTAGTCGATTTTGCCAGGGCGGTATGCTATTCGGCGTGCCTCGTCGGGCGCCTGCTCGAAATACTTGACCTCCCCCATCTCCTTATAAAAAATTTCGGCGTCTTCGTAGGCGTCAAAGGGGAATTCCTCCTCGGGGATGAGTCCGTCGTAGAGCAACTGGGCAAAAAAGAACTCCCTGAAAGCACGGTGGGCAAAGTTGTAGCCGTCTTTATCGTTGCGGCGCAACAGCGAGCGGTCGCGCAACAGCGTATCGCTGATAAATATCCGGGATTTTTCAGCCAGCATTTGCAAATCAATATATGCATAGTGCTTGCGCCCTTCGGGGAAATAAATGGCGTAAGCCAGTTGCTTCGACAGTTCGTGTAAGGTTTGGCTATAGTCGCCGTCATACTGCGGCGCGAGCGCTTCCTCGCGCTCCATCCATTTTTGGAGGATATGGTGAAAGATTTCGTATTGGGTCAATTTTCCGCTTGCGGCCTCCGGTTGTTTAGGGTCTATTTTAAAAAACAAAAACGCGTCCTTTCTTTCTATCAAGTCAGCAATAAAAGAAAGCAGCAGCGGGCGTTTGAGCAGCTTGTCCGTTTGCTTTACTATGGCCATGGCCGTAATATACTCCGGGGTACCTGGTCTGTAACGGGCGCCTACATAAGTGGCAACTTTCTCCGGTGATAAAAAATCGAGGTAATAGCAGTGGTAAGGTTTGGGCGGCTTGGTGGCCGTCTGGGCGCGTTCGTCGGCTTTGCGCACAAAAAACTGCGTGCGGCAACTGATGACTACTTTCGCAAACTGGCAGGTTTCGTTTTCTATTTTTGCAAAAAAATAGTCGGGATTGTCCACCATCTCCGGCGCTTCGTCGATGCCGTCGAGCAATAGTACGGTCTGTTCAGGGTTGGGCAGCTGAAATACGGCGCGCAGGTCCGAACTACAGTTGGCAAAAACGATGTCGTACCGGCGTTTTGCCCCTGCAAAACGGGTTAACAATTCCGCGAGAGCCGTCGTTTTGCCCGTGCCGGTTTCGCCCAGTAAGAGGTAAAAACGGCCGTCGTTTTTCGGGTCGTCGAGCAAGCGGAAAAAGGTATCCGAGAATAAGCGAGCGGCCGGGTTGTTTTTAACGGTGCAATACAGCGGCAGGTAGCGCTGCAGGTCTGTCAAAAAATACCGCCGTTCATCGGCGTCGAAAAAGCCCTGTACTTTAAAGGCCAGTTCCTGGCGGGCCTTTTTATTCACCAATCCGAAAAACAGGCGTTGGTACCATTTCAGCGAAGGGTCTTTGCGCAACACGCGCCGGCTGACAGACGTGATCTCCATGACGGGTTATTTGGCGTTTGTCCCAAATATCGCTATTCCCCTGATAATCTTAGATAAATGCCGAAAAAAACCGACAACAGAGAACCGACAACCGACAACCCACAACCTACTCCCCCTTCTTCGCCTCATTCCACAGCGCATCCATCTCCGCCAGCGTCATCTCGCGCAGGTCTTTAGGGGCTTTAGCCTCGATATATTCGAAGCGGCGTTTGAACTTCTGATTCACCCGCTCCAGGGCGGTTTCTGGGTCTATGCCCACAAAGCGGGCGTAGTTGACCAGCGAAAACAGCACGTCGCCGAATTCTTCTTCGCGTTTTTCCTGCGACATATTCAGCTGCAGGGTTTCGCGAAATTCAGCCATTTCTTCTTCTACTTTTTCCCATACCTGTTCGCTATTTTCCCATTCGAACCCCACTTGTTTGGTTTTATCCTGCATGCGGTAGGCTTTCACCATGGCGGGCAGCGAGCGGGGCACGCCGGCGAGTACCGACTTTTTGCCTTCCTGCAATTTGAGTTGCTCCCAGTTTTTTTTCACTTCCTCTTCGGAGTTCACCACCAAATCACCGTAGATATGCGGGTGGCGTTTTATCAGCTTGTCGCAAACGGCATGGAGGGCGTCGGCAATATCCCAGGCGCCGCTTTCGGAGGCAATTTTGGCGTAAAAAACCATATGCAGCATCAGGTCGCCTATCTCTTCTTTGATGCCGGGCAGGTCTTCGTCGAGGATAGCATCAGCCAATTCGTAGGTTTCTTCGATGGTTAGGTTGCGCAAACTTTGGAAGGTCTGCTTGCGGTCCCAGGGGCATTGCTCCCGCAACTCATCCATTATTTTCAACAACCTGGCAAAGGCTTCCAATTTTTGCAACATGGCTATACGTTTATTTGTTATTTTTGTGGTGATAAGGTGACGGCCGGGGACAATCCCTGGTGGTGACAAGGTGACGTCCCCGGTCAATCCCTGGTGGTGACGACCAGGGAAGCATCAAGGGTGGTAACAAAATTAAATTCAATTCGTCACCTCGTCACCACCTGAGCCAGTTCAAAGCCGTCACCACCTGGGTTTGTCCTCGGTCGTCACCCCAAACCACAAAGATATCGTAAATCTGTCATTATGGAATTTCTGTATATTTTCGGAATCATTTTTGTCGTTTTCGGCTTGTCGTTTGTCATGATGAACCTTCGCCACTGGTTTACCGGCGAAGAATTCAGGGGCACTTGCGCTACCGCTAATCCCGCATTGAAAAATCAAATCGGTGAATGCTCTGTATGCGGCAAAAGACCCGACGAGGCCTGCAAAATGCCCGAGGCAGGAAAAGTTAAATGAACAGCCCTTGGCTTAAACACATGTTTGCAGAAAAACATTACCCCGAAATCCTGCTTCCTGCCGAGTTAGACACTTACCTGGCCAAGGGGTGGTATCGAATGGGGCAAACTATTTTCACTACCCACTTTTTGTGTTTCGGCGAGCAGTTTTACTCCGCTATCTGGGTTCGCCTCCCCCTCGACGGTTATGTGTTCCGAAAAAGCTTGCGCAAGCTGGTCAACCGCAATGATAAGTTGTTTCGCACCGAATTCGGCAGCGTAACGCTCTCCCGCGAAAAAGAAAAACTCTACCTCCGCTACAAAGCTTTTTTTCCAGGCGTGCTGGCCTCCAGCCTCAAAGACGCCCTGCTCGACGGCGAAGAAAATAATATCTACGACACAAAGGAAGTGCGGGTGTACGACGGCGACAAACTGATCGCCGCCAGCTTTTTTGATATCGGCAAAAATACCGCCGCCAGTATTCTGGGTATGTACGACCCCGATTACCAACGCCACAGCCTCGGGTTTTATACCATGCTGCTCGAAATTCACTATTGCCAACAGGCAGGAATCCCCTATTATTACCCCGGCTATGTGGTGCCCGGCTATTCCCGCTTCGACTACAAACTTCGCATCGGCGAGGTGGAATACTACGACTTGCGCTCTGCTCAATGGCAACCCTATCGCGAGTTACACCCCGGCGATATACCCATAGAAACTATGCGCCGCAGGCTGGAGGCACTGCAGAGCGAACTCGGCAATTTACAGGTTCCTTCCAAAGTGTTGTATTACCCGCTTTTTGAAGCCAACTTGTTCAGCTTTTGGCGTGCAGCTTATTTCGATTATCCGGTTTTACTGCACTGCTATCCAACCGCCGCCGCCCACTATTCCTATATTGTGGCTTACGATGTGAGGGAGGAAGCCTATGTGTTATTCAAATGCTCGCCATTCGAGGATGTGCAGGTTTTGATTAACGAAGCTTATCTGATGCGCCTGGACCGCGACCGCTATTTTGCCAAGTTACTGGTAGTTGACCAAAAGCTCTGGCAAACGAATGTGGCCAGAGAAATTGCCGGCATTTTGCGCATGATGAGCACCTGATATTTTTAATTATGATAAAAAAAGTCATCCTCATTCTCGCTCCACTTGCCGCCCTGCTATACGGTATGGCCTGCCAGTCGCGCGAAGTGGAAGAATTATCTATCGACCAGGGCTACGACTACCAACCGCTGTCCGTGGGTCGCTGGTGGATCTACGAGGTCGACTCCCTGGTGTTCGACCCCGCCCCTTCGGGAACGCTTATCGATTCCGTGTTTTTCCAACTGCGAGAAGAGGTAGCAGATACCTTTCGCGACAACAACGGCGCCCTGGCCTACCGCATCGTACGCTACGAACGCCCCGATGCAGGCACACCCTGGCAAATCAAATCGGTATACGCCCTCACTCCCGGTGAACAACGGCTCATTCGCACCGACAACAACCTGAATTTCATCGCTATGGTTTTCCCGGTGGCCGCCTTTACGCAATGGGACGGCAACGCCTTCATCGACGACAACCTCATAATCCCCATTGCCGGCGAACCCATGACTTTGTTTAAAGGCTGGAATTATCGGTATACTACCGTAAACGAACCGCTGAACCTGGGTGATCTGTATTTCCCCCAGGTAGCTACCCTCGTACTGGCCGACAACGAAAACCTCATCGAATGGCGCTATGCACAAGAGCAGTACGCGCGCGGAGTCGGTCTCGTATACCGCGAATTGCAATTGCTCGATACCCAGTGTAATGTATGCTGCAACGGCAATTTCGCCGCCTGCGAATCCCTGCCCTGGGAAGAAAAAGGCGAAACGGGTTTTATCCTTAGGCAACGCCTTATTGCTTATCAATAGACTTTTTTTGGTATTTTTACCTTCAAAAATAACCGCTTTGGAAAGTAAATGGCTTGATATCGTCGCCAACGCCTTTAACTCGGAGGTACCCCACGCCGACGCGATGGACGATCTCATCGACAAGATGATACCGCTGATCCGTCCCCATAGCGAGGATTTGCGCGAGGTGCAGTTTTATGTGGGTAAACACTGGGTGGAAGTGCGCGATGATGAAAACTTCCACGAGCTTATTCTCCATATTTTTAATGCCGATGAGGAATATCTGCTGTCGGACGACGGCGCAGTCTGGTTTGGCAAATGGCGATTTTTAGCTAATAAACTCATTTTCGGCAAACTCGACCCCGACGAAGAAGATCCTACCGGCGAAGCTTTCGAACTTGTTTTCCTCGATCCCGAATTTTTTATCCTCAAAAAACTGAGCAACCCGCTCAAATTCGAAAATAACCGCAAGTATTTCGTCCTCGCCGCCGAACACCTGGCCCGCAAACTCGAATGGTTCGAGCTGATGCAATACCTCTTTAATAAGTATCGCAACAATAATAATTTTCTCATCGTCATCGTCCTGGTAGTGCTCCTGATTTTCGCTATCGTGATGGCGCTTTCTTGATTTGTCAGTTCTCAGTTGTCGGTTCTCCGTTCTCTGTTATCCGTTCATTATCTTTGCCAGAAATACTTAAACCGAGAACCGAGAACCGAGAACCGAGAACAGAGAACAGAGAACCGAGAACAGAGAACAGAGAACAGAGAACAGAGAACCGAGAACATACAACCATGACTACATTCTCCTGGAAAGGCGTCTTTCCTGCCCTGACCACAAAATTTACATCGCAAGACGAACTCGACTTGCCCCTTTTTGGCAAAAACCTGCAGGCCCAACTCGATGCGGGCGTTGACGGCGTCATACTCGGCGGTACCCTTGGTGAAGCCAGCACGCTGACTGAACCCGAAAAAGAGCGATTGGTCAAATATGCTAAAGAAACGTCAGCAGCCCGATGCCCAGTCATACTCAACGTTGCGGAAGGCGCTACCCGCGAAGCGGTGCGACAGGCACAACTGGCTAAAAAATGGGGCGCCGACGGACTGATGCTGCTGCCGCCTATGCGTTATAAATCCGACCATCGAGAGACGGTGGCGTTTTTCCGCACCGTAGCAGAATCTACTTCGCTGCCCATCATGCTGTACAACAATCCGGTCGATTACAAAATCGAGATCACACTCGATATGTTTGAAGAATTGGCCGTGCAGCCCAATATTCTCGCTGTCAAAGAATCTACCCGGGACGTCTCCAACGTGACCCGCCTCATCAATCGGTTCGGCAGGCGCTTCGCCATCCTCTGCGGCGTAGATACACTGGCAATGGAAGAACTCATGCTGGGCGCCGATGGCTGGGTGGCCGGACTCGTCTGCGCTTTTCCCCGCGAGACGGTGGCCATCTACAAGCTCACCCAGGCCGGCCGCTACGACGAAGCGCTGGCCATCTACCGCTGGTTTCTCCCCCTGCTCGAACTCGACCTGCATCCCAAATTGGTACAATACATCAAGCTGGCTGAGTCTATGACCGGCATCGGCTCGGAATATGTACGCGCGCCACGACTTACTTTGATAGGCGAAGAAAGAAGCCGCGTTGAGGCTATTATCCAACAAGGGTTACGGCAACGCCCTGCCATTTGATGTTGAATGCTTAATGTTTGATGTTTAATTAATTTATAATCAATTATTAACAATTAAACATTATTAATCAAGCATTCAACATTAATAATCAAACATCATGATGGAAGAAACTCCCCTATCGCAAATAGACGACATCATGCGCCAGGCTACGCTGGCCTTTGAAGCCTTCCGCCATTTTACGCCTGAAGCGCGGGCGGCATTACTTGAAGCTATCGCCGTTGAAATCGAAGCCCTCGGAGATACACTCATAAATACGGCTTGTGAAGAATCCAACCTGCCCGCCGCGCGCCTCAGCGGCGAACGCGGCAGAACCACCGGGCAATTGCGGCTTTTTGCGGCTCTCGTGAAGGAAGGATCTTGGGTAGACGCCGTAATCGACACCGCCCTGCCCGACCGCGCGCCGCCGCGCCCCGACTTGCGCAAAATGCTGTTTCCCATCGGACCCGTAGTGGTTTTCGGCGCCGGCAATTTCCCGCTTGCCTTTTCTACCGCCGGCGGAGATACCGCCTCGGCCCTGGCAGCAGGCTGCTCCGTGGTGATCAAAGCCCACCCGGCACACCCTGCTACCTCTACGCTCGTTTTTGAAGCCATACAACGCGCTATTGCGCGATGCAATGCCCCGACTCACCTGGTTCAGCACGTGTTGGGCAACGGTTTTGCGATCGGACGTACGCTTGTTGAGCACCCTGCTACAAAAGCTGTAGGATTCACCGGCTCCGCCGCAGGCGGAAAATCCCTGCTGGCCTACGCCCAACAGCGCGACGAGCCCATTCCCGTTTTTGCAGAAATGGGGAGCATCAACCCAGTCGTTTTGTTGCCGCAAGCGCTCTCCACCCGTGCGGAAGCTATCGCAAACGCTTACGCGGGGTCTATTACGCTAGGCATGGGACAGTTTTGCACCAACCCCGGCCTATTGCTGGCCATCGACGGCCCCGAACTCGACCGCTTTCTACCCCTGCTGGCCCAAGCCTTTAACCAAACACCCCCGGCCAAAATGCTCCACACCGGCATTCACACGGCTTACATGGATAAAATGAAGGCAGCACTGGCCCAAAAAGGCGTTGACACCATAGCGCAAATAGTAGTTAATGATGATGATATAGTGCCCGATATGGCCATCGCCCAAGTGGATAGCCACACTTTTATTGACAACCCACTGCTCAAAGAGGAAGTCTTCGGCCCATACTCCCTGGTTGTACGATGCCGCGACGCAGCCGATTTAGAGTCCGTATTGCAGGCCTGCGGAGGACAGCTCACTATTACCTTCATGACAGAAACCGAAGAAATTGCCGGCCACCGTGCACTGGTAGAAAAAGCCGCCCAGCTCGCCGGTCGCGTCGTTTTCAACGGCGTACCCACCGGTGTGGAGGTCAGCGCGGCTATGATGCACGGCGGCCCCTACCCCGCTGCCAGCGACAGCCGCTTTACCTCCGTGGGTACCGACGCTATCAAACGCTGGGCCCGGCCGGTGTGCTTCCAAAATTGCCCCGAAGTCCTGCTGCCACCCGAACTCCACAATGAAAATCCTATGCAAATCATCCGCCGTGTAAATAGTAATTTCACCCACAAGGCAATAACCTAAATCACAACCCTGTCACCTTGTCACCTATGAAAACCTTCTTCTGCATCGACGCCCACACCTGCGGCAACCCCGTGCGGCTCGTAGCCGGCGGCGGCCCTATATTACAGGGCAACAACATGAGCGAAAAACGCCTGCATTTCCTGCGGGAATTCGACTGGATACGCAAAGGACTCATGTTTGAACCACGCGGCCACGATATGATGAGCGGCAGCATTTTGTACCCTCCCCACGATCCTGAAAATGATATGGCCGTGTTGTTTATCGAAACCAGCGGCTGCCTGCCCATGTGCGGCCACGGTACGATAGGCACCGTTACGATTGCCATCGAACAGGGATTAATCACGCCCAAAGTACCGGGCAAGCTTCGCCTGGAAGTGCCGGCAGGACTGGTAGAAGTGAGCTACCGGCAGGAAGGCAACAAAGTCAAAAGCGTGAGGCTCACCAACGTCAAATCGTACCTGGCAGCAGAAAACCTGGCGGTTGATTGTCCCGATTTAGGGGCTTTGCATGTAGATGTGGCCTATGGGGGCAATTTTTATGCCATCGTCGACGTGCAGCCCAATTTCCCGGGACTGGAGCATTACAAGGCCGACCAGCTCATCAGTTGGAGCCGGGAATTGCGCAAGCGAATTAATGCGCTTTATTCTTTCGTCCATCCCGAAAACCCAACGATCAACGGTTGCAGCCATATTCTATGGACCGGCGCCACACTCGACCCCGCATCTACCGCACGCAAC
The DNA here is from genome assembly GCA_013360405.1 of Saprospiraceae bacterium. Lineage (GTDB taxonomy): Bacteria > Bacteroidota > Bacteroidia > Chitinophagales > Saprospiraceae > JABWBR01. The sequence continues at coordinate 41,922 of JABWBR010000042.1, forward strand.
GCCGTTTTTTACGGCGACAAAGCCATCGACCGCTCTCCATGCGGAACGGGCACTTCGGCCCGCATGGCACAATGGTACGCCAAAGGCCTATTGCGGAAGGGCGATGAATTTATCCACGAAAGTATCATCGGCTCCCAATTTATCGGGCGTATAGAAGAAGAAACCAGGCTATCCGACCATAAAGCTATCCGCCCCAGTATCGAAGGTTGGGCCCGGGTATACGGCTATAATACGATCACTATAGACCCCGAAGACGACCCGTATGCGTATGGGTTTCAGGTGATTTAGTTGTCGGTTGTCGGTTCTCTGTTGTCCGTTGTCGGTTATCCGTTCTCTGTTGTCTGTTATCCGTTCTTTATCTTTACCAGTTAATCTTGAACAGAGAACAGAGAACAGAGAACAGAGAACAGAGAACAGAGAACAGAGAACAGAGAACAGAGAACAGAGAACAGAGAACAGAGAACAGAGAACAGAGGAGAACAGAGAACAGAGAACAGAGAACAGAGAACAGAGAACAGAGAACAGACTATGTCAACATCTGCGATCATCATCGGCGGCGGCATCATCGGGCTTAGCTCGGCCTACTACCTGCAAAAGGCAGGCTGGCAAGTCAGCGTGATCGACCGCGGCGACCTTTCAAATAACTGCTCCAGCGGCAATGCCGGTTATATCTGTCCCAGCCATTTCACCCCGCTGGCAGCGCCGGGAATCATCAGCCAGGGTTTGAAATGGATGCTCGACTCGCGCAGTCCTTTTTACATCAAACCCCGGCTGAGCCTTTCGCTCGTACAATGGGGACTGGCATTCATGCGCAGCGCTACACAATCGCACGTAGATCGCTCAGCGGCGCCCCTGCGCGATATCTCCTTGCTGAGCATGGCTTGCTATCAGGAATGGCAAAACAGCGGCGAATTCCCGTTTTTTTTCCGCCACGACGGCATGCTGGAATTGTTTCACACCCAGGAAAACGCCCGCCATGCCCGGCATACCGTCGAAATGGCCCATCAACTGGGCCTCGACGCCGAATGGCTCACCGCTGAACAGGTGCAAGACCTCGAACCCGACGTGACCTGCGATACGCGAGGGGGTGTTTGGTTCAAATGCGATGCGCATGTAAACCCCGCCGAATTGATGAAAAATCTGGCCAATTATTTGACCTCCAAAGGGGCACATATTATTGATAATGAATCGGTTGTTAATTTTATAAAACAAAATAATCGAATACAAAAAATCATCACTACCCGCAATAGCTACGACGTCGACCTCGTGGTATTAGCCGCGGGCGCCTGGAGCCGCGAGTTGGCAAAAGGGTTGAGCATCAAACTCCCCATGGTGGCCGGCAGGGGGTATTCTTTTGTCAAACCGCTGCAAGACTATCCTTTCCGTCACCCGCTTATCCTCACCGAGGGACGTGTGGCCATCACGCCCATGCAAGACCAGGTCAGATTTGGCGGTACGATGGAGATCACTTCTACCAATGCGCCACCCCGCTACAAACGAGTGGAAGGCATTGTGCAAAGTGTCAGGCACTTTTTCCCGGGTATTGAACTCAAAACCCCGGCAGATGCCGATATTTGGTACGGCTACCGCCCCTGCTCTGCCGATGGATTGCCCTATATCGGGCATTTACCCGGCTTCGACAACGCCATCGCCGCCACAGGCCACGCCATGCTGGGGTTGAGCCTGGGCGCTGCCACCGGACTGCTGGTCAGCCAAATCGCCAACGAACAACAACCGTCCGTCGACCTGCAACCATTTGAACCCGGGAGATTTGCATAACCGCCAAAAAACATCGCCCCGTCATCTATTTATTATTTACAAAAACAAAACTACATGAAAGCAAAATGGATATTCCTGGTATTGACCTTAATACTAGTAAATTGCAACAACCGGCAATCCGAAGAAGGTTCATTTTCAAGAGACGTCCCACCCGAAATGTCCCTTGAATCCGACCAGGCCCCACCATCACCACCACCACCCCCACCGCCGGGAGAGGCGCCCGGCCAAAGCTACAATACCATCGAACGCAAACTTATCAAAAACGGTAACCTCAGCTTTGAAACCGACAATCTGCCTGCCACCCGGCGAAAAGTGCTCTATGCCGTCAAAGCCAATTCAGGGTATATCTCCGACGACCAGGAGACCCGCTCCGACGACCGTATCAGCCATACATTACAGGTCAGGGTACCCGCAGCTCATTTTGATACCCTGCTCAATACGATCACCAAAGGTGTATCGCATTTTGATTATAAACAAATCAACGTAAGCGACGTCACCGAAGAATTTATCGACGTCAGCGCCAGGGTAAAGGCCAAAAAAGAGATGGAAACCCGTTATCTGGCCTTGCTGAAACAAGCCAAAACGGTGTCGAATATGCTGGAAATTGAACGCGAGCTAGGCAATATCAGAGCCGAAATAGAATCTATCGAAGGCCGCCTGCGCTATCTCACCGACCAGGTAGCCTATTCTACCCTTTCGGTAACGTATTATGAGAAAATTCACAGCCAAACCGCATTTGGCAAACATTTTCGCGAAGGGTTCCGAAACGGTTGGAACAACCTGGTATGGTTCTTCATCGGAATCGTTAACCTCTGGCCTTTCCTGCTGCTGGCCGGCATCGGTATCTGGTTGTTTCGGAGGTGGAGGAAAAAGGTGACGAGGTGACGATAGGGTAAATGGCCGGGGTGGTGACGAGTGACGGCCTTTTGTTACCCTCATAAACCTTCATAAACCCTCATAAACCCTCATAAAAAATTGTATTTTTGCCCCTTCAAACCCACACACTTCGCATGAATATTATTTCGCTATTGCAGGAGAAGGTCGCGGCAGGGGTTTTAGCCCTTTACGGCGAAGCGCCGGCTATCAACCAGATTGCCATCAACAAAACACGCAAGGAATTTGAGGGCGACTTTACCGTTGTCACCTTTCCATTTACGCGTGTCGCCGGCAAGAAACCGGAAGATGTAGGCGCTGAATTGGGGCAATATCTTCAGAAAGAATTCCAATATGTAGCGGGTTTTAACGTCGTGAAAGGTTTTTTAAACCTGGTCATTAGCGACACCTTTTGGTTGGATTTTTTGGTAAAAGACGCCCAGGCGCCCAACTACGGCCAACAGCCCTCCAACGGCCGCAAGGTGCTGGTGGAATACTCCTCGCCCAATACCAACAAACCGCTTCACCTGGGCCATATCCGCAACATCCTGCTGGGCTGGTCTACTTCCCGCATCCTCGAAACCGCCGGCTACCAGGTAAAACGCGTGCAAATCGTAAACGATCGCGGCATCGCCATCTGCAAAAGCATGCTGGGTTGGCAGCGTTTTGCCGGCGGCGCCACCCCCGAAACCAAGGGCATCAAAGGCGATCACTTCGTAGGGCAGTACTACGTGGCTTTTGAACGGGCTTTCCAGGAAGAATACAGAGATTGGCAGCAAACTGCTCACGGACAAAGCGTATTCAATGATCGCCAGGATAAATCCCAGGACGAAGCTGCTTTTTTCAAAGCATACAAAGACGCCTACTTCAATGTATACAGCCCACTAGGCGCCGACGCCCGCGACATGCTGCGCCGCTGGGAAGCCGGCGATCCCGACACCATCTCCCTCTGGCACAGGCTCAACCAATGGGTGTACGACGGCTTCGACGAAACCTATCGCAGACTGGGCGTTTACTTTGACAAAATTTATTACGAATCGGATACCTACCTGTTGGGCAAAGACCTTATCCAGCAAGGCCTCGATAATGGCGTGTTTTACCGCCGCGACGACGGCTCGGTCTGGATTGACCTCACCGACGCCAAACTCGATCACAAGGTGGTATTGCGCAGCGACGGCACCTCGGTATACATCACCCAGGATATCGGCACCGCCAGGCTTCGCTACGACGACTTCGGCGTAGAAAAAATGGTGTACGTGGTGGGCGATGAGCAAAACTATCACTTCCAGGTGCTCTTTGAGATCATGAAACGCCTCGGCGAGCCTTATGCTCAAGGGCTTCACCACCTCTCATACGGCATGGTCGACCTGCCCACCGGCCGTATGAAATCGCGCGAAGGCACCGTGGTAGACGCCGACGACCTCGTTGACGAAGTGATCGGCGAAGCCCGCGAAGGCTCCAAAGAACGCGACGCTACCGCCGAATTATCGACGGAAGAACGCGAAAATATTATCCGCCAAATAGGCCTGGCCGCACTCAAGTATTTTATTATAAAAGTTCATCCCCAAAAACGCATGATTTTCGACCCCAAAGAGTCGGTCGACTTGCAGGGGCAAACGGGGCCTTATATCCAAAATGCCTACGTGCGCATTCAGTCGGTCTTGCGCAAAGCCCAGGAAGAAGGCTACGCCCTTACAGGTAGCGACGTAAAAGACTATGCCTTGCACACAGACGAAAAAGACCTTATCGCGCTGCTTTACGATTACCCGGCGCAAATCGAAGAGGCCGCAGCCAACTACGACCCCTCGGTCATCGCCGCCTATTGCTATGGACTGGCCAAGTCTTTTCACAAATTTTATCACGATTTTTCCATATTGCGCGCAGATACGGAAGCATCCAAACAACTGCGCATTATGCTGAGCTCGGCTATCGCCAATTCGCTCAAAAATGGCATGGATATGCTGGGTATTGAAATGCCGGAACGGATGTAAATCCGTTGTCGGTTGTCAGTTCTCCGTTCTCGGTTGTCTGTTATCCGTTCCTTACCTTTCTAACCAAACAGAGAACAGAAAACAGAGAACAGAAAACAGAGAACAGAAAACAGAAAACAGAAAACAGAAAACAGAGAACAGAAAACAGAAAACAGAGAACAGAAAACAGAAAACAGAAAACAGAAAACAGAGAACAGAAAACAGAAAACAGAGAACAGAAAACAGAGAACAACCATGACTACATCCACAGAAACAAAAGAAAAAGAACCCCTTAACTTCATCGAAGAGATCATCGAAGAAGACATACGCAACGGCAAACATGCCGGCCGCGTACACACGCGTTTCCCGCCGGAGCCCAACGGTTTTCTGCATATTGGTCATGCCAAAGCATTGGTGGTCAATTTTGAAACAGCCCAAAAATACGGCGGCAAAACCAACCTCCGCCTCGACGATACCAATCCTTCGACTGAAAATACCGACTATGTGGATAATATCAAAAACGATATCCGCTGGCTCGGCTTCGAATGGGAAGGCGAGGAATTGTACGCCTCTGATTATTTCGAGCAATTATACCAATTTGCGGTCAAGCTGATCCACAAAGGACTGGCTTATGTAGACGATTCCACGCCCGAAGAAATTGCCGCGCAGAAAGGTACGCCGACTGCTCCGGGCACAGAGAGTCCTTTCCGCAATCGTTCTATCGAAGAAAATCTCGACCTCTTCGCCCGCATGCGCGCAGGTGATTTCCCCGACGGCTCGCGCGTGCTCAGAGCCAAGGTGGATATGGCCTCGCCCAATATGCACATGCGCGACCCTGTAATTTATCGTATCAAACACGAACACCACCACCGCACCGGCGACGATTGGTGTATTTACCCCATGTACGATTTTGCGCACGGCCAGAGCGATTCTATCGAAGAGATTACCCATTCGCTTTGCTCGCTCGAATTCCGGCACCACCGCCCGCTATACGACTGGTTTATCGAAAAGCTGGAGATTTTTCCCTCGCGACAAATCGAGTTCGCGCGCATGAATGTCGCCTATATGATCACCAGCAAACGCCGACTGATGAAGCTGGTGACCGATAATTACGTCACAGGCTGGGATGACCCCCGCATGCCCACACTGGCAGGTATGCGCCGCCGAGGCTACCCTGCCCCCGCCATCCGTGAGTTCTGCCGCCGCGCGGGCACCGCCCGCCGCGATAATGTGATCGAATACGAATTGCTGGAATTTTGCGTGCGCGAAGAACTCAACCGCACTTCCCTGAGGTCAATGGTGGTGTTAGATCCGCTTAAAGTGGTAATTACTAACTATCCGGAAGGACAGGTGGAAGATATGAGCATCGAAAACAACCCCGAAGATCCCAACGCAGGCCATCGCACTATGCCTTTCTCACAAGAGTTGTATATCGAACGCGATGACTACATGGACGACCCTCCCAAAAATTACCATCGCCTCGCCCCCGGAAAGGACGTCCGCCTGAAAAGCGCTTATATTATCCATTGCGACGAGGTAATCAGGGATGCTAATGGTGAGGTTTCGGAACTTCACTGCAGCTACTACCCCGACAGCCGCAGCGGTAGCGATACTTCGGGTATCAAAGCAAAAGGCGTTATTCACTGGGTATCGGCGCCACACGCTATTCAGGCCGAAGTCCGCCTGTACGACCGCCTCTTTACCGACCCAGAACCCACCAACCACGAAGACCGCGACTATATCGAATTTTATAACACAAATTCTCTGCAGGTGGTCACTGCCTTCGCAGAACCCAGCCTGAAAAACGCACAACCGGGCCAAACGTTCCAGTTCCTGCGCAAAGGCTATTTCTGCACCGACACCGATTCAACGCCGGCAAACCCTGTGTTCAACCTCACGGTAAACCTCAAGGATAGCTGGTCGAAATAATGTAAGGTGAGCGGTAAACGCTCACCTTACTACGCCTTTTCTCTCCCTCTCTCCCTCTCTCCCTCCCACACTCTCACACTCTCTCCCTCCCCCTTACGGCCGCCACCAGGCACGCACGTGAATGATGCGGGTATTTCCGTTTTCGAGCGTAAGGATCGCGTATGGATCGCAGGTACCGTTGCCGTAATTGATCAGGCGGGTAACGTTGCCCACCGTCATTTCGAGCGTTCCGCTTTCTACCCAGCGGCACAATCTGCGCTTCGTGAGGGGATCCTGCTCGTCAATAACAAAGCTGTAGGCCACGCCGTTGCGGTTCACGCCGTTGGAGCCACCCGTAATTTGCACTACATCATCCAGCAAAGCAGGTGTGCCCGCGCCTTCGATCAAAGTGATCGTATGATCGGCTTCCCAGGTTATCTGCGAGTCATCGGGGAAGGTAATACTGCCCCCCGTCACCGTGCGGTTTATCACAGGGTTGCCATTGGCGTCGAAGCCCTGATTGGTCCAGGTTTTGGTGCCTTCCACATGGGCGTCGTCTACATAAAAATCTACAAGCGTGGCCGTGCGTACGGCCCCTGCATTGCGCATGGTGTCGGTTTGCGTCACAATGATCTGGCCACGGCGTACACGACCGTCGGGTCCTTCGCAGCCATCCGTGCCGTAATCAATCGTCACCGTGCGCGGGAAGCTCCAGTCGCCGGGCGTAACCGTCACCATTGGGCAGTCATTGGGGCCGTTGGGGCCGCGCGATTCCAGTTCTGCGTCAATTTCGTCTTCGGTGCTTTGGAAAATGTCCATAGAAGTCGTCAGGTCTTCACTCGTCATCACCGCGTCAGAGGGGGCTTCATCGCCTGCTTTGTTGCAGGAAGTAAATACCATACCAAGGGCAATCACTGCTACCCAGAGGAGCAAATGCTTTTTCATAGCAATAGTTGTTTTTATGTAATTTAAAGATGAGAAATTTTAGTACTGTAATAAGCAAAATCGCATAGTTGCACAGTCTCAAAGTCGATATTTGCTGTTTACGCTACTATGACTGGCCAGGCAAAAAAAGGTTTAACCACTGCTTCAATATTTTTTTTAAAGTCGGCAAATCACCCATTGTCAGGCGCAACGCCTATCTTTGTAACTATTATGAATAAAGGACGCGTCATACTCGATCAGGAAAGGTTTTCGCTAACCATTGACCGGCTATGCCAACAACTGATCGAGACTTACGACAACTTTGAAGATACCTGTATCGTAGGCATTCAACCCCGGGGCGTATGGCTATCCGACCGCATTTACACCCGCCTTCAGCACATATTGGGACACGCTTCTTTTCTTTACGGTAAATTGGATATCACGTTTTACCGCGACGACTTTCGGATGCGCGCCAAACCGCTCAAAGCCAGCGTGACGGATATGGAATTTCTGGTAGACGATAAAAATGTGATCCTCGTCGATGACGTGTTGTACAGCGGCCGTACGGTGCAGGCGGCCCTCACCGCGTTGAACCATTACGGCAGGGCCCGCCAGGTAAAACTACTGGTATTGGTCGACCGCAGGTTTAACCGCCATCTGCCCATCCAGGCAGACTATAAGGGCATTACAGTGGATGCGCTCGACGATGCGTACGTGAAAGTAGAATGGGCGGATAGCAATCAGGCAGACAGGGTATTGTTATTTGCCAATAAACAAGAAGCAGAACAAGGATAGGGCATGAGCAGTATACAACAGTTGAGTGTTTCTCACTTATTGGGCATCAAGCCGCTTACCGCCGAAGATATTCAACTCATCTTCGAAACAGCCGACGAATTTAAGGAAGTGATCAACAGGCCGATCAAAAAAGTGCCTTCGCTTCGCGACCTGACTATCGCCAATTTGTTTTTTGAAAATTCTACGCGCACGCGCATTTCTTTCGAACTGGCTGAAAAACGCCTGTCAGCCGATGTGCTCAACTTTTCTTCTTCTTCCTCTTCCGTAACCAAGGGCGAAACCCTCCTGGATACCGTCAATAATATCCTGTCGATGAAAGTGGACATGATTGTGATGCGGCATCCTGCGCCGGGCGCGCCTCATTTTCTTTCGCATCACATCAACGCCAATATTATCAATGCAGGCGACGGCACCCACGAACACCCCACGCAAGCGCTGCTCGATGCTTACTCGATACGCGAACAACTCGGCGATCTGGCAGGAAAAAAGGTGGCTATTTTTGGAGACATACTCCACTCGCGTGTAGCGCTGAGCAATATCTATTGTCTCAACAAACTCGGCGCCGAAGTCACCGTCTGCGGCCCGCCGACGCTCATGCCTAAATACGTCCAGTCGCTCGGCGTCAAGGTGTCGCATCAGGTAAGAGATACGCTCGAATGGTGCGACGTGGCCAACGTGCTGCGTATTCAGCTCGAGCGCCAGGATCTCAAGTATTTTCCTTCTCTACGCGAATACGCCCAGTACTACGGCATCAATCGCACACTGCTCGACAGCCTGGGCAAGCAAATCCTCATTATGCACCCGGGCCCTATCAATCGCGGTGTAGAAATTACCAGCGATATCGCCGATTCTTCCCATTCTATTATCCTTCAGCAAGTAGAAAACGGGGTGGCCATTCGCATGGCTGTGCTCTACCTGCTTGCCGCCAAGCGTTAATAATCAACGCCTATTTTTTTATAAATAAAATGAAGAAGCCAGGCCGGGCCGATGAGTAAAAATTGTACGTCTTCAAAAAACGACGGTTTTTTACCTTCAATTTTATGCCCGATAAATTGACCTATCCAGGCTACTACAAAAATGATTACGGATATTAACGCCAGTTGCCCGGCATTGCGGCCCACCGCTTCGTAAATAGCGTTGTTGCCCCATAGCAAAAGCCCGCCAATTACAAAAAAACCAAAAAACATAGGCGTAGAAAGACGCAGGTAATAGCCCAAGGCCACCACCTGCGCTACTGCCGCCCAATTGGCGTATAAATGGCGCTCACTCAAAAAAGGAATGCTGTAGAGCAATCCGAACAAGCTGAACATGATGCTCGGTACACAAACCCAGTGGATGAGTTTGTTGGTCGCATTTTGGTGGCTCTCGCCGTATTTGTCGAGAAACCATTGCATGGTCTTGGCCATAGGTGTATCTTTTTTTTGACGTTCGATTGAATCAAAAATACAAAACAAACCCCAATTTTTACGCTAGTGCAGCGGGAAAACGCGTTCGGCCATCACTACCGACTTGCCGAACTGCTCCAGATCGATACCCATCGGCGCTTGCTTGTCGAGGAAAAAATATACCAGGTTTTCGGTAGCCATATTACCGGTGAGGTCGTCTTTAGCCATCGGGCAGCCGCCATATCCTTTTATGGCGCCGTCAAAACGCCGGCAACCATTATTATAGGCGGTTTCTATCTTTTCACGCCAGGTGGTGGGCGTGGTGTGAAAGTGCGCGCCTATTTCCAGTTGCGGATAACCCGGTATCAGGTTGCTAAAGAGGTACGCGATACTTTCCGGGCCGGCCACGCCGATCGTATCGGATAACTGAAATATATGGATACCCAACCCTGCTAACTCGTCTACCCAGCGATGCACGGTTTCCACATTCCAGGGGTCGCCGTAAGGGTTGCCGAACCCCATAGAGATGTATATCACCAGCTTTTTGCCGTGTGCCATACACAAATCCTGAATTTCTTTGACCCGCTCAACCGATTCGGCGATGGTTGCGTTGGTATTCCGAAGCTGAAAGGTTTCTGAAATTGAAAAAGGATATCCCAAATAGCTGATCTCTTCAAAAGCGCAGGCGTCTTCGGCGCCGCGGCGGTTGGCTACAATAGCGAGTAATTTGGTTTTTGTGGCAGTAAGGTCCAACGCAGCAAGTACTTCTGCGGTGTCGCGCATTTGGGGGATGGCCTTGGGCGATACGAAGCTACCAAAGTCGAGCGTGTCAAAGCCGATTTTCAACAACTGGTTTATGTAATCGGCTTTTTCTTGCGTAGGAATGAATGTTTTTATGCCTTGCATGGCATCACGGGGGCATTCAATTATTTTTATCATTGTTATCTTTGGTTAGGCGTAATCGATTGCGGATTGCGGATTTCGGAATTCGGATTGCGGAATTCGGATTTTGTCAAGGATATATCCGAATTCCGCAATCCGCAATCCGCAATTGAACAAAAATAGGCACTTTTGCCTTTAGGTGACAACCAAAGCCTTAAAACGTCGGGAAAAGTATTTAAGATGAAAAAGAATAAAGGAATTTACGCCCTGATAGGTTTTTTACTGGCCGGTACGGGTTTGCTTTCTATTGTACTTAGCCTGGTGGGCGTGCAACTTGCCTTTCTCAAATGGCAATCGATGCTACCCTCGCCCTTTGGCTTTTTGCTCAAGGTAGTGATGATCGTGGTCGGTATGGTGATCATGTATCTGGCCCTTACCGACCCCGATCGGGAAGAATTTATGGAATAACCCGCTATTATCTGTTCAAAATAACCATTTTGCGCGTCGATTTGTATCCTGCCGTTTCCAGGGTGTACAGCAATACGCCCGTTGCCGGCAGGTTTTCCTGGCGCAATTGCAGGCTGTGATACCCCGCCCCGTAATTATCTTCTACCCGCGATATGACTTGTCCTGCCGGTGTTTGAATGATGATAGCAGCTTTTGCTGGAGTGGGCAAATAAAACGAGATGGTGGTTTCATCTTGTGCAGGGTTGGGGCTGTTTTGGAACAATTGCGGCCTGGCCGCCTCCAGGATAAAATCGAGCCCTAGTGACTGCGATTGGCCGCTATGAGTTACGATTTCGGCTTGTATTTCCGATTCATCCAGCGAAATCCAATCGCTTAAATAACCGCTCTCATAGGCCGTAAATGACAATTCCAGCAAATTGCCGGGTATTCCTGCCTGTCTCCGGGTATTCGTCCAACTTACTGCAAGTTTGTTCTCCTTTGACTGCGCCGTATACACTTCGCGGGCGTCGTCAGACGACGATACATCGCTTAGTGATAACGCATCAGAGTACCATTGCAAAGCAAATTGACCGCCCTGCATCTCTTCCACCCCTTCAGGCAATTTGACGACCAACTTATAGGGCTGCCCTTTTGTGCACCAGCTATCCCCGGCCTGGAGTCGGTATACCTTTGCGGCTACCGACCTGTCTTCGATATCCTCCTGAATCAAATTCGCCGGCACAGGTATAATACTGCAGTTGATATCCCCAATTTTTATAGCAATAAATTGCAAACTGTCGGCCGTAGCTACAAGGGAATCAAGCACAATAGATTCGGGAAACGGCGCAATCCAGGGATTAGCAGCGTCGGGAAAATCGTAATTCGCATCCACGAATCGCCAGCTCGAATTACCGGCAATTACCGTATCAATGTGCAACACCAGGGCAAGTAGCAGGTTTTGGTCTGTTTCGTCAATTATACCGGAATTGTCGAGATCGGCAGCTATCAATGCATAGGGCGATTCGATGGTGTCGATACCCATGAGGTGTTTTTTCAACATGATCAGGTCTGCCGTGGAAATTCCATGTAGGTCGTCACCGTCTTTGGCCGGTGTGAGAGTATAATCCTGCCCCTGTGGCATAGATTGAAAATCAAATTGGCCCGTCGTACCCGACCACGTGGTGTCGAGCATGCCTCCGCTGAGTTGTACCTCCACATCAGCTACCGCGCTGTCGACAGGGGTGTAAATTAGTCCGGAGGCTGCCAATGCGGGGGTGATGCCGCATATTTCTTCCCAATTTTTCAGCAACACATAAGTCACACAATGCGCATAATTGGGTCCTCCCAGCGTGCCATCGGGTTGTATTGCGTAGGGATTATCGGCATTGTCCCAGGTGTAAATTTCTATAGATACCGAATCGCCGTCGGCACAGGTGAGTTGTATGCCACTAAGGCTGGGATCGGGTGTATCGCCGGCTTTGTTGATCGAATATTTGAGCGGTGGCGTACAATCCGAGCTGAAACTGCTGATGAAATCAATCGCCCACAACTCTATCATACCCTCCTGCGCTACCCCGGTGGGCATCAGGTGGGTGGATATGCCGTGAATACATATAGGAGTGGGCGCTTTGCAGTCTACAACGGTAAAGGGGATTTGCACGGATTCGACATTGCCGCAGCCGTCTTTCACATGCAATTCAAACGTATGTTGCCCAATGGGAAAGGTACCGTTGATCGTATAATTGGGATAAACCCCCGTGATTAATTCTGCGGCGCGATTGTTTGCCGGTATTAACGGCACGGGCTGATTAAAGGCGAATAAAAACAGTTTGATTTCTATTTCATCGCTGCAGGTTTCGTTGATCGCAAACAGTATTTGCACCGGCCCCGGGCATCCCGCCTGTACGTTGCTGCTATAACTGCAGAATGGTTGTGGCGCAGTAAAAGTAATTTGAGGTTTAACGTCGTCATACACTTTGATCTGCTGGGTATATTGCCAATAGCCCCTGTTGACGTAGTACTGCGACCCCGGAGTTTGCCAAAAGTTGCGCCAATTGCCCGGCACGCCGGTATGCCCGCAATAGGTTTGTAATTCTCCGATCGAAGGGTTGGCGTCGTGGGGGTTGTTATTGCGATCTATAAATACCTGTCCGTTGGGCTTCCTGATCACCCAAACCGCTTCATCGCCGGGCACGTTGTCGCAGTCTTCATCGCGGCCTACGATATAAGGCCCGGAATACCCATCGTATTCACACCAGTTGACCACCCGGTAAGTGCGCATTATTTTATAGCAGGCATTTCCCGATACCTGAAAGGTGAGATCGTTTACGCTCACCGCCAGTAAATCACAGGCCAGTTCATTGGTTTGGATGTTTTCTGCCTGCGGCAATTGGCAATATGCACTCGCATCCGGCGGGAATCTTATTTCATAATGGTGCGCTTCTGTGATCGTTATTAATTGCTGGCAAGTATACGTGCCGCCGTTCCAGCCGCCTCCATAAGCCTGAAAACGCCTGGTAATGGCGCCGACTTCACAATTATTGAGGTTGACAAGCGGCGGGAGCTCCGTCCAATAATAATAAGGACAGCCGCCTTGCGATTGCGGCGACCCGAATAATTGTGCCAACTGCCATATATTGTCGGGATCAAAGCCGTAGGGCAGTTGGTTACACGCGATGGTCATATCGTGCGGAATGCTGCAACAGGGATCATCCATTCCCCATACTTTTTCTGCGCTAATGTTTCCACACAATAGTAATAGCAAAGCGACATGTGCCGCAATTATGCCTGGCTTGTACATAGTCGACATGGTAAGCTCGGTTTTGACTGTTGTACGTATTTTCTCGGGAATGGTTACAAATTTGTTGTCGATTGTCGATTGTCGGTTGTCGGTTATCGGTTATCGGTTATCGGTTATCGGTTATCGGTTATCGGTTATCGGTTTGTCGGTTACAAAACGGAAGAAGCCCCTCCGCCGTGGGGCGGAGAGGCTTCTTCAATCTCTGTATCCAAAAAATGATTATTCGATGATAACCATCTTCTTAGTAGCTGTGAAGTCTGCAGTTGATACCGTGTACGACAATACACCTACTGCGCTCAGCTCTTCGCTGCGTACAGTGAACATATTGTAGCCTTTGTTGGCT
>JABWBR010000115.1 GCA_013360405.1 Saprospiraceae bacterium
AAAAGCCCCAGCGGGGCGCAAATATGGGTAGAAGATTCAAGAACAAAGTGCATTATAGCTCCAGCGGAGCGAAATATGCACACAAATTTTATGCAAAATTTTAAAGTGACAAAGTAGTGTTAGTTAACTAAACATACAGCTAAACCCTAACGCTAAACCCAATCGCTAAACCCTACTAAATAGTTACATTTTTTCACCAAAACAACCTCCAAATGGAAACTTCCGACCGCTTGTCGAAAGAGGATGAATTGCGTGCAGCAAACGCCCTCAAGACGCTCAACCTCGAATTAAATTACCAGGCAGAAACCTTTATCCACGACGATGCGCCGCCCGATGTGGTCAGCCAGTGGCTCGACAACATCACCCGGTTTGAAGAAGCCAATGCCAATGCGCAATTGACGCCCTTGTTAAAAATTATCGGCAACCCCGAACCGCTTCCGTCAGAAGGACTCGATGAGGCAGCCGGCGAAGCAGAAATCAATCGGCTATTGTTGCTGCTTTTCGAAAATAGCATATATGTGAACCGCCCTGAAGGAGTTTCCGCGACGGATTACTACCGGTTTCTCGTGGAAGAGTTCCTGCAGCTTGAGATTCCCGATATTAAGTTGCCGGGTATGCTGCATGTGTTTTGCTATGAGGAATTTTTTGCAGACGACGAGGACGAGTGAAAACAAGCGAAGGGCATTTTCACGGCAGTGACAACGCCCTTCGCTGAACAAGAAGAAAATGTTGTAATTAGTTTGCCAGCCAAGCGCTGTTCCAGTGAATGCCCAGCGGACTGGTAGTCAATATGCGGTAGCCTTGTCCGTCGCCGCTACTGCCGCTGCCGGCTACCTTGTCTTCTTTGAATTCCTGGAAGGTAGCATAAATAATGGCGTTAAGTTTGGCGGCGGTAAGCGCATCGTTAACGGTTTTCAGCGATTTGCCGGTAAGCTCGTCGAATTGGCGTTGTACGTCGGCAAGTTCTTTCTCTACGGTGCCGGCACGGTCTACCTGCGATTGCGAGGGGCGACCGGGATAGCTGCTCACCTGGCGGTATAGGTCCGACAGGCGCTCGTTGACGCGTTCGCCTTCGTCGATGTAAAAATCGCCTTCAAGGGCTACCAGGTTGTTTTTCAGCTTGGCAGCTTTGGCAGCTAGTTCGTCGATCTGTTTTTTTAGCTTGGGTTTTGCCCCCGTTACGGCCTTGGCTTTGGTTTCTACATCACCCAACACGTGGTAGATATAGGCCAGTTGCTCCATCTGATCGTACAATTTGGTGGTCAATGAGCGTTGGGCCTCGCGGTCGGCTTCGCTGTAAGGCGATTGGGGGTCGTTGATCAGGCTGAACGCAGTATCATAGGTGTCTTTGCCTTTGATCAGTTTTACTTCGTATTTGCCTGCGGGCAAATTGGGGCCGAATAGCGCGCCGAAGAGGGCCATGCGGTTGTTGGTGGGGGCGCTTTTGGGCTTTTCAAGCGAGGTTGGCATTTCAACCATGTTGATCCCCGCGCTTTTGCCGGCGGGCAGGGTGCGCAGCAATTTGCCGTCTTTCCACACCTCCAGGTACATTTTGCCGAAGGTGTGGCGCTTGTTCATGTAGTACACGATTTTTGCCGTTTCGTTGGGATTGGGCCCGGTGAAATTGCCGGAACCGCCAAACCAGCTTCCTCCGGCGCCAGGGTCGCGCAATACCGTGGGCCTCGTCTCAAAGAAATGCAGGGCCTGTGCCGCTACCTGGTCGTTAAGTTGACGAAGCGAGGTGATATCATCTATGATCGCCACGCCGCGGCCATGGGTGGCCATGACCAGGGCATGGTCGCGCGGATGGATTACCATATCGTGCACGGCTACTTTAGGCAGGTTATTTTCAAAACGCGCCCACTGTTTGCCGCCATCGGCCGAGATATAGAGGCCGTATTCCGTTCCTACAAAAAGGAGGTTGGCGTTCACCAGATCCTGGCGCACACAATAGGCATGGCCCTGGATATCTTTGGTAGCCAGGCTCGTCCAGGTTTTGCCCAGGTCGGTAGTTTTATAAACGTATGCGGCGCGGTCGCCGGTGCGGTGGCCGTCAAAAGTAACAAAGCAGGTATTGCGGTCCAGGGGGCTGGGTTCTACAAAGCTTACCCAGGTGTTCTTGGGGAGGCCGGGTACGTTGATCACCACGTTAGACCAGGTTTTTCCGCCGTCGGCAGTGATGCGCAGGTTGCCGTCGTCGGTACCTGCCCAGACGACTTTGCCGTCTTTGGGCGATTCTGCGATAGCATAAATCGTGCAGTGGTTTTCAGCCGTAGAATTGTCGATTGTCAGACCCCCGCTTTGGCTTTGTTTCTGTTTTTCGGGGTCGTTGGTAGTCAGGTCGGGCGAAATGCGCGTCCAGGAATCCCCCATGTCTTCCGACATGAAGAGGTATTGCGCCGCAAAGTACATGCGGTTGGGGTTGCTGGAACTGATATGTATGGGGGTATTCCAGTTGAAGCGGTATTTGTCTTCGCCTTCTTTGGGGAAAGGCCTGATTTCTTTTGCACGCCCTGTAGTTTTGCTAAAGCGCACGAGGTTGCCGCCCTGGTATTCGCTGAAAACGATGTCTTTGTTGGTCGGGTGGCGGAAAGAGTAGAAACCGTCGCCGCCGAAACTCGACTGCCAGTCGCTGTTGGTGATGCCACCGGCTTTGCGGGAGGGGGCATACCAGGAGCCGTTGTCCTGCAAGCCGCAGTATACATTATAGGGTGTCTCGTTGTCCACGCTCACGTGGTAAAGCTGGCCTACGGGCAGGTTCATCCACATGCGGAAGGTGCGTCCGCGGTCGAGTGATTCATAGACGCCGCCGTCGGTGGCCAGGAGCAAATGTTTGGTGTTGTGGGGATTGATCCAGATATCGTGGATATCGGAGTGCACCGAGCCGTCGACACCCCGGAAGCGTTCGCCGCGGTCTTCGCTGATAATAGCGTTGAGGCCGCATTTCATGACGATGCTGTCATTTTTGGGATCCACGACCATATTGGCAAAATAAAAGGGACGAACAGTGGTATTAAAATCGGTGCTCACCTTCTTCCAGGAAGCGCCCTGGTCGGTAGAGAGGTATAGGCCTTTCAGATCCTTGCTTTTGCATTCTACCGAGAGGTAAATGACATTGCCGTTGGAAGGTGCTACGGCCACGGCCATACGGCCAAGTGTTTCGTTGGGAAGGCCGTTGTGTATAGTATTCCAGGTTTTTCCGCCGTCGGTACTTTTATAAAGTCCGCTTTTGCCGGTAAAGCCGGAGTCAAAAAACCAGGGAGAACGCCGGTAGCTCCACATAGCGGCGTAGAGGATATCGGGATTCTGGGGGTCGATAGAGAGGTCGGCGCAACCCGTGTTTTCGTCAATATAGAGTATAAGCTCCCAGGTTTTTCCGCCGTCGGTGGTTTTATAGACGCCCCGTTGGGGGTTGGCATTCCAGAGGTGACCCTGGGCGCCCACGTACAATACGTCGGAATTAGCGGGGTGGATAATGATATCGCTGATGTGACCGGCTTCAGCCAGTCCCTTGTGTTCCCAATTGGTGCCGCCGTTAGAAGTTTTGTAAATGCCATTGCCTTCTGAAACGCTGTTGCGCACCCAGGGTTCGCCGGCGCCTACCCAAACGACATCCGGTTTTTGCGGGTCGATGGCTATTTTGCCGATAGATTGGGTATGGTCGTCAAAAACGGGACGAACAGTGGTGCCGCCGCTCACCGATTTCCAAACGCCGCCGCCTGCCGTGCCCACGTAAACCGTTTCGGTTTGGTTGGGCACTACTGCCAGTGTAGAGATGCGACCGCTCGTCACCGCCGGGCCGATTTGCCGGGCACGAAGGGAGCCGAAAAGCGAATTGCCCGAAGGCGCTTGTGCGCCGAGGGACAATCCGGAAAGAAGACATAATATTGTGTAGAGGAATGGTTTATTCATGGTAATAGGTTGATCTTGGACGAAGTGCAATGGATAATGTTGGATGTTTAATGTTGGATGTTTGATTATAAAAAATCATTCAACATTCAACATCCAGCATCCAACATTAATAAAAACTGTCGGGTGATTTCTCCTACCTTATTTCGTAGGGAATGCGAAAAGCGAGTCGTCGTAAGCGCCGTTTACTTCGATCGACTTGATCGTGATTTTTTGAAGTGTTTGGCCGGCTATTTTACTTTCCAGGAAGTGGGGAAAGATGAGGCCGTTCACCTCTTGATAATCGCTGTAGTAAGTTTCTGATTCCTGGCCTTTCATAGGGCCGGTGGGAATAGTCGTTTTGACCATAATAGGCACGTAAGCTTCGGCGTCGAAATAGTAGTATTCGATGTCGCCGTTTTTCTTGGTCAGTTTAACTTCAAAAGTTTCAGCGCCTTCTACCGTTTTTTTGCCGATTAATTCAGCGGTGTGGCCTTTTTCTTTTAAGTTGAGAAAAGGGCTGCCGAATTCTGTTTTAGTCATTTGTTCGGCTTCATCGGCCGACATTTTCTGTGGTGTATCGCCGCCCTGGAAGGGATTGATAGCCCAGGCAGTGGCGCCGTCGTAAGCCTGTACGATTTGCTTACCTTGTACATTTACGTCAACGCGCTGCTTATTGGGTGTTTTTTCGGTTATCGTACCGGGGAATTCCATTCCACCCATATTCATGACACCTTCCATTTTGGTGCCTTGTACTTCTTTCCACTTTTCGATACCGCCGGTATTGGCGAAGTAGTTATTCAGAATTTCATCCAGGGTTTGAGCCTGCAGGCTAAAAACAGCCGATACGGCAATGAATAAAGACAAAACTTTCTTCATCATAATTGACAGGATTTTGGTTGAATGGCTAAATGAAAGTTATTTTCATCTTGACACTGCGAAGCTATGAAAGGTTCATACAGTTGAACACAATCTTTCGATGAAGGGCTGGAAATGATGGATGGAATGTTGCCGGTTGTCGGTTGTCGGTTCTCGGTTAAACAAAAAAGTCATCCCCACATCGGCGGGGATGACTTTCGTTATGCAGATAAAGAAACCTGTTAGTTGAGCGTACTGATTACGCAGTTTTCTACGCCGAAAGGCGAGGCAACGTATTTGTCGGCAGCGCCATTCACCCAGTTTTCGTTGTCAACGAGGTAGCGGAACTGGAATTCTTTGCCGGCTTCGAGTTCTACGATGGCTTTGAAAGCGCCGTCTTTTTGCTTTTTCATTTCAATGCCGTTTTCGGGGTTCCAGCCGTTGAATTCGCCGACGAGGGCTACTTTTTTTGCGGCGGGGACTGCCTCTGCGGCGAGGGTGAAGGTAGCTTTGCAGACGGGCTTGGATTTAAGGAATTGCTTGGTGATCATGATGATACAGTTTATTGGTTTTGCAATATTTTATTTCAGGCTTTTTTGCCTCCGCTTTTGGGTTTGTCGCTTTTAGCCGGCTTGGTATCAGCTGCTTTTGCCTTTGGCGCTGCGGGTTTGGCGGCAGCCTTTTTAGGGGCGGGTGCTTTAGCTACAGGTGTCGCAGCTTTTGCGGGTTCGGCTGCTTTTTTGGGCGCGGCAGGTTTTGCCGGCGCCGCTGCCTTTTTAGGCGCTGCCGCTTTTTGAGCGGGTGCTTTGGCAGGTTGGGCTGCTGCTACAAAAGGTTCCAGCGTTACAATGGCATTGTGTGTGCCAAACTGAGTAGGCGTGTAGCCGTCAGCGGCAGGGTCGGTGATCCAGTAGCTTTGATCTACATAATAGCGGAATTCGTAGTGGCGGCCTGTCTCGAGTTCAACACTGGCTTTGTATTCGCCGCCCGTGCGTTTCATTGTGGCGCCGTTTTCCCAGCTCCAGCCGTTAAAATCTCCCAGTACCTTCGCGGTGGTAGCGCCTTCAAGCGCTTCTTCCGGAAGTGAAAAAGTAACCTTGCAAACAGGTTTGGTTTTAGAATACTCCTTCTTGAGCATGTGCGATGAATTGGTTAATGACAGTTCGTGTAATATTTACACTAAGACGCAAATCTACTACAAAGTTACACTATATGCAATTGAGTCTCAAATGATAAGACAGCGGTGTCGGTATTTCACTTAGAGTGCGGTTCGGGTTGTTATGCGGTATATCAACATAAAGCGCTTCAATGTTTGCAGACAAAAAATAGGATTTGGAAATTTTGTATAAAATCAAATTTATATCTCAATTAAAAAAGTTTTAATCGTTCGTCGAAAAAATTGAAAAACAGTAATTTTCTTGCAAAACGGTATATTGGTTTCTAATGTGTATTCCATATAAAATGCCGTACACTTTAATCTGCAAGTTGTCCTTGCATGCAAGCATATTTTTTATTATCTTTGAATATCGCCCGATTGCACCTGCCGCCTTGCTTTTTCTTTGCGGGGTTATGATATGCGTCTGTATAATTTTATACATACAAAAACAAATACTCATGTCAATCACATCCCGGCTTACGATTGCGCTGTGGCTTATTGCCGGCGCCTTTGTAACTGTTTCTGCGCAAAGCGTATATCTCGATCTGCCGCAGCCGAGTTCCAAAGCTTTTGTTAGCGAACGTATCGGCCTAACCACTGTGTCGGTAGAATATTCCCGCCCGGCTGTTCGAGGCCGTGAGGGAAAAATATGGGGTGTATTGGTACCCTACGGCCAGGTATGGCGGGCGGGCGCCAATTTTAACACCATTATTGCATTTGAACACGACGCAAAGATAAACGGGCAGTCTATCGCTGCCGGCGCCTACGGCCTGCACATGATACCCCTTGAAAAAGGAGAATGGCGCGTGATTTTTTCAAAAGATCATACGGCCTGGGGTAGTTATTTTTACCAACCGACGGAAGACGCCCTTCGTGTAAGTGCTATGCCCGAGGCCTGCCCTATGCAGGAATTTCTGGAATACCACATGACGCCGCTTACCGAAAACTCGGCCCGGGTAGAGATGAGCTGGGAGAAAATCAGAGTAGGTTTTACGGTTGAAGTGGATCTAACCTCTATTACGCTGGCCAGTATCCGCAAGCAATTACGCGGGCTTCAGGGCTTCACCTGGCAGGCCTACAACGATGCTGCGCAGTGGTGCCTGGTTCACAATGTCGACCTGGAAGAAGCTTTGCAATGGGCGGATATTTCGATTAGCGGTGATCCTTCGTTTTCACAGGCTACTTATGCCAACCTGCGCACCAAAGCGCAAATCCTGTCCAAACTCGGCGACAATGCCGGGGCGGAAAAAACCATGGACCAGGCCCTGCAGTTGGCAGGCATGAATGATATGCACTTCTATGCCCGCAGCTTGCTCGATGAAGGAAAAACGGAAAGGGCTATGAAAGTATTCCAGATGAACCGCGAACGCCACCCCGACGACAAGTTTACCACCCTCGTAGGCCTCGCTCGCGGCTACACGGCACTGGGCAATTATAAGGAAGCCGCCAAGTATTATCTGCAAGCGGCCCCCAATGCTCCGCAAGGACAGCAACACATCTACGAAGACCTGGCCAAACAAATGCAGGAAAAAGCGAAAGGGAAGAAGTAATTTTCGGTTGTCGGTTGTCGGTTGTGAGTTATGGGTTCTCTGTTCTCTGTTCTCTGTTCTCTGTTCTCTGTTCTCTGTTCTCTGTTCTCTGTTCTCTGTTTGGTTAGGTAGAGACAAATCATGATTTGTCTCTAACGGATAACAGAGAACCGACAACTGACAACCGTTTTACCTCATCTTCGGCCGGCGGCGTTTACCACCGGGAGCAATTTGCATACCGCCGCCGCCGGGTCGACCCTGGCGCATCGCCGCCTTCATCTGGCCCTGCGATTGAAGCGCTTTTTCAATTTGCTTGAGTTGCTCTTTGATTTCGGCGATCGTTATTTTGAGTTCTTTCGCGTTGCGGTAGTGAATTTCAGCCTGCTTGAAACGGCCCCGGTTGAGAGAGGCGCCCGCCAACTGCAATTGCAACATGGCTCTGTCATTGTCAGTCGGCAATTTGATCGTTTCGGCCTTTTTGAGCCAGGTTTCGCCTTCCTCCACCTCATTGCGCGACATGGCAATGGTGCCTTTTAGCATAAAAAAATAGGCCCGGTTGGTAGGATACATCAGCTTGGGTAAAAAAGTGAGCCGCAATAGCTTCTCCGCTTTGTCGAAATTCATGGCTTGTGTGGCCTGCGCAGCCGACCCCACGGTACCCATCAGGATAAAACCTACCAGTAAAATCAAACCTGAAAGCCAGAATGGAAAGCCGTACCAAAAGCCGTAAGCCACCCAAAGTCCTACTCCCAGTCCGATGCCCAATACAATTAGGGCAATTCTTAAATATGGATTGATGATAAACATAAGCGCTTGTTACTTGATTGCCGCGCAAAGGTAAGAATTTTGTGTTATCTTCGGTCGCATGTACAAAAGAACATCCCATAACGAAGACGGCAACTCCACACAGGCCCTGCAAGACAGCGAGGCTCTGCTAAAGGCTATCCTGGAAGCTTTGCCTGACCTCAAATTCAGGGTAGACTATTCAGGGCTTATCCTGGATTATTTTGCCGGCGAGGCTGATAAGTTGTATTTATCACCCGAACATTTTTTACACAAGAATGTAGCCGAAGTGCTCCCCCCCCATGTGGCTGAGGCCATAAAATACAACCTGGCTTTATGCCTTAAAAATGAAACCGTACAAATTTTTGAATACGCACTGCCTGTCAATGGCACGCTTGGTTATTACGAGGCACGCTTAAGTCGGATCAATGAAAAAGAAGCGGTGGCCGTTATCCGCAATATCACCGACCGCAAGCAGTATTATGAAACCCTGCAGGACAAAATCAGCGAGTTGAATTTAAAAAATCTCCAATTGGAGTCGTATATCTCTTCCAATCGCGACCTGGAGAATTTTGCTTATGTCGCTTCCCACGATTTGCGCGAACCCCTGCGCACGATGCGCACTTTTGCCCAATTGCTACAAAAACGCTACGGCTCTCAATTTGATGAACAAGGCAATCAATACCTGGATTTTATCGCAGATGGCGCCGCCAAACTCAACCGGCTTATCGAAGATTTACTCACGTACTCCAGGGTAAATGCTGAACAACAAGTGGCAGAAATAGTATCTCCACTTGAGCTGGTAGAAGAGGTACTCCGTCAATTGGCCGAACCCATCGCCGACAAACAAGCAAACATGGACATACAATGGCTGCCTTCCACCATAAGCGTGCATCCGGGGTCTTTCCGGCAGTTACTCCAGAACCTGGTATACAACGCAATTAAGTTTAGTAAACCGGGTACGCCGCCCCATATCCGCCTCTATGCCGAAAGCTGGGGCACCCACTGGCGTTTTGCCGTGGCCGACAACGGCATTGGTATCGCAGCTCCCTTCCACGAAAAAATCTTTGCGCTGTTTAATAAACTTCATCCCAGTGCAGCTTTTGAAGGTACCGGGTTGGGTTTAGCTATTTGTAAAAAAATAGTACTACAACACGGCGGTGATATTTGGGTAGAATCCCAACCAGGTGAAGGGGCCGTGTTTTATTTTACGATTCCCCAATAAGTAAGTATCCAATGATAGCCAAACACCATACTTTTCGCACTACGCTGGTTATGCCGGCTTTTCCCTTTCATCTCCATCACGCCGACCAACTGGTGTGTATGGGCTCTTGCTTTGCCGAACACATAGGCAGTCGCCTCCAATCGGGCAAATTTCAGGTGGAGCTGAATCCTTTCGGTATTTTGTACAATCCGGTATCGATTGCGCAAGCTTTAGGTTTTTTGGCCGACCAACGGCAATACGCGCCGGAAGACCTTTTTCTGCACAACGAATGCTGGCACAGTTTTGATCACCACGGCGCTTTTTCAGGACTAGATGCGGAGGAGACCGCTTTTCATATCAACGAAAGGGTGAGGCAGGGAGGATTAGCTTTGCGCTATGCTTCTACTTTGATTATTACGCTGGGCAGCGCCCATGTGTTTGTGTTAAAATCCAACAGCCGCATCGTGGCCAATTGCCACAAATTGCCGGGCAGCGATTTTGACCGCCGGCGGCTGTCGGTAGAGGAGACCGTGGCCGCCCTGTCAAAGGCAATAGAACGCGCCCGCCAACTCAACCCCGCGCTACGCATTATCCTCACCGTGAGCCCCGTGCGCCATATCCGCGACGGGCTGGTAGAAAACCAGCGCAGCAAAGCCACGTTGCTATTGGCCGCTGCCGACTTGTGCAGCAGTTTGCCGGAAGTGTATTATTTCCCGGCATACGAGCTGCTCACCGACGACCTGCGCGACTACCGTTTTTATGAAAGCGACCTGATCCATCCCAATGATATGGCTATCGACTATATCTGGCAGTATTTTCACGATGCCTGCTTTGATGAAAACACCCAGTACCTGTTGCGGCGCATCCATGCCATTACTTCGGCTGCCCGGCACCGCCCTTTTTTTACTCAAACTAAAGCCCACCAGGACTTTGTACGCCGGCAACTGGACGCCATAACCGAGTTAAACGATGAGTATCCTCATCTGGATTTTTCGGAGGAGCGCAGGTTATTTAGCTTGTCTGTGCAATAAATCTAAAGATCATGCTGCAACAAATTTCCCACTTTTTCTACATGCGCGTAAATCCCAGGCTATTAGGACTGTTCCTTTTCTTGGAGGTGTTTTTTGCAGGTTTTCTGTTGCCCCGCTGCGAAAAGTGGATTATTCCGGCGGGCGCCGAGGCGCGTATCCTCGATTTGTCTTTTGGATTTTCGCCCGACCAGGCGTATCAATCGCTCGAAGCATACGGCGAACTGGGGCGACAGCGCTACCTGCTTGTAGAATCACTTGCCGATACGGCTTATCCGCTGGTGTATACCGGCTTGTTTATACTGCTACTCAGTACCCTATTGCGCGGTATTTTTCCGGAAAGTAGTAGGTGGAGATTATTAAATTTGTGGCCGCTTGCGGCTATGCTGGCCGATTATGCCGAAAATGCCGGCATTATTTTGATGCTGGCCAATTATCCCGCAAGGCTCAACAGCGCCGCGGTGTGGGCTTCTTCGGCGGGTATGGTCAAATGGGCGGCTGTTGCTTCCAGCGCAGCAATAGCTGTCGTTGCACTTGGTTGGCGACTTAAAAATCGAATATCTAATAAAAATTGATCATGCAAAAACACATCTTTACCCTCGCTCTTTTTTCCCTTTTGCTATGCACGGGTTTACAGAGCCAACAACTGGTGAGCAGCACCTTTAAGGGTTCGCGCACCAAAGCCCAACTGCAGGCCCAATTTGGCCCCTTCATGCAAAACGGCATCACGATGTACAAAATTCAGTACACTACCCCCGATGTTTTCGGCCAGCTCGATACAGCCAGCGGATTGCTGGTGCTGCCCGTCCGCGACGGCGATTTTGCCTACCCGCTGCTTGCCTTTATGCACGGCACCGTCAACTCGCGCACCGATGTGCCCTCTAACCTGGCCGGCGGCTGGGAACTCGCCTCTGTATTCGGCGGACTGGGCTATGTGTCTGCCGCTCCCGACTTTCTGGGACTGGGTGATGCGCGCGGCTTCCACCCCTACGTGCATGCCGCTTCAGAAGCGTCGGCAGGGAAAGATATGTTGCTCGCCGTCAAAGAATACGCCCTGGCTAATGACGTCTACCTCAACGACCAGGTTTTTGTAACCGGGTATTCGCAAGGCGGCCATGCCGCTGCCGCCCTCCACCGCCTGCTCGAACAGGAATATGCCGATGAGTTGCCGGTGACCGCCTCGGCGCCCATGTCGGGGCCATACAGCATTTCGGGTGAAATGAAAGAGCTGATCCTGAGCTACGAACCCTATGGGACGGTAGCCTACCTGCCTTATACCGCCCTATCTTATGATATGGTTTACGGTCTTTTTGACAATGTGGAGGAGTATTTCAAACCCGCGTATGCAAGCGCTATTCAGCAATTCCGCAACGGTCAGATTACGCTGGGTACGCTAAATATCCAATTGATCACACAGTTGATCATCAACCACGGGGCTTCTATTACCCGGTATATGCTTCAGGACAGCATTATTGCGGCGCTGGAAGCTGATCCCATGCACCCCGTCAATCTGGCGCTGGCCGACAACGACCTTACCAATTGGGCGCCGCAGGCCCCGACACGCCTGTTTTATTGCGAAGCCGACGACCAGGTGCCCTATACCAATGCTATCGTGGCCGATTCGTTGATGAATGCCCTGGGCGCCGTCGACCTGGAGGCCATTAGTGTAGATGTAGACGCCGACCACGGCGAATGCGTAGAGCCGGCAACTTTTCAGACGGTTTTGTTTTTTGGACAATTCCAGCAGATACTGGTGGGTACAACGGAAGAAGTAGTAAAATCGCCGGCGGTTGTTTTTCCCAACCCGTCTAAAGGTCAGTTTTATCTTGGCAATGTGCCTGCCGGTGCTACTGTGGTAGTTACGGATTTGAGCGGGCGAATTGTGCAACGCCATGCCTTTAGCGACCCCGCCTCGCCGATAATTCTCAACAGTACGCTAAATGGCGTGTACTGGGTACATGCGTATTGGGATAATGGCAATTGGACAGGGAAAGTAGTCGTAAATAATAACTAACGATAGCCCCACAACCGGAATACCTCGCCGGCCTGGTAGACCTCTTTGCCCCTTGGTAATTCGAGAAAAGCATCGGCGTCTGTCAGGTTGGCGAGGTCTCCCGAGCCTTTGCCCTGCAGGGGCGTGGCTATCAACCGGCCATCGGTGTCACTGTGTACTTTTACCTGCATGAAATAGGTCAGATCGGGTTTGAAGTTCACTTCTTCGGCCAATACGGCATGCAAAGCAGGCAAGGTATTCAACCCACTGGATGCATATAACCAGGGCTGAAAATATCGTATCGTATTCATAAAAGCAGAAACGGGATTGCCCGGGAAGGCAAATATTACCCTGTTCAAATCTGGATGAATGCCAAACCAAAACGGTTGCCCAGGGCGCTGAGCTACCCGGTGAAATAGCCGGCTTACGCCCAGCTTTTCGAGAGAAGCGGGCAAAAAGTCGAATTTTCCTTTCGACACCCCCCCGCACAATACCACTACTTCGTATTGGTCGAGCATTCGCCTTAGTTGCAAGGCAATGATATCTTCGTTGTCGGGCAGGTACTCCATATCAGCTTGAACGCCCCAGCGCGACATCAAGGCGCGCAGGGCGTAGTTGTTTGACTGCCTGATCTGGTAGGGTAGGGGCTCTTCGCCGATGCCCACCAGTTCGTTGCCGTTGACCACGACGGCCACTTTGGGCAAGCGCCGTACCCGCAACATAGACTTGCCCAGCGTAGCGGCAAGGCCTATCTCTGCCGCTGAAATCAAACGCCCGGCGGGCACTATTACTTCTCCTTTGAGGCGATCCAGCCCCTGGCGGTGTATATTTTGACCCGCTTTGACATCCGTCACGGTCAGTCGCGCTTCTCCATCTGCAATGGTTAGGTCTTCATAGCGTATCACCGTATCGGTATGAAGAGGAAGCATGGCGCCCGTCATAACCTCCAGACAGGCGGTAGCATCGTTGAGGGAGACCTGCGGCGCACCTGCGGCAGCCACTCCTTCGATAGGAAAATGAAACTGTCCGGCGGCAAACGAGGCATGGCGAATCGCTATGCCATCCATCGATACCCGGTCGAAAGGGGGAAAATCGCGGTCGGCTACCAGGTCTTCCGCCAGGATACGCCCAACTGCTGTGGCAATAGGCGCCCAGTCGGTCTCGAGCCGCATAGTTTGGGCAAGAATAATAGCATTCGCTTCTTCAACCGTAATCATATTATCGCGTTTATAAAACTTTGGTGTGGCAAATTCACTAATTTTGACCGCTGCTGCAAAAAGCATTTAGCAAATATGAAAGTAACAGAATACTTCGAGAAGGCAAACGGCCAAACGCTGATTTCTTTTGAGGTGCTGCCCCCGATGAAGGGCGGTAGCATGCAGGCCATCTTTGATACCCTTGATCCGCTCATGGAATTCAAGCCGCCGTTTATCGACGTGACTTACCACCGCGAGGAATTTGTGTATAAAAAGCGCCCCAGCGGCTATTACGAAAAGACGTCTATTCGCAAACGCCCCGGTACGGTGGGTATTTGCGCCGCCATCATGCACCGCTACGGCGTGGATGCCGTGCCCCACCTGATTTGCGGCGGTTTTACCACCGAAGACACCGAAAATGCACTCATCGACCTCAACTTCCTGAATATCAAAAATGTGCTGGCTATTCGCGGCGACGCCCGTAAGTTCGAAGGGCAATTTGTGCCCGAAGACGGCGGACATCACTACGCCCTCGACCTGATCAGGCAGATTGCCGATATGAACAAGGGCAAATACCTCGATGACAATATTGAAAACGGTGAAAAAACCGATTTTTGTATCGGAATCGCCGGTTATCCCGAAAAACACTACGAATCACCCAACCTCGACCTCGACTTGCACTATACCAAAGCCAAGGTTGACGCCGGCGCCAATTATATCGTCACCCAGATGTTTTTTGACAATAAATACTATTTTGATTTTGTAAAACGCTGCCGCGAAGCGGGAATAGAAATCCCCATCGTGCCGGGATTAAAACCTCTTACCAAACTACACCAGATAACTTCGATACCCCGCCTTTTCCACGTCGACCTGCCTACCGAACTCGTAAGCGAATTGCTCAAGGCGTCAAGCCCCGAAGCCCGAACACAAGTCGGCATCGAGTGGTGCATCGCGCAATCCCGCGAGCTCAAAGCCTCGGGCGCTCCCTGCATGCATTATTATACGATGGGTGATACGGATACGATTCGGAAGATTGTGAAGGCCGTGTATTAACTACAACTCACCGCACAATTACCACCCGCGCTAACGGAAGGCCGGGCGCTACCTCCAAACCATACACTCCCGGCGGCAAACCAGACACATCGAGGGTGAAACGCCCGGCCACGGCGCTAAAAGCCCACTGGCGCGCCAATGCGCCGTGCACGGTGTATAGCCGGGCTGTGCCCTCCCTCAGATCGGATAACCCCGTTTCTATTACTACTTGACCGCCTTGTACGGGGTTGGGGTATACCACCGGCGCTAATACCCATTTTTGCTCCTGCACGCTCACCACCGGCTGACAGGGCAAGCCCTCCTCCCCTGCCGGGCCAAGCCGGTAATTCGGAAAATGGGGCATGGAGCGAAACATCGGATAGGGTAGTTGGATAGCCTGTTGCTCTACCTGGCAGGCCAAGCCTTGTTCATCTGGATAGTGGATTACTTGTATGACGTCGCAGCTACCACAATATACGTATATTCTGCAATCGGGCCCCAACTGGGCATTTCTAAATAAAGTTGGGAAAGGCGCCGAAACACCGTTCCACTCGGCAACCACAGTTTTCGTTGCTGCCACATTGGCCGCATCAGTGTCATATTGATAAATGAATAATCCGGAAGAGATATACAGATAGCGCGAATTGGGGGAAAACACCGCTCCCCCGGAAGTCTCCTCATTTTCTTCAAGAGGAATGAATTGAAAATTACTCAGAAAACCGGTAGCCCGGTCAAAGTCAAAAAGGAAAATATCGTCATACGGTGCATACCGCACGTATTTTGTACCATCCGGAGAAAAATTGGCTTGCCCCCCACCACTAGAAGCTAAGGAACTTGGAAGTCCAATCGCCTGCTCAAAAGGGCCAGATAATCCACCAGATGAAAGAAGATTTAAACTGTATATATTCGTTGTATCCCGTGAATTCATAATCCACCAATCCTGCCCATTTGCATGTTTGACGGCAGTCAATTGACCAAAAGTTAGAAAACCCGTTTCGAGTACCTGGTTTTTCTGGACGACTTTCCCCAAGCCGTTGTTGAATGACATATCTATTATCGTATAAAGTAGTGCATCAGCAACTACATCAAACTGTGGTTCATATTCGTAGATAATATGTTTGTGGAACAAATAGTAGATGTCCGTCGTCCCTGGTTTTGGTAAAATCAAACTGCTCTGATATCCAGCAGTATAGACCCCCATATCGTCTTCATCACAGCGCATATCGTGTACTTCTCCCGGGTTGATCCCATCTCCGTTTTGCATCATATTGTGCGTGCGGTCGGCTATCCAGCAGCCATTGGTGTAAAAAAGTAAATCCCCGTTTTCATCGCTTATAATAGCCGTACTTGTCTGCAGAGGCATATTCATGATAATAGGTTCAACTGCTACCGGCTGGTAATTAAAGTCAAGCTTGGAACCTTCTATTCCGGGGTTTTGGGGTTGGTAATCCACACCTAACAACCAGATGTAGTCGTGTTTCTGGCTGTATAACAACCCTGTGCTTGAACATATCAGGACAATGAAAATCATCTTTTTCATCTTGATGGAAATATAAAAAGGGATACACCCGCTCATATACTTTGAACAGATATATCCCTAAGTGAAACCATTTATTATTTCGCTAAAATAAAGCGGGTTGCAGGCAGTACCTCTTGCTGCGTTCGTATTTGTATGAAATACACCCCTGGAACCAGGCTCTCAACTTCCAACAAATACCGATCTCCGCTACCCTGCAATGGAATGGTACTAACCAATACGCCGTACTGGTTATAAACCATTGCAGTGAGGTCATCCCTTTTCAGTCCGGGTATTTCCACTACAGCTAAGCCACTTATATTTGGATTGGGGTAGATATAAGGTATATAGAGAGGATTAGCACTATTCGGCCTTTGCAAACTTCTTGTTGCAGCGCAAAGCAAACTGTCGTCGTACAATTGGTTTCCCATTTTCAACTCGTACAAAGCCCGGGCGGCAAAAACCGCCTCCCCTCCCTCTAATGGGCATTGGCCCGCAATGGTCGCCAAGGTATCTTTCTGACCGTCGCTCAGGCTCAAATCGCCGATTGCCACGGTTTCCAAAAAGATATGGTGCACCTGCTTCCAATTCTCTTCGTATATCTCGCTGGTCTGGATGGCTTGGTTGCGCGTCTGGAGGCTGTCGGCAATTACCAACAGGTCTGCATAAGTTACGGCGCTCAAAGTATCGGATAAGGCCAATACCCCCGCCAAGGTATCTGCAGTGGCCAGTTTTTCTTCTAAGTAGGCCAGGCTGTCATTCGAACTGGCGGCGTGATAGATCAGACTGTCTAGTACGGCCATATTGCCCAGATAGCCGGCCACTGCCTGGTCGTACAGGTAGATCAGGCTATCTGCGTCAGCATCAGGGACGAGTAGCTCGTCGATGGATTTTTCCAGGCGGTAAAATTGCCCGATTGTAGTATTGTAATTGGCGCTGACAAAACTATCAATTTCCGAATTCGGCGCTACCTCGACAATGCCATCCGATACCCGGGCGTACAAATGCGACTGGCCCATCCACAATTGGTTGTCTTCAAAATCGGAGGCGGTAAAGTTCCCCTCTGCCAGGCGTTTATCCAACTCGTCGGGCTGTTTGATGTAACCGCCGTACCCTACGCCTTGTGGACATGCGTTGGCAGTTGCGCAGAAATAACTTGAACTGGGGTTGTCCTCATCAAAAAACCACTCTGTACCAACTGCGTTATTAGTAGGGCAAAAATCTACCTGGTTATTATCTCCTTCATCACAGTCAACTATAAATTGTGACTGCAATGTGTTTTCAAATGTCGGATTAACTAAAAACGCTTGCAGTCCCTGCCCTGCCGCAGCCTGCGACCAGATATTGCCGTGGTGGCTTTGCGTGCCGATGCTTGCCGTTATGCCCGTGTTGTTGGGCAGGGGTTGGCCTACTATCAAGCCGTAAAAATGCGTGCCAAAAGTATTTCCCCTCAGCGCTGTACCATTGTTGAGGCCAAAAAACTGGATGCCGTACTCCGTGGCGTGTACTTCGTTGCAACCCAGTTCCGGGTACAGGCTGGCATTGACGTAGAACCCCCGTGTATCGGTAAACGAGCCGGTAGTGGGGCCTTCGACAACATTGCAATTGGCCGCTGCCTGCCGGGAGGCGTACAAGCCTATGCCCGTATACGATATATTGTCCGACATAAATACCGTATTGTTCGCTAGCTTGAGGTAGCGTCCGGATTGGGCGGCAATACCTCCCACGGCATTTTCCAGTTCCACATAATTGTTCCTGATGCGGTAAACATCGCCGGGGACGCCGTATAAGGTTTCATCAACGCGGATGCCGTGTGCGGTGGGCACGGTTTCGTCGTCGTCGATGTACAACTCGTTATCTTCTATTTCGCACTTGCAGGGGGTATTTTGCACCAGTGAAATGCCGTTGTTGCG
>JABWBR010000116.1 GCA_013360405.1 Saprospiraceae bacterium
AAAAAACGTGTGTCATAACTTCCTGGGATTGCGACGACGTTTGGAACAGGAGCTAAAAACCGTAGGATGAAAACACTGTCAAACTGAACAGCCTACTCTAAACCCTACTTAACAATTACATTTAAAAATATCTTCTTGTAGTATTTTCACCAGGGTATCGGTAAGAAAATCAGCATCCCGAATAGAAAAACACAGGGGCGGTTTGATTTTTAAAACGTTGTTGTAAGGCCCGTCTGTACTCATTAGTATTCCATTTTCGCGCATGCGGTTGCTGAGGTAGGAAGCTTCTGTCGTACAGGGTTTGAGGTCATCACCACGCACGAGCTCGATACCCAGGAAAAGCCCTGCCCCGCGTACGTCGCCGATGATGGGATAGCGCTCCTGCAGGTGCTGAAGGCTTGTTTTTAGATAATTGCCCACATGCCAGGCGTTTTCGCACAGTTCTTCCGCTTTTATGGTTTCTATTACGGCTCTCCCCACTGCACACGATACGGGATTGCCGCCAAAGGTGTTGAAATATTCCATGCCATTGGCAAAAGCATCGGCAATAGCAGGCGTACAGGCTACGGCGCCCACAGGGTGTCCATTGCCCAGGGGTTTGCCTATCGTAACAATGTCGGGCATTACGCCATGTAATTCAAACGCCCACCAGTGATCGCCCACGCGGCCCAGGCCGGTCTGCACTTCGTCGGCAATACAAACGCCGCCCGCCGCACGCACCTGCCGGTATATGTCTTTGAAATACCCCGGAGGCGGCACTACCTGTCCCCCGCAACTGATGATGCTTTCGCCAATAAAACCTGCAATACCTTTTTGGGCCTTATCGATGGCTTTTTGTGCAAAGGCGGCGTATTTTATGCCTGTTGCCTCGTCGTTGCCCCGGTAGGCCCCCCGGTACGGATCGGGCATGGGCAATACATGTGTGGTAGGAGGAGCGCCTTTGCCGCCCTTGCCGTCAAATTTGTAACTACTCACTTCAATGCAGCCAGTTGTATTGCCGTGATACCCCACTTCGAGTACGAGCATATCGCGTCGGCCGGTAGCGGTACGAGCCATCCGCAAGGCCAATTCGTTGGCTTCGCTGCCCGAATTGACGAAATGCAAAATGCTAAGCTCGGGCGGCAAAATGCTGAGCAATTCTTCTGCAAAAAGCAGTATTTCTTCGTGCAAATAACGGGTGTTGGTGTTCAATACGGCCGCCTGTCGCTTCAAGGCTTTCACCACATTAGGATGCTGATGCCCCACGTGGGCCACGTTGTTGACGGTGTCGAGGTATCGACGCGCGCTTTGGTCGTACAAATACTGCCGATAGCCGCGTATGATGTGCAAGGGGTTTTTGTACGACAAGCTCAGGCTGCGCCCCAGGTGCGCTTGCCGCCGATCTATGAGATCTTTGATGCCGGGTTCTGCTTTTTCGCGATCAGGCAGCCCGGCCAATTTGCCGGCATCGGGGCAGATGCTTAGCCATACCTCCGACTGCCAGGGAAACGCCACGCCGGGGTAGTCGCCTTGATATCCCAACATATCGAGCATAACCTGAAAATGCAAATGCGGCGGCCAGTTGCCGTTGTGGGGCCTGTCGCCAATGCGGGCAATTACCTGTCCCCGGGCAATAGGAGCGCCCACTTTCAATCCTTCAAGCGAAGCGCTATCCAGATGTCCGTATAGGGTATAAAAAAGCGGACCGTCTTCGGGTTGGTGCGCCAGGATGATCGTGGGGCCGTAATTGCGCTCACCGGCATTGTCGGCAAAGCTGTGCACCCAGCCGTCGAGCGGCGCGTAAACCGGCGTGCCCGCGCGATCCCAAATATCGAGCCCCAAATGTACGGTACGCCATTCCGGACCATTATTGCCCATTACCACATACGCATCGGTGGTGTAAAATGATCGCACTTCGCCGTAGCCGCCAATACCCGTCGTGGCGCCGCCCTCGTCGAGCATGTCGTTTATTTTTTTACAAAATAATTCGATATCCTCAAAATGGCGGTTGTGCCCCAGGTCGAGGCTGCCTACGCTCAGGTCTATCCATGCTGCCGTATCCCGAAGCTGGGCGCCGGTGACGGGATGGCAATGACCCGCCGCTGTCGCTGCCCAGCGTTCAAAAGCTTCCTGCTGCGGACAAGTCGCCAATCCGCAAGCCCAGCGGAAAGTGTAATGCGCCAGTGCCGGCGATATAGCATGCCACTGCGCGAGCAAAACCCAGGCCTGTTGCTCGCTGACGAGCAGGTAGGTATTGTCGGGTTCCGTTTCGCGATTTACGGCAGAATGGATAACGCTGATCACAAGACGTGCAGCTACCAGACAGTAAAGCGCAGCAATTTCGCTTTCGCGCAAGGGCAGCACGCTGTGAAATCCCCGCACAATGGGTACCGCAGCGGCGAGGGGATTGGGCTGGTCAAAAATGGCGTAGGCTATGGCAATGGCCAGTTCGTTGATGGTGTGGGTATACACCGCGTCGCCGAAATCGATAAAGCCGGTGACCCGGTAGTTATCGGGTACTCCGCCCACCAGTATGTTGTAATCGTTGGCGTCGTTGTAGATTATGCTGCGGCGAATATCTGGTAAAAGGGGCGCAACCAACTCACGGTGCAAATTCAGGAAGTCTTCCAGTATGGCCCGGCGCTCGGGCAGCGATACCTTATGGCTTTTCTCTGCTACCTGTTCGAGCCGGGCCAGATCCCACTTCATTTGCCGAAAAGCGGCGGGGTGTTCAAAGTGTTGCAAGCCGCTACAAAGGTACGCCAGCGACTCCCCCAGACTATAGCGCAACGCATCGCTCTGGGGTTTTACCTGGGCATACATCCGTCCGGGGGCCCATGTGAGCAAGCGAAGAAAGCGCTCGCGACCCTGGTCATCTTGCCAGCGCTGCAAAAATTCGCCATCGAGACCGGCTACAGGTCGCTGTAAAACCAGCGGCAGCGACTGCCCGGCGAGGCAGTTCATGGCGCTCACCTGCATATCGAGCAAGGCCGGATCTTCACCCGGGCGACTGATCTTGAAGGTATATTCGTCGCCGTTTTTTGTTTTTAAATAAAAATTAAAATCGATCTCGCCTGGCAAGGATTTTGCCTTGGCGCGAACGCCAAAATAGGTAGCCGCCAGTTCAGCAGCGACTTCCGGGTCGATCATCATATCGGGATGCAACGCCAAAGACATACAACGGGAATTTGCTGAGACGCCAAATTACGCAAATCCATTCACGGGCAATTACATTATCTTTGCTCTTTAAATTTGCGCAGGGATGGATTTTTCTGAATGGCCGAAGATAGAGCTGCACTTACACCTCGATTGCTCGCTGGGTTTTGCGGTGGTGAATGAATTTGAACCTGGGATTACTACCGCCGATTTTCAACACCGGTTTACGGCCCCTCCCAAATGCCAAAACCTCTCCGATTTTTTGAGCCGGGTAGAAGATAGCATCCAACTACTACAAACTGAACACGCCTTAACAGCGGCGACGCTCGATCTGTTGGCACAATTGCAGGCTGACAACGTCCTCTATGCCGAAATCCGTTTTGCACCCTTATTGCACACCCAAAAAGGACTTGCTGCCGCTCAAGTGGTGGAAATCGTGTCCGACGCCCTCGAAAAAGGGATAAAACAAACCGGCGTGCAAGCCGGCTTGATTTTGTGCACCCTTAGGAACTACAATGGCGAACAGAGTATGGAAACGGTGCAATTAGTCCATCGCTTTCGCCACCGCCGCGTAGTTGGCTTCGATATCGCCGGCGATGAACTGGCCGAGAATCCGCAGATCCACCAGGCAGCTTATGCTTTTGCCCGGCAACACGGCATTCCCTGCACCGCCCACGCCGGCGAAGCCCGCGGCCCCGAAAGCATATGGGAAACGCTGCGCTACTTTGAACCCCAGCGCATCGGCCACGGCGTGCGTTGCGTGGAAGACCCCGCCTTAGTGGATTATTTGGTAAAAAATCGCATTCACCTGGAAGTCTGCCCCACCAGCAACGTACAAACCAACGTATTTGCCACCCTCGCCGATCACACCATCGACAAACTCTTCCGGGCGGGCATCTCCCTGGGCATCAATACCGACGGCCGCACGATGGAGAATGTGACGCTCAGCGAAGAATACCGCCGCCTGTACGATTGTTTCGGCTGGGGGCCGGAGCATTTTTTGCGTTGCAATCTGGATGCCGTTGATGCCGCGTTTGCCTCTGAGGAGACCAAGGCGGGGCTGAGGGAGGCCCTTTGGGGAGGGAGAGAGGGTGGGAGGGAGAGAGGGTGAGATTACATGTGGGTCAGCTATCCTTTTTATAGCCGATGCGAGGCCTGTTGTGCCAGTCGTCGGGCGGTGGAGGGGAGTTTTGCAAAGTAGAAATTTCATCGGAACGGGATTGATTTTCCTCGGCCAGCCACTTAAGCACTTCGTGGATGTCGGCAAATTCGCGTTGGAACTTTATTTCGAGGTCGGCGATTTTTTGTGCTAAATCTGTGTAGGTTAAAGCGTAATTGCGAAACTCGACAAACGCACGCATGATGCTAATATTGATTTGGATGGCTTTCTCACTGCGCAATACAGTGGAAAGCATGGCAACACCCTGTTCGGTAAAAGCATAGGGAAACGCTCCACCTAAGTGACTTTTGGATGGTATCACAATTTGTGACACCAGCTGATCCACCTCCTCCATTGATAGAATAAGCATAAAATCATTCGGAAATCGCTTCGCGTTTCGCCGGACGGCTTGTTTTAATACCCTGGTCTCTACATCATAGAGCTCTGCCAGGTCAAAATCCAGCATTACGCGCTGGCCGCGGATGTTATAGATCCTTTGTCGGATGAGTTGAGTTTCCATGTGGTTGGGTTAATTGCATTAATCAAAACAAAAATAATTATTTTATTAAACTATTTGTTATTTTTTATTTACTTTCTCAGATTATTTCTCAACTCGACATTATCCCCCAATTCCCCTATCTTTGAACAACGAAATATACCACCATGAAATCTCGCATACTTCTTACTGCTTGTGCAATTTGTTGCCTGGCCGGCCAGGTTATTTCCCAGGTAGACACCGAATTTTGGTTTGCAGCGCCCTATGCCGTGACACACTCGCCGGGTCAGCCTATCGACCGCTTATTCCGTTTTTCGTCGTTTGGCGAGCCGGCGACGATTATTGTAAGCCAACCGGCGAATCCTGCTTTCGACGATATTGTCATCCAATTGGCAGCCAATTCTTCCCATACGCTTAATGTGAGCCCCTGGGCCAATACCGTGCAGGCCACCCCTCCCAATGCAGTGCTCAATTACGGCTTTCGCATCACCTCAACTTCGAATATCAGCGCGTATTACGAAATCACTAATCTGACCGAAGTATATAACAACCCCGATATTTTTGCGCTTAAAGGCAGAAATGCATTGGGTACCAAATTTTACACGCCGTTCCAGACTTTTTGGTTTAATGAACCGATAAACGAACCTACTTACAGCTCTTTTGACATTGTTGCTACTGAAAACAATACCTCGGTGACGATCACGCCCTCCCGCGACCTGGTGGGTCACCCTGCAGGAACCGCATTTACTATTGTGCTCAACCGCGGGCAGGTGTATTCCGCCAGGGCAACCAGCAATCTCGGCGCCCAACACCCCACCGGATCGAAAGTAGTGGCCAATAAGCCCATTGCCATTACGTTGAAAGACGATTCGGCAAAAAACAATAATCTGGGCATTTGTGCAGACCTCGCCGGCGACCAACTGGTGCCCGTCAACCAGCTCGGCACCGAATACGCCGTAGTACGCGGTTTTTTGAATAATAACAACGACCGCGCCTACGTACTGGCCACTGCCGGCAATACGCAGGTATTTATCAACGGCGCCTTGCAAACTACGCTGGCTGAAGGCGCCGCTTACGAAGTGCAAATCAACCAGCCATCGATGTATATTCGAACTTCACAGCCGGCATACGTATGGCATATCACCGGTTTTGGCTGTGAAGTAGGCGGCGCCGTATTGCCCGCCCTCATTTGCCGTGGCTCGAGCCAGATTAATTTTACGCGCTCCAACAGCGAAAATTTCGGACTTATCCTCATCACCAAAGCCGACTGGCGCGATGCGTTTGCGGTAAACGGCCAACCTGTCGATGCCACACCCTTTGCCCCGGTACCAGGTACTAACGGCGAATGGTACGCCGCTTCGCTACAGTTTACGACTAGCCAGGTAGAACCCGACTCGCTCAGCATCGTTACCAATTCAGAGGGCATTTTCCAAATGGGTATCATCAATGGCGGCAATACCAGCGGCTGCCGCTACGGCTATTTTTCGGAATACAACAACATCAGCGTCAATCTCGGCCCCGACCTCTCGCTCTGCGAAGGCCAAAGCACCTTACTCGACGCCACAGCAGAGTCAGGCAATGCGGTCTATACATGGCAGGACGGTTCGACAACGCCTACCTTTACGGTGACCGAAGCGGGCACCTACTACGTCGACGTGACCGCCCCCGGTTGCGAATCTACCGATACCATCCAGGTGGCCTATTATCCCTATCCCGAAGTCGACCTCGGCTCCGATCAGCTGCTGTGCAACGGCGCTACCGCCACCCTCGATGCCACCCACCCCGGCGATGCCGAATACCAGTGGCAAAACGGCAGCCAGCAACCGGTTTTGGTGGCGAGCCAGCCCGGCAACTACGCCGTATCAGTGACCGTCAATGGCTGTACGAGCGCCGATACGGTAGCCATTTCCGCCCTTAATACCCCCCCGGCCATCCCCATCGGCGTCGATACGCTGATCTGCCTGGGCGACACCCTCTTGCTCGACGCCACCCAGTCCGGTGCAGCGGAATACCTGTGGCAGGACGGCTCCACTTCGCCGATGTTTGCCGTCACCGAAACCGGCTTCTACAGCGTGACCTGGAGCAACGTCTGCGGCGATACGACATCGGCACCCGTCGAAGTAGAGGTCAAAGACTGCAAATGCCAGGTAGAAGTACCCACAGTTTTCACCCCCAACGGCGACGAGCGCAACGACCGCTTCGGCGCCTTCTTTGCAGAATGCCGCTTTACGCAATTCCAACTGCGGGTGTACAACCGCTGGGGCACTTTGGTATTTTCCACCTCCGACCCGCAAATTCACTGGGATGGAGAATACCAGGGAGGGCCCGCGCCATCGGATGTGTACGTGTGGCAACTGAGCTACGAAGACGAAGGTATTTCCACTACAAAAAAGGGGGATGTGACTTTGGTGAGGTAGAAGTGTTACTGCGGCCATTATCACCCCCCCAATTGACAAAACTCATATCCCAATTTTGAATTAGGCGATACCTTGCGGCCACTTAACCAACATTACAACTGAAATATGAGTACCACTTACCACCGTTCCTGGGCAGAGCCGTATAAAATTAAAATGGTCGAACTGCTCAAAATGACCACCCGGGCGCAACGCCTCAGAGCCATCAAAGAAGCCGGGTTCAATACTTTCCTGCTGAAATCGGAAGACGTTTACATCGACTTGTTGACCGACAGCGGTACCTCGGCGATGAGCGACCGCCAATGGGCCGGACTCATGATGGGCGACGAAGCCTATGCCGGTAGCCGCAATTTTTACCGGCTCGAAAAAGCCGTGCAACAGTATTACGGCTACAAATACCTCATCCCCACCCACCAGGGCAGGGGCGCCGAAAATATTATTTCTAAAATATTGATCAAACCCGGCGATGTCGTTCCCGGCAATATGTATTTTACTACTACCCGCCTCCACCAGGAACTGGCCGGCGGCACTTTTGCCGATATCATCATCGACGAGGCCCACGACCCTATGAGCGAGCACCCCTTTAAAGGCAATGTGGACTTCGAAAAGCTCGACCGGATTGTCAAACAGCACGGCGCTGCCAAAATACCGTATATCAGTATCGCTACTAACGTGAATATGGCCGGCGGACAACCCATCAGTATGGCCAATCTGCGCCAACTGCGCGAGTATACACACCAACACGGTATCAGGATTATTCACGATATGACCCGCGTAGCAGAAAACGCCTATTTCATCCAGCAACGCGAAGAAGGATACAAAAAACGCCGTATCCGCGATATAGTCAAGGAGATCTGTTCGTATACCGACGGCGCCACGATGAGTGCCAAAAAAGACGCCCTCGTCAATATCGGCGGTTTCCTGGCTACCAATGAATGGGATGTATTTGAAGAAGCCCGCAATATGGTGGTCGTGTACGAAGGCCTGCATACCTACGGCGGACTCGCCGGCCGCGATATGGAAGCCATGGCCATCGGCATCGAAGAAAGCCTCGACGACAACCATATGGGGGCCCGGGTGGGACAGGTGGAATATCTCGGCCACAAAATGGAGTCTTATGATATTCCTATCGTGAGACCCATCGGCGGCCACGGCATCTTTGTCGATGCCCGGCGCTTTTTACCCCACCTTACGCAAGATGAATTCCCTGCCCAAACCCTCTCCGCAGAGGTGTACCTCGAATCGGGCATACGCACCATGGAACGCGGCATCGTGTCGGCAGGACGAAAAGCCGACGGCGAAAATTATTATCCCAAACTCGAATTGGTGCGGTTTACAATTCCGCGCCGCGTATATACCCAAGCACACATGGACGTGGTGGCCGAGGCTACCCAGGCTGTGTTGAAACGCAGAAACCGGATTAAAGGCATGAAGATGGTCTACGAACCCAAATACTTACGGTTCTTCCAGGCCAGATTTGAAAGGCTTTAAAAATAGTCGGTTATGCCGCACCATGCTTCTAAGATGTATCACTTTCGTTATTTCCTTACGGAAATTTCGTCCAAACTCCATTTACACGAACCCATCGACGAAATCAAAGATTTCGACAATCGGCACCGGGGCATTTTGCGCAAGCACATCGCCGTTTTGGGCTGGTGGAGCGTTTTCAATATCGTACTGGGCATCGTGGCCCTGATTTGGCTTAGCGGTCATTGGTATTATTTTATGATGATGAATATGGTATGGGGAATTATCAATTTTATGGTATCCATGATCGTCATCGACCACGCTTTTTTCAGGAAATTCCGCAAAGGCGACTGCCTGGAACGCTTTGAAGTGCAACGCCATATTGAGAAGATGCTGATCTTCAACATCGGCTTGGATTTGTCCTATATTTTTTTCGGCTTATTCCTCCACGCCAAAGGCTGCGCTATGCCCGCCGACCGCGTCGCCCTGTGGCAGGGATTCGGTATTTCGGTGATCGCACAGGGCATTTTCCTCTTCTGCCTCGATAATTATTTCCACTACCTGCACCTGCTCAATTTTAGAAAAGCGCAACCTTACCTGGAAAAGGTGCTGTGGGAAGGAGAAGCAGTAGTGAAAGAAAGTGAAAAAGGAATTGATTAACTTAGCGAGCTATTACATAGTAAATTAAACTCTTATAAAAATGAGCCTGGCAACGCAAGCAGCCAATCGCTTTCGCGAAGTGATTTTAAACGGTACCTGGGTAGCCAATACCAATTTTAAAGTCCAATTATCGGACATAACCTGGCAACTGGCTACCCATAAGGTGGGCTCATTTAATACTATTGCCGCGCTCACCTACCATATTCACTATTATATTGCCGGCATTTTAAACGTATTTGAAGGCGGCACGCTGGATATCAAAGACAAATACAGCTTTGACCTCCCGCCTATCCAATCACAGGAAGACTGGGAACAACTGAGGGATAAATTGTGGAGCGATGCCGAAAAATTTGCCCGGTTTGTAGAACAAATGCCCGATGAAAAACTACACTCCGTTTTTGTAGATGAAAAATATGGCGCCTATTTGAGAAATATTGACGGAATGATCGAACATAGTTATTATCATTTGGGACAGGTTGTTCTGATCAAAAAACTACTTACTTAGTTCGCCCCAGGCAAGCGCTAAATATCTACCGAATCATACACCACCACTTTTTTCCACAAGTGTTTATTTTCCTCCACAAATTTGAGATGAAGCGGATGTGTTTGATAAACCTCTTCTTCTTCCGCATTGGCAAAAAACAAACACCAGGATACCTGATAGCTGCTTTCGATCACCTCTCTATGGGTATCGGCAGGCACGCCGATATGAAATTGCTGAATATTGGGCACCTCACTCAATTTTTTCAACGCCGCTATTAGTTGATCCAAATCCGCTTTGCTTTCCGGATTTGTCAACCAAAAATATACGTGGTGGATAAATACTTTATCTGTAGGCATTGCTATAGCTTGGTTTGTCAGCAATCCACCGGCAAGAGCTACGGTGGCGCCTTTTTGAATAAATTGTCTTCTTTCCATTAGGGGTGTACGAAGGATTAAGATAAAAAAAAGCATCAAATTGTTCATAAAAAAAGTAGGGATTGGCGTTTTTGGTAAATTTCGGCATGAAAAAGGCGAAAATTATCGAATGCAAGTCGTTGACGGCTGGTGAATTGCTATCAGAACTTGGGGAATCCATACTAAAAG